>NZ_JBFATZ010000006.1:224114-547243 GCF_040678635.1 Thermopolyspora sp. NPDC052614
CGCCGCCCATCCGCCGAGCAGCACGACGACCGCGCCCGCCACGAGGCCGCCGACCCACGCGTTGTTCAAGGCCCCGCTCTTCCTGGTCATCGGCGTGGTCGTCGGCCGTGATTCGGCAGCCTGTACGGCGCGGCCGGCGCGCAGCATCAGGTCGTGCTGGCGCAGCGCCGCCCATCCGCCGAGCAGCACGACGACCGCGCCCGCCACGAGGCCGCCGACCCACGCGTTGTTCAAGGCCCCGCTCTTCCTGGTCATCGGCGTCGTCGACTGTGTCGCGGGCACCCGCGACGCGCGGCGGCCGCCGTCTCGTACGTAGGCGGCGTCTGCTGCTCGACACGACCTCCGCGAGCGTGACCCTCGTCGCCCCTCGTCGTCGCGGGCTCGGGCGGCCTCGTCGTCACCGCGATCATCGCCCTCGCCCTGGCCGGGCAGGACGTCGGCACGGCGAACGAGGCCGGGTAGGTCCCGCGGTGTGCGATCCCGGGCGCTCAGCGGGCGGCCTGCGCGGCGACGCGCTCGATGGCCTGGACGGCGACGTCGGGCTCGTCGACATAGATGTAGTGCCCGCTCTTCTTGGCCGTGCTCAGCTTGCTGTCACCGGACAGGGCGAGCCACTTGCGCTGGCCCGCGGACCACGCCTGCTCCAGGCGCGGCCCGTACTCGGGGACGGCCCCGAGGTACGGCTGCCCGTGCTGGATCACCTCCACCGGGATGTTCCCGGCGGCCCGCACCTCCCCATCGCGGACGACGAGTTGCTCCGGGTTCTGGCCCTGGAAGACCGCCAGGTTCTGCGCCCGCAGCTCCCCCGCCGGTCCCGTGGCGGACTCGGGAATGATCCTCGCCAGGTCGCCCCCCATCGTGGGCGGCGTGGCGTCCATCAGGACCAGCCCCTTAACCCTGTCCTGATGGTCGGGCGCGTACCGGGCGGCGATCAGGCCGCCCAACGAGTGACCGGCCAGAACGACCGGGCCGTCACCGGCGACCTGGTCGAGCACCCCGGTCAGGATCTTCCCGGCGCCGGCGAAGTCCTGGGGGCCGTCCTGCTTGTCGCTCGCACCCGCCCCGAGCCGATCATAGGAACAGACCCGATTCTTCTCACTCAGCGTCTTCTGCAGGGCGGCCATCTTGTCCAGCCCGTCGCCCAGGCCGAGCATCAGGACGACGACCGGCTTGCCGTCCGCCGGTTTCCCCGAGCAGGACACGTTCACCGAACGGCCCTCCAGCTGAATCTTCTCGGTGCCGGAGATCGGCTTGGCCTCGGCCTTCTGCGAGGCCGGGGCCAGCGGGTCCCAGTCCTCCAGCGAGTCGGCGTCGCAGCCCGCGACCCCCGCGCCGACCAGGATTCCGCACAGCGCGGCCACGACGGATGCCTTGAACTTGCGATGCACGATGTCCCCCCATGAAGAGAATCAACGCCGAGATGATCGACGAGACGGTGTGGCGGAAAATCGGCCGAAGGGCCTGGCCACACCGAAACGCTAGGGACTCACCAGTCCCGGCGTCGTCACCAAACAGAGGACATTCGCCTGTAGCTCGCACGGGGGACAAGTTTGCGGAAAGACCGGACATGGCGTTACAGGGAAGCGGCCTGACGATCAGGCCCGATTCGTCCGGCCCGCACCGCAGGTCAGAGCTCCCGCAAGAACCGCGTCAGTGCCCGATGGTAGGGCGCGATGGTGGAGATGTCCGCGTATTCGCTGGGCCCGTGGAGGCCGTCGCCGCCGACGCCGAAGATGACCGCATCGACGCCGTGCTGGTAGTAGAAGCGCCCGTCGGCCGCCCCGTGCTTGCGCAGCAGGTCGCCCGAGTAGCCCTGGTCGCGGGCCGCCCGCTGCAACGCCAGCAGCTCGGCGCTCGCGGGGTCGGCGTGGTGCGGCGGGTCGGCGCTGTCGATCGACGGGGTGACGCCGGGCTCGCAGAAGTCCGCCAGGTAGCCGGCGATCTCCTCTGCGGACCTGCCGTTGAAGTCGGTGTCCTCGGGCGGGAAACGGATGTCCAGCCACGCCTCGGCGAGCGCCGGCACCTGGTTGAACGCCTGGTTGGGCGTGTGGATCCGGGCCACGTTGACCGTGGTCCGCCACTGCTCCGCCTCCGGAACCGGGTACTTGGCGAGCAGATTGTCCACGCTGCGCTGCAGCTTCAGCAGGGCGTTGTCGCCGGACCACTGATACGCGCTGTGCGCCGCCCGGCCCACCGCGTGCAGCCGGGCGACCACGATGCCCTTGGACTCGTTCACCACGCGCAGCCCGCTGAACTCGCCGATGACCACGAACCCGGCGGTCACCCCCTGCTCGATCTGGTGCAGGGTGCCGTTCCGCCCGCCCACCTCCTCGTCGGTCACCACCTGCAACCCGAGCGCGTACGGCACCATGGTGGCGAGCTCCCGAAAGACCTGCGCCTCGACGAGCGCGGACACCTTCATGTCCTGGGCGCCCCTGCCGTACAGGCGGTCTCCCTCCCGGCGCGGCCGGAACTGCTCGGGCAGCGCGGGCACCACGTCGACATGCCCGTTGAGGATCACCCGGAAGTCGGGCCGCCCGCCCGCGCCCTCCGGATACACCAGCGCGCTCGGCTTGCCCGCACGCTCAAACCGCTCGACCGTGAACCCCGGCCCGACGAATTCGAGCACCAGCTCCAGCGCCCGCTCCAGCTCGCGCGGACGGTCGGCGGTGGACGGTACGGCGATCAGTTCCTCGGCCACCTGAAGAAACGCTTCGACATCCATTGCCTCATAATCCATTGCCGCAAACGTTCCCCACCGCCCCACCCTGGCCGCCGACTACCGGCAGCGTGCCTGTACACCCGCCAAGGCGACAACGCGAAGACTCCATCACCCCCTATCACTCCCTATCATGGAGTACATTAGGGAGTGTTACAGACAGAAGGGCAATGGTGTGCCGGAGCAGTTCTACTCGGTGGAGCAGGTGGCCGACCTGCTGGACCTGCACGTGAAGACGGTGCGCGGCTATGTGCGGGACGGCCGGCTGAAGGCGGTCCGCATCGGCAAGCAGTACCGCATCTCACGCCAGGACCTGGAGGGCTTCCTCGGCCACCCCGCACCGGTCCCGGCGCGGGAGAGCGCGAGGCGCACCCGGCACGCCGAGGTGTCCGGCGTCGTGCACCTCGACGCGATCAGCCCGGAGGCGATGAGCCGCCTGAGCACGATGGTCATCACCGCCGCGCGTGAGCCACGCGACGGCGAGCCCCTGCACATCCAAACCGTCTACGACGAGGAGAGGGCCAGCATGAAGATCATCGTGGTGGGCGGCCTCGAGTCCACCGCCGAGATGCTCAGGCTAGTCGCGGCGCTTACACGGGACCTGTGATGAGCGCCATCTACGCGTCCCCCGAGGGCGAGCAGGCCATCAAACGCCACTACCGCGACCTCCTGGACCGCTGGCCGGTGCCGAGCGAGCACCTGCGCGTACCCACAAGCCAGGGCGAGACGTTCGTGGTCACATGCGGCCCGGCGGACGCTCCGCCGGTCGTGCTCCTGCACGGTTCGGGCACAAACTCGGCGATGTGGCTGGGCGACATACCCGACTGGGCGCCCCACCTGCGCCTGTACGCCGTGGACATCGTCGGCGAGCCCGGCCTGAGCGCCCCCTCCCGTCCCGCGCTGAACTCACAGGAATCCTCCCGATGGCTCGGCGACGTACTCGAGGGCCTCAGCCTCGACCACACCGCGTTCGTCGGCGCGTCACTCGGCGGCTGGACGGCCCTCGACTTCGCCACCCGCCACCCCGAGCGAGTCGAACGCCTGGCCCTGCTCTGCCCGGGCGGCATCGGCCGCCAGAAGATCGGTGTGCTGCTGGCGTCGGTCCTACTGCTCCCGCTCGGAAACCGGGGCAGAAACGCCGCCATGCGAATGGCCCTTGGACCCAACATCCCCGCGACTCCGAAGGCCAAGGACTTCACCGACTACATCCAGCTCATCCACCGAAACTTCCGCCCCCGCCACGAGCAGTTGCCGGTCTTCGGCGACGACGCACTCGCCCGCCTGACCATGCCGGTGATGGCCACACTGGGCGCCCACGACCGCATGCTCGACTCCCACGCCACCCGACGACGCCTGGAACAGGCCGTACCGCACGCGAGGATCGACTTCCTGCCTGACGCCGGGCACCTGATCGCCGGCCGCTCGCTGCCGATTCTGGACTTCCTGCAGCAGCCCGAGGAGACCCACTCCCAGTCCTGACCCGCGCGAGCGGAAGCGGCCTCGCCGACCATGTTCGGCGAGGGGCCACCCCCGAACGTCATGGTCAGAAGAAGTCGAATTCGCCGTCCTTGGCACCGGCGATGAAGGACTCCCATTCACGGCGCGTGTAGACGATGACGTCCGCGTCGGGGCGGCGACTGTGCCGCACCGCCACGCGGCCACTGCCGTCCGCCAGCGGTCCGGCTTCGACACATTGCGGGCCGCCGTTCGCGCTTTTGGAGCTGACGTGCCAGGCCACACCGGCAAGTTCGTCGGGAGTGATCACGTTGAACTCCTGTGTTCAGCTCACATAATTCGCTCGGCCGCTGCCGAGATGAGCGCCGCCGACTCCTCGGGGGCGAGGGCGGCTTGCCGTATATGAGTATAAGCGCGTAGAAAGTCATCGGCCTTCGGCGATTCCACATAAATCCCACCACCTCGGGTCTCTACGTAGGCGATGGTGACGTAGGGATCGGGCATTGTGAAGATCGTGAAGGGACCCTCGGGACTGGGGTGGATTGTGGTGGTGTTCAGGGGCAGCACCTGAATTGTGACGGCGGGATGTGCCGCCAATTCAGCGATCCGGCGGAGCTGCTTGCGCATCACCTCCGGGCCACCGATCATGCGTCGAAGAACGGCCTCATCCAGGATCGACGTGACCTGCGGCGGTTCATCCTTCTCCAGGATGCACTGGCGATTCATACGGAACTCGACCCAGCGCTCAATGTCTCCACCGGAGGCATCGGGGTTGGTGCCGTCGAACATGCGCTCGGCGTACTGCGGGATCTGGAACAGCCCGGGGACCACCATGGCGTCGTAGGAGCTGATCACCTCCGCGCGCGACTCCAGCCAGGCATGGTCGATCATGACACCCATCGAGTCCGTGTCGTAGCCGTCCCACCAGCCCTTGCGCCAGATGTCGCGGCTAAGTCTTTCGAGCCCATCACGCAGTTTCTGGTCTTCTACGCCATACAGATTGAGCAGGGCCATCACATCCGCGGCCCGAATGGGTATGATTCCGGACTCCATGCGGCTCATGGTCCCGATTTCACGTTGCAGATAGTCGCCGGCCTGCTTGAGGGTCAGCTTGGCCGACTCGCGAAGCTCGCGGAGCTGTTTACCGAGCAACTGCGCCCGAAGTGTGGGCGCTCGCCGGTTGTTCGTGTCACCACCGCTGCGCAGTCCCGACAAAACGGGATCACCTCCCAAAATGGACGATAGGGATATTTGTTCGTGGACAACTTTTCTCAAGGAACAGCTTGGCAACAGAGTAGCAGAGTGATTACGATTCGTCACAGAGAGCAAGGAGATAGCAAAGGACCGGGGTGGGCTTCGCGTTCCACCACCAGGCCCACCCCGGTCCTACGCCGGAAGGGAAATGCGAATGGACCATCTCGCGGCTTCCGACTCCCCACCTGTTTATCACGGACCGGAGTCGAGCAGTGACGAGATCATCGAGGGCACGCGGCCGCCGACTCGGACGCTGTCCCTGGTCACGCAGGACGATCTGCGCGAGCTGACCGGTACGCTGCCGCGTCTGTTCGCCTTGATCAAAGAGGTCGCCGGGGATGACGACGTCGTCACCGAGACGGTCAGCTACGGCCTGAGCCTGCCCGGCGGTGCCGCCATCGTGCATGCGGATGGCCGACTGATCGGACGCTGGAGTAACGCCGAGCGAGCCGCGTCAATGCTCGGCGCCTACCTCGTCTGGCTCGGGGAAAGCGAGGCCAACTGATCGCTTAGGCCGCGGATGGCACGTGGTGCCTCCTCCGGTGGCCGTCGCGCTGGCCGGTGACTGACGCAGGCCTTCTGTCCTTACCTCGGAACGCGGCGTGGGGCAGAGCTCGAAACTCCGCCTCACGCGGCCTCGGACACCTCCTCAGCACAGCGGCGACCTCTGACGACAAAGTGACACGAGTGTCCCAACGGCCAGAGGGTCCACCCCAGGGAGGAGTGTCACGGGATGGAACCGCGTGTCACGCCCCCGTAATGATCCATGACGCCGCCAGGGGATCGAGGCCGCGTCACGGACGGGAGATCGAATGGGAGTGAGCGTGCCACGCTCGGCCTGGTGAAAAGCGTCCTCTGGAGAATGTGATTTCTGGAGTCGTCCTTATCGTACTGCTGGACTGGCGGCTCCTGTGCAGAACACGGTGGCCTCACCGCACCGGGGCCGAGTCTGCCGTGGGTTGCGAAGAACAGGCCCTGAGGACCATGCACATCGCATCGCGTACGGCGGAGCCGGTCAGGCGGGCTGAGCGGGACTCAGCAGGCGGGTGACGGCGGTGGCGCCGGGGCTGAGGAGGGTCAGGTTGGCGATCAGGTCCTCGGCGGCGGACTTGAGGCCGTTGGGGCCGAGGGCGGCGAGGCCGTCGAGGATGAACAGGCCGCGGGTGGTGGAGTGGGTGATGCGGGTGCGGACGCACTGGCGCCAGTTCCAGCGGCGGCAGGTGACGCCCTCGTCGTCGCGCCAGATGACCTCGCCGGGGTCGGGGTGCTCGAGGGCGGTTTCGCCGTCGCGCTGGGTGTCGAAGGTCTCCTCGCCGGTGGCGCGGACCAGGCGGGCGGGGCCGGTGTAGGTGTCGAGGTCCTCGCCGCCGATGGGGAGCAGGTGGCCGACCGAGACGGCGTTGTAGGCGTCGGTGATGCGGTCCACTCGGGGCAGGCCCGCGTCGACGCGGCGGAGCAGGGCCTCGGCGCTGGGGCGGGTGCGCTGCGGCTTGGCGCCGAACGCCTGGAAGGCCTCGCGCCACTGCCGCAGGTGGTCGAGCTCGTGTGGGGCGCGGCCGTCGAGCAGGGCGCGGGCGCGGGACTCGGCGGCGGTCAGGAGCTTGTCGCTTTCGGCGTCGGACGGGCCGGGGCGCAGTCCCTCGACGACGATCAGCAGGGCGGCGTAGTCCGGCCGCAGCGCGGTCACCGTCTGGTCGACGTATGCCTCCGCGAGCCATCGCTGAACGTTCCGCTCGGTCTCCGGCACTATGTGCGCCACGACGCCCCCTTCACATTGCACTGGTGGTGCAATTTACTGCACCAGGGGCGGTCGGGCGAATCGGATCCGCGGAACGGCGCACGGCGCATGCGGCCCTGGGGATCCGGGGAAGGCCGTGGCCGTCGGGCTGTCGCCGCGTGGTCGGCCGACGCGCCAGGTCAGGACGCGCCAGGTCAGGGGGTGAGCAGGGCCTTGATGGCGCGGCGCTCGTTCATGGCCCGGTAAGCCTCGGCCGCCTGCTCCAGGGGGAGAGTGAGGTCGAAGACCTTGCCCGGGTCGATTTCGCGGTTCCAGATCAGCTCGATCAGTTCGGGCAGGAACCGGCGTACCGGGGCGGGGCCGCCATGCAGGTGGACCTGCGCGTAGAACAGTTCCTCGACGGGCAGTTGGACGTCGTGGGCGAGGCCGACGAAGCCGACGTGGCCGCCGGGCCGGGTGGAGCGGATCGCCTGCGTCATCGACTCGAGGGTGCCGACCGCCTCGATGACGCTGTGGGCGCCCAGCCCGCCCGTCATGTCCTTGATCCTGGCGACGCCCTCGGCGCCCCGCTCGGTGACGATGTCGGTGGCGCCGAACTCGCGGGCGAGGTTCTGCCGGTCCTGATGGCGGCTCATCGCGACGATCCGTTCGGCGCCCAGGCGCGTGGCGGCCAGCACGGCGCACAGGCCGACCGCGCCGTCGCCGACGACCGCGACGGTCTTGCCGGGTCCGGCGGCGGCCGCAACCGCGCCGAACCAGCCGGTGCCCAGCACGTCGGAGGCGGCCAGCAGGCTCGGCACCAGGTCCGCCGGCGGCGGCTCGGGAGTGGCCACGAGGGTGCCGTCGGCGAGCGGTATCCGTGCCCGCTGGGACTGCGTGCCGATCGTGCCCATCAGCACGCGGTTGACGCACGAGCTCGGGTAGCCCGCCCGGCAGATCTCGCAGGTGTTGTCGGAGGCGAAGAAGGAGCCGACCACGAACTGGCCCGGTCTGATGGTCGTGACCTGGTCGCCGACCTCCTCCACGACGCCGACGTACTCGTGTCCCATCGGCGCGGGACCGTCGATCTTCTCCACGCCCCGGTACGGCCACAGGTCGGAGCCGCAGACGCACGTCGCCGCCACGCGGATGACGGCGTCGGTCGGCTCGACGATCCGCGGATCGTCGCGCTCCTCGACGTACACGTCGTCCGGGGCGTTGAGGACCACTCCACGCATGGACGGATCTCCCTTGCCGCGTTGCGCCGGTGAACCGGTCAACCGGCGACTCTCGCGGTTCCCCTACCCTCGCCGTACAGGGCCGGACCCGGCATTGGTGACCGCTTAGGGGGTCTTTGTGCAGCCTTGTCCGGCAGTACGCCCTCACCCTTGCCGCAGCGAATCACGGCATTCGGTGCAGGCCCTCGTGGCGGACCGTCCAGGTGCCGTCGGCGGGGAAGCCGGGGGCGTGCCGGTCGCCGTCGCCGTCCCAGCCCGCCGCCATGAGGGCGATCGCCGACAGCAGGCCGCCGTTGCCCGGCAGGTAGATCGGGAGGTACGGGGTCTGGCGGTTGTGGCCGTTGGGGAGGTGGGTGTTCTTGGCGACCGGCATCAGCAGCGCGTCCACCGCGGTCTGCGGCTCGCCCAGGCGGGCGGCGGTCATCGCGATCGCGGGGTAGTCCCAGCCCCAGGTGGTCTCCCACGACCAGGTGTCCAGGACGTGGCGGAGCGTGGCGCGCATGATGTCGGGGTCGATGAGGCCGGTCGGGGGTACGACGCCCAGCGCGTACAGCATGGATGGGTGGTCTTCGTGCACCGTGTACGGCGGGACGTCCACGGCGGCGTACACACCGTCACGCACGTACGGCCGCGCCATCCCCTCGGCCACCCGTGCCCAGGACGGCTCGGGCGGCAGGCCGAGCATGGCCCGCCAGCGCTGGGCGATGCCGAGGGCCCACGCCCAGTAGGCCAGCTCGAAGGTCGGATTCGTGAGCTCGGTCCGCAGGTCGGCGTACGACTCCTGCGCGGGCACCAGCGGCGGCCCCAGCGTGTAACCGCCCTCCCCCTTGACCGCGAAGTCGGCCATGAACGCCGCCGACGCGAAGACGACGTCGGCGTACCGGCGCAGCACGTCGGCGGGGGCGTCGCTGCCGCGCCGTACCAGTTCGGCGAGGAAGATCGGGTGGGGCTGTTGCCAGATGAGGAACGGGGCGATCGGGCTTGGGCCCTCTCTGCCGTCGGGGCCGACCTGCTTGGGCCAGCGTGCGCCCGCGCAGCCCTGGCGGCGGGCGGTCTCGCGGGCGGAGGGCAGGATCGTCTCGTACCAGCCGAGGCCGCGTTCCAGCAGCTCGGGCCTGCCCCACAGCGGGAAGTGCGCGCCGTGCCACCAGTGCATCTCCAGGTGGAAGCGTCCCCGCCAGCTATTCACCATCAGACCGGTCTCCTGCGGGGGGAGCGACCCGGCGCAGTGGATCGCGGTCAAGTACTGCGACAGCACGACCCGGCGTTCCAGCTCGGGGGCCCGTTCGTCGCGGCTGCCGGCGAGTTCCACCGCCCCGCCGGTGGTCCAGAATCGCTCCCAGTGCCGCGCCGACGCGGCCAGCGTCTCGGCGAAGCCGGGCACGTCCGCGTCGTCCGGCCGTCCGGGCCCGAACGCGACGCACAGTTCGGTCACCGGGGCGCGGCAGGGCACCGCCAGTTCGTGTTGTCCGATCCGGGCGGGTTCACCACCGGGTGATGACACCAGCGTAAGGTGATAGGCGGTGTCGTCGAGGGCGCGTTCCACCACATGCCCCTCCCCGGAGGGTCGCACGGTGGACGAGTGCGCCTCGGGACGGGTCCAGTCCGCGGCGTTGTTCCACGACTCCGACCCGTAGGGGAAGGCCAGCCGCACGGCCAGTGCGGCGTCCCCGTCCGGGACGGTCTCGACGCGCAGGGCGAGCACGTCGCGCTCCGGATGGCACACGGTGGTGATCGTGACCGGGGTCCCGCCCAGCCGGAAGCGGCTGACGATCACGCCCGTCCACAGGTCGAGCCGCTGCCGTACCTCGCTCAACTCCCCCGGATCCGGCGGCCGGGGCGCGCCGTCTCGGGTGACGACCAGGCCGATCCTGGCCAGGTCGAGCCGGTGCGGGTTGTTGCGCAGCCACGACTCGGCGGGCGACGCGGGCGACTCGGTTCCCGCGCCGAGGTCGCCGCGCATGTCCACGTACGGCACCGGCCCGCGCGGCGTCCGGTAGACGCGCATCGTCTCCTCAAGCGCGTACGGCTCGCCGCCCCGCCCCGGGACCGGCGTGCTGTGCCAGCCCCAGGAGGACATGGTGCCGAGCAGTGTCCCGGGCCGGGCCCCGGAGGGGTCGGCGACCGGATAGCGCTCGGGGAACGTCTGCAGCCCGGTGACGTCGACGGTGAAGCACAGTTCGCCGTTGCCCACCGACAGCGGCGAGGGCGCCGTGTCATCGGTGGGGAGGCCCGTCACCTCGACCGCGTGCCGGTCCACGAGCGCCCGCCGGTCGATCCGCGGGCCCGGCCCGGAAGCGGTCACTGCTGGATCGCCTGCCCGACCTGCTTGATGAACTCATCCGCGCCCTGCTCCGGCGTCATCCGCTTGAACAGCACCTCGCCGTTGATGCGGTCGGAGATGCGCCAGGCCTCGGCGGACCCGGCCGGGCCGATCACGAGCGGCGGGCCGGCCTTGGCGGACAGCTTGTCGATGTACTCGACCTGCCCGGTGTCCTCCTTGGCGAGCAGCGGCGTGACGGCGGCGCGTACGTCGGAGTTGGCGGAGACGCCCCGGTCGTTGAGGATGATCTTGCCGGCCTCGGGGTTGTTCACCAGGAAGTCGACGAGCTTGGCGGCCTCCTTGGGGTGCTCGCTCTTGGCGTTGATCGTGTAGAGCTGGGAGGCCTGCAGCCACAGACCGGCCTGCTTGCCGCCGGTCTCGCCGGGGGCCCGGATGATGCGCAGGTCGGCGCCGGACGCCTTGCGGAGCTGGCCGAGCAGGTTGCTCCAGTCGAACTGCATGGCGGACAGGCCGCGGCCCATCAGCGACTGCTCGGGCGCGGGCTGGGTGGTCAGCTCGGCCGTCGTCGACGCGGGCGGGGTCGCCCCGGCGTCACGCAGCTCGGTGGTCATCTTCCACCAGTCGGTGAGGGTCTGCCGGCTGATGCCGACCTTGCCGTCGGGGGTGTAGAGGCCCTCGCCCCGCTGCCGGGAGAACAGGTCGAGGGTGTCGGTGCGGGTCGGGTCGTTGATGGCGTAGGTGCCCTTGGGCAGCTTCTTCGCCAGGTCCTTGGCGATGGTCGTGAAGTCGTCCCAGGTCCAGGTGTCCTCGTTCGGCAGCTCGACGCCGGCCTTCTCGAAGATGGCCGGGTTGATGACGACACCGATGGCGTTGACGCCGGTCGGCACGCCGTACTGGACGTTGTTGAAGTTGCCGTTGCCGAGCGCCGCCTGGCCGATCTTGTCGGTCTTCAGCACGTCGTTCACCGTGGACAGGTCGAGCAGCGCGCCGCGGTCGCCGTACTCACGCGGGTAGGCGCCGCCGAGCGTGATCACGTCGGGGGCGTCGCCGCCGGCCACCTGGGTGGCGAGCTTGTCGAAATAGCCGTTGAAGTCGGTGAACTCGCCCTTGACCTTGATGTTCGGGTTGGCCTTCATGAAGGCGTCCAGGGCCTTCTGGGTGATCGCCGCGCGGTCGTTGTTGCCCCACCAGCTGAAGCGCAGCTCGACCGGGCCGGAGCCTTCCCCGCCGCTCGACGAGCCGCCGCCGCAGGCGGTCGCCAGCATCGCGACGACGAGACCGGCCACCGCGAGACCTCGGGCTCGGAAACGTGTGGATCTCATGTACGTGTCTCCCCTCGATTACGTGAACCGATGGATTAAATCGATTTAGCCCTGACACGGCCGAGACCGTCGCGGGCGGTGACTCCTGCGGGCGGAAGGGCTCGCGGTGAATGGCGGTACTGCGTGAACTCGATCGCGCGTCCCCGAAAACGCGCGTCTACTTGAAGCCCGTCGTCGCCACCCCTTGGGTGAGGTAGCGCTGACCGGCGAGGAAGAAGCCGAAGATCGGGGCGAGTCCGACGATGGACATGGCGAAAAGCTGGCCCCACGAGGTCTCGCCCTGCGCGTCCAGGAAGGAGCGCAACGCGATCGGCATCGTGTACTGGTCCGGATCCGTCAGGAAGATCAACTGACTGAAGAAGTCGTTCCAGGTCCAGATGAACGTGAACACCGCCGAGGTCGCCAGCGCCGGCACGCACAGCGGCATGATGATCCGCCAGTAGATCCGCAAGTGCCCGCAGCCGTCGATGCGCGCCGCCTCGTCCAGCTCCCTCGGCAGCCCGCGGATGAACTGCACCATCAGGAAGATGAAGAACGCGTCGTGCGCCAGGAACTTCGGCACCACCAGCGGCAGGATCGTGTTGATCCAGTCGAGCTGGGAGAACAGCACGTACTGCGGCACGATCAGCACGTGGATCGGCAGCATCAGGGTGGCGAGCATGAGCGCGAAGAAGAAGTTGCGCCCCCGGAACCGCAGCCGCGCGAAAGCGTAGGCGGCCAGCGAGCACGACAGCAGGTTGCCGACGACCGACAGGATCGCGATCACCGCCGAGTTCCACATGTAGTAGTGGAACGGGTGGGTCAGCGCCGTCCAGCCCTCGGTGTAGTTGGACAGGTCGAGCTCGGTCGGCCAGATCGACGGGTCGCGGAAGATGGTCTCGGTCGGCTTCAACGAGCTGGACACCATCCACAGCAGCGGGTAGAGCATGATCAGGCCGAAGCCGATCAGCAGCGCGTGCTTGGTGATCCGCCGGCCCCGGCTGAGCGTACGGCCCGGCGGCGTCCGCGGAGCGGTCATCGAGTCAGTCGCCATAGAACACCCACCGCTTGGCGAGCAGGAAGTTCAGCGCGGTCAGCAGGGCGATGACGGCCAGCAGCACCCAGGCCAGCGCCGACGCGTATCCCATGTCGAAGGCGCGGAACCCGCGCTGATAGAGGTAGAGCGTGTAGAGCAGGGTGGAGTCGACCGGGCCGCCCTCGCCGCCGCTCACCACGAACGCCTGCGTGAAGCTCTGGAAGGCGCCGATCATCTGCATCACCAGGTTGAAGAAGATGACCGGCGTCAGAAGCGGCAGCGTGATGTGGAAGAACTTCGACCATCCGGTGGCGCCGTCCACGTCCGCCGCCTCGTACAGGGAAACCGGTATCTGCCGCAGCCCGGCAAGGAAGATCACCATCGGCGCGCCGAACGTCCAGGCGTTGAGCACCACGAGGGTGCCGAGCGCGAAGTCCGGGTGCTGCACCCAGCTCTCGCCCTCGATGCCGAACAGCCCGAGGATCTGGTTGATCAGGCCGTCGGCGCCGAAGATCTGGCGCCACAGGATCGCGATCGACACGCTTCCGGCGAGCAGCGAGGGCAGGTAGTAGACCGACCGGTAGAAGGCGAGGCCGCGCACGCCGCGGTTGAGCAGCATCGCCAGCGCCAGCGCCAGGACGAGCTGCAGGGGCACCGAGACGAACACGTACTGGGCGGTGTTCCACATCGCCTTGTGCAGGCGCGGGTCGTCCAGCATGCGCTCGTAATTGGCGAGGCCCGTCCACTCCGGCGGCTTGAGCAGCGGATATTTGGTGAACGACAGGTAGAGCGAGCCGAGGATCGGCCCGATCGTGAACGCCACCATGCCGATGAACCACGGCATCAGGAACAGGTAGCCGGCCCTGCCCTCCCGCCTCACCGGCGAGAGCTGCGATGGCCTGCGGCGGCCGCGCCGCCGCCCCTGTGAACCGGCGGAACCTGCGGGACCGGCGGGATCGGCGGGACCGGCGCGGACGGGCGCCACCGGCGTCGCGCCCTCCACGCCGGGCGGGGAAGAAGACGGCGGAGCGCCCACACGATCGCTCAATGGAATCACCCTTCGCGAGGAGCGCGGGAGTCGGGGAGAACGCGGGTCGGAAACGAGAATGCGAAACCGCGCCGCAGGCGCTCGGCCTACGGGTAACCAGTTTCTAACAGAGCCAACATCAACTGTCAACGGTACGTTAGCGATTCGTTGACCTGCGTAAACGCTGGAACGGTCGACTTTGGAAGCGATACAGAAACCGGTTGCCTGGGCATTTGAGTAACCGGTATCTTCAGGGCGGCACCGCCTTCCGGACGCTCCGGCGCAGGTCACGGCGGCCCGCCGGGGCACCCGCCCATCCACCTGCCATGCACCTACCACCCACCCACCCACCATCCGCCCGTCCAACGCCCGACCGGCGGCGCGCCCGCGGGCTTCTCGCCAGGGGGAGAGTCGAGATGAGTTCGGAGACCGCAGACCGCGAGCGAGGGGACGAGACGCGCCCGCGGCCGGCGCGGCGGCGGGGCGGGCGCCCGGACCACGCCAAGGCGACGATCGCCCGCGTCGCGGAGATGGCCGGCGTGTCCAGGGCGACGGTGTCGCGGGTGATGAACGGCAGCCCCACCGTCGCCCCCGAGCTGGCCGAGCGGGTCAGGACCGCCGCCGAGGCGCTGAACTACGAGCCGAGCCAGGTGGCGCGCAGCCTGGCGCTCGGCCGTACCAGCACGGTGTCGCTGATCGTGCCCGACCTGGCCAACCCGATGTTCCAGGACGTACTGCGCGGGCTGAGCAACGCCGCCGGGCGGGAGGGGCACCGGCTGCTGGTCGCCGAGACCGGCGAGAACGCCGAGGAGGAGGCGATCCTCGCCGTCGAGGCGCGGCGGCGCTCCGACGGGCTGGTGCTCGCCTCGCCGCGCATGCCGGAGGCGGAGCTGCGCGCCCTCAGCGAGCGGGTGGCCCCGCTCGTGCTGCTCAACCGGGAGATCCTCGGCTCCACCGTGCCGTCGCTGTCGGTCGACTACGCGGCGGGCATGCGGGAGATCGTCACGCATCTGCTGGGGCTGGGGCACCGGCACCTGGCGTACCTGTCCGGGCCGGCGGCCAGCGCGCCGAATCGCGACCGGATCGCGGTGCTGCGGGCGGCGTCCGCCGGGGATCCGGGCTTCACGCTGACCGAGTTGGAGTGCGGCTCGACGTTCGAGGACGGGCACGCGATCGCGCAGGCGGTGGTGGCGACCGGGGCGAGCGCGGTGGTGGCGTACAACGACATGGTGGCCTTCGGCACGCTGAGCGGGCTGCACGAGCTGGGGGTGCCGGTGCCCGGCGAGATCTCCATCACCGGCTTCGACGACATTCCGTTCGCCCGGTACACCACGCCGCCGCTCACCACGGCCTCGATTCCGAAGAACGAGCTGGGCAGCCAGGCGTGGAGCAGGCTGTGGGCGCTGATGCACGGCGAGCCGGGGGGCTACAACGTGCGGTTCCAGCCGCGCCTGATCGTCCGCGAGAGCACCGGGCCGGCGCCCGCCGCGCGTCGGCGGCGCACCCGCTGACCTTCCGGGCCTCCGCGATGCCTTCTGCGTATTCAGGGAGATGCGATGAACGGGCAAGCGACCGATGGCCGGGGCCTTGCGTGGCTCTCGGTGCGAGGGGATCGCCTCGTGGACGACTCCGGCGAGCCGGTGACGCTCGCCGGGGTCGGGCTGGGCGGCTGGATGAACATGGAGAACTTCATCACCGGCCATCCCTTCACCGAGTCCGCGATGCGGGAGGCGCTGCGGCGGACGCTCGGCGAGGAGGGGTACGCGCGGTTCTTCGAGCGGTTCCTCGACGGCTTCTTCGACGCGGCGGACGCGCGGTTCCTCGCCTCGCTGGGGCTGAACTCCGTGCGGATTCCGTTCAGCTACCGGCATTTCGAGGACGACGAGCGGCCGTTCGAGCCCAAGGAGGAGGGGTTCGCCAGGCTTGACCGGGTCGTCCGGGTCTGCGCTGAGGCGGGGCTGTACGCGATCCTCGACCTGCACGCCGTACCGGGGTGGCAGAACCAGCACTGGCACAGCGACAACCCGTCGGGGCGGGCGCTGTTCTGGCGGCATCCGCACTTCCAGGACCGGGTGGTGCACCTGTGGGAGGCGCTCGCCGAGCGGTACCGGGACCGGCCCGAGGTGGCCGGGTACAACCCGGTCAACGAGCCCGCCGACGCCTCCGGGGAGGTGATCGGGCCGTTCTACGCGCGGCTTGAGCGGGCGATCCGGGCGATCGACCCACGGCACGTGCTGTTCCTCGACGGGAACCGGTACTCCTCGGACTTCTCGGCGTTCGACGAGCCGTTCGCCAACACCGTCTACACGGCGCACGACTACGCGCTGCCCGGCATCGCGGCCGGGGGCGAGTACCCGGGCGTCACCCGCGGCGAGTACTTCGACCGGGACGTGGTCGAGGAGACGTTCCTGCGTCGCACCGAGTTCATGCGCCGCACCGGCACCCCGATCTGGATCGGCGAGTTCGGGCCGGTGTACACCGGGGAGCCCGAGCGGGACGCGTCCCGGCTGCGGCTGCTGCGCGACCAGTTGGAGATCTACCGCGAGCACGGCGCGAGCTGGTCGCTGTGGACCTACAAGGACGTCGGCCTGCAGGGGCTGACGTTCGCCCGCAAGGACGGCCCCTACCTGCGGCGAATCGCGCCCGCGCTGGAGAAGAAGATCCGGCTCGGCGCGGACTCGTGGGGCGGTGTGGACACCCACGTACGGCACATCATGGCGCCGATCGAGGAGCTGTTCGAGAAGGAGTTCCCGGCCTTCGCGCCCTATCCGTGGGGTCGCCGGGACTACATCAACACGCTGGTGCGCAACATCCTGCTCGCCGAGCCGCTCGTGGACGACTTCGCCCGCTGCTTCGAGGGCGTCACGCCCGACGAGGCCGAGGAGCTCGCGGGCTGCTTCGCGTTCGAACGGTGCGAACGCCGAACCGAGCTGGTCCGGGTGCTCGCCGAGCACCTGGCGCGATGAGCCGCCCATCCGATCAAGGAGGCATGAACACGATGGAAACGACCTCGGACGGCGCGGCGACGGGACGGCGGCGCTACGCGATCGTCGGCACCGGGGCGCGGGCGGAGATGTTCGTCCGGGCGATCGCCGTCGATCACGCCGCGCGCTGCGAGCTCGTCGCGCTCGCCGACACCAACCCGGCGCGGGTGAAGGCGCACAACGAGGCGCTGGTCGCGCTGGGGGCCCCGGCCGCGGCCGAGTACCACGCCGCCGACTTCCGGCGGATGCTCGACGAGCAGCGGGTGGACGTCGTCCTGGTCGCCACCGTCGACCGGTACCACGACGAGTACATCGTGGCCGCCCTCGACGCCGGGCGCGACGTGATCACCGAGAAGCCGATGACGATCGACGCCGAGCGCTGCCGCTCCATCCTCGACGCCGTCGCCCGCAGCGGCCGGCGCGTCGCCGTCACCTTCAACTACCGCTACAACCCGGTGCACGAGGCGGTCCGGCGGGTGCTCGCCGACGGCGAGATCGGCGAGGTCGGCTCGGTGCACTTCGAGTGGCTCCTCGACGTACGGCACGGCGCGGACTACTTCCGCCGCTGGCACCGGAACAAGGACAACTCCGGCGGGCTGCTCGTGCACAAGGCCACCCACCACTTCGACCTGGTCAACTGGTGGCTGGGGGCGGCGCCCGAGCAGGTGTACGCGCAGGGCCGGCTGTTCTTCTACGGCGACGAGGCGGGGCGGCGGCACGGGTACGCCCGCGACTACGAGCGGGCGCACGGCGCCCCCGAGGCGGCCGACGACCCGTTCGCGCTGCACATGGCCGACAGCGAGGGGCTCACGCGGCTCTACCTGAACGCCGAGGCGCATGACGGCTACCACCGGGACCGGAACGTCTTCGCGCCCGGCATCACGATCGAGGACGACATGGCGGTGCTGGTGCGGTATTCGACGGGGGCGACGATGTCGTACCACCTGACGGCGTACTCGCCGTGGGAGGGCTACCGGGTGATGTTCAACGGCAGCAAGGGCCGCCTGGAGCTGGAGGTCGTCGAGAACGACCACGTCGCGCCGCGCAGCGGCGGGCTGAAGTGGGCCTCGCTGCACGGGGTGGAGGCGGCGGCCGAGGACGGGTGGGCGCGGCTGCGGGTGTGCCCGTTCTGGCGGCGGCCGTACGAGGTGGACCTCGGCGAGCAGACCCGCGAAGGCCACGGCGGCGCGGACGAACGCATGGTCGCCGACCTGTTCTCCCCCGGTGGCGAACCCGACCCGCTGGGCCGCTCCGCCACCGAGATCGACGGCGCGCTGTCGCTGCTCACCGGCCTCGCCGCGAACCGCTCCCTGGTCACCGGCGGCCCGGTCCCGGTGTCCGACCTGATCGACCTCTCGGCGTACTCGGCGGGCTGAGGTCGCCTCGCGACGGCGGAAACCCGGCGGGTGGTCAGCTCAGGCAGCCGACGTGCGCCAGGGCCTGCCGCAGCAGGACGTCCTGCCCGCCCGTCATCTCCTGCTGCACGGCGGGCGACGCGGCCTCCTCCGGGGTGAACCAGATCAGATCGAGCGCGTCCTGCCGGGGGCGGCAGTCGCCGGCGACCGGCACGATGTACGCCAGCGACACCGCGTGCTGCCGCGGATCGTGATACGGCGTGACGCCAGGCGTCGGAAAGTACTCGGCGATCGTGAACGGCTGCGGGGAGGGCGGCACCTGCGGCAACGCGACCGGCCCGAGATCCTTCTCCAGATGCCGCAGGAGCGCGTCACGCACCCGCTCCTGGTACAGGACGCGCCCGGAGACCAGCGCCCTGCTGACGGTGCCGTCGGAGCCGATGCGCAGCAGCAGCCCCACCCGGGTCACCACTCCGCTCTCGTCCACGCGCACCGGAACGGCATCGACGTACAGGATCGGCATCCGCCCCCGCACCACCTCCAACTCTTCCGGACTGAGCCAGGCGGACGCGGTTTCGGTCATTTCGGTCACCCGTCGATGGTACTGGCCACCCGCCTCCGCCACGTCCCGGGTGCCGACGCGGGGCCCCGCGTCCTGACCTGGGCCTCCCCGGCTCACGTACGGTCGGCGGCAATCTCGCCGTGTACTAACGACCCGAACCCGTTCAGCCTGCCCAGACCACGCGGTAGATCGTGATCACTTCAGCCTCGTCGTTGACGTGGAATTCGACGATGCCTCGGCCATCTCCGAAGGTGGTCCGGCGATGCGCAGAGCCGTCGGAATAGATCGCGGTTGCGTCCCACGGAGCTTCAATGAGGTCGGCGGTTCGCTGGGCAAGTGCGTGGACGGCCTCGAAAGGCAGATTTTTCATGTCGTGAATCGCTCTGCCGTGCAGCGTGAAGCGGTAGCTCATTCGTGCCGTTCCGCCCGGGCTCTGGCTACAAGTTCGGCGAACTCGGGGAACACATCCTCGGCAGGAAAACAGTTGATGCCCTGTTCAGCTTCGATCCGCACCTGTTCGGCCTCCGGATCGGTATCGAGCATCGCCTCGCACCACCAGCGGCGGAGGACCGCCTCCGCCTGCTCAAGCCGAGCCGTACCGAGTTGCCGGTAGAAGTCCATGCGCTTAGCGGGCGACAGGGCGGCGGCGATTCCATCGACGGTTCGGGGGACCCGAGGTTCCTCGGGCCCGGACGAGTGCACAGGCTGAGCGGTCATAGCCCTCACGGTACCCGCTGCCACCCGGCTTGCAGCCCGCTTTTCGGGTGGTCAGCGAACCTGACCTGGTCCAACCGCCCGGATTCGTGAGCATCATGGGTGCCGGTGGAGGCGGCGCAGGGCGAACGCGAGCTGGAGCCGCAGGCGGCCGGAGGTTTCGCGGACGTTCCAGCCGAGTACGCGTTCGGCGTGTACGAGCCGGTCGCGCAGCGTCGAGTGGTGGATGGTGAGGTCGGAGGCGGCGGCGCGCAGGCTCGGCGCGTGGGCGGCGGCGTGGAGCGTGCGGAGCATCCATGGGGCGGTGGTGCCCGCGCGTTCAAGCGCCTCGACGTCGGCCACCGGGGGCGTCTCGGGACCGACCGCGCCCGCGAGGACGGCGAGGCCGCCGAGTTCGTCCGCGTACACGGTGGAAGGCCCCGGATCCTGGTCGGTGCCGTCCGCGGCGAACCGCACGGCCACCCGGGCGGCGCGCCACGAGGAGGGCAGCTCGGAGAAGGGAACGGCGGGGCCGACACCGGTCCGACGCCCCTCCCCCGCCGGGTGCCGCAGAGGAATCGTCCGCCCGGGGAACCGGCGGCCCTCGGCGACCCTCGCCTCGACCTTCCCGCCGGGGCCGCCGAGGGCGAGGGCGCGCACCGGGACGTCGGTGCGCAGGCCCAGCCTGTGGGCCGCGTGGACCCGGGACGGCTCGGACGCGGTCTCGTCCAGGACCAGCTCGATCAGGGCGGCGTCGTCGGCCGGGGCGGCCCGGCCGCGGGTGCGTTCGAGCGTGGTCATGACCGCCTTGGCGGCACGATCCAGCACCATCAGGTCCACGGGCCCGGACGCGCCGGGCCGCTCCAGCCAGAGCGTGGCGCCGTCGGCCGTCACGCACGGCCAGGCCGGGTCGGCCGGATCCGTCCGGTCCTGGCGTACGCCTTCGGCGGTGACGCGGATCCGGAGGTGCCGGGCCTCGTCGACGAGGCGGGCGGGGCGGCCCGCGAGCACGGCCGCCCCGCGAACGATCGCCTCAAGGTTCGCGCGCCCCTCGACCAACCGGTCGAAGTAGACGACGACCTTCAGCGCGGCGCCCGCCTCCGGATCGAGCGCGGCCAGCCGACCTGCCAGCTCCTCCACCGGTCAATCGTCCCATCCGGCCCGAGTCCACCCGTACCAGGGTTTACACGGTGGGACTACAGGATGCGGCGCAACCAGGCCGGTCGGGCCGCCTTGGCCGCCTGGGACACGGCGGCGTGCGGTGCGAACTGGGAGAAACCGTGGAAGCCGCCCGGCCACACGTGCAGCTCGGCCTGGCCGCCGGCCCGCCAGATGGCGGACGCGTACGCCACGTCCTCGTCGCGGAACGTCTCGGCGGAGCCCACGTCGATGAACGCCGGCGGCAGCCCGGACAGGTCCGTCGCCCGAGCGGGCGCGGCGTACGGCGAGACGTCCGGCCCGCCGCGCGCGTCCCCGAGCAGGGCCGTCCACCCGGTGCGGTTCGACGTGCGATCCCAGATCCCCAGGCCCACCATCTGCACGGCCGAGGGCGTATCGTTCCGGTCGTCGAGCATGGGACACAGCAGCATCTGCCCGGCGAGCGCCGGACCGCCGCGGTCTCGCGCCATCAGCGCCACCCCCGCGGCGAGCCCGCCGCCCGCGCTGATCCCGGCGACCACGACGCGCCCCGGATCGACGTTCAGCTCCGCCGCGTTCGCGGCGACCCACGCCAGACCGGCGTAGCAGTCCTCCACCGGCGCCGGATGCGGATGCTCGGGGGCGAGCCGGTACTCGACGGACACGACCGCGGCCCCCACCTCCAAGGCGATATCGAGCATGTCCGGCATACCGCCGTACCGAGTCCCCGTGATCATTCCGCCGCCGTGAATGAAGTAGATCGCCGGTGTCGGCACCGGCGCGTCCGCCGGACGGCAGATCAGCAGGGTGATGTCCGGCTCCCCGGCCGGGCCGGGCACCGTCCGCTCGGACACCTCGAACGCGCCCTCCCGGGACAGTTCCTCGTCCGACAGCGCGCTCGCGGCGGCGGAGGTCTGCCGCCGCGCCTCGATCATGTCGGGCGTCAACGACGTGGGAACCACCTCATTGATCACGCTCAGCGCCGCGGCGAGCTCGGGATCGAACGGAGGAGGCGGCCCGACACGAGCGTCGGACGAAGGTGTGACGGTCATCGCTACTCCCGCAACAGAAGAGGTCGCCCTGTGGCGTCCCCATCCTGCACGTTCCGGCGACGGAACCGTAGCGCCGCCCGTCGGACGATCCCCGCCAAACGGCGGCCCCGGCGCTGCGCCGGCACCGCCTCAGTGAACCCTTTTCAACCTGGCCAGAAGGTCGGAGCTGGGCCCACCCGACGTTGGTCGGATTATGGCCGCCCTGCATCACGGGCCGCCTGGGGCGCGGTGGCCGAGGCCGCGCATACCTGTCCTGACCGGCAAGCATGAGGTTGAAAAGGGTTCAGTGGCCGGCGTGCCCCAGAAGGACGGCCAGCGGCCTGATGGACCCTGATCCGCAACCCGAGCCGTGTGAGGATCCGAATGGACGCCACAGGTCACCCTGGGCTCCGCAACTCGGGATGATATTGTGCCTCATCACATTTCGGGACTTGGCGAGGGGCTACTCGGGTATGCGGCCCCAAGGGCATGGGAAACGAGTAGGAGAAGCATTGGGCTCCTGCCGCGGTGGACGCGTTCAGCCTGACGACGATTGAGAGTTGCTCCTCCCCTCGGGTGACCTGCCAATCGTTCCGGTACACCGCTTCATGAATCTCTCTATCCGTCAGGCGGCCATCCTCCGCCCGCGCCGCCAGTCGTTCTCCGATCGTGACCGCATCGCGGCGCATCTTGGCCAGATCCATCTCTGCGAGAGTGCGTTGCTGGGACATCATCGCCTGCGGGAGAAGCACTGACACGGCGACCACTCCGAGGATTCCGAGAGCGATCAGGATAAGGACGCCGCCGAACAATATCCGAACCCAGCGTGCCCACTTTGGGCGACTTCGGCGGCCTGTGGATCCGGTCACCACGCCAGCCTAATACTCCAGCGTTGACGGCGACCGCAGAGCTTCCACAACCGGTTGAGCGTGACGGCACCCGCAGCACGACCTCCGCTCGCCGTGCTACACACCGGTATAGCCGATACTGCTGAGAAGGTTGTTGACGAAGGTCGCGTAGCCGGACGTCCCGGCCCGGTTCGGATGGAAGCTTTCCCCTGCTTAGGCAGGCGAATTCGTTGATGAGAACAGGCCTGACTCACTGGTCCCCCTTACCGACATGCTCACCCGCCCATCCCGGCGCAGGTCAAGGTGGAGCACCAGCGAAAACCCGCCCGCATCTCCACACGTCCAACGCCACGCCGGTATCAATCGCACGAGGAAGACTCCCCGATGAACCGATTCGCACGGCTGTCCGCCGCTGCCGCGTCCCTGACCGCTGCCGCGGCCCTCCCTGTCCTCTCCGTCACCCCGGCCGACGCCGCCGCGGCGGCCAAGCCCCGCCTGCCGAAGGGGACGATCACCGCAAAGGTCGTCAAGATCGTGGATGGCGACACCTTAGACGTCCGCTACCAGGGCAAGCTCCGGCGGGTGCAGTTACTCGAGGTGGACACACCCGAGCGCGGCCAGTGCTGGAACCGCGAGGCGACCGCCCGCACCGCCGCCCTGCTGAAGCCCGGCAAGGCCGTCTACCTGCTCCGCGACAAGGCCCTGAAGGACCGCTACGGCCGTTACCTGTACTACGCGTGGAACCCGGCCGGCACGTTCGTCAACCGCAACCTGGTCCGCTACGGCTTCGGCAAGGCCGTCCTGTTCAAGCCCAACGACCGCTTCATCGCCCAGATGCGCGCCGACCAGGCCAAGGCGAAGAAGGAGCGCCTGCGCATCTGGTCGGGCAAGTGCGGCCCCCTCGGCCGCGGCACCGCCGCCGGCGGCACGGGCGGCACCGGAGGCGGCTCCGGCAGCGGCAGCAAGGGCGGAAGCGGCGGCACCGGAGGCGGTGGCGGCACCGACCCGCGCTACCGCACCTGCGGCGACGCCAACGCCGCCGGCTACGGCCCGTACGTCCGGGGCAAGGACCCCGAGTACTCCTGGTACCAGGACAGAGACGGCGACGGCGTGGTGTGCGAGCCCTGACCGTCCCCCATGAGCACGGGCCGGAGGCCGCTGCCGTGAGATGGGGCGGCCTCCGATCGTCCTGTCCGGCCGTGCGATGACGAGGGCCGGCGCCCGTGCCCCGGCCGTACGGTCAAAGGCGTGCCGGCGGCGGCCTGGTCGGCGGCCGCGAACACGAGGCGGGGCGGGCGCATGTCTCGGCCGCTGCGGGTGCCGCGAGCGCGACTCGCCCGAGTCAACAGGCGCGCCGAATGTCGCCACCTCAGAGAATCGTGAATCCTTTGACGTGCCGCGGCATGTCCCAATAGCGCTCAACGGTCCAGCGTTTTATGAAGACCCTGTCGCCGTTCATATCGTCGTATATGATGTCGTTGTTTCCGGTGGAGATCTCATCGACCCAGGTACCGCCCAAGATATTGACGTACCCCGCATTCGCGAAACATGATATCCCACGGCTGATGGAGGTGTGCCATGTGATGATCAGGAAGTCCCTGCGCCCAGCGCAGAAGACTTCGTTCGTCGCATGCGCGATCTCAGCCGGAAGCGTCACCGTCATGGCTGCGACCATGGCCGCAGCAACGGAGATATTACGCAGCCTGCTAAGGGCCACACCCATGGCAAGCCCCTTTCTCTTCGCCGTGACGATACTTCCTTTTAATCAAAAACAACTCCCTCGTCCAGGGGTGCTACAATCCCACTCGACCCATACCGGCATGAGCTGGGAATATGTCGGCCAGCGCCGGTGATCATTTGAAACGTTCAAGAACGTACAGCCGCGAATGACCGAAAGGCGAGGACTGATGGGATCCTTTGCCACCCGTACTCGGCCATTGCCGCGACTGGGCGTCGACGGCCATGCTCGATGCGGCTCACCTTGAATGCGTGCCAGCCCGCCAGGCTGTGCCCATCGCCGGGCCGCGTCCCAGCGCCGTACGCGCCGCAGGGTCTCCGCCGGGTCGTCGCGCGTCAAGGCCGGTTCTCCTGACTGTCGAGGAAACGTAAACACGCAGTGCCGCACTGGTGTACGGTGCGCTTACGATCGCACTCATTCCGTCATCGTTCCAGGTCGAACGGCCAGTGGCGTCCGGCCCGTCATCGGAGGTGGAATCCATGTCTGCGCGCCGCAAGCAGCCCGAGCGGTACCGCTCCCTCGCCCACTACTTCGGCGCGCGGGTGCGCGACCTGCGTGACAGCTACGACCAACGCGTCGGCAGCCCCTTGCGGCTCGGCGATTTCGCCTCGCGTACCGGGTACTCGCCCTCGATGATCAGCGCGATCGAGCGCGGCGAGCACCTGCCGGACGGCGGCGACCGGGTCAAGGCTCTGGATGAGGTGCTGGCCGCCAACGGCGAGTTGATCCGTCTGTGGCCGCTGGTGCAGCGGCTGGGGCGGCATTCCATCGACGATCTGGTTGCCGCCGCCGATAGTGGAAATAACCGGAACGGTATCCCCCAGTGTCAGGACGATGACATGGAGCGACGAATACTCTTCCGCCTCACCGGTCTCGGCCTCATCACCACAGGCCCTGCCCTTGCCGACGCCGAGGCACTACGGCAGCTCATCGAGAAAACGCTCGGTGCCGCCGAGTCGTCCACCGCGGAGGACTGGGAGGCGGCCTGCGTGGAACACCGTCATGCCCTTCGCACCCGGCCGCCTGCCGAGGTACGCGAGAATCTGGTCGCGGATCTGACGGCCCTGCAGTGGTCGCTCGCCCGCGCGAAGGCCGAGCACAAGGCGGATTTGCAGCGATCGATGGCTTGGCTGGCGATTCTGTACAGCGACGTCCTTACCCGACTCGGGGACTACGGCACGGCGCGGCGGTGGTGGACCACCGCGCGGCATGCCGCGGACGCCTCGGGCGATCTGGACATGCGCGTCAGGACACGAGGCAAGGAAGCGGTATTTGCCCTGTACACGCCCCGCTCCCTCGATTCGGCGATCCTGCTGGCGCAGGAGGGCCAGCGACTGGCGGGCGGCATGGTGTCCACGAGTACCCTTCAGACACTCGCCGGAGAGGCGCAGGCGCTCGCGCTCATGGGTCGGCACCGCGAGGCCCGGGAGACCCTCCGACGTCTTCACACCCTCGCCGACAAGGTCGGCGAGCGTAGCGAACTCGGCTGGACGCCAGACTCGCTCTGGTTCGTCACAAGCTGGGTCCACTCGTACGGCGGCTCGTCGAAGGCGGGTGACAAGGCCCGGGAAGAGGCGGCGAAACGTGCACCCGCCTACCAGAACGCCACAAACCTCCGCCTGCACGAGGCCATCACCATCGCGCGTGAAGGTGGCCACGACGACGCCCTGCGTCTGGCCACGGACGCCATTTCGGGCCTTGCCCCCGCGTACCGGTCACAAATGATCCTTCACACCGCCCGTCAGGTACAGGAGATGGTCCCGGTCGCCCGGCGCAAGGGCAGCGCCTTCGATGACTATCGAGCGGTCGTCATGGGCACACCGCTTTGATCGTTCCGCTGTGACGGCCAGGAGTCGGCGTTCCGGCTCGACCTCGGCGACTTCGGGGCGGCCCGCCGGCGGAGCGGGCCGACTCTCGGCCACTTGGAGCGTCAGGGGGGCCTGTTCCTGAACCGCAGGAACGGGTGCGTTCGGAGACTTTCAACGCGACGGGGAGAGCAAGCCGGTTCGCGTTGACCTGAACCTGCCCTCCCCCGCCGACGGCTGTCACCCGCTGATCGGCCCGAAGCCGATGCGGCCCTGGTCGCAGATTGGCCCGAATGGCGCGTGGATGCTGCGGTAGGCGAAGTCGTCGGGCAGCAGGACCATCAGCTCGGCCGCTTGCGGGCAGCTCTGCTCGCCGCCGGTTTGGACGGTCCCCCAGTGAATCGCGAACGAGGCGTACTTGCCCGGGCGTAGTGTGACCTTCCTGACCGGTCCGGCGTCCCTGCGTGGCCGGGTGCGCAGCACGTCGCCCGCGCCGTCGAACATGACCAGCCCGGCGTATCCCTTGAGCCAGCAGGTGCGTGAGGAGGTGTTGGTGAGCCGGACGCGTGTGTGGCGCTGGCCTGCGCCCGCGTCGATCCTGCCCAGCGACGCCTTGAGCTGACCGGCTGAACACCGCGCCGCCGCAGCCGCGTGTGTCGCCGTATGCACTGCGGCCGGTGTTGCCGTCTGCGCCGCCGCGGCCGGTGCCGCGCTGCCGACGAGCAGCAACGCGGCCGCCACGGTGGCTTTCCGAATGACTTTCACGAAGGGTTTGATGCCACCAAGGTCGCAGAAGTTCACGCCGAGCGACCGGAACGGTATCCGCCGATGTCACGGCGGCGACATGCTCGGCGATCGGTGCCGGATCCGGCGAGGTACGCGGCCCGTGCCTCGCTCGTGGCGGCGGGGCAGATCTGTAGGATCGCCGTCGTGGTCGTCCATAATGACCCGGACACGCGGTCCGGTCGCGCGGTTCCTGCAGGTGACGGTCCTGCGGCGGCCGTCGACGGCGATGGGGTGGTACGTCTCGCCCAGCGGCTGATCCGGATTGATTCGTGCAATCCGCCGGGAAACGAGGCGTGGGTCGCGCGGGTGCTGGCGGAGGAGGCCGACGCCGCGGGGCTGCGGGTGACCACGGATGAGGTCGCGGCCGGGCGTACCAACGTCACCGTCCGCCTGCCGGGGTCCGGGGCCGATCCGCGCACCCTGGTGTACTGCGGGCATCTGGACACCGTCACCGTCGGAACGACGCCCTGGACGCGGGACCCGTTCGGCGCGGAGGTGGTCGACGGGCTGCTGTGGGGGCGCGGTTCGGTGGACATGAAGGGCGGTCTCGCGGCCATGCTGTCCGGGATGATCGCGATTCGCCGGTCCGGCGTCCGACTGCCGGGCGACGTCGTGCTGCGGGCGCTGGTCGGCGAGGAGGTCGACTGCGCAGGGGCCCAGCATCTGCTGGCCACCGGCGGCATGGCGGAGGCCGCCTGGATGGTCGTGGGCGAGCCGACCGGGCTGCGGGCCGTCGTCGCGCACAAGGGGTGTGCCCGGTTGCGGGTGGTCGTGCGCGGGGTCGGAGCGCACGCGTCGCGTCCCGACGTGGGCGTCAACGCGATCCTGAAGATGGCGCGGGTGCTGCAGGAACTGGCCGCGGTCGACGTTTCCGGGCCGCCGCATCCGCTGCTCACCGGCTCGACGTCCGCGGCCACAATGATCAGCGGGGGCAGCGCGTTGAACGTGGTGCCAGACGCCTGCACTGTGGACTTCGACATCAGGACGGTTCCCGGGCAGGACCATCGGGAGATCGCCGCGCGATTCGAGGCCGTGCTCGCGGACGCCGCCCGCCGCGATCCGGACTTTCAGGCCACGGTCGAGCTGACGTACGACCGGGCGCCCGTCACCATCTCGCCCGATGACGCGCTCGTCACCGCGGTTCAGGGCGCGGCGGAGACGGTGCTGGGCCGCTGTCCGGAGATCGGCGGCGTCGGCTTCTTCACGGACGCCTCGGTGCTGCAGCCGCCGACCGGCGTCCCGACGGTCGTGTTCGGGCCGGGTGACGTCGGCCTGATGCATCAGACCGACGAGCGCATCAGCGTCAGTGAACTCGTCGACGCGGCACGCGTGTTCGCCGTACTGCCCGCCACGCTCTGGTGACATCGCCCCCGGTCTCGAGGGCTCGCCGGAGTCGAACCCGCTGACCGTCTCGGAGCTCGCCGCCCACTGGCGGTTCGCCGACAGCAGCCCCACCGACTACGCCCGATCGGCGGCATCGGTCCGGGACCGGGCGGACACCCCGCACTGAAAAGGCTCAGGCGACAGGCGTACGCGGGCTGATCCGCACCTCCAGGTCGGCGTTCAGAGCCTTGGCCAGCCGCTCAAGGACCGGCAACGTGGGCACGGTGCCTCCGGCTTCGAAACGGGCCACCGCTGACTGCGTCATGTCCGCCGCCCCGGCCAGCTCGCTCTGGCTTTAGCCGCGCTCCTCGCGTATGCGGCGTACCGTACGGCCGAGCTCGAACGCGAGTCGAGCGGCGTCGTAGGCTTCGGCCGCTCCGGGCTCGGCCATCCGCCGCTCCCTGAGCTCCGCCCAGTCCGTCCGATCGGTCATCATGACTCCTCGTCCGCCGTGTGCGCCTCGGCGATGCACCGCCATAGAGCACGCCGCGCCCGATCCACTTCTCTGCTCTCCCTCGCCCGGGTCTTCCTGAAGACGGTCAGGAGAACGATCCGCCGATCCGGAGCGTAGATGAGATGGGTACCCTTCGCATCCGATCGCCGATCGCGTCGACGGATGGCACCAAGAGATGCGTCGCGAACATGGTGCAAGCGGGATTAATTCGTCGTTGTTCGTGGCGGTGGGGGGACGTCGGCCTGTTCGTACGCTCGGTGGAGTGTTGTCATGATGGGGTCGCGGAGGCCGGGGCAGACGGCGATGGTGGTGGCGGAGGCGACGGTGTGGTCGGTGCCGTCGTGGTCGAGGACCAGGCCGCCGGCCTCGCGGACCAAAAGGACGCCTGCCATCGTGTCCCAGGGCAGGTTGGCCAGGATGATCGAGGCGTCGAGTCTGCCCTGGGCGACCCAGGCGAGGTCGATGGCGGCGGTGCCGAGCATGCGGATGCGCCGGACGCGGGCGCCGAGCATGTTCAGCAGCGCGATCCGGACGCGGTTCTTGGGCTCGGCGTCGCGGCCGACGGCGAAGTCGCCGATCGAGACCACCGCGTCGGACGGCTCGCACACGTGGGAGGCCCGGATGGGCCTGCCGTCCGCGTAGGCGCCCCGGCCGGACGCCGCCGTGTAGACGACGTCGAGGAACGGCAGGTCGATGGCGGCCAGCGCGGCGTTCCCGCCCGAGACCAGGGCGAGCGACACCGCGCACAGGGGGATGCCGCAGGCGAGGTTGGCGGTGCCGTCGACCGGGTCGAGGGCCCACCAGGGCGCGTCCTCGCCCGGCCCGGTTCGGCCGTGCTCCTCGCCGAGGATGCCGATCTCGGGGGTCTCGCGGCGGAGGAAGTCGCGGACCGCGTCCTCGACGGCGAGGTCCACGTCGGTCACGATGTCGCGGTCGCCCTTGGTGCGCACCGAGCCGGGTGCGCGGGACCGGATGATCCGGCGTGCCACGGCGACCGCCTCGGTGGCGACGTCAAGCAGGCCGGGCAGGGACCGCGCGAGCGACGGGGGGAGGTCGGGCGGGGGTCCGGCCGGGGAGGTGGGCGACGGCACGCCGGCGCGTGGCCGGGGCTGCGGTCGGGTGGGCAGGTCGGACGATGGCAGGTCGGACGATGACGGGCGCGGTGGCTCGGCGGCCGTGTCGCGGGGCGGCCGAGCGCCTTGACCCGGGAACGGCTCCGGCGGCCGCGACGACGAACCCGCGGGCAAATCCAAGGCCGACCGGACCTCCCGGCCCGGCGTCGGCGGGTCGAGCGGCGGGAAAGACGGCCGATCCGAGACCGACCGGACCTCCCGGCCCGGCGGCGTTGGATCGGGAGACGGGAAAGACGGCGGATCCGGGGGCGCGCCGGCGGCGGAGCCGCCGTGCCGTTTCCGGTGGCCGTCCGGTCCGGGTGGTGGGGCGCTCATCTCAGCCACCCGCCGTGCCCAGCTTTCGGAAGGCGGGCTTGTCGAGGTGGGGGAGGTCGTGGCCGAGGCGGTCGCGCTTGGCGGTGAGGTAGCGGATGTTGTGGTCGGTGGCCTGGACGAGGAGGGGGACGCGGGCCGCCACCACGATGCCGTGCGACTCCAGGGCCTCGATCTTGTCGGAGTTGTTGGACATCAGGCGGACCGAGCGGACGCCCAGGTATTTCAGTACGCGGGCGGCCGGGCCGAAGTCGCGGCGGTCGACCGGGTAGCCGAGCGCCGTGGCCGAGTCGACGGTGTCGAGGCCCTGTTCGTCCTGGAGCACGTGGGTGCGGACCTTGGCGACCAGGCCGATGCCCCGGCCCTCGTGCCCGCGCAGGTACACCAGGACGCCGCTCTTCTCCGCCACGATCGCGTCGAGCGCGGCGGAGAGCTGGTCCCCGCACTCGCAGCGCATGGCGGCGAAGATGTCGCCGGTCACGCATTCGGAGTGCACCCGGACCAGGACGTTCTCCCGTTCCATGGTCTCGCCGAGCACGAGGGCGATGTGCTCGTGCCCGTCGAGCGGATCCCGGAAGGCGACGGTACGGAAGGTGCCACGCCGGGTCACCAGATCCGCCTCGGCGACGTCCTCCGCCACGAGGTCGTGCTCACCCATTTAACTCTCCTTGCTACTTACTACCGGTACTGGACACAACGGACAACACGCCCTTCCGGTTGGGAATGTTGCGAGTTCGTGAGCGGCCCGACAGGCTGACCGACTATGAGCGTTCCGAACACGAACACCCCCGCCGCGGATGACCGGACCCCTGATCGGACCGCGCCTCGCGCCGCCGCCGGGGAGCGGACGCGCGGGCTCGCCGCCGGTCATGCCGGGGGACCCGGGGAGACGGCGCCGGGCGGCGGGGGCGCGGGCGGCACGGCCAGCGACGATCTTGATGTCGATGATTCGTCCACTGCTGCCCCGGAATCGCGCGGTCACACCGGGGGCGGCGGATACCTGCTGCCGCTCAGCACGACGACCGACGAACGGCGGCGCGGCGCCCGGGTGGCTCTGCTGCCCGTCGGCAGCTTCGAGCAGCACGGCCCGTACCTCCCGCTGGCCACCGACACCGTCGTGGCCTGCACGATCGCCGAGGCGATCGCCGCCGCGCATCCCGTGCTGCGACTGCCGCCGGTCACGATCTCCTGCTCGCACGAGCACGCCGACTGGCCGGGGACGGTGAGCATCTCGGCCGCGACCCTGTACGCGATCGTGCGCGACGTGGCGGAGTCGCTGCGCCGCTCCGGCGTCACCCGGCTCGTCGTGGTCAACGGCCACGGGGGCAACTACGTGCTCGGCAACGTGGTGCAGGAGGCCGCGGCGGAGGGGCGGCGCATGGCGCTGTTCCCCGGCCCGGCGGACTGGGCGGCGGCGCTGGCGGCGGCCGGGGTGGAGACCTCGGCCTGGGACGACATGCACGCCGGGGAACTGGAGACCTCGATCCTGCTGCACGCCCACCCGCACATGGTCCGTCCCGGCTACGAAACGGGTGATCATCTTTCGGGTGACCGCCGGCACCTGCTGACCCTCGGCATGGCCGAGTACACCGAATCGGGCATCATCGGACGTCCATCACTGGCTTCGGCCCGCAAGGGGCAGGACATGCTCGACAGCCTGGTCAAGTCGTTCGCCGAGTACCTTGCCGTCCTGGAGCGCTAGGGCCCGCGCCACCGGCGCGAGCGCGCCCCGGTCCGCCGTCGGCTCGGGTACGGCCTCGCCCCGGTCCGCCCGGGTGCCGCGGCCCAGGAGCAGCACCACCGCGCCGGGCAGGCCGGCCACGAGGGCGAGCACGCCGTACACGACGGACGTGGTGAGCCCCAGCTCGGTGCCGAGCCCCACCGCGCCGAACGCCGTCGCGGCGAACGCCTCCCGCGGGCCCCAGCCGCCGACGTTCACCGGCACCGCCATCACCAGCAGGGTGAGCAGGATGATCGGGAGGAGGCGGCCGACCGGGGCGTCCGATCCCGCCGTGCGCGCCGCGACCACGAACATCGTCACGTGCCCGGCGAGCACGGCCGCCGACAGCGCGAACACCGGCGGCCAGGTGTCGCGGGCGAGCAGCCCCGCCCGCAGGTCCGCCGCCGACGCCGCGAGCGACCGTTTGATCGCGGCCCACCGGCCGCCCGCCGGGGTCGTCTCCCCCGGGCCGGTCGGCCGCGCGGTCCGCTCGGCGTCGTCGCGTGGGACGGTCCGCTCGCCGCCCCGGCCGGTGGCCGAGAAGGCGCGGGTACGCCGGATCCGTACGGCCACCGCGATCAGGGCGGCGATCAGCGTCAGGACGCCGGCGGCGGCCCACGGGTTCGGCACCACGTCCCGCACGATCGCGGCGGCCGGCGAGGGGTCGGCGATGAGGACGACCGCCCCGGCGGCGACCAGCACGATCTGCCCGCCGGTACGTTCCAGAACGACGGCGCGGACGGCGCGGCCGACGTCGCCCGCGTACCGGCCGTGCACCACCGCGCGGTGGGCGTCGCCGAGGATCCCCGCCGGGAGCGCCGCGTTCAGGAACAGCGAGCGGTAGTAGTCGGCGAGGGCCGCCAGCGGCGGCAGCGGTAGGCCGAGACGCCCGGCCACCAGGCACCAGCGCCACACGCTCAGCACGGTGGTGAACAGGCCGATGCCGAGCGCGGCCAGCATCGCCGGGCCGTCCACCAGGCGCAGGCCGTCGAGGAACGCCTCGGTGCCGAGCCGCCACACCAGCACCGCCATGATCGCCACGGCGATCAGCGTGCGTAGCCACGGCCACAGTCGTCGGGTCATGGGCGTCCTCCGGTTGCGGGAAGGGCGAGCAGGTCGTCATGCCAGACCACCGCCGTCAGCTTCCCCGCCGCGCACTGGTCAAGCCTGTGCTGGAGATACGTCCGCGAGTCCGGGATCAGTTCAGGGTTCTGCTCGCAGGCCGCGCCGACCCAGCCGCGCAGCCACTCGGCGGTCAGGGCCGCCTGGCGGGGGCCGAGTCGCCACGGGCTCGGCCGGGTGTGCACGGCCATGCCCCGGTTCTCGAACGCGGTCCGCGCCGCGGCGACGGCGTCGGGGCCGAGGAGGCGGCGGCCGGCGTGCTCGCGGCGCTGGTGGTCGTTGAAGGCGGCGGCCAACGCGGCGTCGAGCGGGTCGGGCGCGTCCAGCTCGACGCGGCCCGCCACCGAGATCGTCAGCAGGGCCGGGCATTCCGCCTCGGCGCAGGCCGCCGCGAGGGCGTCGATCTCGTCGGCGGTGAGCAGGTCGAGCAGGGCCGAGGCGGTCACCAGCGAGGTGCCGGCGAGGTGGTCGGCGCGCAGCGCGGCGAGGTCTCCTTGGGCGGCGGCGGTGGTCACCGGGGTGCCGTCGGCGGCGGGGCCGGGGATGCCGGTGACGGCGCGGGCCAGCAGGTCGGGGTCGAGGTCGTGCAGGATCCAGTGCTGCGGGCCGGGCAGGCGGCCGGCGAGCCAGCGGCCCATCGAGCCGGTGCCGCAGCCGAGGTCGCGCACGACCAGCCGTCCGCCGGGCGGGGGGACGGCGGCGAGCCGGGCGCGCAGCGGGTCCAGCAGCTCGGCCGCGCGGGCGGCGGCGTCCGCCTCCTCGCGCAGGGCGAGCCACTCCGGGGTGTAGCGGGGGGTGTGCCGGGGGGAGTCGTCCCCGGGCCCGGAGGTCACCGCCGAAGCCGCTCCAGCAGGGCCGCCAGTTGCCGCGAAGTCACCGTCCACCCGTGCAGCATGCCACGACGATGCCGCACCGATGTCCGGATTTTTACGCGTACGACGGGTTCAGTTAACCAGCGGCGGAGGGCGTCGGCGAGAGCGGCCGGGTCGTCCGGGGGCACCAGCAGGCCCGGGACGCTGCCGTCCGGGGCGTGTCCGAGGGTCTCCGGCAGGGCGTCGGCCGTCGTCGTCAGCACCGGGATTCCGCGGGCCAGGGCCTCGGTCACCACCATGCCGTACGTCTCGGCCCGGGAGGCCAGCACCATCAGGTCGGCGGCGGCGTAGGCGGCCTCCAGGGGCTCGCCGGCGAGCGGGCCCGCGAGCCGGATCCGGTCGCCGAGGCCGCCGGCGGCGATCATCTCGCGGACGCGGTCGGCGAAGCCGCCGTCGCGGCCGAGCGGGCCGACGCACACGCAGTCCCAGGCGAGGTCGGCGAGCGACGCCAGCGCGCGGACCAGCACGTCGTGGCCCTTGCGCGGGGTCACCGAGGCGACGCACAGCAGCCGGGACGCGCCGTCGGTGCCGGGCGCCATCGGGGCCGAATCGGTGCCTGGGGCCGCCACTCCCACGCGGTCCGGGTCGAGTCCGTGCCGCTCGACCAGGCCGCGCCCCGCCCACTCGCTGGTCGCCACGACCAGGGCCGCCGCCCGCAACGTCTCCCGCTCCAGGCGGTCCAGCTCCGCCGCCGTCTCCGGCGGGATCCCGGTCTCGGCCGCCAGCGGCAGGTGAACGAGCACCGCCACCCGCAGCCGGTCCGCGTGCGGCACCACGATCTCGGGCACACCGCACGCCACCAGCCCGTCCAGCAGCACGATCGCGCCGTCCGGCATTTCGCCGAGCGCCCGCGCCAGCGCGGCCCGGCCGCCCGGCCCCGGCCGCGGCCACGCGCCGCCGACCCCGACGCGGTGGACCCGCCACCCCAGCTCCTCGAGCCCCTGGCACACGCGCCGGTCGTAGACGTTGCCTCCGCTCGGCGCGTTCGGGTCATCGACGTCACCGGGCAGAACCACGTGAACCACGCGTCCGCCGAATTCTCCGCGCCAAAGCGTATTAATGCGTATCTCCTGGGGAGAGGTCGTCGTCTACTGGCCCCGGACCCGAATTGGGGAAGGCGGACATGGATCGACACGACGCGCGGGGACGGACCCGCGGAGGCGCGGCCGGAACGGCGACGCCGCCCGGCCTGCCCTCATCAGCGTCCCGATCGGCGTCCGAGGCGTCGCCCTCATCGCCGCGCCGGTCGCCGTCCCCGCGATCGTCGCACCGGACTCAGCCTGCCTCCGAGGCGTCGGCCAAAGCACCGCACTCATCATCGCCCCGGCCGTCGTCCCCACTGCCGCGAACACCGCACCGGACTCAGCCCGCCGCCGTAGCACCGGCCAAAGCACCGCACTCATCGTCGCGTCGGTCTCGGCTCGCGTCCGAGGCGTCACGCCAGGAGTGGACCCCGGTGTCGTCCCCGCCGCGGGCCGGTGGGTCGTCACAGTTCGCGTTCGTAGGACGCCCAGGCGACGTGGGACTCGTGCAGGGTGACGGTGATGCCCGTCAGTCCGCGTGCCTGCTCGCCCAGCGCCCCCGCGTGCACCCGGTCGGCGAGGCGGTCGGCGATGACCTTGGCGAGGAACTCGGTGGTCGTGTTGACTCCGGCGAAGGCGGGCTCATCGTCGAGGTTGCGGTAGTTCAGATCGGCGAGGACGGCGCCCAGTTCCTTGGTGGCCAGGCCGATGTCGACCACGATGTTGTCGGAGTCGAGCTGCGGGCGGCGGAACGTCGCGTCCACCACGAACGTCGCCCCGTGCAGTCGCTGAGCGGGTCCGAAGACCTCGCCGCGGAAACTGTGCGCGACCATCAGGTGATCGCGGACGGTGATGCTGAACAAACGGGTCCACCTTCCCGTGCGGTCGGTTCTCGATCTGTCTCGACGGCCGGGGCGACGGATGCGAGCAGGCCGCCGCTCGGTCCTCGCCCCGGAGCCCTGCGCCAATCTGCTCTCATCGCGCGGGCAGACCCCGCCCATCCCGTACGGCTCCGCCCACGCCAACCATCCCCGCCCGAACTACCCTTCCTCGGGCGAACCGTACACGACCCGGTGGCAGAGCCCCGAGGACTCCCCCTCGGCGAGCTTGGCCATCACCTCGGGCAGTTCGGCGAAGGCGCACTCGCCGGTGATGAGCGCGTCGTAGGCGGGATCGGCGAGCAGCCGCAGCGCGAGCGCGAGCCGATCGGTGTAGGTGCGCCGCGACCGCCGGGCCGGCGACACCATGCCGACCTGGCTGGCCCGCACCACCAGGCGGCGCGAGTGGAACGCCTCCCCCAGCGGCAGCGCCACGCGGCGGTCGCCGTACCAGCTCAGCTCAAGCAGGGTGCCCTCGACGGCGAGCAGTTCCAGGGATCGTTCCAGCCCGGCCTCGGTGGCGCTGGCGTGCACGACCAGGTCGCATTCGCCGGTCGCCGCCTCGGGGGCGGCGAACTCGACGCCGAGCGCCTCGGCGACGGCCGCCCGCGCCGGGTTCACGTCGACGAGCTGCACCCGCGCGCCGGGGATGCCGGCGAGCAGCCGGGCCACGCAGCAGCCGACCATGCCCGCTCCGACGACGGCGACGCGGTCGCCGACGAGCGGCGCGGCGTCCCACAGGGCGTTCACGGCGGTCTCGACCGTCCCGGCGAGCACGGCGCGCCCGGCGGGGACGTCGTCGGGCACGGGCGTCACCGCGGCGGCCGGCACCACGTACCGCGTCTGGTGCGGATACAGGCAGAAGACGGTACGGCCCGCGAGTTCCGGCGGCCCCTCCTCGACGACGCCCACGTTGAGATAGCCGTACTTGACCGGTGCGGGAAAGTCGCCCTCCTGGAACGGCGCCCGCATCGCCTGGTGCTGGCTCGGCGGCACGCGACCGGTGAAGACCAGGGTCTCGGTGCCCCGGCTCACCCCCGAGTACCGGGTGCGCACCAGCACCTCCCCGTCTCCGGGCGGCGGCACGTCGACCGCCCGGATCTCGCCCTCGCCGGGCGAACGAAGCCAGAAGGCGAACGAATCGATCCGCATCGGCTTTCCCCACGTTGTCTAAGGCAGCGGACGCACCCCGACCGGGATCGGGGGCAGCCGAACGAGCATATGAGAACGCAGCACGCAGCAGGAGGCGCACGGTGACGGTACTGGATTGGCGCGAGGTCAGGGTCTCGGTCTGGGAGCCCGCGGCCGGGGTCGGAGCCCAGGCCGTCCTGCTCACCCTGCTGGCCGTCGTCGCGGGCCTCTACCCGGTGGCCTGGCTGGCCGGCGCCGCGTACGCGGTGATCGTGTGCGGCGTGCTCGCCGGGGCGATGACCCGCTCCGGCACCCCGCTGGGCCCGGCCGGGCGGGTCACGCTCACCCGCGCGGTGCTCGTCGGCGGCGTCACCGCCCTGGTGACGATGAACCTGATCGGCCACGAGACCCCGGTCGCGTTCCTGGTCGCGCTCGCCGCCGTGGCCCTGGCGCTGGACGCGGTCGACGGCCACGTGGCCCGGCGCACCGGCACCGAGTCCGCGCTCGGCGCCCGTTTCGACATGGAGATCGACGCGTTCCTCATCCTGGTGCTGAGCGTGAACGTGTCCCGCACGCTGGGCGCCTGGGTGCTCCTGATCGGCCTCATGCGGTACGGCTTCGCCGCCGCCGCGTGGGTGGCCCCGTGGCTGCGCGAGCCGCTGCCGCCGAGCTTCGCCCGCAAGACGGTCGCCGCCGCGCAGGGCATCCTGCTGGTCGCGGTGAGCTCCGGCCTGTTCCCGCACCTGGCCGCCATGGCGCTGGCGGGGGTGGCCCTCGGCTCGCTGTCGTGGTCGTTCGGCCGCGACATCCTGTGGCTGTGGCGCAACCGGCCCGTCCCCGCCGTGCCGCAGCGGGTGCTGTCGGGTCACTTCGGCGGCTGACGCGCGGTGCACCTGTCGGATCCGCCGTCGGCGACACGTCGCCCGTGCGAGCGTGGGCGACGTGTCACGGGAACTCCGGCCCGTACGACATCGCGCCGGCCCGCCTTCGCGCGTTCAGTCCAGTTCGTAGTCGAGGTGGTAGGAGTGCTTGCCGCCCTCGACGACGACTTGGCCTTCGCCGCGGATGCCGCGCAGGTCGCCGGTGCCCGAGCCGTGGAGGATGTGCCAGGTCATCCACCCCTCGCCGCCGGAGCCCTCGGCGTTGTGCTGGAGGACGAAGGTGCCCGGGCGGCCGTCGAGGGCGCCGGTGAAGCGTTCGAAGCCGACATAGCCCGCCGAGCCCTCCACTTGGCTGATCGCGGTGATGATGTCGGTGGTGCTGGTGCCGTCCAGGCCGCCCCGGAAGGTCTTGGTGACGTGCACCCGGGACAGCTTGGCGCCCTCTCGCTCGTCGTACGGCTGCTCGTCCCAGCCGTCGATCTCAAAGGTGCCCTCGGCGCGTGGCATGGGTCGCTCCCGTCGGTGATGCGGTGATCGGTCATTGGGTCGCCTATGAACCTGCCCCACATACCTGACATCCCCTGTCAGGTTCCGGCATCGTGGCCGGGATCGGCTCTCGCCGCCGTGTTGAGGGGACCATCGGCCCTGGTGGAAGGGATTCCGTTGGCGAAGTGTTGAACTGCACACCGGGTCCCGGTCGTGCGGGGTGAGCGGAGGGTGCAGATGAGCAGGCAGATCGGCACGGGCTGGCAGAGTCCGTCGATTACCGAACTGGAGACGCGGATTCGCCGCCTGGAGGATCAGGTCGAGCATCTCGTCGCGACGGTCGAAGAACTGCGCCGGGCGGCGGAGCCCTCCCCCGAGCCGGTGAGCTGACCCGTACGGCGCGGGACGCCCCGGTCAGCCGCGGATTTCCTTGGACATATCCGGACTTGCTCATGTGGGCGGGGCCGGTCGGCCGTGCGGTTGGTTCAATGGTCGGAAAGGATCCGGCGGAGCGGGACCGGCTCGGAGGGCCAGGACGGAGGGCGGGACATGGCCACTGCCGTCGTGGTGGGGAGCGGCCCGAACGGGCTCGCCGCCGCCGTCTGCCTGGCCCGTCACGGGGTCCGGGTGCGGGTGCTTGAGGCCATGCCGACGATCGGCGGGGGCGCGCGGTCGTCGGCGCTCACGCTGCCGGGGCTCATCCACGACGACTGCTCGGCGGTGCATCCGGCGGGGGTGGCCTCGCCGTACCTGCGGTCGCTCGGGCTGGAGAAGTACGGCCTGCGGTGGCGGTGGCCGGAGATCGACCTGACGCATCCGCTGGACTCGGGCGCGGCCGGGGTGCTGTGGCGCGACATCAGGCGCACGGCGCGGGCGCTGGGGCCGGACGGCGGGGCGTGGATGAGGGTGTTCGGGCCGCTCGGCCGGGACTTCGACGACCTGGTGGAGGACGTGTTCCGGCCGATCGCGCACTGGCCCGCGCATCCGTTCACGCTGGCGCGATTCGGAAGCCGGGCCGTCGCCCCGGCGTCGTGGGTGGCGCGGACGTGGCGGCGGCCGGAGGCGCGGGCGCTGTTCGCCGGGGCGGCGGCGCACGCGTTCGGCTCGCTGCGGGCGCCGCTGAGCGCCTCGATCGGGCTGCTGCTGATCGCGGCCGGGCACGCGCACGGGTGGCCGGTCGCCGAGGGCGGCTCCCGGTCGATCGTCGGCGCGCTGGCGGCGCTGCTCGCCGATCTCGGCGGGACCGTGGAGACCGGGGTGCGGGTCGATTCCCTCGACGCGCTGGACGGATACGACGTGGTGCTGCTGGACATGTCGCCGCTGGCGGTGACGCGGATGGCGGGCGATCGGCTGCCGGGGCGGGTCGCGCGCGCCTACCGGCGGTTCCGGTACGGCCCGGCCGCGTACAAGGTGGACTTCGCCGTCGAGGGCGGGGTCCCCTGGCGGGACGAGTACTCCGGCAGGGCCGGGACCGTGCACCTGGGCGGCACCTTCGAGCAGGTCGCGGCGGCCGAGGAGAGCATCGTGCGCGGCCGCATGCCCGAGCGCCCGTTCGTGCTCGTCGGGCAGCAGTACCTGGCCGATCCGACGCGTTCGTCCGGCGACCTCCACCCGGTCTGGGCCTACGCGCACGTGCCGCACGGCCATCCGGGCAACGCCACCGAGGCGATCGTGGACCAGATCGAACGGTTCGCCCCCGGTTTCCGCGAGCGGGTCGCCGCCCGCCACATCCGCACGGTGGCCCGGATGTCCGCCTACAACCCCAACTACGTCGGCGGCGACATCGGCACCGGCGCGAGTTCCGGCGCGCAGTTGCTGGTTCGGCCCCGCCCCGCCCTCGACCCCTACGCCACCGGCATCCCGGGTGTGTTCCTGTGCTCGTCGGCCACCCCGCCCGGTCCGGGCGTGCACGGGATGTGCGGCTACAACGCCGCCCGGTCCGCGCTGCGGCACCTGCGTCGCGGGGGCGGGCGCTCCCGCTGATCCGCCCGGCGGCTCCCCCCGGCTGACGGGCCGGAGGCGAGAGCCCGTGCACCGGGCGTGCCTCCGGCCGCCCCGATCCCGGCCCGCCATGCGCCAACGGACGAATCGGTAGTTACCATCCCATTGGAATTCCCGATCGAGGAGCGATGCCGGTGCGGACGGCAGAGGTAGTGATCATCGGTGGGGGCTGCGTCGGCACCAGCGTCGCCTACCACCTCGCGGCGCTGGGGTGCACCGACGTCGTCCTCCTTGAGGAGGGCGAGCTGGGCGGCGGCTCGACCAGCAAGGCGGCGGGCGGCATCCGGCTCCAGCACGCCGACGAGCTCAACTGCCGGCTGGTGCTGCGCTCGCTGCCCGAGTTCACGTCCTTCGCCGAACTCACCGGCGTACCGATCGACTTCAAGCAGGTCGGCTACCTGTTCCTGCTGGACCGGGCCGACGACGTGGCCGTCTTCGAGCGCGCCGTACGCATGCAGCGCGACCTCGGAATCCCCACCGAGACGATCGACCTGGACCGGGCCCGCGAGCTCGTCCCGCCGATCCGCGCCGACGACCTGCTGGCCGCCACGTTCTGCCCGTGGGAGGGCTACGCCGCCCCCGAATCGGTCGTCCAGGGGTACGCGGCGGCGGCCCGGCGGCTCGGCGTCACGGTCAGAACCGGCTGCGGCGTGACCGGCGTCCGCACCGCCGCAGGACGCGTCACCGGCGTCGACACCGCCGAAGGCCCGATCGCCGCCCGGGCCGTCGTCTGCGCCGCCGGGGTTGGCTCGGCCGAGATCGCCCGCCAGGCCGGGTACGACCTGCCGGTGCACGGCGAGGCCCGCTGGATCCACTTCTCCGGCGCCGACGGCGGCGTCCCCGCCCACGCCCCGCTGACCATCGACTTCTCCACCGGCTTCTACTTCCACCGCGAGGGCCCGGGCCTGCTGTTCGGCGGACGCGAGCGCACCCTGGAGGACCTCGCCCTCCCCGCCGTACGACGGCTGCCCGCCATCGCCGACCTCCCGATCGGCTCGTCCTGGTGGGGCTTCTACGACATGAGCCCCGACCACAACGCGATGATCGGCGCCGCGCCCGTCGAGGGCCTCTACTACGCCACCGGCTTCTCCGGCCACGGCTTCCAGCAGTCCCCCGCCGTCGGCGAGCACCTCGCCGAACTCATCCTCGATCGCGAGCCCACCCTCGATCTCACCCCGCTGTCCGCCGACCGCTTCCGCCGGGGGATGTCCCGCGCCGAAAAGGTGGTCATCTGACCGCTGCGCCACCGATACGTCCGTCCTGACCGGCTCTGCAGTTCGATGGGCGGTCGCCTCGGGGCGATCAGGGAGCGTCACTCAGCTGTTCGGCCAGCCGTTCCAGGCCACCCTTGATGAGCTGTCCATACTCGTCGTCGCCGAGCGCGCCGATCGTGGCCCGCGCCTTTTCGAGGTGCTCACGGGCGCGGTCGAGATCGCCCAGCTTGCGGTAGCAGTCGGTCAGGTTGAGGTGCAATGACGGATACAGTCCGGCCACGGAAATCGGCAGCCCGGTCTGGGCGACCCGCTCGTCGGTGATCAGATCGGCGGCGGCGAGCGCCCGCAGGTCCCACATCAGTTCCTGCTGCACGTCGTCCTGCACATCGGCCATCGAATGGGCGAGGACGCACACGTGCAGCGGATCGCCTTGCTCGCCGCCGATGTCCTCCCAGATCTGGGCGAACAACTCGCGAGCGGCCCCAGGCTGACCTCGGTGGTGGTTCAGTTCCACAGCCTCGCCGATGCGGGCCATCGTCGGGTCAGCGGTCATCGGCGGCTCCTCGATCAGCGCATGGGACGCCGCCAGCCTACTCGCCTGGGGCGACTAACGATCATCGAACGGCCGGTTCGCTGACGATTTGGGTAACCATCGCGCCGACGGGGGTCCCACGGCGGTCGGCGGGACCGCTTCTCCGTTCCGGGGACCGGTTCCGGCCGGTCGCTGGGGACGCGACTCGCCGAACCCTGCGGTTTCGTCCGCCAGGTGCCGTGGGTTTTTGATCGCCCCGGCCTCGCCGTCTCGGCGCTCGGTCAGGTGGCGAGGTCGCGGGCGTACTGCCAGAAGACGCGTTCGGCGCGGGCGCCCACGGCGCGGGAGTAGAAGCGCAGGGGGCCGACCCAGCCGATCTGGGCGGTGGTCATGCCGGTGGCGCGTTGCTCGGCGAGGCAGCGCAGGAGCAGGACGCGGCCGATGCCGAGGCCGCGGGCGGCGGGGGCGGTGCCCGTGGGGCCGAACCAGGCGGGGCGGGCGCCCCAGGCGGCGAAGCCGAGGATCTCGCCGTCGCGGGTGGCGTAGTGGCAGCCGGTGGCCTGCTCGACCTCCCAGGCCCACTCGGGGGTCCAGTGCTCGCGGACGAAGGCGGCGAGTTCGCCCCGTTCGCCGGGGGCGGCGGTGGATACGGTGACGCCGGGCGGGACGGGGGCGGACAGGTCGCGGGTGAGGTCGGCGGTCATGTTCCAGGCCATGCCGTCGTGTGTGTAGCCGAGTCGTTCGGCAAGGCAGGCGGCCGGGGTGGCGCGGACGTCGATGCCCGGCCAGGCGTAGCACGGGGGGTTCCCGGCGAGGCGGACGCGGGTCGCGCCCTCGGCGCGCAGCCAGTCCTCGGCCGCCTCGGCCAGGGCGCGGCCGAGTCCACGACCCTGCGCTCGCGGGTGTACGGCGAGCAGGTCGATGTGGCCCACCGAGGGGTCCCGGCCCGAGATCGAGGCGAACACGACGCCGTCGTCGCGGCCGGCCACCAGGGCGGTCCAGCGGCGCTCGGGGGGTGGCGTGGCCAGGCGGGTGAACAGCGCCGGGGCCTCGGCGACGTCGAGGGTGAGGGCGGCGGTGGCGAGGGCGGCCAGCGCCTCGGCCTCCTGCGCGGAGTGGATGCGACGCATCACGACGCGACCCCCATCGGGTAATCGGCGGCCAGCCAGATCGCCACCCGGTACGCCACGCCGAACGGATCGTCGGCGTACCGGGTGCGGACGGTCCAGGCGGTGGCGAGGTCGGCCAGCGCCTCGGCCTCCTGCGCGGAGTGGATGCGACGCATCACGACGCGGCCGCCCTCGGGTAATCGGCGGCCAGCCAGGTCGCCACCCGGTACGCCACGCCGAACGGATCGTCGGCGTACCGGGTGTGGACGGTCCAGGCGGTGTCGCGGCAGGCGGCGGCCATGGCCTGCCAGGCCGCGCGGCCCTCGATCATCAGCTCGGCGCAGAGGGCGGCGTCGAGGGCGAGCAGGGCCGCGGTGTCGGCGCGGGCGAGCGCGTCGCCGATCAGCGCGTCGGCTTCGGGGGCGCGGGGGTCCACGTAGCCGGGGGCCTTCTCGCCGCGCCGGGCGCTGCCGTCGGCGGCCACGATCAGGCCGGTGCGGGCCGGCCGTGCCGCGATCTTCTCGCCGAGGGCCGCGGCGGCCTGCGCGGGTTCGTCCCGGCCCACTCCCTCCAGCAGCCACGGCACCGGGCAGCGGTCCAGAAGCGCGCGGCCCACGGCGAGCGACACCGGCAGCGCGTCCGCCTCCGGGCGGCGGCCCGGGGTGGGCGCGAGGCGTCCCGCCGGGCTGGGCGCGTCCGCCGGGTAGGTGCGTGTGGCCGGGGCGCCGCCGAGCACGACGAGCTCGTCCACGCCCGCGTCGAGGACGGCGCGGACCGCGTCGCGGGCGGCCGTCCGGAGGCGCTCGACCTCGGGCACCCGCCCGCCGGTGACCTCGGGGAGCAGCAGCGGCGCCTGCGGCACGCAGGCCACGGCGACGATCACGCCAGCCCCCGTACGGCCCGCGCGGGGGCGCGCACGCCCCGGGTCACGGCGACCATGTCGAGCACCTGCCGGGTGGGCGCGACGTTGTGCGCGCGGAACACCTGTGCCCCCTGCCAGGCGCACAGCGCGCTCACCGCGAGCGTGCCGTACATGCGCTCCTCCACGGGCAGGCCGAGGGACTCGCCGACGAAGTCCTTGTTGGACAGCGACACCAGCACCGGCCAGCCGGTGGCCACCATCTCGTCCAGGCGGCGGGTCACCTCCAGGGAGTGCCAGGTGTTCTTGGCGAAGTCGTGGCCGGGGTCGATGAGCACCCGCTCGGGATCGACGCCCACCTCGACGGCCCGCTTCGCCAGCGCCGTGGTGCCCTCGATGACGTCGGCGACCACGTCCCGGTACTCGACGCGGTGCGGGCGGGTGCGCGGCGGCAGGCCGCCGGCGTGGGTGCAGACCAGGCCCACGCCGAACTCGGCGGCCACCTCGGCGAGCCGGGGATCCACGCCGCCCCAGGCGTCGTTGAGCAGGTCCGCGCCGGCGCGGCACGCCTCGCGTCCCACCTCGTGCCGCCAGGTGTCCACGCTGATGATCAGGTCGGGGTGGCGGTCGCGGACCTCGGCGACGAACGGGACCGTGCGGGCGATCTCCTCGGCCACGTCCACCTCGGCGCCGGGGGCGGCCTTGACGCCGCCGATGTCGACGATGTCGGCCCCTTCGGCGACGACCTCGTCGACGCGGCGCAGCGCCTGTTCCCGGTCGAAGGTCGCGCCCTTGTCGTAGAAGGAGTCGGGGGTGCGGTTGACGATCGCCATGATCAGCGGCTCGCCGGTGAAGGTGCGGTCGCGTAGCTTCAGCATGGGCGGGCCGCCTCGCTTCGCCGTACCGTGCCCGTGGAAACGGGATTTCTCCGGCCCTGCGCCCGTGTCGGGCGGCACGGCCGCCCACCGGCAGGCTCAACCAAGATGCTCCGCCTCCTCGTCTTCTGGGGCCGCGACCGTCTCGGGCTTCCGGCCGGGCCCGCGTGCGGACGCGGACCGCGCCCGGATCCGGCCCATCCCGCGCCTCGGCGCGCCGGCCCCGACCGCTCACCTGCCCACAGGGTGAACTCTAGTGTCGCCCTTCCGGATCCGGACCGGGGGCTCCGGCGGGGCCGGTCCAGCGCAGGTCGGGGAGGTTGACGACGATCGCCTCCTGCGTGGTGCGGGCGATGACGACCACGGCCTCCTCGTCCGGGTCGGGGTTCTCCTCGCGGTGCGGCACCCACGGGGGCACGTAGACGTAGTCGCCGGGGCCGGTCCGCAGGCGCCGCTCGACGGGCTCCTCCCCCGTCTCGTCGAGGAACACGAACTCGGGGTGGCCGCTCACCACATAGATGCCGGTCTCCGAGTCGCCGTGGTGGTGGTCGCCCGAAGCCGTGCCGGGGGCGACGTGGGTCTGTCCCATCCACAGCCGGTCCGAGCCCAGGGCCCGGCCGGAGATCGCCTCCAGCCGCCGCATGCCGCTGGTCTGGGCGGTGTCGCCGGACAACGCCGCGGGTGTCACCTGGTAGAGACGCCGGTGGAAGCCGTCGGAGTGCGCTGCCAAGATGTCCCCCTTGCCGTCGAGCCAACGCCTCGCCCCCCCGTGCCGAGTGCCCGTCACCGCGATCGGGCGGCACGCTCGGGGGCCCACGCCACCTTCTCACCGCGTACCTCCTTGGGAAACCCCCGCGCGCCTCTCGGCGAGCCGATGTCCCACCCGCCGGTCACCGATGCGCGTCGCCGCATTAGGTTTGGGGCTTAGGTTCGGGGCTTAGGTTTGGGGCCCAGGTTTGAGGCGCGGTCATCGAGCGGCGAGGAGGCGGAGATGGGCGAGCTCAAGGTCACCTGCGATCCGGCGGAGGTCGGTCTCGACGGTGAGCGGCTGCGGCGGATCGACGCGCATTTCTCGGCGTACGTGGACGGCGGGCGGCTGCCCGGCTGGCTGGTGCTGGTGAGCAGGGGCGGCGAGATCGCGTACCTGTCCACGTACGGGGCGCGCGACATCGCCTCGGGGGCGCCGGTCGAGACCGACACGTTGTTCCGCATGTACTCGATGACCAAGCCGGTCACCTCGGTCGCGGCCATGATGCTGTACGAGGAGGGCCGGATCACGCTGAACGATCCGGTCGCCGACTACATCCCCTCGTTCGGCGACGTCAGGGTCTACGAGAGCGGGCCCGCGTCCGCGCCGGTGACCCGTCCGGCGGACGAGCCGGTGCGGATCTGGCATCTGCTCACGCATACCGCCGGGCTCGTGTACGGCTGGCAGCGCGCCGGCGTGGTGGACGAGCTGTACCGCGCGGCCGGGCTGACCCAGGGCATACCGGATGACGACCTCGCCGGGTTCGCCGACCGGGTGGCCGGGCTGCCGCTGCTGTTCGAGCCCGGTTCGCGGTGGAACTACTCGGTCGCGACGGACGTGCTCGGGCGGGTCATCGAGGTGGTTTCGGGCATGCCGTTCGATCGTTTCCTCGCCGAGCGCGTGTTCGGGCCGCTCGGCATGTCCGACACCGGCTTCCGGGTCGAGGAGGGGAAGGCCGACCGGCTCGCGTCGCTGTACACGACCTCGCTGGGCGGCCGTGCCGTACCGGCCGCCGGGGGCGACGCCGTCCTGCGGCCCACGCGGGCGCCCTCGGGAGGGGCCGGGCTGGTCTCCACCGCCGGCGACTACCACCGCTTCACGCAGATGCTGCTGCGCGGCGGCGAACTCGACGGCATGCGGCTGCTCGGGCCGCGCACGCTCGCCTACATGACCCGCAACCACCTGCCGGGCGAGGCCGACCTGAAGGCGTACGGCGCCACGCCGTTCGGCGAGGCCGTCGACGGCGAGGGGTTCGGGCTCGGCTTCGCGGTCGTGCAGGACGCGGCGAGGGTCAAGACCATCGCCTCGGAGGGCGAGTTCCACTGGGGCGGCGCGGCGAGCACCCTGTTCTGGGTGGATCCGGCCGAGGACATCACGGTCGTCTTCCTCACCCAGGTCACCCAGCACGGCGTGCGGCCGATCCGCACCCGGCTGAGGCAACTCGTCCACCAGGCGATCGTCTCCTGACGGCAACGTCGGCGCGTCCCTGCTACGGGCCGGCAGCCCCCATGCTTCCGCCGCCCACCGTGCCGTCAGGCCGCGACCGTGGACGTCCTGACGGCTGACGGCCTGACGGCGGGTCGGGGCGGTGGGACGGGTCAGCGGGCCGGGGCGAGCAGCGCGCCGACGGCGTCGGCGGTCTGCGGGTGGTGCGCCAGCAGTTCGGCCACCTCCCGGTGGAAGGGGGCTTCGACGTCCTGCGCCACCGCCTGCCACTCGCCCGCGCAGCCCAGCAGGGCGGCCACCGCGTCGGTCGTGGCCGGATGTTCGGCCAGCAGTTCGGGCACAGGGCCGGACGCCGGGCCGGACCCAGGGCCGGACGCGGCAGGGGCGAGGGCGGTTGGCGACGCCTGCGGCGTCTTCGCCGCCGACCAGGGCGGGGTCCAGGCGTCGAGGGCCGCCAGGCTCGCCGGGAACGTACGGCCCGCCTCGCGGATCAGCACCGGCACCAGTTCGGGGCCCTGCCGCTTGAGGGTGGTGATCAGGCTGGGCAGCCAGGGCAGCAGGACCGGGTCGGGCAGCCGGGCGAACGCCTTCGACATGAGTTCGACGACGAAGGGCGTCAGGCCCGGCGCCGGTTCGAGGGCCTGCATGAAGCCGCTCAAGTACTCCGGCACGGCGGGGACGATGAGCGGGTTGGCGAGCAGTTCGTCGCAGCGGGACCGCAGCTCGTCGCGGTGCAGCACGCCGAGTTGGGTCTGCGCGGCCCACAGCAGCGCCGTCTTCGCCGGGGTCTCGGGATGCGACTGGCGTACGGCGAGCTCGAGCTGGGCCCGGTCGCAGCCGAGCGACAGCGCCAGGCTCTCCAGCGTGAACAGGAATCCGAGCATCGCGGCGACCTGCCGCACCCCGGAGTCGTCGTCCACGAACGCGGTGGGCAGCAGCGTGCAGTAGTGCGCGTATCCGGTGGTGACGAACGCCTCGCACCAGGCGGGCAGCGCGGGCTCGGCCGACCGGTGGTAGGCGAGGAGGCGGCGGATGCGGCGCAGCACCTCGGGCGCGTCGTCCACGGTCCGTTCGGCGGACAGCAGTTCCACGGCCCGTGCGCCGAGCTCGTCGGCGAGCCGCCGCGAGCCGAGGAACAGGATCGCGTCCTCGACGGCGGCGAGCGCGGTCGCGGCGGTGGCCTTCGGGTCGTACACGGCCCGGCGCAGCCGCTGCTCCAGCACCTGCTCGACGGTGACGCCCTCGTACCCGAGCTCGATGATCGCCCGCTGGTTGCGGCCGATGTCGAGGTCCCACGACTCCTGGATGGAGCGCTCGCCGAGCCGCCGCTCCCCCATGATCGGTCGTACGGCGCGGTCGGGCAGCAGGTAGCGCAGCATCCACAGCAGCCGCGAGCAGGGCTCCAGGTGCGGGTCGGCCCGCAGGTCGAGCAGCGCCCGCTGGATGGTGCGCTTGTCCAGGTTCACCCCCAGAGGTGCGAGCCGGTCGTAGACGTCGCGTGCGAGCGGCGGCAGGGCGTGGTAGCCGACCTGGCCGATCCTGTCGCCGCCGAGCAGGATCTCGCACAGGCGGCGCACGTCGCGGCGGCCGGGCACGGTGTCCTTCTCGATGCAGGTGACGGCCGCGTCCTGGAAGTCGTACGGGGTGGGGCGCGCCCGGTTGCGCATGCCGGCCAGCAGGATCGAGGTCTCGAACACGGCGATGGCGTCGGCGGTGCTGGCGAGGTAGCCGTTGCGGCGGGCGAGCCGGACGATCTCGACGCACCAGTCGAGCAGCTCGGCCTCGTCCAGGCCGTCGAGCGCGGGCGGGCGGGTGAGGAAGCCGGACAGCCGGTCGGCCACCGGCTGCTCGGCGGCCGTCGCCGTTGCAGCGGTCCTGCCGGTCGCGGCGGCCCGGCCGCCGCCGCTGCTGCCGCCCTTCTGCCCCTGCAGCCGGAACGGCTTGACGCCGGTGCGTTTCACCGCCTTGCCGAAGGTCGCGGCGGCGATCGACACCGAGCCGGGGGCCAGCCCGAACTGGGCCTCGATCGCCGAGTGGCTGGACGGGATCAGCCCGTAGAGCCAGCGGGTGCCGGTGCGCGGGCTGATCTCGAACGGCGGCGCGTCCGAGGCCAGGCCGAACTGCTCGACGCGGCTGGCGGCGTGGAAGGCGCCGCACACGTACAGGCAGTCCGCGGGGTCGGCGCCCGACGCGGCGAGGTGCTCGCGCATGCGCGTCCACATGTAGCGCTCGCGGTCCTCGTCGACGCGGACGCGCTCGGGGTCGTCGGGGCGCAGCCGCCGGAACAGGCTGCCGATGAGGACCATGACCTGGCGGTAGGTCGCGTAGTCCGCGCCGCTGAGCGGCTGCTCGACGTACTGGTCCCACCACTCCGACCAGTGCCGCACCTTGCCGTGGTGCAGCAGGTGCGCCTCCAGTTCGGCGAACCGGGGCCGCAGGTCGCCGATCTCGAGGCCGACGGCGTCGCCGTGCAGGGACGCGTCCTCGTGCTCGGCCTCCTCCTCGCCCTCCGCCCGCGGCCCGTCGTCCCCGGGTACGGCGCGCCTGGGCTCCCACTGGAAGACGTGGTCGGTCGACCGGTCCACCGGCACGATTTCGACGCCGGGGGTGTCGAGGGCGTAGGCGATCGCCTGGTACTCGGCGGACGCCTCGGTGATCGGCGCGACGACGCTGAGCGGCGTCCAGTCGGGCGGGAAGCCGTCGGTCTCGGAGGCGAACGCCTGCAGCGCCACCGGCAGCCGGCAGTTGCGCAGCTCGGTGAGGAGCGGCCGGAGGTCCTCGCACAGCTCCAGGTAGATGACCTTGGGCTGTTTCTCCCACAGGCGGCGGGCCATCGCCAGCGCCGAGGCGGGCGAGTGGTGGCAGACCGGGAAGATTTCCAGCTTTTCGCGCAGCGCGCGGTCCACGTCGTCGACGATCCCGGTGAGGATGCCCGACAGCGCGTCGGGCGTGTCCGCGAACGCGGCGGCGGCGTCGAGCAGTTGCCCGCGCAGGGCGTCGAAAGGACCCGCGCCGGGGAGGGGACCCGTGCCGGGGCCGGTGCCGGTGGCCGTCATCTCGCTCATCGGGGGCCTCCGGGAAGGGCCGGTCGGTCGGGTCGGGGAGGGGGCGGAGGGGTCACGTCTCTCCTTACCGTGGTGTACGGGCGTGGCCGTCCGCCCGCCGCGGCGGCGGGCGGACGGTGGTGCGTGCCCCGGGCGGCGGCCTGCCGGGTGAGCCGGAGGCCGCGCCCTGCCGGGCCGGGACCCCGCTAGGACAGGGTGGTGAGGGCCTGGCGTCCGCCTTCGAGGAAGCCCTGCCACGGCCCGCCGTCCTTGCCGCGCGGCTCGACGACGCCGTGCCAGTACTTGTTGAGGATGGCCAGGTCCTCGGGGCTGCGCCGGGCCAGCGAGCCGACGAGCGATCCGGCGAGGGTCTCGGGGCTGAGGGTGCGGTCGCCGAAGAAGTGGCTGTGCAGGATGGCGTCCTCGAGGACGCCGATCTGCTCGGCCGTGGAGAGCGCGGACTCCAGCCGCTCGTCGTCGCTGCTCGCCGACGCGGACGCGGCGCGCAGGTCGGCGAAGCTCTGCAGCAGGATGTCGAGCAGGCTCGGCGGCACCTCCAGCTCGATGCGGTGGCGGCGCAGCAGCTCGGTGGTGCGGAAGCGGACGATCTCCGCCTCGCTGCGCTTGTTCGACACCACGGGGATGCGGACGAAGTTGAAGCGGCGCTTCAGCGCCGACGACAGGTCGTTGACGCCCCGGTCGCGGCTGTTGGCGGTGGCGATGACGGAGAAGCCCGGCTTGGCGAAGACGATGTTGTCCTCCTCCAGCTCGGGGATGGACACGTACTTCTCCGACAGGATGGAGATGAGCGCGTCCTGGACGTCGCTGGTGGCTCGGGTCAGCTCCTCGAAGCGGCCGATCACGCCCTGCTCCATCGCCGTCATGATCGGCGAGGGGATCATCGACTCGCGGGACTGGCCGCGGGCGATCACCATGGACACGTTCCACGAGTACTTGATGTGGTCCTCGGTGGTGCCGGCCGTTCCCTGCACGACGAGGGTGGAGTTGCGGCAGATGGCGGCGGCGAGCAGCTCGGCGAGCCAGCTCTTGCCGGTGCCGGGGTCGCCGATCAGCAGCAGGCCGCGGTCGGAGGCGAGGGTGACGATGCTGCGCTCGACGAACGAGCGGTCGCCGAACCACTTCTGCGGGATCTCGCGGTCCAGGCCGTCGGACGGCTCGGAGCCGAGCACGAACAGCCGCACCATGCGGGGGCTGAGCCGCCACGAGAACGGCTTGGGGCCGTCGTCGACGGACTCCAGCCAGTCCAGCTCCTCGGCGTACTTGACTTCGGCCGGGGCACGCAGCATTTCGGACATATGTTGATATCTCCTAACCGAGGAAGGTCTTGAGCTCGAACACGAGCTTGCGGATGTGCCCGGAGATGACCGGGGTGCCCAGGTCCTTCAGGCGTTCGCGGTACCACGGGTCCACGCTCTGGTGGCCCGAGCTGTTCACCGAGCCGACCGGGATGAGGCGCACCCCGGAGCGGTGCACGGCCTCGAACTCGGTCATCAGCTCCCGCACGTCGTAGAAGTCGGAGATCCACACCATCGCCGTGTTGCGCGGGTCGGCGATCTTCGGGCGGGCGAGGTTCATCGCGACGGTGCCGTTGGTGCCGCCGCCGAGCGTGGTGCGCAGCAGCACCTCGAAGGGGTCGTTCACCCACGGGGTCAGGTCGAGCGCCCGCGTGTCGTACGCGATCAGGTGCACGTCCACCTTGGGCAGCCCGGCGAAGATCGACGCCAGGATGGTGCAGTTGACCATCGCGTCGACCATCGACCCCGACTGGTCCACCACCACGATCAGCCGGGCCGGGGTGGTACGGCGGGCGGTGTGGCGGTAGTAGAGCCGGTCGACGTAGAGCCGCTCGTCCTCCGCGTTCCAGTTGGTGAGGTTCTTCCAGATCGTGCGTTCCAGGTCGAGGTTGCGGAACACCCGCTTGGGCGGCACCGACCGGTCGATGGTTCCGACGCTGGTCTTCTCCACCTGGGTGCGCAGCACCTCGGCCACCTCGTCGACGAACCTGCGGATCAGCGCCTTGGCGTTGGCCAGCGCGACCCCCGACAGGTTCGCCTTGTCCCGCAGCAACTGCTCGACCAACGACATGCTCGGCGTGAGCCGCCGGGCCAGCCTCGGGTCGGCCAGCACCTCGCGCAGGTGCATGCGCTTGACCAGGTCGCCCTCCAGCCCGGCCAGGACGCCGCCCAACTCGCTGCGCGCGGGGTGGGCGCGCAACTCGCCCGGCTCGCAGCCGAGAGCGCACTCCAACCATCCGGCGTCCTGTTGCCACCCGGCGAGCTGACCGGCGGTGACGTTGCCGGTGCCGGTCGAGAACACGTTGAGCAGCAGCTTCGACACCAGCGCGGCCCGCCGCACCTCCGCGGCCCCGGCCCGCCCCGCCTCGGTCGCAGCATGCTCGCCCGCCCCGGTCCCGGCATGCTCCGCCTCGCCCGAGCCAGACGGTTCGGCAGCGGAGCCGACCCGTTCCGCCTGCGTGGCGGGCTGATCGTCCGCTCGGATCCCGCCATGGTCCGTCTTCCCGGCTCCGTTCGTCTCCGCCGCCGGGACAGTTGCCTCGCCATCGCCGGGCCGCTCGGTGCCGGAGCCGCCTCGGCCTGGAGAATGCGGGGCCGGGTCACCGCTTGGGCCGACCTGGTTCTCGCCGTCCCCGGGTACGGCATCACCCGCCGGGCCGTGCCCCGTTCCGGGGGCCGAGCCGTTCGGGGTCTCGTCGGGCACCATGAGCCCCCGCAGTTCGGCGGCGAGGTCGGGGAACCGCTGGATCACGTTGTCGACCGAAACGGACGGGTCGAGCAGGGCGGCGGGCAGGCCGATGTCGTCCACGATCGCGACGCTGACCGACTCCAGGGACGGCTGCTCCTCGGGGTCGAACAGGCGGGCCAGCAGCCGCCAGTAGAGGACCTGCCGCCGGTTCTCGTGCATGCGGCTCACGGAGTCGCTCACGGAGTCGCGCGCAGGGGCGCGCATGGTGTCACTCATGGGATCGGTCATCGCCGCAGCAACCGTCCCGCCCGCTCGCGCAGCACCGCGACCGCGTCGCCGGCCCGCGCCTCGGCCTTGACGACCTTGGGATCGGTGGGGCCGAGCGCCCACTCGCCGTTGTGGGCCGTGGTCGTCTTGCCCTTGACCGTGGACTGGACGGCCAGCGGCTGAAGCCACCACCGCCCGGCGTCCCAGCGCAGCAGCCCGACGCAGGCCGTGGACTTGGCGACCGACTGCGGCGTGAGCGGGCCGCAGGACGGCAGCCGGTCGACGGCGACCGGCAGGGCCGCGCCCTGGTCCAGGGTGAAGGTGAGCGAGCCGCCGTCGCCGGTCGAGGCGCGGTACCCCTCCAGCAGGACCGGCTCGGCGATGCGCACCGGGTGCCGTTCCAGCGGCGGTACGGCGGGGGCCGTCGCCTCGGCGAGGCGTACGCGGGCTGTGACGAACGGGTCGGCGGGCTCACCCGGCCGCGCCCGGTCATCCTGCCAGATGAGGTCGCCGCCGGGCAGCAGGGGCAGGTCGGTGACGTCGAGGGACACCCGCCCGGCCAGCGCGCCCAGCAGCACCGGGTGGTCGGCGAACAGCTTCCACAGGGCCGGGCCGACGATCGTGTCCACCTTCGCGGCGGCGACGGCGGTGCGCACCAGGCGGGGCGGGCCGTCGCCCTCCAGCACCGCGTGCACCTGCAGTTGCACGGCCGTGGCGTGCTCGTGCACGTCCACGCCGAGGATCAGCAGCCGCCCCGACGCCGTGCCGACGGGCTCGGCCGCCATCGGCGCGGGGCCGCCGTCCGGCGGGGTCTGCGTCAGCAGCAGCGCGCGAGCCCACAGGTCGGCCCAGCGCCGTGCGGGCAGGTGTTCCATGGTCCCGACCGGGCAGGAGGCGCGCAGCTCGGCCGCGAGGCCGTCCAGCAGCACCGCCGCGCGCCGCAGCCCCGGCTCGGCGAGCAGGGCCTCCAGCATCTGGCTCGACGCCGACACCAGGTCGTGGTCGACGCCGCGCCAGCCGGCGACGGCCAGCTCGTGCAGCCAGGACCGGCACCCGGCGAGCAGGTTGCCCGCCTCCGTCGCGGCGGGGGCGGCGGGATCATCCCCTTCGGCACCGCCGCGCTCCAGCTCCCATTCGGTACGGCCGCGCCCCAGGGCGGCGTCGAGCCGGGCGAGCAGGGCGTCGTGCACCGCGCCGAACAACGCGGTCCGCGCCCCCGCCAGCGCCGACAGGTGCTCTTCCCCGGCCGACCCGGCGGCGGCCTTGGCCACGGCCTCGGCGAGCCGGTCGCCCAGCGGCGTGGCCGCGAGCGCGCCGGCCAGCGCTGCCAGGGCGGCGCCGTGATCCTCGCCCAGCCGGGCGAACCCGTGCGCCAGCGCCCCGTCGAAGCCGTCGATCAGTTCGAGGGCCTCCGCGACGCCGGGCGGAGGACCGTCCTGCAGTTCGGCCGCCTGCGTCCCCAGCATCAGCGCACCGCCCCCGTGGCCGGGAACCAGTGCATCTCGGGCAGCGGCGCCGTGGTGACGGGCAGCTCCAGGTAGGCCAAATGGCGCAGGAAGCGGCTGAACACCATCGCGCCCGCCGTCTTCTGGTGGCCGCCCTTCAGCAGCAGGATCAGGTCCACCCCCGTGGTGGCGTCGTCACCGGCGTCGATGCGCAGGTAGCGGGCCACGCGCTCCACCCCGTACTGCAGCACGGCCTCCTCGACCAGGGCGATCAGGTGCTTGCACGGCGAGCCGCGCAGCGCGCCGCACGGCCGGTTGTTGTTGGTGCTGCAGTTGTAGTCGTGGCTCCCGGCGGCTATCGATGAGACGTACACCCGGGCGATGTCCGAGCCGCTCGACACCACGCCCTGCAGGCGTCCGTCGGCCAGCTCCACGAAGGGGACCTTCGCCAGTTTGCGCGGCCGTACGGGCGGGACGACCCGTACCGTACTGCTGCGCTCCCACATGCGCTCTGGCATGTGCTCCCACGCGGTTGCGTCCGCGTTCACGATTGCGACCTCCAGCCCTTCGGCTCGCGGATGCCGGCCCCTGTACGGCGGCACCTTCGCGACCGGCCGATCAATGCACCGGGAATGTAGCGGGGGCCGCCGACAGTTTGATCGCCTTCACGGCAAGTCCCGGGGATCGGATCCGCTCCCGCAGATCAGAGCGCTACAGATGGCAGAGCGAGCCGATGGCGATCGGCCCGGGAGACGACGAAGGGCACGCCGGGGGTCGGCGTGCCCGTGGCATCGCGGTTTCCGTGGTCTGGGCGTCCGGGGTCAGGGGCGGCGGGGGAACCTGCCGAAGTCGGGGACGCGCTTGGCCTTGTACGCCTCGCGGCCCTCCTTGGCCTCCTCGGTGGCGTAGAAGAGCAGGTTGGCGTCGTGGGCGAGTTGCTGGATGCCGGCCATGCCGTCCACGGCGGCGTTGAAGCTCGCCTTCATCAGGCGCAGGGCCGTCGGCGACATCCGCAGCATCTCGCGGCACCAGGAGACCGTCTCCTTCTCCAGGTCGGCCAGCGGGACCACGGTGTTGACCAGGCCCATCTCCAGCGCCTGCCGCGCGTCGTACTGGCGGCACAGGAACCAGATCTCCTTGGCCTTCTTGAACCCGACCAGCTCGGCCAGCAGACCGGCGCCGTATCCGCCGTCGAAGGAGCCGACCTTGGGGCCGACCTGGCCGAAGCGGGCGTTGTCCGCCGCGATCGTGAGGTCGCAGACGAGGTGCAGCACGTGGCCGCCGCCGATGGCGTACCCGGCGACCATGGCGACGACCGGCTTGGGCAGCCGCCGGATCTGGATCTGCAGGTCGGTGACGTGGAAGCGGCCGACGCCCGCGGCGTCGGACGGGTCGGTCAGGTAGCCGGTGTCGCCGCGCACCCGCTGGTCGCCGCCGGAGCAGAAGGCCTTGTCCCCCTCGCCGGTGAGGATGATCACGCCGATCGACGGGTCCTCCCGCGCGATGACGAGCGCGTCGGACATCTCGATCAGCGTCTGCGGCCGGAAGGCGTTGCGCACCTCGGGGCGGCAGATGGTCACCTTCGCGATGCCGTCTCCGCTGTATTCGAACCGGATGTCCTCGTATTCGCGAACCGGCGTCCACTTCACCGGTTCGTCCAGGTCTCGTGCGCCGTCGCCCGGCCGGATGTCAGCCATGGACGGCAGCGTACTGCACCCGGTTCGATCGTCCGTCACCGCACGCCGCGCGGGCCCTCACGCGGAGCGGTCGTGACGCGGCCGGGGCTCGAATCCGGCGGCCCGGTACGCGTCGTCGATCAGGGCCATCGTGGCGACGGCGTCGTCGGCGTCGATCGGCAGGGGCGTGCCGTGCCGTACGTGGGCGGCGAAGGCCTCCAGTTGGTAGTGGTAGGAGGTGCGGTCGCCGGGGGTCTCGACGCGTTCGCCGTCCGGCGTGCGAATGATGACGCGGTTGTCCTGGTGGGGTAGGGCGAACGACACGGCGGTGGCCTCGCCCCGGGAGCCGACGACGCGTAAGGCGATGACGCGCCCGTCGTAGGACATGTGGCAGCGGGCCGACGCGGTGGCCCCGCCCGGGAACTCGAGATCGGCGTCGAGCCATTCGTCCACGCCGGGCAGGCCCGCCCGCTCGCCGCCCCGCGCGGCGACGACCCGGGGCTCGCCGCCGGTCCACGGGGCGAGCATGCGAAGGGCGTGCAGGTTGTAGCAGCCGAGGTCCATGAGCGCCCCGCCGGCCAGCGCGAGCGACCAGCGCGGGTCGTCGTCGGGCGGCCCCTTCACCTGGAAGGACGCCGCGACGTGCCGGATCTCGCCGAGTTCGCCGCCGTCCACCAGTTCGTGCAGGCGGCGGGTGACCGGGTGGAACAGGTAGTGGAACCCCTCCATGAAGACGGTCCCCGCCTTGGCGACGGCGTCGCGGACCTCGGCGGCCTCCTCGCGGTTGGCGGCCGACGGCTTCTCGGTCAGCACGTGCTTGCCCGCCGCCAGCGCCGCCAGGTTCCACGGGCCGTGCAGGCCGTTGGGCAGCGGGTTGTAGACGACCTCGACCCGCGGGTCCGTGACCACCTCGGCGTAGGAGCCTGCGACCCTTTCCACGCCGTGCCGGGCGGCGAACTCCTCGGCGCGCGCCCGGTCCCGGGCCGCGATCGCGACCAGCCGGTGTCCCCCGTCCCGGGCCGGCCGGGCGATCGCCGCGCCGGCGATCCGCGCCGCTCCCAGCACGCCGATCCGCAGCGGCTCCCGCTCCGCCGTGCCGCCCGTCCCGTCCGCCATGCCGCATCCGCCCTTCCCGCAGCCGCCGCCCGGCCCGCGCTTTCGGGATCGCCGTCCGGTTGTGATCCATTCGTACCTGTCCCAGGCCCGCGACGCCAGATCGAGGCGCTCGGCCTTCGGATGGGGACGCCCGCGCGACGGCGCGGGAACGCAGCCGAAATTGTTGACAACACCAAAATTGTTGACAATATCGGCGACAGGCAGCAATGTGGGTGACGATGAACGGCGAAGGGCGGCGGAGTGCCGGTCAGAGCGCGCGCTCAGGCGTTGCCGGGCGGCCTCGCGCGGCACGCACCGGCCGCACGCCCGATTGCATGAGAGGGTACTCGATGGCATCACCAGCATGGCCGGGTCGGATGCTCCGCCTGCCGCGCGAGCCGTACGCCGGATCCGATCGTCGCGTGACGGAGGTGGCGGCATGAGGGGCGTGGTGGTGACCGGCCACGAGCGTGCGCCGCTGGAGCAGGTCGACGCCCTGGCCAAGTACGGCGTGGCGACCGTGCACGAGGCGCTCGGCAGGGTCGGCTTCCTCGGGCCGCGGCTGCGCCCGGTCAATCGCGGCTCGCGCATCGGCGGCACGGCGGTGACGGCGCTGTGCTGGCCGGGCGACAACCTGATGATCCACGTGGCCGTGGAGCAGTGCGGCCCCGGCGACATCCTGGTCGTGACCACCACCTCGCCGAGCACCGACGGCATGTTCGGCGAGCTGTTCGCCACCTCGCTGCAGCAGCGCGGCGTGCGCGGCGCGATCATCGACGCGGGCTCGCGGGACTCGGCCGAGCTGGGCGAGATGGGCTTCCCCGTCTGGTCGGCCGCGATCAGCGCCCAGGGCACCGTGAAGGCCACCCCCGGCTCGGTGAACGTGCCGATCGTCGTGGGCGGGCAGCTCATCCGGCCGGGCGACGTCATCCTCGCCGACGACGACGGCGTGATGTGCGTGCCACGCGAGGACGTGTCCCGCGCGATCGACGCCGCCCAGGCCCGGTCGGACAAGGAGGAGGCCACCCGGCAGGCGTTCCGCCAGGGAGAGCTGGGCCTCGACCGCTACGGCATGCGCGCCACGCTGGACAGGCTGGGCGTGGAGTACATCACCGCCGACGAATACGCCCGCCGTACGGGGGCCTGAACGCAAGGAGGTCCGATGCCCGAGACATCCGATTTCTCGCTCGACGCCGCGGTGGCCGGAGGAATCCGGTGCATGCTGATGCGCGGCGGCACCTCCAAGGGGGCCTACTTCCTCGCCGAGGACCTGCCCGCCGACACCGCGACCAGGAACGACCTGCTGCTGCGGATCATGGGCACCCCCGACCCCCGGCAGATCGACGGCGTCGGCGGCGCCCACTCGCTCACCAGCAAGGTCGCCATCGTCTCGCGCTCGGCCGAGCCCGACGCCGACGTCGACTACCTGTTCCTGCAGCTCGGCGTGGACGAGCCGACCGTTTCCGACAAGCAGAACTGCGGCAACCTGCTCGCCGGGGTCGGCCCGTTCGCGGTCGAACGCGGCCTGGTGCCGGCCGGACCGGACACGACCCGGGTGCGGATCCGGATGGTGAACTCCAGCAGCCTGGCCACGGCCACCTTCCCGACGCCGGGCGGGGTGGTCGACTACCGCGGGGACACCGCGATCTCCGGGGTGCCGGGCACCGCGGCGGCGGTGGACCTGGAGTTCGCCGACACCGAGGGCTCGATCACCGGCAGCCTGCTGCCCACCGGGCAGGTGCGGGACGTGATCGACGGCATCGAGGTGACCTGCGTCGACAACGGCATGCCGGTGGTGGTGGCGAGGGCCTCGGACTTCGGCCTGACCGGCTACGAGCCGGTGGCCGAGCTCGGGGCCGACGAGGCGCTGCGCGAGCGGATCCAGTCGCTGCGGCTGCAGGCGGGCAAGCTGATGGGGCTCGGCGACGTCAGCGCCGCCTCGGTGCCGAAGACGACGCTGGTCGCCCCGCCCCGCGAGGGCGGCCTGATCTGCACCCGCACGTTCATCCCGATCCGGCCGCACACCTCGATCGGCGTGCTCGGCGCCGTCACGGTCGCCACCGCGCTGCTGATGGAGGACGCGGTCGGCCACGACCTCGCGGTGATCCCGCCGCCGGGGTCCCCGATGAAGGTCGAGCACCCCACCGGCACCTTCGAGGTCGGCGTCGAGCTGGACACGTCCGCGACACCGCCGCGGGTCCGCCGCTCCAGCCTGGTGCGCACCGCCCGCAAGCTGTTCGACGGCACCGTCTTCCCCTACGCCTGGTAGGAGGCGGCGATGACGGCGCGCGCCCGCGTCCTCCCCGCCCGCGCCCGGCGGAGGCCGCGGGCGGGGCTCGCCGTACCGGGGGTCTCGACGAGTCCCCGGTACGCCGGGGCGTGGACGCGGCCGGTCCCGCTAGACCTTGGCCGCCTCGGCCTCGGCGGCGAGACGGGCCAGCAGATCCCGGCTGGCGGTGGCGACCAGCGGCGGCACGCCCAGCTCGGTGAGCATCCGGGCGGCGGCCTCCATCTCGTGGGTACGCCGTACGGCGTGGCGGTGACTGCCCTCGACGAGGCGGTCCACGGTCGCGGGACCGGCGGCGGACAACTCGCCGACGATGTCCTGGCGCAGCCACTCCTCGCATCCGGCGGCGCGGGCGGCCTCGAGGGCCTCGACGACGGCGGCGGCCATGCCCTTGAAGAAGACGCTGCGCAGCAGTTTCCTGCTCGCGGCGAGGCCGGGCTCGCCGTCGAGCACCTGGACGGACGCTCCGAGCGGGGTGAGCAGCGCGGCGACGTCGGCCGCGCCCTCGCCGCTGACGAGCAGGGGGGTGCGCAGGCCGCGGCCGGGGACCGGGGCCATGATCGCCACGTCGGCGAAGCGCACGCCGCGCTCGCGGGCGGCGGCGGCCAGCTCGCCCTTGAGGCCGGGCGAGGCGGTGTTGAGGTCGGCCCACACCGTTCCTTCGCGGACGCCCGGGGCGCCGTTGACCAGCGCCTCCATGGCGTCGTGCGCGCTGTTGACGCTGAGGACCAGGTCGGCTCCGGCGGCGGCGTCGGCCTCGCCGGCGGCGGCGACCATCGGCGGCGGGGCCGGCACCGCCGGGTCGTATCCGCGCACGGTCGCTCCGGCGGCGACCAGGTCGCGGGCGATCGCTCCTCCGGCCTCGCCGAGCCCGAGAACGGCGATGACGGGCCCCTCACCGTCGGCTGCTGACCTGGCTGCTGTCATCGTTCCTCCCACCTAGCCACCTACGAAGCCACCTACGAAGCCACCTACGAAGCCACCTACGAGCCACCGCGTCGTCGTACCGGCTCACCATATCAATAACAAAATTGCAAACAATATTGGTGTAGGGTTTTTCGGAATGACAGTGAGGCGGTGCCGGTGAACGATCACGACGGCTCCCGGCGTGCCGGGGACGGCCAGGGCCAGGTGGTGACCGGGATCCGGGAGGCCATCCTGCGCGGCGAGTTCGTCGCCAACCAGCGGCTCGTCGAGGCCGACCTCTCCGAGCGCTTCGCCGCCAGCCGCGCCGGCGTGCGCGCCGCGCTGCTGGAACTCGCCAACGAGGGCCTGATCGAGCGCGTACGCAACCGCGGCGCCCGGGTGCGCGCGGTCCCCCTGGAGGAGGCCATCGAGATCTGCGAGGTCCGCATGGTCGTGGAGGGCCTGTGCGCCGCCAAGGCCGCCGCGCGGGTCACCCCCGCCAAGGCCGAGGAACTCCAGCGCCTCGGCGAGCAGATGCGCACGGCCGTCGCCGCCGGCGACCTGCTCGGCTACTCGCGGCTCAACGAACGGCTGCACGCCCACGTCCGCGAGATGAGCGGGCAGCGCACCGCCATGCGCATGCTGGAACGGCTGCGCGCCCAGAACGTGCGCCACCAGTTCCGCCTGTCGATGCACCCGGGCCGCCCGGCGCTCTCCCTCCCCGAGCACCTGGCCATCATCGACGGCATCCGCACCGGCAACGCCGACCTCGCCGAACGCGCCATGCGCGCCCATTTGCGCAGCGTCATCCGCACCCTTCCGGAGGTCGTCCCGGACACCCCCGCCTATCCGCTCACCGGAAACCAGCGCCCCTAGAGGGCCGTGCCCCGCGGACGATCACCGGGCCGATCGTCGTCCGCCGGGCACACGAGCCGCTTCGATGGAGCACGGTGTGCGGGCTCGCTACGCTGTGGCCGGGCAACGGGATAACAACGATCTCAAAGGAGCGGTGTTCACCCATGAGCGCGCCGACGCAGCAGGAGCGATTCAGCTTCCAGGCCGAGGTGGTGCAACTCCTCGACCTGATGATTCACTCGCTCTACAGCAACAAGGAGATCTTCCTCCGTGAGCTGATCTCCAACGCCTCGGACGCCATCGATCGCCTGAGGTTCGCGGCGCTCACCGAGCCGGGCATCGAGCAGGGCGACCAGCCGCTGCAGATCCGGGTCGCCTTCGACAAGGACGCCCGCACGATCACCGTGTCGGACAACGGCATCGGGATGAGCCGGCAGGAGGTGATGGAGAACATCGGCACCATCGCCAAGTCCGGCACCCGCGAGTTCCTGAAGGGGCTCACCGGCGACCAGCGCAAGGACGCCAACCTCATCGGGCAGTTCGGCGTCGGCTTCTACTCCGCGTTCATCGTGGCCGACCGGGTGACGCTCACCACCCGGCGCGCCGGCCTTCCCCCCTCCGAGGGGGTCCGCTGGGAGTCCGACGGCCGCGGCGAGTACGAGCTGGAGACCGTCGAGCGGCCCGAGCAGGGCACCGAGATCGTGCTGCACCTGCGCGCGGGCGAGGACGACCTGCTCAACGCGTACCGGCTGCGCACGATCATCCAGAAGTACTCCGACCACATCAGCCTGCCGATCCTCATGCCGGGCGAGGGCGAGGACGCCGAGGAGACGGTCGTCAACCGCGCGTCCGCGCTGTGGGCCCGGCCCAAGAACGAGATCAGCGAGCAGGACTACAACGAGTTCTACAAGCACGTCGCGCACGACTTCACCGACCCGCTCGCCCACCTGCACGCCAAGGTGGAGGGCAAGTACGAGTACACGCTGCTGCTGTTCATCCCGGCGCACGCCCCGTACGACCTGTGGTTCCCCGACGCGCGCCGCGGCGTGAAGCTGCACGTCCAGCGGGTCTTCATCATGGACGACAGCAGCCGGTTGATGCCGCAGTACCTGCGGTTCGTCCGCGGCGTCATCGACTCCAACGACCTGCCGCTGAACATCTCCCGGGAGATCCTGCAGAGCAGCAGGGTGGTGGACTCCATCCGGTCCGGCGCGGTCAAGCGGGTGCTGCGCCTGCTGAAGGACCTGTCGGAGAACGAGCCGGAGAAGTACGCCACCTTCTGGCGGGAGTTCGGCGCCGTCCTGAAGGAGGGCGTGGCCGAGGACTACTCCAACCGCGACGACATCGCCCGCCTGCTGCGCTTCACCACCACCCGGTCGGAAACCGACGAGCCCGACGTCTCCCTCACCGACTACGTCGGCCGCATGAAGGACGGCCAGGACAAGATCTACTACCTGCTCGCCCCGTCCCTGGCCGCCGCCAAGAACAGCCCGCACCTGGAGATCTTCCGCAAGAAGGGCATCGAGGTCCTGCTGCTCGGCGACCCGGTGGACAACTGGCTGGTCACGAGCCTGCAGGACTTCGAGGGCAAGCGCCTGCGGTCGGTCGCCCAGGGCGTCGCCGACCTCGGCGCCCTGGAGGACGAGGCCGAGAAGGAGGCGAACGAGAAGGCCGGCACCGAACTCTCCGGCCTCGTCGAGCGCTTCAAGACGATCCTCGGCGACAAGGTCTTCGACGTACGGACCACCAACCGCCTCACCACGTCCCCGGCCTGCATCGTCGCCAACGAGCCGGACATCGAGCTCAACCTGGCCCGCCGCCTGCGCGGCACCGGCGTACCGAGCCAGCCGATCCTCGAGCTCAACCCCGACCACGCGATCATCCGGCGCCTGCGCGACGAGACCGACGACGAGCGCCTCGCGAACTGGGCACACGTCCTGTACGACCAGTCCATCCTCACCCTCGGCGCCCGCCTGGAGGACCCGGCCGCGTTCGTCGACCGCCTCAACGGCCTCCTCATGGGCGGCGCGGGCGAAGCCTGACCTCTCGCCGGCCGTCCCCGGCGATCTGGAGCTGCGCGCGCTTGACCTCGCCGCGATGCCCCTGGCCGGAGCCGATCCGCGTGCCCGGCGCGGGAGCGGCCGGCCAGGCGCGCGGAGCTCGCGGGCGCGCGGCTCCCCGATGGGCGTGCGGTCCACCCCGACGGCGGCGGGCGGGGCGAGGCGCTGGTGCCTCGCCCCGGACGTGCGTCGATTCCCTGAAGTTCCCGGATTCCCTGGGGATTCTTGGGGATTCCCGGGATCCAGGGATGTTCGTCCCGTTCCGCCGGGATGACCGCCGCGAGAGCATGGGAGCGGGGACGCGGGCGGGAGGCGGTTCATGCGGAACACCTGGGGCTGGCCGGTGTTCGGGCTGTCGTGCGTGCTGGTCGGAGGCGGCGTCGTGGCGGGCGGCGGGCCGACGGGTGGGCACGGCACGGTGGTGGACGCGGCGCTCGGCCTGGCGTTCCCGGCCCTGGGTGCGTTCCTGCTGGCCCGGAAGGTGGTGCTGCTCGGCGCGTTGTGCCTGGTTCCCGCGCTGGGCGCGGTCGCGTACGCCGCGGACAACCACGCGGCGGCCGCCTTGCCCGGCGCGCGGTGGACGGCGTGGCTGTCCGGCTGGGTGTGGGCGCCGGCCGTTCTGATCCCCGCCACCCTGGTCGTGCTGCTGGTGCCGGACGGCCGCCTGCCCTCGCGCCGCTGGCGGCCGTTCGCGATCGTCACGGGTGCGCTCGTCGCCGCCTTCACCCTGCTCATGGCCCTCGTGCCGCAGGTCCGGTACGGCCTGCCCGCTCCGATCTCGGCGCCCGGCCTGTCCGCGCAGACCCCGGCCTTCCCGGTGCTGATCGCGGCGCTGATCGTCGCCTGCGTGGGCTGCGTGGCCGCGCTGCCGCTGCGGCTGCGGCGGGCGCGCGGAGAGGTGCGCCTGCAACTGCTGTGGGTGCTGACCGGGGCCGCCACGCTGGTGCTCACCACGTTCGGCAACGTCTGGTTCCCCGCCCCCTGGAACGACTGGGTCGCCGTCGCCGGGGTGCTGGCGTTCCCCGCCGGGGTGGGCGTGGCCATGCTGCGTCACGGCCTGTACGACACCGATCGGGTGCTGCGCCGTACCCTCACCTACGGATTGCTGGCCGGGGCGCTCGCCCTGGCCTACGTCGCGGTCGTGGCCGGGCTGGGGCTGCTGGCCGGTCCGGACCGGCCCGTGGTCGCCGCGTCGGCGGCCGTGGTGGTCGCGATCGCGGTGAATCCGGTGCGGGGCTTCCTCGCCCGACTGGTGGACCGCGCCCTGTACGGCGAGCGCGGCGACCCGTACGGCGTACTGACCGGCCTGTCGCGCCGGTTGGCCGAGGCGGCAGAGCCGAGGGCGACCCTGACCGTGCTGGCCGCCTCGATCGCCTCGGCGCTGCGCGTCCCCCGCGTGCACGTCCGGGTCGGGCCCGCCGAGGTGGAGGCCGGTGATCCGTCGGTGCCGCTGGAGCGTACCGTGCCCCTGACGTTCCAGGGGACGCCCCTCGGTCAGGTGCGGCTGGCTCCGCGCGCACCCGGCGAAGGCTTCGATCCACGGGACCGGCGGCTGCTCGACGACATCGCCCTGCAGGCGGGCGGCCCCCTGGCGGCGGCGCTGCGCGCCCTGGAGTTGCAGCGGGCCAGGCGGGACCTGGTCACCGCCCGCGAGGAGGAGCGCCGCAAGCTGCGGCGCGACCTGCACGACGGCCTTGGACCCGTGCTCGCCGGTCTGGGCTTCACCGCCGACGCGGCCTGCAACGCGCTGCGGTCCGATCCGGTCCGCACCGAGCACCTGCTGGGCACGGTGCGGCAGCAGGCCAGGGACGCCGCCGCCACGGTGCGCCGGCTCAGCCGCGGGCTTCGCCCGCCGGATCTCGACGCGCTCGGCCTGGTTCCGGCGATCGAGGCGGCGGCCGCCCGGCTCTCCCCGCCGAAGGTCGAGGTCACCGTGTCCGGCGAGCCGTACGGGCTGGACGCGGCCACCGAGGTCGCCGCCTATCTCGTCACCCGCGAGGCGCTGACGAACTGCGCCCGGCACGCCGGCGCGTCCTCCTGCCGGGTCCGGATCTCTTTCGGCGACGACCGGCTGACGATCACGATCACGGACGACGGCCGCGGCCTGCCCGGCACGCCGCCCGCGGGCGTGGGCCTTGCCGCCATGCGGGAGCGTGCCGAGGAACTCGGCGGCGACTTCGCCATCGGCTCGCCGCCCGTCGGCGGCACCGAGGTCCGCGTCCGGCTACCCGTCGGGGGTGTCGCGTGATCCGCGTGCTGATAGTGGACGACCATCCGGTGGTCCGGAACGGCCTCGCCGCGTTGCTCGGCACGGTGGAGGGCTACGAGGTGGTGGGCGAGGCCGCCGACGGGGCCGAGGCGCTCGCCGTCGCCGCCGAGCGGCGGCCCGACGTCGTGCTCATGGATCTGGCCATGCCGCGCGTGGACGGGATCGAGGCCACCCGCCGCCTGACCGCGCAGCGGCCCGGGGTCGCGGTCCTGGTGCTGACCATGTCGGACGACGACGCCTCGGTGCTGGCGGCGATGCGCGCGGGCGCGCGCGGCTATCTGCTCAAGGACGCCACGCAGCAGGAGATGCTGGCCGCGGTCCGGTCCGCCGCGCAAGGCCAGCTCGTGTTCGGGACCAGCATCGCCCCGGCGGTCACGTCTCTGCTGATGCCGCGTGACCGGCCGGACGAGGAGCCGTTCCCGCAGCTCACACCCCGCGAGCGGAGCATTCTGGCGCTGGTCGCCGAAGGCCTGGGCAACCAGGCGATCGCCCGGCGTCTCGCGGTGCGGCCCAAGACGGTGGCCAACGCGGTGTCCGCGATCCTGGTCAAGATCCACGCACGCGACCGGGCAGCCGCGATCGCCGCCGCCCGTGAAGCGGGCCTCGGCGGCGGCACCAGCTGACCCGCTCGGCTCCGCCCGGCCCCGCTTCCTTCCGGCTCGCCGAGGTTTCGTCTGGTCCGCCGCGCTCCCATCCGGCCGGGGCCGGAACCGTTCCTGGGTTGATGGGACGCGTTTCCGCTGACCTCGGGAAATGGCCGTCGGCAGGCTCGAATCCGACGGCGCGAGGGCCGACGCGAGGCGTCCCTTGGAGGGGCAGGGATGCCGTCGGCCCCGGTCCGAAAAGGCGGAGCACCTTGATGGCGTGCTCCCACGACCCAGCAGGAGTCTCGATGACGATGTCAAGCGGCGACCACGGCGTTCCCCGGCGGACCGGCGATGCGATGGGTTCCACCATCGGCCCCGGGAACCCGCCGGGCCTCGGCGAACGGGAGGCGGACCGCGCGCGGAAGGGTTCCGTCGTACGCGCGGTCCTCCCGGTGCTGAGCGGACTGGGCTTCATCGCCCTCGCGCTGAGCGAACTCGTCCTGCCGGATCAGCGGCAGCCGTTCGCCGGGTTCGGCGACTACCTGATTGAGGCCTGCTTCGTGACCGGCCTGTGGGCCGGGGCCGGGGCGGCCCTGGTGCTCGACCGCGTGCACCGCCCGGTGCCCGGCTGGGGGTGGTTCGGCCGGATCGCGGTGGGAATGTACGCCGTCGGTCAGGTCCTGCTCGGCATCACCACCGGCGCCACGCTGATCAACGGCCGCACCGCCCTCGACCTGTTGTTCCTGCCCGGCACGGCGCTGTGGCTGCTCGGCGGCGTCCTGGTGGCGGCGGCGCTGGTGCGGGCGCGGCTGCTGCCCTGGCCGCTGGCCGTGGCCCTGGCCGCCGGGGTGCCCCTGGCCATGGCGATCGGACCCACCGGACCGGTGATCATTGGCGCGGTGTGGCTCGCCGTGGCCGTGGTGATCGCACGCCTGCCCGTCGAGAGGGCCTGACGGCGCCATCTGACGGCTCCGGCTCCGTACGCCGGGTGGAGATGGGGTGGAACCGCGCCGTGCGGAACCGAACGGAACGCCGTTACGACGCCCCTCAGCGGTTCAACACGAACCGGCCCACCGCCAAGCAGGTGGAGAGCCCGCGCGGCTCGCGCGTCGGCCCGCCGGACGGACGCTCGCTCTCGTCGGCGTCCGTCCGGCGTCCGATGCCGCCGCGGGAAGCGGGAGCCGGGCGAGGAACGTTTGACCCTACGATTTGGCCCCTACGACTTGGCCGAGGAAGGCGGGTCGGCGTTCGGGGTGACGAGGGCGTCGACGCCGTTGGGGCTGGCGGGGGCCGCGGGCTGGGCGGGGCCGGTGGACAGCAGGGTGCGGGCGAGGCCGAGGCCGGTGCCGCCGAGGGTGAGGGCCTTGGCGAGGAGTTCCTCCACGCCCTGCGCGCCGTTGAGGACGATCATGTGATCGACGTTGCCGAAGGACTTGGACGCGGCTTCGACGATGGCGGGCCATTTCTCGGCGAGTTGCTGGGCGATGACGGCCTCCTGGTTCTCGGCCAGGGCCTGGGAGCGCGCCCGGATCGCCTCGGCCTCCGCGAGGCCCTTGGCCTTGGCGGCCTCCGCCTCGGCGAGGCCGCGCGCCTTAACCGCCTCGGCCTGGGCGAGACCGGTGGCCTTGGTGGCGGCGGCGCCGGCCTGGCCGCGCAGTTCGGTCTCCTGCGCCTCCGCCTCGGCCTGGGCGATGCGGGCGTCGCGCTCGGCCCGCGCCAGCGTGATCGTCTCGTACGCCTTGGCGTCGGCGGGCCGGCGCACCTGCGCCTGGAGCCGCTGCTCGGCCAGCTCGGCCTCCAACTCGGCGGCGCGGGTCTCCTGCACGACGACCTCCTGGCGCGCGGTCGCCTCCGACAGCGGCCCGGCCTGCCGCGACCTGGCCGCCGCCCGGTCCACCTCGGCCTGGAACCCGGCCTGCTGGATCTGGCTGTCCCGTACGGCCTCGGCCTTCTTGGCCGCGGCGACCTGCTCGGCCTCGGTGGCCTCCTGGTCGCGCTGCGCCTCGGCGATGCGGGCCAGCGAGGCGACCCTGGCCGCGTGCGGCTTGCCGAGGTTGATGATGTAGCCGGTCTCGTCGTCGATCTCCTGGATCTGCAGGGAGTCGACGACCAGGCCGAGCTTGCTCATCTCGTCGGCCGCGCTCATCCGGGTCTCGCTGGTCAGGCGCTCGCGGTTGAGGATCAGGTCCTCCACCGTGAGGTTGCCGATGATCGAGCGCAGGTGGCCGGTGAACAGCTCGTGGATCGCGCCGTCCATCGAGTTCTGCTGCTCCAGGAACCGCCGCGCGGCGTTGGCGATCGAGTGCAGGTCGTCGCCGACCTTGTAGATGACCACGCCGCGGACGTGGACCGGGATGCCCTGCTGGGTCACGCACGACACCGTCAGGTTCGCGGCGCGGCTGTCGAGACGCAGCCGGCGCGCGGTCTGGAAGCCGGGCAGCACGGCCGTGCCCTTGCCTGTGACGATCTTGAATCCCAGCGAGTCGGCGGCGTCGGACTGCCCGTGCGCCCCAAGCCCCGAGATGATCAGGGCCTCGTTCGGCTCGGCGACCCGCCACACCGCCTTGAACACCATGATGAGCACGATGAGCACCGCGAACGCGGCACCCCCGGTGATCCAATACTCCGCCGTCATCGGAGCCTCCACAATCGGAGCGGAAGGTTCAGACGATGGCGCGAGCCACGTACACCGTACGAGGCGGGAAATACTCGACCACGACGACGATCGAACCGACGGGGAACTCCTCGTCCGGCAGGTTCGGGTGGGCGTAGAACGCCTCCACGCCCCCGCGTACCTGCACCATCACCTCTCCGACCAGCCCCGGACCGATCTTTCCGGTGACTCTCCCCTGCTTGCCGACCAACACTTCTCCCCGTAACCGAGCACGTTCTCGAACGTATGACGCGCCCGCTCCACCTTTACCAGCCTGACACAGCGCCTTTGCCACGAACAGACGCGTTTGTCCGGAAAGCCGCCCGCCCAGGTCCGAAACCTCGAATGACCCGCATTGGGCGGCGTTTCGGTCGGTTACGGTTCCCTTTCGGCCTCGGGGGCCTGGCGGATCGGCCGTAGCCGATACCGAAATCTCAGGTACCGAAATCTCAGGTACCGAGATCTCAGGCGAGATGGACGCGGACGGGGATCGACCTCCACGCGCGCAGGGTGTTGTTGTGGTGGCGCAGCGCCGGGCCGGCGAGTTCGATGCGTTCGATCCGCCGGGCGAGCGCGGTCAGCAGCGCCTCCGCCTCCAGGCGGGCCACGTGCTGCCCGGCGCACTGGTGGATGCCCATGCCGAAGCCGACGTGCCCGGAGGGGTCGCGGGACAGGTCGAACGCGTCGGGGTCGGCCCAGCGGCGCGGGTCGCGGTTGGCCGATCCCAGGAAGGTGACGACCTTCTTGCCGTCGGGGATGAGCGTGCCGCCGACGACGACGTCGCGCGTTGCCGTACGGAAGAACGTCTGCACCGGGGACTGCCAGCGCACCGCCTCGTCGAACGCGACGCGGGCCAGGTGCGGCTCGCGGCGCAGGCGCCGCCACTGGTCGGGGTGGGTGGCGAAGGCGTACAGCACGGCGGCGAGGCCGTGCACGGTAGTGTCGACCCCGGCCGACAGCAGGGAGCGCACGACCAGCGGCGCCTGCTCGGCGGTGATGTCGCCGCGGTCCGCCGCCGCCCAGATGCGGGCGCCGAAGCCGCCGGGGGCCAGCATGTCGCGTTGGCATCGGGAGTTCACCCACGCCGACAGCTCGGCGACCCGCGGCAGGCCCTTCTCGACCAGGTCGTTCACGGGGCCGAAGGCGTTGAAGGCGTGCTCGCCGTAGGGCAGCAGGTTCTCCCGGCCGTCGGGCGGGAGGCCGACCGCGTCGGGGAACACCCGCAGCGGGAACGCCTCCGCCAGCTCCGTCACGGCGTCGAACTCGAGCTCGCCGGAGGAGCCCGCGCCGAGGACGGCATCGGCGAGTTCCTCGGCGTCGGCGAACCAGGCCGCGCGCAGTTTCCGCAGCTCCCGTGGGCCGAGGACGTTCGTCAGGACGGCCCTTGGCGCGTCGTGCCGGGGCGGGTCGGCCTCCAGCAGCAGGCTCGGGGGCCGCCAGGGCTTCTCGTAGCGGAAGTTGCTCAGGCCCACGCCCGCCGCCGACTGGAAGTTCTGCCAGTCGGTCAGCACGGCGTGCACGTGCTCGTACCGGGCAAGCGCGTACACGTCGTAGCGGGTCAGGTAGACCACCGGTCCCGCGTCACGCAGCCTGGCGTGCAGCGGCAGCGGGTCCTCGAGGACGTCGTGGGAGAACGGGTCGGCGTCGATCGACGGCAGGGTCACCGGCGTGCCTTTCTCGAAAGCCGGATGGGGGCCGGATGAGGGCGGGGTGGGGACGGGATAGGGGCGGGATATGCGGCGGTACCGCCCGCCACACCGTCACAGGTCGAGGACGAGACGGTCGGAGCGCGCGCGGGAGACGCAGACGAACATGCGGTCACCGGCCGCGCGTTCGCCGTCGTCGAGGATCGCGTCGCGGTGGTCGGGCTCGCCCGCCAGCACCTCCGTCTCGCAGGTGCCGCACAGTCCCTGCCCGCAGGAGGACAGCACCCCGACGCCCGCCTCGTTGATCGCCTGCAGCACGCTGCGATCCGGTGTGACCGTGACCGACAGGCCGGAGCGCCGCAGTTCCACCTCGAACGGCGTGTCGCGGGCCGGCCGGCCCTGGTCCTTCGGGACGAATCGCTCGGTACGCAGCATGCCCTCCGGGTAGCCGGCGCACGCGCGTTCCACCGCGTCGAGCAGGCCGGCCGGCCCGCAGCAGTACACCTTGACGGCCGAGGTGGGGGCGGGAAGCCAGGCGTCCAGGTCGAGCAGGCCGTACTCGTCCTGCGGAACGACGGTCACCTTGTCGCCGTAGCGCTCCAGTTCGTCGAGGAACGCCATCGTCGAGCGGCTGCGCCCGCCGTACAGCAGCCGCCACTCGGCCCCCAGCAGCTCGGCCTGGTGGATCATGGGCAGCAGCGGCGTGATCCCGATCCCGCCGGCGATGAACAGGTACCGATCCGACGGCACGAGCCGGAAGTTGTTGCGCGGGCCGCCGATCGCGACCGTCGCCCCCTCGGCCAGCTCGTCGTGGATGAGGGCCGACCCGCCCCGCCCGTACGGCTCGCGCAGCACGGCCACCCGGTAGCGGTGGGCGTCCCAGCGGTCGCCGCACAGCGAGTACTGCCGGGTCAGCCCGGTCGGCAGCACCAGGTCCACGTGCGCGCCGGGCGTCCAGTCCGGCAGCCGCCGCCCGTCGGGACGCTCCAGCGTCAGCGCGACGACGCCCTCGGCCACCGGGGTCTTGGCCGCGACCCGCAGCTCGATCGTGGTCCGTGTGGGGAACGCCCTGCCCGCCATCGCTCCTCCTCGGTTCGGCATGGTGGCACCGAGGATGAACCGGGGGGCGTCCCCTTCACCACGCCGTTCTCATTGAGTGAGAAACGAGTTGTGACGCACTTCACCGTACGGTCTCGCCGATACGACGCGAGATCCCGCGCGCCGCCGCCAGGAGGGCGGGGACCTGCGTCCGCGCGCCCGCGTCGTTGGGCACCACGACGGCGAGCGCCGCGACGACCTCGCCCCCGGGGCCGCGCACGGGGACGGCGATGCCCGTGGCGCGCTCGTCGATGAAGCCGGGGCAGTACGAGTAGCCGACGCGGCGGATCTCGGCGAGCATCGCGCGCAGCCGGCGCGGTTCGGTCACCGCGGCGCGGTAGCGCCGCAGCGGGGCGGAGAGCACGCGTTCCTGCAGGTCGGCGGGCGCGTGGGCGAGCAGCACCAGGCCCGCGGACGAGACGTGCAGCGGGAGCCTCCCGGCGATCCGGGTGAAGTTGACGACCGACTCGGGGGCCGACAGCCGCTCGAGAAAGAGCACCTCCTCCCCTTCCAGCACGCCCAGCTGGGTGTGGTGGCCGACCACGGCGTGCAGGTCCTCCATGTACGGCATCGCCGCCTCGCGCAGGCTCAGCGTGGGCGACGCGCGCAGGGCCAGCTCCCACATCCGCACCCCGACCCGGATCCCGTCGGCGTCGCGTTGCAGCCAGCCGTACCGGATCAGCTCGTTCACCAGCCGCGAGGCGGTCGCCACGTGCAGGCCGGACCGTCGCGCGATCTCCGATACCCGCAGCGCGGGCGCGTCCGGCCCGAACGCCTCGAAGATGCGCACGATTCGCGACAACACGGATTCACCGGTGGAGGACCTCATCGCGCCCAATTATCCGATATGAGCGCTTTTGGACCCCCTGTCCGGCGGCACACCGTTTCAGCGGCGGCGCTTCCCGCGCAGCGCCGACGGCTTGTGCACGGCGCTCTTGCCGCTCTTCTCGCTGCGCACGCGATACTGAGGCTCCTCGGGCGAGGCGTCCACCGTGCGCCCGGCCTCCTCCGTCCGCTTCGTGATCTTCTTCTCGACCTTGCCCGACGCCGTGGATCCGTGGCTCTTCCAGGTGACCTCGTCACCGACGGCGGGTTCCTGTCGCTTGCGTTTGTCGGCCATGCTTCCCACCTACCCGGACAAATCGGATAACTCCCCCGGAGGCCACACGGGTGACATTGGTCACGGCACGACCGGCGCCACCTCGCGGTGAGGTGCCGGAACTCCCCGGCACCCGAAAGATCACGAAAACCGGTCCGGGCCGCCATCCCCGTTCCGATGGCGGCTTTACCCGAATATGTGATAGCGATCTGCGGTGGATCCCGCACAAATCGTGTCAGATCGGATCGGTCGCCGGTGCCTCCATCTGCCGTCGAACAGGCTCGGCCTGTTCCTCGCGCTCCGGCACTGGTGCACTCCCGGTCAGCGACTGCTCATGTCCCCCATCTCCGCCGATGAGATCATATTTGTGGTACTCGCCGCCGGACTGCTGCCGGTCATCGCACCGCTGTCCCTGCTCGACGGCAACATCGAGGTCCCCCTCGCCCTCCTCGACTCGGTCGACGCCGTCCTCACCACCAACCTGTACGGCCTGCCGGACCGCGTCACCGAGCTCACCGGCAAGATCCTCATCGAGGACGTCGCGCACGCCATGGAGACGACCGTGGGCGGGCAGCCCCTCGGCACGTTCGGCGTCGCCGGCGTGTTCAGCCTCTCCAAGCACGCCGGCGCGGGTTCCGGCGGCGTCCTCGCGGTCGAGCACGAGGCCGACTACCGCGCCCTGAAGCGCCACCGCGACCTCCTGCTCCGGCCGGGATCGCTGCGCCGCGAGGTCACCTCCGTGCTCACCTCCACGGCACGCCGGACGGCACTGCGACTGAACCTGGTACGCCCCGCGCTCGCCCTGTCGCGCGCCCTCGGCCTGGAGGAGGAGCGGGAGGGCTACCGCATCGACTGCCGCCGCCGCGCCCTGTCCGCCGCCCTCGCCGAGACGCCGCGCCTGCCGCCCTTCGACGCCTGGGTACGCGCCGACCTGCATCACTACCGCGACCGGAACGGCGCCCTGCGCCGCTGGTACCAGTGCAGACGACTGCTTGCCCTGCCCCGCGAGCGAGACGCGCGGATCGCCGGCGTACACCGCCTGGCCGAGTTGCCCGCCGCCGCCGAGGGCGTACGCCTCCACGCGGACCAGCCGCTCTTCCGGGTTCCGCTCCTCGTCGAGGACCGCGACGCCGCGATCGCCACCCTGGAACGGCACGGCGTGGCGACCGGCTACCTGTACGACCCGCCGTACGACGACTACCTGCCCGGTCTCGTCACGCCCTCCCCCGCCCCGGAGGTGGCGCGCTGGTGGGCCCGGCACGTGCTGCCGGTCGACCCGCTCTACGCCCACCGTGCGCTCCCGATCGTCGAGCGCCTCCGCCCGGCGCCCCCGCCCCGGCAACCGGCCACAGCCCCGCCCACCACCCTGCCGAACGCCGGCTGACCCGAGCCGACCCCGGCCCGGCCCGGCCGGGCGGGGCGCGGCGTCGGCAGGGGCGGACCCGGCCGCCGGACGCTGGTGAGAGAATTCGCGTGACCGCCGCCGTACAGGAACGGCTCTACGGACCCGCTGTGGAGGTGCACGCCGTTGCCACCCTCGACCGACGCGGAACCGGTGCCCGCCGGGACCGCCACGTCGCCCGTGACGTTCGACGACGTCCGTGAGGCCGCCGCTCGCCTCGACGGCGTCGCCCACCGCACCCCCGTGCTCACCTCCCGCACCCTGAACGCCCTCGTCGGTGCCGAGGTGTTCGTCAAGTGCGAGAACTTCCAGCGCGTCGGCGCGTTCAAGTTCCGCGGCGCCTACAACGCCGCCGCCCGGCTCATCCCCGGCCAGCTCGCCAAGGGCATCGCCGCCTACTCCTCCGGCAACCACGCCCAGGCCGTCGCCCTGGCGGCCCGCGAGCTGGGCTCCTCCGCCGTGATCCTGATGCCCGAGGACGCCCCGCGCTCCAAGCGGGAGGCGACCGCCGGATACGGCGCGGAGATCGTCACCTACGACCGCTACACCCAGGACCGCACCGCGCTCGGCCGCGCCCTCGCCGAAGACCGCGGCCTGACGCTCATCCCGCCCTACGACCACCCCCACGTCATCGCCGGTCAGGGCACCGCCGCCCTCGAACTCCTGGAGGAGACCGGGGAGCTCGACGCCCTCGTCGTGCCCGTCGGCGGCGGCGGGCTCATCGCCGGAAGCGCCATCGCGGCCAAGGCGCTCCACCCCGCGATCCGGATCGTCGGCGTCGAGCCGGAGAACGGCGACGACACCAAGCGCTCCCTGGAACGCGGCGAGCGCGTCACCATCCCCGTGCCCCGCACGATCGCCGACGGCCAGGCCCTGCCCACCCCCGGCGAGCTCACCTTCGCCGTCAACCGGCACCTCGTCGACGCCATCGCCCTGGTGAGCGACGCGGAGATCATCGCCGCCATGCGCTTCGTCTTCGAACGCCTGAAGATCGTCCTGGAGCCGAGCGGCGCGTCCGCCCTGGCCGCCCTCATCGCCGGACGCGTCGCCGACCCGCCGCGCCGCGTCGGCGTCATCGCCTCCGGCGGCAACATCGACACCCGGAGGTTCACCGAGCTCGTCGGCGGGTGACCGGGCGGCCGCCGTACCGCCCTGCCGCCCCGCGTTGACGACCTGGCTCGGGCCGCGCCTTGCCGCCGTTGGCCTCGGCCGTACCGCCGCCCTACCGCCCCGCGTCCGACGCCGAGACGACGAGACGACGAGACGACGAGACGACGACGAAACGCCCGGTGCGCGAGCGCCGGGCGTTTCGTCGAGGTCTTCGAGGTCTTCGAGGTCTTCGAGGTCAGAACAGTGTGCGCGCCGCGGAGTCATTGATCAGATCGGGATTGGGCACCCGGGACTTGCTCGCGATGTTGGCGAGCATCTGGTGCGCCATGTGGAAGCCGAAGTCCTCGGCCACCATCTTCTTCCAGTGCCGCGAGATGATGTTGTGGGCCGCCCACCGGGCGTACCGCGGCCGCTTCATGATGAAACGGGCGAGTTCCCACGCGCGGTCGAGAAGCCGCTCGCGCGGAAGCACCTCGTTGACGATGCCCCATTCGAGGGCCTTCTCGGCCGGGATCGGCTTGGCCCCGTAGATGTAGTAGGCGGCGCGCTTGTGGCCCATCAGCGTCTGCAGCGCCATGCCCTGGCCGTCCCCGGGCGGCGAGCCCAGCCAGAAGTGCGGGTCCATGAAGTCGGCGTCCGGGGCAGCGAGCGTGATATCGCTCATCATCGCGAACTCGGTGTGCACGCCCGCGCCGTTGACCGCCGCGATCGTCGGGATGTCGATGCTGTTGACGAAGCTCTCGATGAGCTTCCAGCCGTCCATCATGCGCTGAAAGGTCAGATCCGGGTCCAGGTCGGAGGCGGGCACGGGGTTGAGCCCCCGCGGGTTGCCCGTCATCCACCGGTCGCCGGTGCCCGTGATGATCAGCACGTGGTTCTCGGGGTCGTTGCCGATCTCCTGCCACACCCGCGGCCAGGCGTTGTGCGCGGCGTGCGTGTGGACGTACGGGCCGTCGGCGGTGTGCAGGCGGACCTCGATGATGCCGTCCTCGCGCCGCATCCGGAAGAAGTCGGCGTACGTGGCCGAGTACTCCTCGAGCGTGCGCGGGGCAAGGTAGCCCTCCCAGTGATCGGCCAGGTTGATCGCCATGCGGCTGCCTCCGATTGCGTGTAGTGAACCGCGCCCGATCCGCCGGTACGCGGACGGCACGAGGGATGCGAGAGGGATGGACGCGCCGACGCGCGTCGGCCTGCCGCAGAAAGTACACCAATCAGTGTGGTTTTTCGAGCGGCGTACGCTTGGATCATGTCGAGGGGCATCGCGACCGTGCAGACTCCCGGCCGTCGCCGGAGGTCGGAGGGCAAGAAGGCCGCGATCTTGGACGCGGCGGAGGCGCTGTTCGTCGCCGAGGGGTACGAGCGGGCGAGCGTGGACGCCATCGCGGCTCGCGCGCAGGTCTCCAAGCGCACCGTCTACGACCACTTCGGGGAGAAGGGGACGATCTTCCTACGGGTGCTCGAACGCGTGAACGACGCGCTGGCGAGCACCGTCCGCGCCGCGATCGACGAGGAGCTGACGCCGGGGCGCGACCTGCGCGAGGCGCTGACGGCGTTCGCCCGGCGCGTCGTCCTGCGCACCTTCCCGTCGTCGGACTACGTGACCTTCCGCCGCCTCACCGCGCAGCACTGGGCGACGCCCCGGCTGCCCGAGGACGTGCGCGACCGCCCCGAGCGGATGCTGGAGGAGCGCTTCGCCGCGCTCGCGGCGGCCGGCGAGATCCGCGCCGCCGATCCCCGCGTCGCGGCCCGGCACTTCACGGCCCTGACGGTCGGCCTCGCGCTCGACACGCTCGACACGCTCGACGACCGGCGGGACGGCGAGCCGGACAAGCCGGACGAGCCGGAGATCCTCGCCGTCATCGCCGACGGCGTGGACGCGTTCCTGCGCGCCTACCGCTGAGCGTCCCCGTCCGGGACGAGCGGCACGGTGCGCACGCACCGCCCCTCCTCGTCCAGGACGCGGCCCAGCAGCTTGGTCATCCTCAGCACCACCGAGCGGTCCTGAACGCGCAGCTCCGGCAGCTCCCGCCCCATCCGCCACTCCAGGTCGTGCACCTCGGCCGGCGAGCGCAGCCACGCGTCGACGATCACGTTGAACGGCCCAGCCACGAACGTCGAGGCCCGGACCCCCGGCAGCGCCCGGATGCGCTCCTCCGCACCGCCCAGGTCGTGGACGTCCAGTGAGCCGAAGAACACCGCGGAGACCGACCGGCCGGACAGATGGCGGGAGACGTCGCAGCGAATGGTGACCAGTCCCGCCTCCAGCATGCGGGACAGCCTGCGGCGGGCGGTCACCGGGCTGACGCCCGCGTGCTCGGCGAGCCGTTCGAACGACATCCGCCCGTCGAGGTGCAACGCGCGCAGGATGCGCGTGTCGGCGTCGGTGAGCGCGTCGGCGGCGTCGGAGCGCGGCCCCGGGCGCGCTCCGAGGCGGCGCCGCTGCTCGGGGCTGAGCGCGCCCTCCCGCCAGCGGCTGGCCTCCAGGGTCGATCCGGTGACCACATGGCTGCGGACCCGCGCGATCCCCGGGACCCGCCCGACGAGGTCGAGCAGGTACGCCGACAGCGCGTCGAGCGTGGGCGCCTGCGCGAGCAGCATCACGTCCCGCGCGCCGCTGGTCACCTTGACCGTGGCCGCCTGCGGGTCCTCCGCGAGCGCGAGCGCGACGTCGGCCGACCGCCCGTGCGAGCAGTCGACCTCCACCAGCGCGCACGCCGGGGTCAGGCGTCCCGAGGGGTACGCGGTGACCCAGGCCACCCCCTCGGACTCCAGCCGCGCCCAGCGCCGGCTCACCGTCACCGGGTCCACGCCGAGCACTCCCCCGAGCTTCTGCCAGCTCGCCCGCGGCGCCGACCGCACCGCGTCGACGATCGCGACGTCGAGTTCATCGAAGGACGCGGCCATTGCGCGCCGGCTCCTTTCCTGCACAAACCTGGCCTGCGATGTCGATTTCCTGCATTTCGGCGGCCGTTTCCCGAGGTCACCCTACCGTGACCACCGTCACAGCGGAGCGAGCGAGATTGGCGACGAGTGCGAGTGAACGACGCAGCCGCCCTGCGGATCCACAACGTACGGCTCATCGACGGCACCGGGGCCGAGGCCGTGGACGATGCCGTGCTCGAGGCCGACGCCGACGGCTGGATCACCTACGCGGGCCCCGCGGCGCGGGCGCCCGAGGCACGCCCGGGGGTGCGGACGATCGACGGCGCGGGCGGGACCCTGCTCCCGGGACTGTTCGACTGCCACACCCATCTCGGCGTCGCCTCCGATCGGTCGCTCGTGGAGACCGCGCTGCTGACCGACCCTGTCGTGAACGTGTTCCAGACGGCCGAGCGGCTGCGCCGGACGCTCGAGGCCGGCATCACGTCGGTCCGTGACCTGGGCGGGCTGCCCGCCGGATTCCGCGACGCCGTCGCCGCCGGACTCATCCCGGGCCCGCGCGTGCAGACGTCCGTCGGCGTGATCAGCCACACCGGCGGGCACGCCGACGACACGATGCCCGGCGGCAGGCGGCTCGGCATCGAGTACTGCGAGCTCGCCGACGACGTGGCGGGCGTGCGGAGCGCCGCGCGGCGGATGCTGCGCGACGGCGCCGACCTCGTCAAGATCTGCACGAGCGGCGGGATCAGCAGCGCCCGCGACGATCCGGACGATCAGGATCTCCTCGACGAGGAGATCGCGGCGGTCGTGGACGAGGCGGACCGCCACCGGGGGCGGGCGGTCGCCGCGCACGCGCAGGGGCGGGCCGGCGTCCTCGCCGCGATCCGCGGCGGCGTCCGCTCGGTCGAGCACGGCTTCGGCATCGACGACGAGGGCTGCGACCTGCTCGGCGAGCGGGGCGCGTTCCTCGTGCCGACCCTGTCGGCCGTCTTCCGGCCGCTGGACCCGGCGACGACCACGCCGTGGCGCTACCGGAAGAAGCTGCGCTGGAACGAGCGGGCCAAGGAGAACATCGCCGAGGCGATCGCGCGCAAGGTGAACATCGCGATGGGCACGGACGCCGGCATCGCCCCGCACGGGCGGAACCTCGCCGAACTGTCGTACCTGGTGGAGCTGGGCATGTCGCCCATGGAGGCGATCCGCGCGGCGACGTCCACCGGCGCGCGACTCCTCGGCGTGCAGGACACGCTCGGGACGCTGCGCGCCGGGTACGCCGCGGACCTCGTCCTCTGCGCGGGGGACCCGCTGCGGGACATCGGTGTGCTCGCGGCGCCCGAGAACATCGTCCTCGTCGCCCAACAGGGCGTCATCCGCAAGCTCGCGCCGCCCGCCACCGACCCGTCCCCGGAGCCGACGGCCGACCGGAACGGCCGCCCCGCCAAGGCGCGCCGCTGACCGCGGACCCACGGGACCAAGGGACCAAGGGTCCGTCCCCCCACCCGCCCCGGGGCGACAACCGCCGGGGCGTCCGGCAGCAGAAAGGAACCGCTCATGCAAGAGATGAGCTCCCGTGCCACGACGGAGGAGCCGTCCACCGGCCTGCAGACCGGCTGGAACGGCCGGGTGATCGGCTACGTCGCCATCCTCATGCTGGTGAACGTCATGGTGGACACCGTGGTCACCGCGCCGTCCTTCATCATCGCCCAGCTCAAGGACGCCTTCCAGACCACCCACTTCGCCTGGCTCGACATGAGCGCGATGCTGGCGGGCGCGATGTGGTCGCCGCTGCTCGGCAAGGCGGCCGACATCCACGGCAAGCGCCGGATCCTCGTGTTCACGCTGCTGGTCGCCGCGCTGGGCGGGATCGTGTGCCTGATCGCCCCGAACCTCGCCGTCTTCGTCCTCGGGCGGGCCCTGCAAGGCGCCGCGGTCGCGTCGCTGTTCCTCACCGTCGCGCTCATCCGGGACGTCTGCGCGTCCAGGTTCGCCATGGTCGTGACCGGGGTGGTGACCTCGGGCTCGGCCGCCTTCGGGATCGTGACCCCGTTCGTCCTGCAGATCGCGACGGCCGCGTTCGGCTGGCGGTTCGTGTTCGTGGTCGCCGCGGGGTTCGCGGCCGTGGGCGCGCTGTGCGTACGCCTCGCGATCCCGAACTCCGCGGTCAGGACGCCGGGCAGACTCGACGTCGCGGGCGCCCTCGTGCTCGGCGGCGGGCTCGCGGGGGTGCTCATGTACATCAGCCTCGGGCAGGACCTCGGCTGGCTGGGAATCCTTCCGCTGGCCGTCCTCGCCGCGGGCGTCGTGGCGCTGCTCGTCTGGTTCCTCGTGCTGAGCCGCGCGCCCGAGCCCGTGATCGACATCCGCGCCATCACGCCGACCCTCGGGCTCGGTTTCCTCGTGGTCACCATGGGGACGGGCGCCTACCGGAGCATGCTCTCGCTGTTCGGCCTGCTGGTCGACGTCGCCCCCGAGGACGGCCTCGGCTACGGCATCGCGGGCCCGGCGGCGCTCGGCCTGATGTTCGGCGTCCCCTCGTTCGGGATCACGCTCGGCGGCATCCTGGCGGGCGCGGTCGCGACGCGCGTGGGCCCCGCCTGGCCCCTCGCCGCCGGTCTGGTGACGGGGACGACCGCGGCCCTGGTGATGTTCGTCGCCGGATCCGGGAATCTCGCGATCGCCGCGGTCTGCTCGTTCATGCTCAGCCTCACGGCCGGCTCGATGGTCACCTCGGGCTTCAACCTGGCGTCCCTCCTGACGTCGCCGGAGAAGCAGGGCACGATCTCCAGCGTGGTCATGGTCATGATCGCGATCGGGTCGGTGATGATGTCCTTCATCGGCACGGCGATCCTCAACTCGACGGACATGGTCGTCGGCGGGGAGACGGTGAACTCCTCGCTCGGCGTGCACACCTACATCGCCGTCGGCGGCTGCGCGTTCGTCCTCGCCGCGATCCCCATGACGCTTCTCATTCGCAGGATGCGCCGATCTGGGGTCACGGGCGGGCCCGCGGTGCGGGGCTAGAGGCCGGGGAGGGGACATGACGAAGACGAATCTCGCACCGGCGAGTCCGGCGCAGGCGCGGCACCCGTACAGTCCGGTGCGCGAGACCGAGGGCGGGCTGGTCTACATCTCCGGGCAGCTCGGCGTCGCCGACGGCAGGATCGTGGCCGGTGGCGTCGCCGCCGAGACGCGCCAGGCCCTGGCGAATCTGCACGGCAGGCTGACGTCGGCGGGCCTGGACTTCCGCGACCTCGTGAAGATCACGGTCTATCTGGCGTCGATGGACGACCGCAACGCCATGGACGCCGTCTACCAGGAGACCCTTCCCGAGCCGTTGCCGGCCCGCACGTGCATCGCCGTCGCGGAGCTGCCCTACCGCGCCCGGGTCGAGCTGGACGCCATCGCGGCCAGGGGCCCGGCGGCGTCGCGCCCGCGCCTTCGCGACACCACGACAATGCCCGCCCGCACTCCCACTGACGCCCCCACTGACGCCTCCGCTGGCACCCCCGCTAGCACTCCCGCTGACGCCCCCACTAGCACCCCCGCTGGCACCCCCGCCGCCGCTGCCGGGACGCTGTCGGATCTCGCGGTGACCGTACGCGACATCCGCGCGGCCCGTGCCCGGATCGCCGGGGAGGTCCTGCGGACGCCGCTGCTGCCCGCCCCCTGGGCACCCGGGGATCTATGGCTGAAGGCCGAGAGCCTCCAGCCGACCGGCGCCTTCAAGCTCCGCGGGGCCATGAACGCGATCGGCCTGCTTGCGCCGGACGCCCGAGCACGGGGCGTCGTCACGCACTCCAGCGGCAACCACGGCCAGGCCGTCGCCTGGGCCGCACGCGCGGCCGGCGTACCCGCCGTGATCGTCATGCCGCTCGGGGCGGCGGCGGTCAAGGTGGACGCGACCAGGGCGCTGGGCGCCGAGGTGATCATGGTTCCCGCCGACGAGCGGGAGTCCGCGGTCGAGGCCGTACGGGCGGAGCGGGGGATGGCGCCGGTCCCGCCCTTCGACCATGCCGACGTCATCGCCGGGCAGGGGACGCTCGCCCTGGAGATGATCGAGGACCTGGACGCCATCGACACGGTGCTCGTGCCGGTCGGCGGCGGCGGGCTGATCTCCGGGGTGGGGGTCGCGGTCGCGTCGCTGTCCCCGCGCACCCGGATCGTGGGGGTGGAGCCGGAGCCGGCCGCGGACGCGCGCGACTCGCTGGCGAGCGGACGCCGGGTCGCGTGGGACTCCGCGGCGACCCGGGGCACGATCGCCGACGGGACGCGGTCGCCGGTCGTCGGCGAGATCACCTTCCCCATCATGCGGGCGACGGTCGACGAGATCGTCACCGTACGCGAGGATGAGATCCTGGCGGCGGTCGGCATCCTGGCCCGCCGCGCCCGTCTCGTCGCCGAACCCAGCGGCGCCCTCGGCGTCGCCGCCCACCTCGCCGATCCGGGCAGGTACGGGCGGGCGGTCGCCGTCCTCTCCGGCGGCAACATCGACCCGGCCGTCCTCGCCCGCGCACTCGCCCCGCCGTTCGCGGAGACGTCGCCGACATGACCCGTCGCCGGCATGACCCGTCCGACGGACGACGCGCCGGCTCCCGTCCGGCGGCATTCGCCGAGGCGACGCCCGGCCGTGCCTTGTCACGGACCCGCCTGCGTCCCGGCGGCGCGCCACGGGCACGATCGACAACACACGCTGCAGATGGAACAGAGAGGACATCAGGTGCGACTGGCGAGCATTCTGCGGGACGGCCGAGCGGTCCCCGCCCTGGTCGGCGACCGGGGCGTGGTCGCGATCGAGGACCTCAAGCCGGGCCTTCCCGCCGACGCCATGGCGTTCGTGGACCTGGAGGCCTGGCCTGACGTTGTGGCCCTCGCGCGGCAGGCCCCCGACGGCGTCTTCCTCCCCAAGGGCGACGTCGTCTTCACCGCGCCGTACCGCCGCCCGCGCAAGATCTGGGGCATCGGCCTCAACTATCGCGACCACGCCGCCGACCTGAACGAGAGCACGCCGGACCAGCCGGCGTCGTTCATCAAGGCGGACCACACGATCATCGGGCCCGACGAGCCGATCGTGATCCCCCGCCAGAGCCGCCGTACCACCGTCGAGGCCGAACTGGGGATCATCATCGGGCGGTACTGCCGCGACGTGTCCGAGGACGAGGCCTTCGATTACGTCTGGGGCGTGACCACGATCCTCGACCAGACCGCGGAGGACATTCTGCAGCTCAACCCGCGTTACCTCACGCGGTCGAAGAACTTCCCGACGTTCTTCTGTTTCGGCCCGGAACTGGTGCCGATGTCACTGGTGCGGGAACGGTTCGGGTCGCTGGAGGAGATCGAGGTGACGACGGTGGTCAACGGCGACCGGCGCCGCTCGAACGTCGTGGCCAACATGACCCATCGCCCGGCGTCGCTGATCAGCTTCCACAGCCAGATGATGCCGCTGTTCCCCGGCGACATCATCTCGACCGGGACCCCCGGCGCGATCGTGGTCGCCGACGGCGACTTCGCCGAGGCCGTCATCCCCGGCATCGGGCGCCTGGGCACCGGGGTGAAGGCCGAGAAGTGAGCCACGGCGGGCCGGTCACGGCCGCTCGCCTGGCCGGGCACTCAACGGAAGCGAACATATGGATCTGAACCTGAAGGACAAGGTGGCGCTGGTCTTCGGCGCGGGCGGCGGCCTGGGCGGCGCGATCGCCGACGCGCTCGCCGCCGAGGGCGCCAAGGTCGGCCTCGCCGACGTCAACGAGGAGGCGCTCGACGCCGCCCGCGAACGGCTGGACGGCCGGACGGCGGTCGCCGTGCGGCGGTGGGATCTTACGGATCTCGACGCGATTCCCGGGAACATCGCGAGCATCGAGGAGCGGCTCGGTGCGATCGACATCGTCGTGCACATGACCGGCGGTCCCCCGCCCACCCCGGTCTCCGGACAGGACCCGGCCGCCTGGTCGCGCCACTTCCAGTCGATGGTGCTGCCGGTCATCGCCATCACCGACGCCCTGCTGCCGGGCATGCGGGAGCGGGGCTGGGGACGGGTCATCACGAGCACGTCCAGCGGAGTCGTCGCGCCGATCCCCAACCTCGGCCTGTCCAACGCCCTACGGTCGAGTCTGGTGGGGTGGAGCAAGACGCTCGCCCGCGAGGTGGGGCCGTACGGGGTCACGAGCAACATCGTCGTGCCGGGCCGGATCGCGACCGCCCGCATCACCCGGTTGGACGAGGCCAAGGCGGCCCGGGAGGGCCGGTCGGTGGAGGACGTCGCCGCCGAAAGCGTCGCCTCGATCCCCCTCGGCCGGTACGGCAGGCCGTCCGAGTACGCCGACGTGGTGGCCTTCCTGGCGAGTCCTCGATCGGGATACATCACCGGGAGCATGATCCGGGTCGACGGCGGTCTCATCGCCTCGGTGTGAGCGGTCACGACACGTCGACGCCCGCCACGACGGTGACGAACACGCCGACCGACTCCCCCGGCCTGCGCCGTTCGCCGCTCACCGCACGGTCAGCCGATGGCCTCTGGAGCGGCCGGGGATGCCTGGTCCACGGTACGGCCGAGCAGGTGCAATGGCCCGGCGTCGACGCCCGCGGCTGCCATACTCTCCCAGTAGGCGAGGGCGGGCGGCAGGCTCACCAGGCCGTGGACCAGGGGAAGGTCGGGATGCGCGGCCCGAAGCAGCGATTCGAGCCGGCAGGAGGCGATCGTGCCGGGGAGCCAGGGCTGCGACGCGTACCCCAGGGCCGCCGCAGGGGGGAGCCCTTCGGCGATTCGCCGTTCGACGTCGCGGACGGCCAGCAGGCCGCCGCCCACGATCAGGGCGTCGCGCCGTTCCGTCATCCTGGCCAGGGCCTTTCCCGTGTCGAAGCAGTGCGGGAAGGAGTCGTCGACGACGATCGCGCCGGGCCGGAGCCGGTCGATGTCGAGCAGCGCGCCGCCGCCGCTGACCGCGCTCACGATGAGGCCGGACTCGTACACGGCTGCGGGCAGGGCCGGATCGGACTCGTGCGTCTCGACTGCTTCCGCCAGGCCGCGGCCGATCAGATCCGCGGCCAGCTCGGCGAGGCGGGGGCCGCTTCCCGCGACGTCGCACAGGATCAGCCGGGCGGGCGGCCGGGCGGCCAGCGTCAGGAGCAGTTCCAGGGACGCCCTGCCGATCGAGCCGAGGCCGACCACCGCGACGGTGAGCGCGTCCAGGGTGTGCCCCGAGCGCCGGAGCGCGGCGTGGACGGTCTTGACCACGGACACGACGGTCGCCGCGTGGCCGGTGGTGATGTCCGCCGTCGTTCCGGTCGCGCGCAGGACGTCGAAGCCGTACCCGGTGAGCGAGGGGATCATCCCGGCGAGGGAGACGCAGCGGGCGCCCAGCGACGCGGCGTACTCCACCGCCCCGGCCGTACGCCCGGCCAGATCGGGGGTGTTCGCGAGCTCGTCGGCGAACAACGGCAGGCACACGAAGCCGGACCGGCCCAGCGGGGTGCCGATCTCCTCGACCAGGCGGGGGCGGCTCTCGGGGAAGAGCAGGCTCCGCAGCCGCTCGCGCGGCCACGCCCCCGCGTCGGCTCCGGCGAGCGCGGCGAGGTGCCCGGGCGCGGGCAGGTAGCCGATCAGTGCGGCGTCCAGCACGCGCGCCGCCCCGCCGGTGCCGCCTTGGGGGCGCGCGGCGGCATTCAGCTCGTCCTGCAGCAGGCGTGCGAACGCGTCGAAGGCCGCCTGCGTGAAGGCCGTGGCGGAGGCGCGCAGCGCGAGCCGCAGTTCCCCGGACCCGACCGGCCGCGCGGCCAGGAAGGTGTCGGTGCCGACCGGCGGCGGGGCCGATTCGGCGTCGATGTCGTCCCAGGTCAGGGTCAAGGTGTCGCCCTTGAGCGGTCCAAGCGCGGAGAAGTCGAGGAAGGTGAGGAAGAACTGCGCGGCCACCGGCGGGTTCCCGCCCTCCTGGATGCCCTCCCCGCCTTCGCCGCGGGCGGCGGCCACTTCGGCGGCGATCCTGCGCAGGTCGTCGGCGAAGGCGCGGCGCGTCGTGCCCCGGCCGCCCGTCCCGTCCGGCGGGCTCGGCCGCAGGGGTACGGCGGCGGCGAAGGGCCCGAACACCAGGTGCGCGTCGGGCAGTCCGTGATCACGGCCGGTTACGGCGAGCCCGAGGATGAGGTCGTCCTGGCCGGTGACGGCGACCAGGGCCCGGTAGTACGCGGTGAGGACCGGGGCGAAGAGCGTCGTCCCCGCCTCGCGGGCCATCCGGCGCAGGGCCGCCACCCGGCCGGGGCCGAGCGTGAACGCGGCGGATCGGTACGCCGACGCAAGCACGGAACCGTCGCGCGTGCCGCCCAGGACCGGACGCCGGTACGGGATGTCGAACCGGGCGCGCCGCCCGGCGGTCGCGGATTCGCGTTCCAGCAGCGCCACATGGTCGCGGAAGGTGCTGCGCAGCGGCGGCGGCTCGGCGGCGTCGCCGCGCAGCAGGCGGTCGTACGCGGCGAGCAGCTCGCGGCCCAGCAGCGCCACGCTGTATCCGTCGCCGATCAGGTGATGGGCGTTGACGATCAGCACGTGCTCGTCGGGCGCGAGCGTGATCAGCCGGAGCCGCAGCAGCGGCCACGCCCACGACTCGAACCGGCGGGCGCGTTCGTCGGCGATTCTCGACGGCAGCGCGTCCCGGTCGGTCAGGGTCTCGAAGGCGACGGGGATCCGTACGGCGGGTGGAAGTTCCTGCTGGACGGGCGGGCGGGCACCGGCGGGGAACATGGTGCGCAGCATGCCGTGGCGGACGACGCACGCGTCCACGGCGCGCTGGAACGCGTCCCGATTCACCCGCCCGTGCACCCGTACGCAGGCCGGCCAGGTGGAGGGGGCGTCGGGCGCGATCGCCTCGGCGAGCAGGAATCCGCGCTGGGAGGGGGTGAGCGGGAACGGCGTGGGACCGCTCCGGCCGTCGCCTCCCAGGGCGTTGCCATGCGCCGGTGCGCCGTGCTCGGTCCCGGCCCGGTCCACCGCGGCGGCCAGGGCGGCGAGGGTCGGGTGGGCGTAGACGACGGTGGGCCTGGGCAGCGCCGGGATCTGGTCGCGCAGCCGTGCGAACACCTGGAGGATGAGGATGGAGTCTCCGCCGAGCGCGAAGAAGTCGTCGTCCCGGCCGATCGACGGGACGTCCAGGAGCTCGGCCCAGATCCGCGCCAGCAGGGTCTCGGTCGGCGTCATCGGCGCCGCCGACGCCGCGTCGCCGTCCGACGGCCGTTTTGCGACGTTCCCGGCGTCGGCGGATCGGGACGCGAGGTCGCCGAGCCCGCTGCGGTCGATCTTCCCGGTGGCGGTGAGCGGAAGCTCGTCCACGACGTGGATTCGGGAGGGAAGCAGGTACGCGGGCAGCATCCCGGCCAGGTACGCGCGCAGGTCCACGGCGTCGGGCGGGGAGGCACCAGGCCGGGGTTCGACGAAGGCGACGAGGCGATCGCCCCGCAGGATGACGGCGGCGCGGGCGACGGCGGGATGCGTCTGCGCCGCCGCCTCGATCTCCCCGGGCTCCACCCGGTATCCGCGTACCTTCACCTGGTCGTCCAGGCGGCCGAGAAACTGCAAATCGCCGTCCGGTGTGCGGACGACCCGGTCGCCGCTGCGATACCAGCGTCTCCCGTCGCGTTCGGTGAACGCCGCCTGCGTCAGTTCCGGCTCGCCCAGGTATCCCGGGGTGAGGCCCACGCCGGAGATGAGCAGTTCGCCGGGCTCGCCGGGCTCGCATCGCCGTCCGTCCGGGCCCACCACCTCGACGTACGTCCCGGCGATGGGACGTCCGATCGGCACGAAACGGACATCGTCGGCGGGACGGGCGTCGATGATGTGAAAGGTGGCGTTGATGGTCGCCTCGGTCGGCCCGTACAGGTTGGCGATCCGCTGCCCCGGGCCGAACAGGTCATACCAGCGCCGCACGTGCGCCGCAGGCAGCGCCTCCCCGCCCACATGGATCCAGCGCAACGCCGCGAGGTCCGGCTTCCTCCCGCCGTTCCGCATCCGGGTCTCCGCGGCGTCGAGCAGCCGTGACCACAGGCCGGGCACCGAGCTCCACACGGTGATCCGCCCCTGCTCGACCCTGTCCAGCAGCGCCTCGGGATCCCGGACCAGGTGCCTCGGGAAGGTGACCACGGTGGCCCCGACCAGCAGCGGCGCGAGAATCTGGCGCACCGAGGCGTCGAAGCACGCTGAGGCGGTCTGGGTGAGCCGGTCGCCGCCACGGTAGCCGAACGTGGCCAGCGCCCAGTCCAGATAGTTCTCCATTGAGCGGTGCGTGATCGGCACCCCTTTGGGGCGGCCGGTGGAACCCGACGTGAAGATCACGTAGGCGACCGCTTCGGGCGTGATGTCCATGACCTCGTCGTACGGCGGCGCGGGCGACCGGTCGTCGACGGCGACGAGCGCGGCGGACGCGGTGTCGGCCAGCGTCGTCGCCGCGGCGAGAGTCCCGTCATGGCAGACGACGACCCGCGCCCCGGTACGCGCCAGTTGCCAGGCCAGCCGCGACGGCGGATACGTGGCGTCCAGTGGCACCCATCCGGCCCCCGCCCGCAGAATCCCGACGACGCCCGCCACGGTGTCGACGCCGGGTTCGGTGAGCAGCCCCACCAGGTCACCGGCGGCGACGCCGGCCGCCCGCAGACGGGAGGCTAGGGCCGCGGAAACGCGATCGAGCTGGGCGTACGTCATCGTGGCCTCGCCGGTGTCCACGGCGATGGCGTCCGGCGTCGCGAGAACCTGCGCCCTCAGCCGCGCGACAACGCCGCCCGACCGTGTCTCATCTCGCGCTGTCTCATCCCGCGCCGTCTCATCGCGGGCCGTCTCATCTCGCGCCGTCTCTTTTCGGGCCGTCTCTTTTCGGGCCGTCTCATCTCGCGCTGTCTCATCGCGGGCCGTCTCATCGCGGGCCGTCTCATCTCGCGCCGCCGCGACCGGCGCTGCCACAACCTTCGATGCCGTGGCCTGCGGTTCCACAGCCTCCTGCGGCAGGATCTCCCGTTTCGCTCCATGCTCCGCCCGGTGTGTCGCACCGTGTCGCACGCTCTGTGATGCGACAGCCCCCGGCTCGGCATGTTCCCTCATGCGGTGGGGCGCGTGGACCGCCGCCGCCAGTTCGGCGAGGTGTTGCCCGGCGAGTTCGCCGATCGTCGCCCGCTCGAACAACCTCGCCGGGAAATTCCACGAGAAATGCAGCTCGTCGCCGGACTCCCAGCACAGCAGACTCAGCCGCGTGGCGGCCGACGCGGTCCCTGCGGCGGCCGACCTGACCCGGACCGGACAGTCGGGATCGAGAGAGATCGGAAAACGGGCGAAGCTGAACGACGCGGGGCTGACCGTGCGGGGCCCGGCCGCGCGGCCGGGCAGCAGCCGGGCCAGATCCAGGCTGGTGGGCCGGGCGTGCCGCTCCCCCACCGACCACGTGTCCCGCAGCCGCGCCGCGAGCGCGTGCACGGATTCGCCGGGCACGACCCGAGCCAACAGCGGCAGGGTGTCGGCCAGCGGCCCGACGATCCCCTCGACTCCGGGCAGCCGCATGTCGCGGCGGGCCCGGGCGATGTTCACGGCCACATCCCGCCGATCGCCGCTCCATCGGGACAGGCACCGCAGGTACGCGGCGAGCAGCAAATGGAACACGGACACGCCGTGCGCGGCGGCCACGTCGCGCAGCGCGGCCGACAGGTCCGGTCCGATCGCGACCTGATGGGCCAGCAGCGGAGCCACGGGCGGCCCGTGCGGATCCCCGTCGTAGGGAAGCGCGAGCGGCTCACCGCGACGAGCGAGTACTTCCCGCCAGTACGCCAGATCGTCCCGGAAGGCCGCCTCCGAACGTTCCGCACGCAACCGCGCCGCGTACACGCGAAACGTGGCGTCCAGCGAAGGCAGGCAAGGCGTCCTGCCCCTGGCGAGCGCGGTGTAGACGTCCCAGAGTTCCCGGTTGAGGATGTTGAGGCTGAAACCGTCGGCCGCAGCATGGTGGACCACGACGACGAGGTGGGCACTGTCGGCGCCGTTTCGCACGAGCAACGCGCGGATGGGAGCCTCGGTGGCGAGGTCGAACGGCCGGTTGCACAGCGCCGTCTCGATCGCCGCCAACTCCTCGTCGTCCGCGCACACGCCGGGGCGTACCTCGTACCAGCCGGGCGTCGCGCCGTCACCGGAGGGGACGAAGATCTGCACGGGCGAGTCGCCACCGGCGCGGACGCGCAGGCGGAGCATGGGATGGCGGTCGGAGAGATGCCCCAGCGCTTGCCCCAACAGCTCGGGATCCAGCGGCCCTTCGATGGTCTGGCGCACATATCCAAAGGCGGCGACATCCGGATATAGGCGACTCTGCGCGTGGAACGCGAGCTGTATCGGGGTCAACGGAAACGCGTCGCCGGTCACCGCCTCACGGCGGTCCCGCAGCGCACCATCATCCTGCGAACCACCGCCCGGAAATCCGCCACCGCGCAAGGACTCACCTTGAGATGCACCCAGCGCACCGTCCCCGTGCGAACCACCGCCCGGCAAGCCACCTCCGCGCAAGGACCCACCCTGAGATGCGCCGTCCAGGAAGGTTCCGTCTCGGGCTACGTCACCCTGCACGTCGTGGTTGCGCAGTGCGTCGGCCTGGCGCGGCTCACCGGTCTGGAGGTGCGCCGCCAGTTCACGCAGCGTCCGGTGTTCGAAGAACAGCGTGATCGGTAGCGACCGCCCCAGTTCCCGCTCCAGGCGCTTGACCAGATCAACGGCCGTGAGCGAGTCGAGCCCGAGGCCGAGAAACGGCTCGTCGTCGCCGATGTCGTCCACCGGACGCCGCAGCGCCGCGGCGACGAGCCGACGCAGCAGGTCCGCGATGTCCTCGGCCTGCCGATCCGAGCCCACCGAGCGGGGCTGGGACGCACTCACGGCGACACTTACAGGGGCGCTCACGGAGATGACGGCGTCGGGATGAGACTCCTTCGGGCCGCCGCTGGCGCGCGAAGCCGATTGCGGATCCGGCTCCAGGTCGGCGATCAGCACCTGGGCGGCCTCGATCCCGCAGGCGTCGCGCACTGCCCCGAGTGCCTCGGCGAGGGCCAGCGGCCTGAGACCGGAAACTCCGCCCGCAGGCAGTCCTGCGGCCACACCGGTCCCGGCGACCGCGGCGAGATTCAGTGCCAGCCACGGCCGCCCTGCCGCACGCTCGGCGGCGGCGAAGGCGTCGAGGAAGGCGTTGGCCGCCGCGTAATCGCCGAGGGCACCGGCCAGGCCGGGCAGCACCGAGGACACCGAGGAGAAGGCCACACAGATCGCGGGACGCAAACCGTGCCGGAGGATCCCGCGTGCCAGCAGGAGGCTGCCCCGCGTCTTCGCAGCCAGGTTCCCGGCAACCTCCTCGACGGTTTTCGCCCGAAGCGTCCCCGGTCGTACCACCCCCGCGGCGTGGAACACCGCGTCCAGATGCGGCAAATCCGCGAGCACGGCGTCGACGTCGGCCTCGCGCGCCACATCGGCGACGCGGTACTCCGCGACCGCGCCGCGTGCCCGCAGGTCGGCCAGCAGCCCGGCCGGCGGTTCCGGCGATCTGCCGATCAGCACCAGCGTCGGCCGCCCCCGGTCGGCGAGGTCCCGCGCGAGCGCGCCGCCGATCCCCCCACCGCCCCCGGTGATCAGGTACACGCCTTCGGCGGGCAACGCCACAGCCCCTGCCTCAATCGGCCCGGTCACATGGCCAAGCCGCCCACCACCCCCAGCCCTCACACCTCCGCCATCCGCAGACAACACCGCCGCCCCCGCCTCAACCGGCCCGGCCACACGGCCAAACCGCCCACCACCCCCAGCCCTCACACCTCCGCCATCCGCAGACAACACCGCCGCCCCCGCCTCAACCGGCCCGGCCACACGGCCAAACCGCCTGCCGCCTCGCCAGGCGATCGTGACCGCGTTCACCGCCTCCCTCCGAGCCCCACCCCGGGCCGCGAGTTCCCGGTCGAGCGCGGACAGCCGCATGGCGAGATCGTCCAGCGACGACAGGTCCACGCTCCGGGCCTCCACGCCGGGCAGTTCGTCCGGCAGCGCCGACGTGAGCCCGGTGAGCACCGCCTGCGCCGGACGCGGGCGCTCCGCCCCCTCGCCGGTGACGTGGACGTCCTCGGTGACGACGAGCACCCGCGACCTGTCCTCCGCCAGGCGCGGCAGCAGCCCGTGAAGGTCACGCACCATGGCGAGCTGCGCGGCCTCCAGGGCGTCCGCCGAATCCGGCTCCACGGCCGGGCCGCCGAACAAGACCACGACGTCCGGACGCGGCCCCCGCTCCCCGATCGGGTCTCGCAGCACAGCGACGTCACGCCCGGCGAGCCGGTCCGCCAGCGCGCGGGAGAGCGGACAGTCCGGACCGGCCAGCAGCACCGTGTGCGGCTCGGGGCCGCCGGTCAATGGCGCGTCCTCCCAGACGAACCGGTGCAGCAGCCGACGCGGCGAGGCCGTCGGCCAGTACCGTCGCCGCTGGAACGGGTAGGTCGGCACGGCGACGCGCGCCCGTCCGGCGTCCAGGGCCGTGCGGTCCAGGCTTACGCCGTGTTCCCAGAGCCGCCCCACCATCTCCAGCAGGCCGCGTACGCCGTCCTCGCCCCGGTTCGCCAATATGACCGGCGTCCGCCCCCACCCCGCCGCGACCTCCCGGACGGCCCCGCTCAGGACAGGCCCGGAGCCGAGCTCCAGGAAGAGGTCGTAGCCGTCGTCGAGCATCCGCTCCACAGCCGCGCCGAAGCGGACCGGCCGCGCCGCGTGCTCCCGCAGGTAGCCGGGGTCGAGGTCCGGCTGCCACTCGGCGGTGACCGTGCTGATCAGCGGCAGGGCGTACGGGTGGAGGGTCACGGCCCTCGCCACCTCGGCCAGCGGCCCCAGCGCCGGATCCATCAGCGGCGAGTGGAAGGCGTGGGACACCTCAAGCCGCCGTACGGCGACGCCCCGACCGGTCAGCTCGCGCACGGCGTGATCGACGGCCTGCGGCGTCCCGGCGACGACCGTCCGCCCCGGCGCATTGATCGCCGCTACGCTCAGCGCGCCCCCGGATCCGGCCACGAGTTCCGCCACGGTCTCCTCGCCCGCGTGCACGGCGGCCATGGTGCCCGGGGCGCACAGGTCCCGCATCAGCCGTCCCCGCTCCGCCGCGAACCGTACGGCGTCGCCGATCGTGAGCCGCCCCGCGACACAGGCGGCGGCGATCTCGCCGACGCTGTGCCCCGCGACGGCGTCCGGTGTGATCCCCCAGGCCCGCATCTGACGGGCGAGCGCGACCCCGTACGCCACCAGCAGCGGTTGCGCGATGTCCGTCCGCGCGAGTTCGGCCGGGGAGACGCCGGGATCCAGGCACCAGGCGGACAGACTCCGCCCCCCGATCTCACCGGCGAGATCGGACGCCTCCTCCAAGACCTCCCGGAACACCGGCGCGTCCGCGTACAGGGCGCGCCCCTGCCCGGGACGTTGCGCCCCCTGCCCGGGCAGCAGCAGGACCAGCCGCGGCCGGGACCCGGCCGACCTGCCCGCCGGTCCCGCCTCCAACCGCTCGGCGAGATCGCCGTCGCACACCAGGGCGAGCCGGTGGGACCCCTCGTCGCGTGCCGCGGCCACCGCCGCGCAGACATCCCCCTCGTCGAGCTCCGGATGCTCCCGCAGGTGCCGCGCCAGCTCGGCCGCGGCGGCCCGCAGCCCCGGCGCACTGCGCGCCGACAACGTGAGCAGCCGGGGCCGCGCGGACACCGAGGCGCCGGACGGCCTCCGGGCGGGGGGCTCCGCGAGGATGGCGTGCGCGTTGGTGCCGCCGAAGCCGAACGCGTTGACCCCGGCGATCAGCGGCCCGGGCTCGTCCCAGTCACGCGCCTCTGCCACCACCTCGAAACCCGAACCGTGCAGCGCCGACGCCGACGGCGCGTGGTGCAGGGACGGGGGCAGCCTGCGGTGTCCGAGCGCCAGCAGCACCTTGACCAGGCCGGGCATGCCCGCCGAGTTGAGCAGATGGCCGATGTTGGTCTTGACCGAGCCGAGCAGCCGGGGGCGTCCGTCGGCGCGCGGCGGAAAGGCGTGCACGAGGGAGGCGATCTCGACGGGATCCCCGATCGCCGTTCCCGTGCCATGGGCCTCCACATACGACACGCCGCCGGGGTCGACCCCCGCCTCGCGATACGCCTGGGTGATCACCTCCCGCTGCGTCGCCGGGTTGGGCGCCATCAGGCTCAGCGAGCGGCCGTCGTTGTTCACGGCGGTGCCGAGCAGCACGGCCACGATGGGATCCCCGGCCCGTTGCGCGTCGTCGAGGCGCGACAGCACCACGGCCGCGCCGCCCTCCCCCGGGACGAAACCGTCGGCGGCGGCCCCGAACGTGTGGCAGCGCCCGGTCGGCGACAGTGCCTGGATCTTCTCCAGCGACGCGTACCCGTCGGGGGTGAGGTTGAGGTTCACGCCGCCGACGACTGCGACATCGCATTCGCCCTGCTGCAGGCTGCGGCGCGCCAGGTGCAGGGCGACGAGCGCGGACGAGCAGGCGGTGTCGACGACGAGCGCGGGACCGGTCAGGTCCAGGCAGTGCGCGACCCGCGCGGCGAGCATGTTGCCGAGCGTTCCGATCAGCGCCGACGCGGGCGGCCCCGCCTCGCCGTACGCCTGTTCGAGCAGCCGCCGGTACCCGCTCTCCCCCGCCGCGGCGAACACCCCGACCCGCAGTCCCCGCCGCCTTGGCCCGGCGTACCCGGCCCGCTCCAGAGCCTCGTGGGCCAACTCAAGAAAGATCCGGGCCTGCGGATCGGTCGCGACGGCCTCCTCCTCGCCGATGCCGAAGTACCCGGCGTCGAAGGCGGCCGGGTCGTCGAGGAACGCGCCCCACCGGCCCGCCGAACCCGCGGGGTCCGCCCACCGCCCGGCCGGTACGCCGCCGACGACGTCGCGCCCCCGCACGAGCAGATCCCAAAACGCCTCGGGCGTGTCGGCCCCGGGAAAACGGCACGCCATCGCGGTCACGGCGATCACCGGGCCGCCCGGATCGCCGTCCCGCCGCTCCGGTTCCTCGCCCCGCCCGCCCCCGGCGAGCACCAGACCCGCGAGCCCGGCCACGGTGTCGTGGTCGCGGACATCCGCGGGCCGCAGCGAGACGCCGAACTCGTCCTCCACGGCGGCGAGGACCTCCATCGCCTTGATCGACGATCCGCCGAGGGCGAAGAACCGGTCGTCCGGCCCGATGCCGGTGGCGGGCAGGCCGAGCACCCGAGCCCAGATGCCGCGGATCCCGCTCTCCACTTCCCTGCGGGAACGAGGCTCGGACGTGCCCGGGCCGCGCTCCCGGCCATCGGCGGCGGCCGTCGCCTGAAACACCTCGAACTCCGCGTACGCCCCCGCCTCGAAGCGCTCCCGCATCACCCCCCGGCGCAGCTTCCCGCTCGTCGTGCGCGGGAACGCCCGCGCGGACAGGGCCACCACCCGCACGTCGTCATGTCCGATCGCGGCGCCGACCCGGGCCGCGACCTCACGCGCCACACCACCCCTCCCGCCCGTTCCCGACGGTCCGGCCGCCGTGGCCGCCTTCGCCGGGACGAAGACCACCACCCGTTCCCGGCCGGACGACGGGTCGGCGGACCCGACGACCGCCACCGGGCCACGCGGCAGGCCGGGCGTGCCCGCCGCCACCTCCTCGAGGTCGGCGGCGTGGTACGTGGTTCCGTTGACGAAGACGACGTCCTTGAACCGGCCGGTCACACACAGCCGCCCCCGGTCGAGGAAGCCCAGGTCCCCGGTGCGCAGCCACCCCCCGCCGAAGGCGGCCGCGGTCTCCTCCGGAGCCCGGTGATACCCGCGCCCGAGTTGCGGCCCGCGTACCACGATGTGCCCGACGCGCCGGTCCCCGAGGGCCGCGCCCGCGTCGTCCACGATCCGCACCTCGCACCCCGGCACGGGACGTCCCACCGGCATGAGCTCCACGGCGTGCGCCCCCGGCCCGGCGTCCACCGCCCGCCCGCGGCCGAGTTCGGCCCTGTCCAGCACGAGCGGCTCGGCCACCTCCCCCGGCGGCGGCATCGTGACCGCGAGCGTCGCCTCGGCGAGGCCGTACACCGGCTGAAGCGCCCGCGCGGCGAGCCCGGTCACCGACATCCGGCGGGCGAACGCGCGCCACACCGCCGGAGAGATCGGCTCCGCGCCCACGAGGACCAACCGGACGCTCGTCAAATCCAGCCGGGCGAGCGTCTCCTCCGGCACCCGCCGCTCCACCAGCGCCAAGGCGAAGTTCGCCGCGCAGAGCACCGTCGCCCGGTGCCGCGCCGCCGTCTCCAGCCACAGCGCGGGCCGTTTCGCGAAGGACAGCGGCCCCAGCCTCACCTGTTTGATCCGCGCGGCGAGCGGCGCGAGGTGGGTGCCGATCAGCCCCATGTCGTGGAAGTAGGGCATCCAGCTGACGACCACGTCGTCCGGGCCGGCCTGTGTCGCCGCCCGGATCTGCTCCAGATTCGCCAGTACGCCCGCGTGCGTCAGCTCGACGCCCTTGGGCGCCCCGGTGCTGCCCGAGGAGAACTGCAGGAACGCCACGTCATCCGGCGCCCGCACGGGCAGGGCCACAGGCGGGCGACCCTCGCGCAACTCGTCCAGCGGCAGGGGCCGCACGCCGTCCCCCAGCGCCGCGAGCAACGGCGCGGTGGCCGTATCGACGGCGACGGGCGGCCGACCGAGGAACTCCCACACGGGGAGGACCCGCCGCTTGTCGGGTGCGAGGGGCACCGGCAGGAGACCGGCGGCGAGGATTCCCCAGAACAGCGGCTGGAAGTCATCGCTACGGTCCGCGATGAGGGGCACCGGACTCCCGGGCGTCAGACCGGCGTCGAGCAGGCCGCCGGCGACCCGCAGGGACTCCTCCCACAAGGCGCGATAGGTGACGACGCGTTCGCCGCCGTCGCCGCGGATGTGCACGATGACCTGGTCCGGCGCCTCCTCGGCCGCTCTCCGCAGCACGTCCGGCACCACCGCCGCACGGCCCATCACCGCACCCGCCTTCCACCGGCTCTTCGGCCGGCTCCTGTCGCGCCGATAGGAGAAGGGAGCCGTGGCACCGTGGCGCCATCGCGCCACCGTACCCGTCCGCGGCTATCGAATGAAGGAGCCCGGTGCGTTCGACAGTCCCCGTGGCGTGCCCGCCGGCACTCCAGCGGCCGGGACCTGGGCGTTGATCGCCAGATCGGCCCCGACGTACTGCGGTGCCGTGGTGACCATCCTGTCCACCAGATCCTCCTGGAACCTGGCATCCGCCGCCGCCACCGCCGGAGCCACCGGAAGGGCGCCGGGGAAGGCGTTCTGGGCGGCCTCGGTGAGCCGGGTCCTCGTGTGCGCGGCGACCGCGCCACCGGCGGCGATCGTTTGCACCAGCAGTCCCGGCATGTTGATGTGGTAGCGCATCAGCGCCGCCCAGCCCTGCTCGCTGGTCACGATGTCGCCCAGCGTGCCGCCGGTGAACACGTTCGGCATGTCGAGCGGTATCGCCCTGACCGCGTCGAGCCGGTGCAGGCCGAACCGGAGCGCCTGGTCGAGGAAGTCCGGGCTCGTGCGCAGCGCCGTCATCACGCGGAAGAACGAACGCCAGGAGCGGAACCACTCCATGGCGGCCAGGTCGGCCACGCCGTTGTTGAGGGCGCGGGGCGTGCTGCGGTCGAGCGCCGAGTCACCCGGGCGGCGCAGTCCCAGCAGCAGTACGGGGGCCAGATACTTGCCCGGCGACTCCGGCGGCGGCGGCCACGGAACGGCGTCCACCCCCCAGGATTGGAAGTCGCGGCGGAATGCGGCGGGAGCCCGGTGCTTGTAGAACGACAGCATGGCGCCGAGTTCGCCCACGGCGTCCTCGTCGGGATCGCCGGGCTGGGACTTGGGGTTGAGGAAGAGCGTCCAGTGGAACGGCCCCAGCGAGAGCCTGGCCCTGTCGTAGCAGTTGAGCGCGTCGATCTTGCCGCCGGTCTCGACCGCGCTGGCCGCGTACATGACGCGGAACACCGAAAAGGTCACCACCGCGTCGGCGAAGGCGAGCAGGAAGCGCGGCCAGGTGAGCACCGTGGTGGTCCAGGTGTCGGACGGGGGCCACGTCGAAGGGCCGTGGAAGTTCGCGGCGGCGTCGGACAACCATCGGCCGAGCCGATGAGCGTGTACGTCGGCCGAGGCGAAGCGCGGGTCCAGCCCGCCGAAGCCGGGGTGGGAGCCGTCCGGCTCGTCGGCGGGGAACGCGGGCACGCGACGCAGCCGGTCGAAGGCCCAGACCCGTCGGTCGGGGGTGACCATGGAGTCCCACGCCCACAGGTCGTCGGCGAAGATCGGCCGTGGCTCCCTGGGTGCGGTCGCCGGGGTGGACCGGCAGGCGCAGATCCTGACCGGATTGCGCGGGGACGTCACGCCCGCCTCGGTGGAAAGCTCGGGCCCGTCCGCGGGCACGCGGGGGAGTTCGAGCCAGATCTGGAGGCAGCGGCGGGTTTCCCAGTCCACGACGCCATGGGCCTGTCCCAGGTAGCGCCGCCACGGGCGGACTCGGGCGTCCGCGCCGCCCAGCCGCGCGAAGAGCCAGGGTTGGCTCGCCTCGATCTGGAACTCGCGCACCGTGGCGCGGACGTTCTCGTCGAACTGCGACGTCCCGGCGGGAACGCCGGTGAATCCCAGGGACGCGAGGTCGGCCACGAGTTGCGCCACCCGGCCGCCGGCATCGGCCGGACGGGCCGTCCCGCCGTAGACGCGCCCGGCGTCGGCGTCGCCGTGCTGCAGGTCGAACCCGCCGTACAGTGGCGCGCCGGCCGCGGCTCCCGGCCGGTGGACGAGGAAGCCGGACGGCCACGGATCCGGTACGGGCGTCTGCGCCAGGTCGGGCCGGAAGAGGGTGGCGAACCAGTCGGCCAGGGTGGTGACGACCTGCCGGCTCCACGACGTGTTCAGCGCCTGGATCAACGGCCGGGCCGGTGCGCCGTGAGCCATCCCGCCGTGCCAGAGCGCGCCGCAGCGGACGGTGTCCAGCAGCACCTCGCGATCGCCGTGCCGGAGAGCCGGGCTGGCCGCTTCGAGCATGGCCGCCCGATCGTACGGCGGAGCCGCCGGATCGTACATGATCTCCAGCGCGTCGGCGGGCGTCATGCCGCCGGAGTCGGTGAGCAGTTGTCTCACCCGGAGCGCGTCCACGGAGCCGTAGAGGTCTTCGGCGCCGAGCCGCCGGGTCAGCGCGGCCACGAGCCGCGGCCTGGCGTCCACGGTGAAATCGAGGCCCTTCTCCACCTCGTCCCAAATCCGCGGCTCGTTGCCGCCGGAACGATGGAACTCCACCCGCCACCGGTGCCACTCCGCCCAGACCCGGCCGAGGTCACCGGCCCAGGTGACGAGATCGAGCCGGTGAACCCCGGCCCGGTGCGGCAGCCGGAACGACTGCCTGACGCCGGTCTCGACGTCGAGGGCGAGCCAGATCCGCCGCGTGGACACCACCGGCACGGGGAGGCCGGTCGCCTCGACGTAGCCGCAGGTGGCCAGCAGATCCCATGCGGCGCCGCGATCGACCTCGTCGCGGGACCGCCCGCCGTAGAAGGCGGGCGGGGCGGTGTACTCGCCCGGATTGGCGAACAGCGCCGCGTCGCGGACGGGATGCTGCAGGAGCCGGAGCCGGGTGACCAGTTCCGGCCATCCGGAGAGTCCGGCACAGGCCACGCGCAGGGCGGCGGCGTACTCCCCGAGCGGCCGGGCGCCCGCCCCCCGCTCGCCCGCGAACAGCACGGGACCGAGTACGCCGGCGTCCGGGCGGGCCTGCGACGCGACGAGATTCACCAGATCGACCAGCCGGGGCAGCGGCATGTGGGCCTCCCGTCGCGATGGTAGACCGGGGCCGGTGCCTGTGATAGAGACGCATCGTGGAACGCGCCGAGCACAACCTTGGCCGGTGGGTCGGCGTGATCGCCGCCCCCCTCATCGACGCCGTCCACTCGGACGATCCGGTCAGAGCCGTCCGGGATCTGCTCGCCGGTTTCGGCTGGGACCTCACCTCGATCGCCGATCTGACGGCGGTGGCGGAGCCGCTGTCGGAGCTGGCCCGCAGCGCGCTCGCCCTCGACGACGCCCTCGCCGAGGAGCCCGCCGACGTTCTGGACGTGGCCGCGGCGGTCGCCGCCGTCGGCGCGGCCACCGGCCGGGTCGCCGCCGTCGTCTCGGCCTGGCGGCCGCCCTCGATCGCCCCCGACGAAGCGGCCGCGCTCGCGGGGGAACTGGCCCGGGACGTGATCGCGGGCCTCGCCGACCTGGCGCTCAGAACCCGCGCGCCCCGGCTCCGCGCCGTCCTGCTGGCGCTCGGCGTCATCGGGCTCGACCCTGTCGGCGAGGTGCGTCTGGGTCCGAACGTGGTCAGACGGCCCGGCGTACGGCTCGGCGTGCGCGTCGACCGGCTGGGCCGGTGGCTCACCGATCCGGGCACGGCCCTGCACGACCTGGTCGCGGCGGCCGCCACGCGAAACCTGCCCTGGCCGGACCTCGTCGCCGTCGCCTGGGATCTCCTCGGCCCGCAACTGGTCGGCTCGCTGATCGGGGCCGGGTTCCCGGCCGTGTGGCGTCCGGGCGACGCGCTGTCACCCCCGTCGATGTGGATCTTCACCGGCGAGGAGTTGCTGGGCGCGGGCTCGGCGACGCCACCCGCGTGGATCGCGATCGCGGTCGAGGCCGACGGCGGCACCGTGCTGGCCCACGTCGTCCCGCGGGGCACCTGGCAAGCGGCGCACGAGGGAGCCGCCTGGAAGGCCCGGTTCGCCCTCGACGCGGGCGGCGCCTTCACCGTCTCCGGCGCCGCGGTCACCGCCGACGCCGACATCACGATCGCCGCCGAGGTCGCCTCCGTCGCGTCGCCGGTCGTACGCCTAGGGCCCGACGACGGCCTCCACATCGACCTGGGCCGGCTGACCCTCGGCCTGTCGGCCACCCTCACCGACGGGGCCCCGCCCGACCTCGGCGTCAGCGTCGGGCTCCACGGCATCCAGGTCGCCTTCGGGCCGGGCGGCAGCGACTCGTTCGTCGCCAGGCTGCTCGGCCAGGCCCTCGCCGCCCCGGTCGACGTGGCGGCGGACTGGACGCGCGGGGGCGGCCTGCGCGTCACCGGCGGCCTCGACCGGCTGTCGGTGGTCCTGGCCGAGCAGCTCGCGCTCGGGCCCGTGACGGTCCGGCGGCTCACGCTGACGGCCGAACCCGCCGACGGAGCGTTCGCCGTGGGGCTGGTGTCGAACGTCGTCGCCCGTCTCGGCCCGCTCACCGCCACCGTGGAGGGTGTGGGGCTCACCCTCCGCCTGGACGATGGGACCGGCAGCCTCGGGCCGGTCTCGGCCCGAGCCGGCCTCAGACCTCCGAAGGGAATCGGCCTGTCGCTGGACGCCGCCGCCGTCTCCGGCGGCGGCTACCTGTTCCTCGACCCGGACAAGGGCGAGTACGCCGGAGTGCTGGAGCTGTCGGTCAAGGTGGTGAGCCTGAAGGCGATCGGCCTGCTGAACACCAGGCTGCCCGACGGCCGGCCCGGATTCTCGCTGCTGCTGATCATCACGGCCGAGTTCCCGCCGATCCCGCTCGGCTTCGGGTTCACCCTGCTCGGCGTCGGCGGACTGCTCGGGGTCAACCGTACCGTGGCGCTGGAGCCGCTGCGCGAGGGCGTGCGCACGGGTGCGCTGGATGCCGTGCTCTTCCCCAAGGATCCCGTCGGCAACGCCACCCGGCTCCTGCCCGCGCTGCGCACGCTGTTCCCGCCGGCCGAGGCCCGCCACGCCTTCGGGCCGATGGTGCGGCTCGGCTGGGGTCCCAAGCAGCTGCTGGAGATGGAGCTGGCGCTCGTCCTGGAGCTGCCGTCCCCCCTGCGGCTGATCGTCGCGGGCCGGATGCGGCTGCGGCTTCCGGACGAGAAGGCCCCCGTCGTCCTGCTCCGCCTCGACGTGGTGGGCATCCTCGACCTGGACCGGGGCGAGGCGTCCATCGACGCCTCCCTGGTCGACTCGCGGATCGCCGCGTTCACCATCTGCGGGGACATGGCGATGCGGGTCGGCTGGACGGGCGGCACCCGGTTCGCGCTGGCCGTCGGCGGATTCCATCCCCGGTTCACGCCGCCGCCGGGCTTTCCCGCGCTCAAACGGCTGAGCATCAGCCTCGGCGAAGGGGACAATCCGCGGATCCGGTTGGAGGCGTACCTGGCCATCACCTCCAACACGATCCAGTTCGGCGCGCGGCTCGACCTCCATGTGGAGGCGGGCCCGTTCAGCGCCGCCGCCCATGCCGGCCTCGACGCGCTCGTCCGGTTCAGCCCGTTCCATTTCGTCGTCGCGTTGAGCATGGGCATCGACGTGTCGTGGGGCGGGACGCCGCTTCTGCACGCGCAACTCGAAGCGAACCTGGAAGGTCCGGCGCCCTGGCACGCCTACGGCCACCTGGAGTTCGGGATCCTGTTCCTGAAGGGCCGGATCGACGTCGACATCACCGTCGGCGAGGCCGTCTCCGCGCAGGCGCCGAGGGTCGACCTGGAGACGGTGCTGCGTTCCGCGCTGGAGGCCGACGACGCGTGGACCACCGACTCGCCGCCCTCGGCGACCACCGGGGTGAGCCTGCGCGGCGGGCCGGCCGGAGGGCTCGTCATGAGCCCGTTCGGCCGCTTCACCGTCCGCCAGCGCGCGCTGCCGTTGTCCACCACCATCACGCGGTACGGCGCCGCCGTACCCGAGCCGGGCACGGCCACGCGCTTCGAGGTGCGGGCGGTGACCGTGGGCGGGACGCGCCAGGTGGACCCGCCCGCCGTGTTCGACGGCTTCGCCGCCGCCCAGTACGCCGAGCTCAGCGACGACGAGCGGCTCAGCCGCCCGGCGTTCGAGCAGATGCCCTCCGGGGTGACCGCGACCGTCTCCGCGCACCGCTGGCCGCAGGACGCGGCGGGGACGCCGATCGCGCGGACGGCCGACATCGTCTACGACGAGGCCGTGATCGACGACGTCGACGCCCCCACACCCGACCCGGTCGGCAGGAGGCTCGATCCCGCTCTGGCCGGCCTGCTGGTGGCGTCCGGTGCGGCGGCCGGGTCGGCCTCCAGGCGGGCGCAGGCCGTACGCGGGCCGGATCAGCGCGTCGAGGTCGTCGAGGAGCGGTATGTGGTCGTGCCCGTCGGCGCCCTGCCGGACACGCCCCCGGCCGCCCCCACGAGCTACGCCCAGGCCGCGGAGCGACGGGGCGAAGGACAGCTCGTCACCGCCGGGGAGGTGACGAGGTGAACCGGTACACCTTCCTGCGGTGGCTGCGCTCCGGCGCGGCCGGCGCCATCCGAAGCGTCGAGGGGGCCGGCCGCACCGAACGCCGGGCGGGCTTCGCCGTGGACGTCGAGGTGCAGGGGCTGCGATCCGGGGCACGCCGCGAGATCTTCCTGCACGGCCCGGGCGACGTGATCGGGCTCAATCCGGCCCAGGTGATCCGCCGGTTTCCGGAGCCGGACAGCCCGGCCGTCGGCACCGACGTCTTCGCGCACGTGGAGTTCGACGACCCCGACCTGCCGTGGCGCTACACGCCGTTCGGCGAGCGGACCGCGCCGGACGCGGACGGGCGGGCGCCGCTGCGGCACGGCACGCTCAGGCCCTGGCTGTGCCTGATCGTCGTCAGGCTCCGGACGGGGGTCTCGTTCGGCCTGACGCCCGGCTCTCCCCTGCCGGTGCTGCGCATATCGGACAGGGCGGGCGAGGAACTGCCCCCTCCGGACGAGCTGCACGCCTGGGCGCACGTCCAGGTCATCGGCGATCTGCCGGGCACCGCCGCGGAGATCACCGGCATGTTCGACACCGAGCCGCGACGCACCCTGTCCCGCCTGGTGGCTCCCCGGCTGCTCGACTCCGGCACCCCCTACCTGGCCTGCGTGGTGCCGGTGTTCGAGGCGGGGCGGCAGGCGGGGCTGGGCGAGGAGGTGACGGCCGGGCCGGACGATCTCGCCTGGGCGCCCGGCGCGACGGAGGCGGTTCTACCCGTCTACGACTCCTGGACGTTCGCCACCGGTCCCGAAGGGGAGTTCAAGCAGCTCGTCAGGAGGCTCAAACCGGTCAGACTCGACGAGATCGTCGACGCCGACGGCATTCCCCTGGTGGGCAGGCGGCCGATGGACACGGGCTCGCCCGGCTTCGGCCTTCCCCCGGGGACGGTCGCCGACCTGTTCGGCGCGTTGCGGCTGGAGGGCGACGACCCCGCGGCGGGAGCGGACGGCGGCCTCGCGGACGCGCTCCTGGCGGCCGTCAACGTGACCGACGCCGTCGCCCCGCCCGTGTACGGCAGATGGCACGCGGCCGCGCCGGTCGGCGTACCGAACCCGGACTGGCCCGCCTGGCTGTCCGCGCTCAACCTGCACCCGGGCCTTCGGGTCGCCGCGGGCATGGGGGCGGAGGTCGTGCGCGCCAGGCAGGAGGAGTTCATGGCCGCCGCCTGGGAACAGGCGGGCGAGATCCTCAAGGCCAATCAACTCCTGCGCCAGGCCGAACTGGCCGTGGCCGCAGCCGCCCGGCTCCACCTGCGGCACCTGATGCCGCTGCCCGACGTGCGGGCGCTGGAGTTCGCCGGTCCGGCGCTGTCGCGGCTGCGCTCGACGGCCGATCCCGCCCGCACGCCGGCCGGCGTCATCGACGAGCACTGCCTGCCGCGCGTGTGCCTGTCGGGCCAGTGGATCCGGCTGGTACGGCGGCGCGGCCCGCTCATCCGCCGCGTCGAGCGCCGGCACGACGACACCCGCTACGACCCGGCCGACATCACCGCCGCCCTGGCGCGGGGGGACCGGCAGGCCCCGCCGCCCGATCCGGCCCCCGCCGCCCTCGTCACCCCCGACGAGGTCGTGGGCGCCCTCCGCGCAGGCGTACCGGCCGGGCGGGCGCAGGACCGCGCGGCCTTGGCGGACCTCCTCGACACGCTGCGAGAACGCGGCACGACGGCGCCCTGCCGGCCCACCCCCCTCGACGTGATCGCCGCCGACGCCCGCGACAGACTCCATCCGGCCACGACCATCCCGCGGCGGGTGGGCGCCCGGCTGCGCCTCCCCGCGGGCTCGCGATCCGCCGACCGCATCGACCCCATCATGGTCGCTCCGCGGATCACCGCGCCGATGGCCCGCTTCCTGGCCGAGCAGGGGCAGGACTGGATACTTCCGGGCCTCGCGCACGTTCCCGCCGAGACGGTCGCCGGCGTCGTCGCCAACCAGATGTTCGTCGAGGCGTTCCTCACCGGCATGAACCACGAGATGAGCCGCGAGCTGTTGTGGCGCGGCTACCCCACCGACCAGCGAGGCACCGTCTTCCGGCACTTCTTCGACCCCGGATCCGCGCCGGGTCCCTCGCCGGGAGACATCACCGAGATCCACACCTGGGGATCCGGCCCGCTGGGCGCTCATGCGGCGAGGGCGGGACCGGCCGACCGGTTCGTCCTGGTCATCCGCGGCGAACTGGTGCGCCGCTTCCCCCGCGTCGCCGTCTTCATGGTCAAGGCGATGCTGAAGGACGGCAGGCGCGTGCCGGCGCCGGTGGACGCCACGGCCGAACTGCCGGTGTTCTCCGGAGGGCTAGAGCCCGACGCGGTGTTCTTCGGGTTCGAGGTGTCGGCCGCCGAGGCGGCCGGCGACCCCGGCCACTACGTCGTCTTCCAGGAACAGCCGACCGAGCCCTGTTTCGGCCTCGGCGCGGTCTCCGGAGAGACGTCCGACGGCCGCTACACGACCTGGGCGGGCCTCGGCCGCCCCGACGTCGCGACGACCGCGGGCGGCTACCTGGACCTGACCGCGACCACCACGCCCGGCTTCCTCAGCAGGATCCCCGGCATGCCGCCCGAGTGGGACGGGCGCTCCGACTCCCTGGCGGCCATCCTGCTGCGGCGCCCCTTCCGCCTGCTCGTCCACGGCTCCGACATCCTCCCGAGGAGGAGGGCATGACCACCCCCCTCACGGCCGTCGGCGCCGCCCGCGAGGCGCTGCGCGCCGCCGACGAGGCGGTGCGGGCCGCCCGGGGGAGCCGCGACGGAGCGGTTCTCGCCCGCGACACGGCGATCGCCCGAGGCGACGGCGCCGCCGCGGACGCCGCCGCCGATCGGATCGCCGCCCTCGACGCGGCGATCCCCGATCTCGAGGCGGCCCGCGCCCGGGCCGCCGACGAGCTCACCGGTCACCGGGAGGCGCTGCTCGGCACGATCGCCGACCCTTTCGCGCTTCTGGACGGCCGCCTGCCGCTGCTCCTGCTGCCCGCCCGGCTGGAGACCCGCTTCGCCTGGCAGGATCCCGGCGTACCGGGACGGCACACGTTCGCCCGCCCCGCCGCAGGAGCCGGAACGCCCGTCCTGCTCGTCCGGATCTTCCCCGACGACCTCCATGTCGACGCCCACGACCCCGCCCTGACGCCCAGGGAACGCAGCCTGCGAAGGACCTTCCTCGACCGGGTCGAGGCGGGCCGGGACCTGATCGACTTCGTCAGAGCCTGGGAGGAGCTGATCGCGGCGACCTCCCCGGCCCGCGCCGCCTGGATCGCTCACTCCGCCCGCCTCGGCAATCCCCGGGAGGCGCCCGACCGCTGGAGGAGGGGGGCCCGGGCGGCGCTGCTCCCCGACCGCTGGCTCGCGCGGGCCCGGATCGGACAGCAGATCCTCCCGGGCGCGAGCACCCTCGTCCGGGAGCCGCTCGACGTGAGCCCCGCACCGCTCACCGCGGTCCCCGACTGGATGCTCGACTTCGCGGCGGCCCGGAAGGCCGGCATGGCCCTGACCATCACGCTGCCGCCCACGTCCGGCACCCCCCGGGTGGACGAGCTCATCGTGGTCGGCGCCCACGTCTCCCGTGACCCCGCCTCGTCCGCGGCCGCCCTGGAAGCGCTGCTCGACGCCCACCACTACACCGACGGCCTTTCCTTCGTACGCCCGGGCGCCCCCACCAACGCCCTGCCGGGCACCCGGCCCGACCGCACGAGCAGACCCCCGGCGCAGGAGGTGTTCCGGGTCGAGGGGGACCTCTGGCCGCTGGTCAAGCCGGGCGCCACGCTGGTCGACGAACCGGCGGCGGACGGCAACGAGGCCGCCCGGCTGCTGGGGATCGGCCCCTCCGTGTTCGGCCACGTCCACGGGGCCGACCTCCGGGTCCGCGAGGCCGCCCGGTGCGTCCGGCGCCTGCTGGCCGATGTCGCGCTCCCCACGCTGCGCCTGCTCTGGTCGCCCGTGCTCACCTCCGGCGACCTGCTCGAAGCCGGATCCTTCCTGGCCGAGGCGGTGGAAGGGCTCGGCCCCATCCCGGCGATCCGCGTCGGCGACCAGCCGTACGGAATCCTTCCCGTCGGTTTTGTGGAGCCGGGCGACCACGACCTGACGCCGTTCGAGTCGCGCCTGCTCCGGCTGCTCAACCGGCTCCGCACGAACATCTGGGAACCCGCCGCGGCCGACCTGCCCAGGATCGGCGGCAAAGGGACCGATCCGACGCGGACGCTGCTCTCGCTGCTGAGGGCCGACGGCGTCACCCGGCGGCTCGCCGTACGGACCATGCTCGGGCCCGTCGTGGCGGCGGCGCTGCTCCCCGCGCTCGCCCCCGGCAGGCTCGCCGAGATCACGCAGGCCAGGCAGCAGGTCACCGACCTGATCAGCATGCTCGCCGGCGGTCAGCCGGCCGGCCCCGCCCGTCTGGCGGAGACGTCGCCGCTGTCGGGGACCACGCCGGTCACGGTGCCGTTCGTGCAACCGGACGAACCCGGGCCCGGCCGGTCCGCGCACGAGTACCTCGACCAGCTCTCCTTCGGCTGGTCCTCCACCCTGACCACGGTGCGGCAGCTCATCGACCCCGCCGCGTTCTCCGGCTCGCTGCTGTCGGCCCTGGCCCGCACCGCGCTGCTCACCACGGCCGACCACGCCGTCCGGGCGATCCTGCGCGACGAAGGCGTCTTCGACCCGCAGACGATCGACGCCTGGGATCACGAACTCGACCGCACCCCCCTGGGGCCCACCATCTACTACCGGCTCGACGACCGGTTCGGGATCGTGCTGCCCGCCCATCCCTCCGCCCCGGTGGCCGACCTGCTGCTCGGCACGCCGCCGCCGAGCGGCGCCGAACCGTTCCTGAACACGCTGGAAACCGTGCGCGAGCTGGCCTACTCCACCGGCTTCGGCACCTCCCGCCATCGACGCCACCCGCCCGAACTGCTGGAGGCCGTGCTCAGATCCGAGCTCGGCCTGCTCTCCCACCGGCTCGACGCGTGGTTCACCGCCCTGGCGACCGAGCGGCTCCGCCGGATCAGGGCGATGCCGGGACGGGAGCGTGGTCTCACCATCGGCGCGTGGGGCGTGCTGTACGACGTGACCGCTGTGCGCCGCACCGCGGCGGCCCCCGCCGACCTGCCCGGGGACGCGCCGGGTGAGGTGCTGCTCGACCCGATGAACGCAGGCCACGTGCACGCGCCCGGCGTGGGCCACGCCGCTGCCGCCGCCGTGCTCCGCTCGGCCCATCTCGCCCACCGGCGGCCGGGGCAGAGCACCGCGGCGGGTGAGGCGTTCAGCGTGGACCTGTCCTCGCGGCGCGTCCGCACCGCGCTCACCCTGCTGGACGGGGTACGCGAGGGCCAGCCCCTGGCCGCCCTGCTGGGCTACCGCGTCGAGCGCATCCTACGCGCCCGCGCCCCGCACGCCGTCGCCGTGGTACGACGGGCCGCCCCCCTCGTCGCCAACAAGACAAGCCCCCAAGGGCCCGTCGAGCAGGTCGCCGCCGACAACGTCGTGGACGCCCTCCGGCTCATCGCGCTCACCGGTTCCGGGGACGCCCAGGCGGTGCGGCAGGCGCTGCGGCCGCACTTCGGCACGCTCACCGACGCGCAGCGGACCTCCGCCGTCGACGCGGTGACCGAGGCCCTCGCGGACGCCCGCGAGGCGGCCGACGCCGTGGCCGACGTGCTCGTGTCGGAAGGCGTCTTCCAACTGGTGCGGGGCAACCCCGCGCGAAGCGCGGGGGGAACCGACGCGCTCAGCGGCGCGGGCAGCCCACCCCCCGAGCCGGAAGTGGTCGCCCAGCCGCGCACCGGGACCGGCGTCACGCTGCGCGCCGCCATCGTGCTCCCGGCCGAGGGCCCCCTACCGGCCGACCGGCCGGAGGGCTGGGCGGTCGGCCCCAGGGCCGAGCTGGAGCCCGCGCTCGAGCGGTGGGCGCGAGCCGTACTCCCGGATCCGGCCACCGTGAACATCGCCTTCACCGGAGGCGCCGACAGAACCCTCGCCCAGACCCTCGCCCAGCTTCAGGCCGCCGCCACGACCGGCCTGCGCATGTCGGCGCTCGACTTCGTGGCCTGCGCGCGGCCCGCCCTGGAGGCGCGGCTGCTCGCCATGGCCAGGCTCATCGACCCCGCCGTCAGCGCCCTGGCGGCAAGCGACTCCTTGACCGTGGCGGAGGAGATGGCGACGGCCCTGCGGAACCTGCTGACCGCCGCCCGCCCGCTGCAGTCACGCGACTTTCCCGTCCCGATCATGCCCGCTCCGGCCCCCGGCCCGGCGCTCGCGCGGGTGGACGCCCTCGTCCAGAAGATGATCGCCGTTCGCGACGCCCTGCGGGCCGCCGACGATCGAGACGCCCTGGTCGCGGCCCTGCTGGCGGCGGACCAGGTCGGCGCCGCCAACGCCGTCCCGCCACCCGGCGGCGAGACCGCCGAACTGGCCGCGCTCGCCGCCGCCGTGGCCGCCGACCTCACCACCCGCCTCGCGGCGCACGACGCGCTGCCCGCGCCCGACCCGGCCGACGAGTCCGCCCGTGCCGCATGGGCGTACGAGCGGGTCCGCGCCGCGATGGGACCGACCGGCTGGGTGCTGCCCGCCCTCGGCAGCCGAGCCGACCCGGCCTTCGCCGGCGGCGTGCCCGCCGGGGTCACGCCGCGGTCGGTCGCCGTGGTGGTCGCGCAGCGTGCCCGCGTACGGCCGGGAGTCGCCCGGCTCGACCGGCTGCTGGGCTGCGTGGAGGCGGTGCACGCCACCGTGCCCGCCTTCGCGGTCACCCAGCACCCGATCGCACCGGGCGAACGCTGGGTGGCCCTGACGTCCGCGGGAGAACGCACGCCCGGCGGACGTGTCTCCGTGTTCGCGCACACCCCGTTCCCCGGGGAGACGGGCGCCGTGGCGGGGCTCCTGCTCGACGACTGGACCGAGGTGGTGCCCGCCACCCACGAAACGACCAGCCTGACCTTCCACTACGACGCGCCGACCAGCGCCGCGCCGAATGTCGCGCTTCTGGGAGTGCTGCCGCCCAACGCGGAGCAGTGGAGCGCCGACGCCGCAGTGCGGATCGTCGAAGAAGGGCTGGCCCTGGCCAGGCTCCGCGCCGTCGATCCGCACACGCTGCCGCTGACGGGGCAGCTGTTGCCCGCGCTGATGGACCGCGAGGATGTCGAGCCCGGCGTCGGCGCGGGCCTGAGCGTCAGCCACCTGACCGACCCGAGCTGAGGTGCCCGATGCCCATCGGCTTCTACGCCCGCTTCGAGCCGCACACGAGAAGCGACGATGTGGAGGAAGGACTGGCCGCGCGGGTCTACGACCCGGCCTGGACGTTGTCACGCCAGTGGCAACTCGGCGAGTTGCTCGGCGACGACGGCGGCAGTCCCGTCACGGCCCGGCACGTCGGCCGGATCTCCCGGTGCACCGCCTACGCCGACCGCGCGGGCCGACGCGAACTCCCCCCGGACGCCGGGCCCGTGGAGGCGATGGCGGAAGCCGTACCGGTCACTTGGCCCAGATGGCCCAGATCGCTCCGCGTCGACGTCGGCAGGGCACTGCTGCGCTGCCTGCGAACGGCGGGCCTGGCGGACCGCGTCCACCCCTTCCTCACGCAGTTCCCCCTCGCCCCGAAAGACGATCTCGCCGCGGGCCGTGTACCCGACGGCGCGCTCGCCCACCGGACACTCGCACCACCGCTGCGCGCCACCCCGCCCACGTTGCCGAACCTGCCGGATCTGGTCGTCGACCAGCCACTCATCGACGCCGCACTCGACTGGCTGCAATTCTGCGACGCCCTCATCCCGCCGCCGGCGACCGCATGGGACCCGGCCCGCATGGAGTACGACTTCACCATGGAAGCCCCCGGCGTCACCCTCGAAGCCGTGGAGCACGGCGGCGGCACCCTGGAGTGGTGGGCCTTCGACGCCGAGCCCGCCCCCTCCGCCGGGCAGGAAGACGCCTACGACGTCACCACGGTGCCCACCAGAGTCACCTTCCCCGGCATGCCCGTCCCCCGCTGGTGGCAGGAGGAGGACGCGGTCATCGACCTCGGCGCCGTCGAGGCACACCCCGCCGACCTGGCGCGCATGGCCGTACTCCAGTTCGCTCTGCTGTACGGCAACGACCACTTCGTCGTCCCCGTCCACATGCCCGTCGGCGCCTTCTTCCTGACCACGCACCTGCTGGTCACCGACGTCTTCGGCACCACCACCCTGGTGCCGCCGAGCACGGGAACGGCCGCCCGCTGGACCATGTTCACCCTGTCGCCGATCAAGGAGTCCGGGGTACACGGCGGCTTCCTGCTACCCGCCACCGCGGTGCAGCCACTGGTTTCCGCACCCGTCGAGGAGGTCCTGCTGCTCAGGGACGAGATGGCCAACCTGGCCTGGGCCATCGAATCCACCATCGAGGGCCCAAACGGCGAGCCGATCCACCGCACGGAGCATTGGCACCGACCCCCGGAAAACGATCCGCCCGACACCGGCCCCCCGACATACCGGTTCGGCACCACCGTGCCACCGCACTGGTTTCCCCTCGTACCGCAACGTGATCCCAGCGGCGACGCCCCAGCCTTCGCCGTCCAGCAGATGGCCGACGACCCCACGTCCGTGCCACTCGGGGAATTCGTCGCCATCGGGCAAACGATCGCCGACGATCGCCTACCCCGCGAGGGACGCCGCCTCATCCGCGATCACATGCTGGCACGGACAAGCGACGGCGGCACCGTCGTCTGGAGCCGCAGGCGCTCCAGGATCGGCCGCGGCGAAGGCTCAAGCGGCCTGTCCTTCGACCTCGCCCAATAAGAGGCCGCCGACCTGGCGAACCGCCCCCACACCGGCAGGCCGACGACGGCACGACCCCCACCCGTCCCGTCCCCAGGCGGCCGAGCACGACGCGGTGACCGGTAGGACCGGAAGCCACGCGCGCACGCGGGCGAACATCGCCGAAGCCGTGCGCCGTGCCATCCCCGTTCGGGCCGCTGTCATCAACGTCGTCAACGGTCAACGCGTCAAAGAGGCAATCGACGACCTTCGCGGGCTCGGGGTGGACACGGTCGGCACCGACTGGGTGCGGGGTGTCGGGCGAGGCACACAGGAGTTCCCCAACGCCTCCCAACTGTGCGGGCGATGCGGCCGGGGAAAGGCGGCGATCGGCCCTGACGGTGACGTGTGGCCGTGCGTCATCGGCCGGTGGATGCGGGCCGGTAACGTGAAACGAACCCCGCTGGTCGAGATCATCAGCGGTGACACATGGCGAGACCTCGTCGGGATGATCCCGGCTCTGCAGCCCGGCATGGTGTGCAACCCTGAATGCAAGCCCGCTCAAGGCGACGGGTCCGACTGCGCCCCGGCCGAAACAGAGGCATGTAATCCGTCCTATTGCGAGCCGGACTAGGAGGGCTTCGCGGTGGCATGGCACGACCACGCCGCACGACTGGCAGCCGGCGTGACACCCTGCGGGTCGCGCTGGCGTATGCCTGTGGCGACGGTTCCCCGGCACCAGTTCGTTCCGCGATGGTGGGACACTCCGGCCGGTGCGGTCTACGGAACCTGGGAACTGCACGACGGGCCTGGCGATGAGGCGGCCTGGCTGGCGGCAGCCTACCGCGACCAAACCCTGATCACCCAGGTCGCGGGTCGGCACGCCGACCATGCCCACTCCGGAGACATCGTCGCCGGACGGCCCACCTCCTCCTCGACCCTGCCAAGCCTGGTGGTGCGGATGCTGCGGCACGGGGAGATCTGCGAGGGCATGTCGGTGCTCGACGTCGCGACAGGCTCGGGCTACAGCGCCGCGCTGCTGTGCCGGCTGCTCGGCGACCAACAGGTGACCAGTATCGATGTCGACCCCTACCTGGTCGATGCGGCGGCAACGCGGCTGAGCGCCATCGGGTTCCACCCGCGAGTCATGACCCTCGACGCCACCGGCCCGCTGCCGGGCGAGTACGACCGGATCGTGTCCATGGTCTCGGTACGGCCGATACCGGCCACCTGGCTGGCGGCGCTCAAGCCGGGCGGACGGCTCGTGACGGTCATCGCCAACACCTCGCTGATACTCACCGCGACCAAGACCGCAGACGGCGGTGCCGAAGGGCGGATAGAAGCCGACTGGGCGATGTTCATGCCAACAAGACACGGAGGGGAGTACCCGCCTCGGCTGAACGAGTTGTACGCCTCCGCACGTGATCAACCCGGAGAGCACGTCGCCCAAGGCCGCTACCCCGTCATAGATGTCGGCGGCGCCTGGGAACTGCAGTCCATGCTGGAAGTCGTTGCGCCCGGCATCGAACACCGCTACGAGGAAGGACAGGAAGGGCAGCGCACGGCGTGGATGCTGCACGCCGACGGGTCGTGGGCGCGGGCGGCGGCCACAGGCTCGGACATCCCGACGGTTCATCAAAGCGGACCGCGACGGCTGTGGGACATTCTCGACGACATTCGCACGTACTGGCTGATGAACGGCGCTCTTCCCCTGCGCGGGGCGCGCGTGTTCATCCTGCCGGACGGTGTCATACGTCTGTGGCGCTCAGGCTGGAAAAAGGTGATCCGGTGAGGCCCTTTTCATCCTGGGGAGCGATCTTCCTGGATGGCCTGCAGGACGAAGCCGGCGCCTTGACCAGCGACTGGGCAGGGTGGCCAGCGTGGTGAGCAGGATGGTGGGCGAACGGGCCGCGAAACGCCCGGAAGGAGTGGCCTTCCCGTACTTCAACCGCCTCCGCAAAGCGACCGGCCGCCAAGAGAACGTTGGCGAGCCGCAGTGTCGCGGTGCCGATCAGCAAGTCGTCCTCGACCATGCAGGCCGCCACCAAGGCGGCCCCGCCGCCTGTGGGATTTCCTGGACGAGGCACGCGACTACTGGCTCCAGACCGGCACACTTCCCCCGTACGGCGCGAACGTGCGCATCACGCCGGACGGCACGATCCATCTGCGGCGTGGACGCTGGACGGCCACCATCGCCTGACCACGGAAAACACGAAAACGCCCCGCCCTCCGGCAAGCCGGGGCACGTCAATCGGGTTCGGCGGATGCGGACTCGGGCGGGGCGGTTCGCCGCGCGGGTGGCGCAGGGTCCGCAGGCGCGGGGTCGGGCGGTGGGGGCTGGGTGTGCAGGAGACTGGTGAGGGCGTCGCCGGTCCGGGGGGTCAAGGCGGTGTCGGGGGTCGCGATGAGGCCGAGGTGGTGGGCCAGGTTCGGTGCGTGGAGGCGGGTGGCGGCCTCGGCGAGTTGGGCGTAGGCGGTGGTCGCGGTGCGGACGCGGTGGCGGGCGATGGAGGCCAGGATCAGGGCCAGGGGGGCGGCGGGCCACCACCAGACGGTGAGCAGGGCGTACAGGAGGGTCCAGCCGGCCAGGGTGGTCGCGCGGGTCAGCGCGGTTCGGGCGGCGGTGATCTCGGCGCGGACCTGGTCGGGGAGGATCAGCCAGAGGTGGGGCCAGATGGTGGCGACGTCCAGGTGCAGGTCGCGGTCGAGGCGGACGGCGAGGGCCTGGAGGCGGTCGCCGCTCCAGGTGGGACGGTCCGGGTATTCGAGGGCGACGCGCAGGCGATCGTGGTACGCGCGGTGGCGCGGGGTGGGGTCGGGGCGTTGCCCGGTGGTCGCCAGGGCGGTGGTGGCCTCGTTGAGGAGCCGATGGTAGGTGTCGTGGGCCTGCCGCCATCGGCTCTGACGGCGGGCGACGCGCCAGGCGGCCAGGTGGCGCGGGCCCGGAGGCCAGGTACGCCAGTCGGCGGCAAGGATGAGGCGTTCGGTCAGGGCGCCCAGAGCCTGAGCGGCGAGTCCGAGGGCGGCGGCGCCGGCCAGGATGGCGGTCAGCAGCACGATCTGGCCGCCCAGGGTGGTGGCGGAAGGGGATGCGGCCCAGGCGGTGATCCGGCCGGTGAGGCGCTGGAGGTCCAGGGCGTGCCCGTGGCCGAGGGTGTGGGCGGTCGCGGCGACGGCCAGGTAGAGGACGCCGGGCAGCACGAGCAGCGTCAGCCAGCGTTCGGCGAGTTTCTTGCCGAGTTCGCCCAGGAAGTCGCCCATCTACAGGCGTTCCCGGCGTAGTTCTTCGCCGCTGATGCCGCAACGCGGAGGGGATCCGGCGGCCTGGGTCTGGTGGCCGGAGCAGCGGCCGATCGGACACAGGTAGACGATCTCCAGCGGCCCGGAGCCGAGCCCGGCCAGGTCGATTCCGCGATCGCCCTGGTGGCCGGGCACCCGGCCGTACAGCCCGAGCGCGTCTCCGGCCGCCTGCAGGGCGGCGTGTATCTCATCGAGCACATCTGCGATCGTTCCGTTGCCGCGGATCCGGCTCAGCAGGCGGTCCAGGAGCGCGGAACCGGCCGGGTCGTCGCCCAGGTCCTCGCGGAGTTCCTCCAGATGGTCGCACGCGTACGCCAAGGCGTCACGCGTGCGTCTGGTGTCGTCGGAGGTCAAGTCGGCCATCCATCACCTTATCGCGGCGAAAAAACGTACAATTGCCCGTTTTCCACAGAGCAGTCCGCAGAATCCCCTCGAATTAGCGTATCAAGTAATTCTTGCGTCACGTGGGCGCGTTTCGGCTACCCTGTCGTTGGTTCAGGTGAGGAAGCGCGGTGGAATCCTTGCAGGATTCACAGTGGTACATCAATGCGATTCGCGATCGTCTGCGACGGGTCGACGCCGAGCGGGATTGGGCCCCGGTGCTGGAGCCTGACGCGCTGGTCGAGGCATCTCGCCTCACCGAACTCTTGGACGCGGACGACGGCGACCTCAACGCGTATCTCGTGCTGGGATTGCTGCGCTGGTATCGCTACAACGCGCTTCCCGAGGGGCCGGACGCCGCGGAGCTGGACGCCGCTTTGGACATGCTCACCCCGTGTTTCATCTCGGGGGTTCCAGACCTTCCCGAACCTTTGCTGCCCGAACTCGCCGTCCGGGCGGCGCCCACTGCCGTGGAAGTGCTGGGGCAGGCCCTGGACAGCCCGGATCTGGAATTCATCACGTTCACCGCGGACCTGTGGCGGCGCATCGTCGACGCCGCGTCCCCCGGGCACCCCGACCACGCCGTGATGCTGGGAAACCTTGGCATCGCGCTGCAGATCAGGTTCGAGCGGACCGGGGAGCCGCCGGATGTGGACGAGGCGGTACGGCTCGGACGCGCGGCCCTGGCCGCCACCCCTGCCGGTCATCCCGACCAGGCGATGCACCTGAGCAATCTCGGCATCGCGCTGCGCATGCGCCACGAGCGGACCGGGGAACCCTCCGACGCGGACGAGGCGGTCACACTGGCGCGCCAAGCGATGGCGGCCGCTCCCGCCGACGACCCCGAGCGCCCCGGGCTGCTGGTCAACCTGAGCCTCGCCCTCCGGAGCCTGTTCGAGCTGACGGGGGTTCTACCGCAGGTGGACGAGGCGATCGAGGCGGCGCGTGCGGCCGTCGCGGCCACACCCGCCGACGCCCTCGAGCGTGCCGGCCGTCTGAGCAATCTCTGTGTCGCGCTCCGGATCCGGTTCGAGCGAACGGGCGTGCAGGCGGACGCGGACGAGTCGGTGGAGGCCGGGCGCGAGGCGGTCCGGGCACTCCCGGGCGATCATTCCGATCCCGGCATGTACCTGAGCAATCTGGGCACCGCGCTGCAGGCCCGGTTCGAGCAGACCGGGAACCTGGCGGACGCCGACGAGGCGGTGTCGGCGGGACGTTCGGCGGTACAGGCCACCCCCGCCGACCACCCCGACCGTGCCGGGCGCCTCGGCAACCTGGGCCTGGCACTGCGGGCCCGGTTCGAGCGCACCGGGGCGACGGCGGATCTGGAAGAGGCGGTGCGGTGGGCGCGCGCCGCCCTGGCGGCGACGCCGGCCGACCACGCCGGTCGCGCCGGTCGCCTCGGCAATCTGGGCAGCGTGTTGCACGACCGGTTCGTACGGGGAATCGGGCCGCCCTCCGACCTGGACGAGGCGATATCGGCCATGCGCGCCGCCGTGGCGGCGACCCCCGACGGACATCCCGAGCGGCCGCGATACCTGAGCGACCTGGGCGGCGCGCTGCAGACCCGATTCGAGGGGACGAGGCTGCGGACCGACCTGGACGAGAGCGTACGGGTCACCCGCGCCGCCGTGGCGGCCGTCCCCGACGATCATCCGGAGCGGCCGCGATACCTGAGCAACCTGGGCCTGGTACTGCAGACCCGGTTCGAATGGGCGGGGTCGACGGCCGACCTGGACGAGGCGATCGAGGCGGGCCGTGCCGCCGTGGAATCGTCTGACCCTCGCCATCCCGAACGGGCGTCGTACCTGAGCAATGTGGGCCTGGCATTGCGCATGCGATTCGAACACGGCGGGGCGGACGCCGACCTGGACGAGGCGGTGGAGCTGGGGCGCGCCGCCGTGGCGGCCTGCCCCGCCGATCACCCGTACCGTGGCGGCTGTCTCAACAACCTGGGCCTGGCGCTGCGCATGCGATTCGAACGCACCGGCGCGCAGACGGACCTCGACGACGCGGTGGACGCCGGACGCGCCGCGGTCGAGGCGACGCCGGCCGACCACCCCGACCGCGCCGCCATGCTGAGCAACCTGGGCCTGGCGCTGCGGATCCGGTTCGAACGCACCGGCGCCGAGGCGGACCTGGACGAGGCGGTGGACACCGGCCGCGGCGCCGTGGCGGCCACCCCGACCGGTCATCCGGCCAGGGCCGGTCGCCTCAGCAACCTCGCCCTGGCCTTGCGATCGCGGTTCGAACGGACCGGTGTCTCAGCGGACATCGACGAGGCGGTGGAGGCGGCGAGCGCCGCCGCCGCGGCCACTCCGGACGATCATCCGGAACGCGCCGGACAACTGAACAATCTCGGCATCGCGTTGCGGACGCGATTCGAAGACACCGGCGTGCCCGCCGACCTGGACAACGCGGTGGAGGCGGGACGCCGGGCGGCACGGCTCGTCGCACCCGATCACCCCGACCGGGCGATGTATCTCAGCAACCTGACCCTGGCGCTGCGCGCCCGTTTCGAACGAGCCGGGGCACCGGCGGACATCGACGAGGCGGTGCGGGCAGGACGCGAGGCCGTGCGACCGGCTCCCTCCGACCACCCCGATCTGGCCGCCTACCTGATCAACCTCGGCCTCGCGCTGCGGGCCCGCCACGGACGGGACGAGGCGCACGCCGACGCCGACGAGGCGACGGCGTGCTTCGAGCGGGCGGCCGGCCTCGCCACGGCGGCGCCGTCCCTGCGGATCGGCGCCGCCCGCCACGGCGCCTCGCTGTCCATGCCCGCCCACACGCCCGCCCGCATGGCCGCCCACATGCCCGCCCGGGTGAGCCGGGCGGCCGGTCTGCTGGAACAGGCGGTACGGCTGCTCCCCGAGGTGGCCCCCCGCCGCCTGGAACGCGGTGACCAGCAGCACGCGCTCCGCGCGTTCGCCGGGCTGGCCGCCGACGCCGCCGCCTTGGCGCTCTCCGACCCGAGTCTGCCGGAGGATCGACGGGTCGGCCGCGCCTTGGCCCTGCTGGAGGCGGGCCGCGGTGTCCTGCTCAGCCAGTCCTTGGACACCCGCGGCGACCTCACCGACCTCCACGAGCGGCACCCCCGCCTGGCGATCCGCTTCACCGAGCTGCGTGACCGATACGACCGGCCCGGCGTCACGGCCGGGAGAGACGATCGCCGTCGCACGGCCGCCGACCTGGCCGCCCTGATGGAGGAGATCCGCTCGTTACCAGGGTTCGAATCGTTCGCCCTGCCACCGGCCTTGCGGGAGTTGCACGCTCAGGCGGCCGAAGGGCCCGTGGTGATCATCAACGTCGCCGACCACCGCAGTGACGCGCTGCTGCTGACCGAGAACGACATCACCGTACGCCCCCTGCCCGACCTGTCACCCGCCACGTTGATCGAGCACGTCACCGCCTTCCACTCCGCCTTGCCGAGCACCACCGACCTGCGGCTCACCTTCGCCCAACGGCGAGCGGCCCAGAACCGGCTGCACGACACGCTGCGATGGCTGTGGGACACCGTCGCCGAGCCCGTCCTGCGGACGCTGGGCCACGACCTTCCCCCGGAGGACGGCGTCTGGCCGCGGGTCTGGTGGGCGCCGGGAGGCATCCTCGGCCTGCTCCCGCTGCACGCCGCCGGTCATCACGTCACGGCTCCGGGAACGCCCTCAGGGCACACGGTCATGGACCGCGTCGTCTCCTCGTACACCCCGACGGTGCGCGCCCTGGGGTACGCGCGTGGTCGTACCCGGGACCCCGCGCAGGAAACCAAGTCGTTGATCGTGGCGATGCCCGACACTCCGGGCGTCGCCGCGCCACTGGAGCACGTGGCCGCCGAGGCGGAACTGTTGCGCGCCCGCCTGCCCGGGCCGGTGCTGCTCGTCGAGCCCCCACCCTCCGGCGCCGGAACGGCGACGCCCATTCCTACCAGGGCCGAGGTCCTCTCCCATCTGCCCGAGTGCGCGATCACGCACTTCGCCTGCCACGGGGTCAGCGATCCCGCCGACCCCTCCCGGAGCCGGTTGCTTCTGCACGACCACCGGACCGAGCCGCTCACCGTCGCCGCCCTGAACGCGGTCCACCTCGACCGGGCGCGGCTCGCGTACCTCTCGGCGTGCCGTACCGCCTTCACCGCCGACGTGCGCCTGCTCGATGAGTCCATCCACCTGGTCTCGGCCCTCCAGCTCGCGGGCTTTCCCCGGGTCATCGGCACCCTGTGGGAGGTCAACGACGCCTTCGCGGTGGACGTCGCCGACGCCTTCTACACCGCGCTGGACGACGGCGACGGCCTGGATCCGGCGCGGTCGGCCCACGCGCTCCACCACACAATCCGCGCCGCCCGCGACCGGTATCCCCACCTGCCCTCGCTGTGGGCCGGCTACATCCACGCCGGGGCCTGAGCCCTCGATGATGATTCCGACACCACCCTGCCGACCATCCGGATCTCGCCGGACGGCTGAGCAACCTGGGTACCGCGCTGCGGATCCGCTCCGGACGAGCCGAGGACCGTGACGGCCGGTTCCACCCGCTCACCGGCGAGGGGCCTCCGCGGCTGCGTCATTCTCGCGAAGCGGCCGGTCGCCCCCGTCTCGGTACGGAGAGGTCACCGTACGGGCAAACCCGTCACGGCGCGGCCGATGATGAGGCGTTGGATCTCCGAGGTGCCTTCGAAGATGGTGAAGATCTTGGCGTCGCGGTGGAAGCGTTCGACGGGGTGGTCGCGGGTGTAGCCGGCGCCGCCGAGGATCTGGATGGCCTGTTCGGTGACCCAGACGGCGGTTTCGCCGGCCACTAGTTTGCCCATGGAGCCCTCGGCCTGGTTGAAGGGTTTTCCGTTGCGGGCCATCCAGGCGGCGCGCCAGGTGAGCAGGCGGGCGATGTCGACGCGGGTGGCCATGTCGGCGAGGAGGAAGGCGATGGCCTGGTTTTCGCCGATTTTGCGGCCGAATTGTTCGCGTTCGCGGGCGTAGTCGCGGGCGTACTCGTAGGCGGCGCGGGCGATGCCGACGGCCATGGCGGCGACGGCGGGGCGGGTGGTTTCGAAGGTGCGCATGGCCGCCTGTTCGCCGCTTTTGCCGCCTTCGCGGACGCGGGCGAGGCGGGCGTCGAGTCTGTCCTTGCCGCCGATGAGGCAGGAGCCGGGGACGCGGACCTCGTCGAGGATGACCTCGGCGGTGTGGGAGGCGCGGATGCCGTGCTTTTTGAACTTCTGGCCCTGGGAGAGGCCGGGGGTGCCGGGCGGGACGATGAAGGAGGCCTGGCCGCGGGTGCCGAGGGCGGGGTCGACGGAGGCGACGATCACGTGGACGTTGGCGATGCCGCCGTTGGTGGCCCAGCTCTTGACGCCGTTGAGCACCCAGTCGCCGGTGGCCTCCTCGTACACGGCGCGGGTGCGGATGGAGCCGACGTCGCTGCCGGCGTCCGGTTCGGAGGCGCAGAAGGCGCCCAGTTTGACGTCGTCCACGGTGCCGAACATCTCCGGCAGCCACTCGCCCGCCTGCTCGGGGGTGCCGTTGGTGGAGACGGCGGCGGCGGCCAGGCAGGTTCCGGTGATCGACAGGCCGATGCCGGCGTCGGCCCAGAAGAGCTCCTCGAACGTCACGGGGATGCCGAGGCCGCTGGGCTCGAACCACTGCTGGGCGAAGAAGTCGAGCGAGTACAGGCCGATCTTGGCGGCCTCCTGAATGATCGGCCAAGGGGTTTCCTCGCGTTCGTCCCACTCGGCGGCGGCCGGGCGGATCACCGACGCCGCGAACTCGTGCACCCAGTCGCGCACCTCGCGCACGTCCTCGCTCGGCTCCGGGCAGAACCCGGTCGCGGTTTCGGTCATTCGTGGAAATCTCCTCGCAGGTTCTGTGCCCGTTCCCCCAGTCCGGGTACGGCCTCGGCGGAGTGGCCGAGGCGCGGCCGGTCAGCCGGCGGAGTCCGCGTACCGAGGTCTCCCGCCGGTGAGCGTCCGGGTGACGCTTACTGGACTGATCCCCTAATTACCACGAATTACGCGGACGCCTGCGGGCGGGGCCGCTCGCCGGGCCGACGGGAGGCGGGCATCGGCCGGACGCTCGCGAGGGGGCCGCCTCGGGGGGCCGGCGACGGCGGGCGGCACGGTCGGATCTGCTCGCGGAGCCGGCGAGGGGCGGGAGGCGGGCGGTCACGGCGGTGCCGCCTCCCGGAGGGGCCGGGCGGGTGCGCTCGTCAGGTCCCGGAGTGCTGTTCGAGGAAGGTGTAGACGTCGGTGTCGTCGACGCCGGGGAACGAGCCGGGCGGCAGGGCCGCCAGGACGTGGGAGTTCGCGCGGGCCGAGGGCCAGACGTAGCCCTCCCAGCGCTGCGCCAGCTCGGCGGGGGGACGCCGGCAGCAGTCACCGCTGGGGCAGTTCGACTTGGTGCGGTTGGTCGTCTCGCGTCCGCGGAACCACCGCGACTCCCGGTACGGCACGCCCAGCGTGATGGCGAAGTCCCGCTCCCGCGACGGGTCCACGTGCGCGACGCAGAAGTAGCTCCCGGTCGGCGAGTCGGAGTACTGGTAGTACACCGAGAACCTGTCCGGCGAGCGGAACACCTGCCGGCCGGACCACTGCAGGCACAGCCGCTGCCCCTCGATCGCCCCCTGCTCGTCGGCGGGGAAGACGATGCCGTCGTTCTCGTACGCCTTGTAGATGATCCCCCCGGCGTCGTTGCGTACGAAGTGGCACACCAGGTCCAGGTGGTGGGTGGCCAGGTTGGTGAACCGGTGGGCGGCCATCTCGTAGGAGACGGCGAACACGTCCCGCAGGTCCTCCACGGACAGCGCCCGGTTCTGCTTGGCCTCCTTCAGGTAGGCGACGGCGGCGTGCTCGGGCACGAGCACGGCGGCGGCGAAGTAGTTGGCCTCGGTGCGCTGGCGCAGGAAGTCGGCGAAGTCGCGGGGCTTGTGGTGGCCGAGCACGAGGTGGCCGAGGGTCTGCAGCAGGATGGTACGCGGGCTGTGCATGCCCACCTGCTGATGTTTGACGTAAATGCGCCGGTTGCGCAGGTCCATGATCGCGCGGACGGAGCGGGGCAGGTCCTGCACGGTGTGCACGGTGTACCCGAAGTGGGTGACGAGCGCCATCACCGTGCTCTGCGACAGCGCGCCGGAGCGGTAGCCGACGGCCGCCAGCGCCTCACCCGCGGCCTGCTCGATCTCGGCGAAGTAGTTGCCCTGCTCGCGCATCTTGCGGCGCAGCTCGGCGTTGGCCACGCGGGCCTCCTCCGGCGTCGCGGTGCCCTTGGCCTGGCGGGCCTTCAGCTCCTCGTACAGGGCGAGCAGGTGCTCCAGCACGTCGTTGGGGACGCGCGCGGACACCTTCAGCTTCGACAGGCCGAGCGCGGCGTAGATGGGGTCCCGCTGCGCCTCCTCCAGCGCGATCTCCAGTTGGGCGCGCCGGTTGGGGGCCTGGCGGCGCAGCAGTTCCTCGACGGGCACGTTGAGCGCGGCGGCGAGCGACTTCAGCAGCGACAGCTTCGGCTCGCGTTTGCCGTTCTCCAGCAGCGACAACTGGCTCGGCGCGCGGGAGACCCTCTCGCCGAGCTCGGACAGGGTCAGCCCGCGCTGCTTGCGCAGGTGCCGCAGGCGCTGGCCGAACGCCAGCAGATCGAGCTCCTGCGTCAAAGAGAGCGGTTCTTCACCCACCAAGGACGCCATGCCCAGATCTTAGGTGAAAAATCCGGCTTTCTTCTAGTCTCGGCATCGCCCGAACCGCAGCCCACGCGGAGCGCCGCCCGCTCGGGCCGCATGGCACTCCGGGCACCCCGCCGGCCGCGGTTTCTCCGGCCGCCGTCCGCGCTCCGCCGCGACTCCCGTGCGCCACGCCCTTCCTCGCCTCATCCGTACGGCATCGCAGCGCGATTCGCGTGACCCACGTCACAACAATTGGTCTAGTCCATAGCAGAAACTTCGCTGTTCTTCTCCACTGAATGCCAGCAAATCTTCGCTAAACAGAAAATTTTATCATTCTTCTGGACTAGTCACCTTGATGTTGTGGACCGGTCACACACAGACTCGAAACAGGCCCCAGGGGACGACCAAGGGAGTTACCGATGAACGATCGCCTCAAGGGAGCCGCAGACGAGCTGCGGCGAGAGTGGGAGACCAACCCGCGCTGGAAGAACATCGAGAGGACCTACACGGCCGAAGACGTTGTTCGCCTTCGCGGCTCCGTTCTGGAGGAGCACACTCTCGCCCGGCTCGGCGCCCAGCGGCTGTGGGAACTGCTGAACACCGAGGATTACGTGCACGCCTTGGGCGCGCTGACCGGAAACCAGGCGGTGCAGCAGGTGAAGGCGGGATTGAAGGCCATCTACCTGTCCGGCTGGCAGGTCGCCGCGGACGCCAACCTGGCCGGGGCTACCTACCCCGACCAGAGCCTGTACCCGGCCAACTCGGTGCCGGCCGTGGTGCGCCGGATCAACAACGCCCTGATGCGCGCCGACCAGATCGCCTGGGCGGAGGCGGCGGACTCGGCGAACGGGCAGCGGCAGCCGTACTGGATGGCGCCGATCGTGGCCGACGCCGAGGCCGGCTTCGGCGGCGTGCTGAACGCCTTCGAGCTGATGAAGGGCATGATCGCGGCGGGTGCCGCGGGCGTGCACTGGGAGGACCAGCTCGCCTCCGAGAAGAAGTGCGGACACCTCGGCGGGAAGGTGCTCATCCCGACCGGCCAGCACATCAAGACGCTCAACGCCGCGCGGCTCGCCGCCGACGTGTGCGACGTGCCCACCCTGGTCATCGCGCGGACCGACGCCCAGGCCGCGACCCTGCTGACCAGCGACGTGGACCCCCGCGACCAGGAGTTCGTCACCGGCGAGCGCACCGCGGAGGGCTTCTACCGGGTGCGCAACGGCATCGCTGCGTGCATCGCCCGCGGCCTCGCCTACGCGCCGTACGCCGACCTGCTGTGGATGGAGACCTCCACGCCCGACCTCACCGTGGCGCGCGAGTTCGCCGAGGCGATCAAGGCGCACTACCCGGACCAGATGCTCGCCTACAACTGCTCGCCGTCGTTCAACTGGCGGGCGCACCTGGACGAGTCCACGATCGCCAAGTTCCAGCGGGAACTCGGCCACATGGGGTACAAGTTCCAGTTCATCACGCTGGCGGGCTTCCACGCGCTGAACTACTCGATGTTCGACCTGGCCCAGGGCTACGCGCACGAGGGCATGTCGGCCTATGTCGAGTTGCAGGAGCGCGAGTTCGCGGCCGAGAAGCGCGGCTACACCGCCACGCGGCACCAGCGTGAGGTCGGCACCGGCTACTTCGACCTGGTCAGCACGGCGATCTCGCCCGACTCCTCCACGACGGCGCTGAAGGGCTCCACCGAAGAGGAGCAGTTCGCTCACGCGCACTGATCGGCGATCGTCCGACGCCTCCGATCGACGCCCACCCCGATCGGGGGATACCCCAACGAAATCGGCCCGGCCCTGGATCCCTCGGCCGGGCCGATTCACGTTGTCAGGGGATGAGGGCACCGTTGGTCGCCCGGTCCCCAGCAGACCGACAACGGCGCGTCGCCCTGGTCGGCGGTTCGCGGATGACGCGGTGGGGCCGAGGCCACGCCCGGTCCTGCTCAACATGGTCGTGACGGCCGTCCGAGCGGGTGCGTATCCGGGGCGCCGCTCCCTTCTCCCCCACGCAGCCCAGAGAGCGCCAAGGGGTGCGCGGCCTTGTGGTCGCCGCCCACGCGTCGGCCGCACGGGCTCGCTCCGCGCCACGGGAGGCTCAGGTGCTGGGACTGGGCACGGACGTCGGCGATGCGGTCGCCGTCTCGGTCGGGGCCGGGTCCGGTGACTCGCCGTCTCCCGTGGCGGGAATCTGGGTGATGCCGCCGGTCGGCCTGGGGAACCCGGTCGCGGGATTCCCCGGCCCGCAGGGGCGTCCCGGCCCCCTGTGGCACGGCGGACGCACGCCGACGCCCCGGGTGGGCGGCATGACAGGCGGGCGGATGACCGGCGGCGACGGCAGGCCCGATCCGCGCGCCCTGCCGGGCGGGCGGGTCAGCACGGGGGACATCGCAGGTTCCTCCAGCGGCCGGGCATCGCGATTCTTCCCGGCGACGGCCTCCGGTTCCGGCTCGCCGGGGGATTCGGAGCCGGCCTGACGCGAGCCGTCCGGCCTCACCGTGGTCGGGGCGGACCCGCCGGGCCGCATGAACCGCCCGGGCTCGACCGGCCCAGCGCCTCCGGGCACCACGTACGGCATGCGCTCGGGCACGCCCCAGCCCGTGTCCAGACGCCCGTCGGCGCCGACGGCCATGACGGCGAGCGCGGTGAGCGAGACGGTGGCGAGAGCGGCGAGGCCGGCGCTCACCCGGCCGCCGCGCCTTGGCATTCCACGACGCGGCGGTCTCCCCTCCGCCGTGCCCTTCCCGTTCCGGCCGGCCGAAATCCCGATCGCAGCCGAAGTCTTTCCCGTCTCTTTCCCCTGCGCGACGATGGCCGCCCCACGCGGGTACGGCACCGGCCGCCAGATCTCCTCCAGCACGTACGCGACCGCGCCGCGCAGGTCGTCCGGCGCCCCCGCCCCGCCCGCGGCCAGCAGCGCGCCGAGGAGTTCCCTGGCGGTGGGCCTGTCCGCGGGATTCTTGCAGAGCGCGGCCGTGACCGGGGCCCGCAACAGCCGCGGCACCGCGCTGAGCCTCGGCTCCTCGACCATGATGCGCCGGGCCAGCACGTCGGCGTCGCCCGAGCCGAAGGGGTGGTGCCCGGTCGCGGCATAGGCGACCAGGCATCCCCAGGCGAAGATGTCGGAGGCGGGCGTGGCCCGCCCGCCGAGCAGCCGCTCCGGCGCGACCCAGCCGGGGCTGCCCATGATGCGCCCGGCCTGGGTGTGCGACGCGGCCGCGTCCACGTCCAACGCGATGCCGAAGTCGATCAGGTACGGCCCGGCGGTCGACAGCAGCACGTTGCCGGGCTTGAGGTCGCGGTGCACCAGCCCCGCCTCGTGCACGGCGACGAGCGCCGCCGCCACGCCGAGGGCCACGCCGTACGCGAGATCGGGCATGAGCGGCCCACGCGCGGCGACCACCTGGGAGAGCGCCGGGCCCGGAATGTACTCGGTGACCAGATACGGCCGGTCCCGATCGACCCCGTCCTCGATCACCGCCGCCGTTTGGAACGGCACGATCCGCCGCGAGAACGCGATCTCCTGGGCGAAGCGCGCCCGCAACACCGGATCGGCCAGGTGCACGGTCTGCGGCGTCTTGAGCGCGACGAGACCGCCGCCGGGATGCTCGGCGAGGTACACCACGCCCATGCCGCCGAGGCCGAGCCGCCCGAGCAGCAGGTACCTGCCGATGATGACCGGGTCTCCGACCGTGAGCGGGCGCACGCCCGGGGGCACGCCGCCGCCGGGGCCCGTTCCGCCACTCGCCATCGGGAAATTGACCTCTCTCCGGACGGATATCCCGCACAGCACACTGTGGCCCGCACGGCAGGCGCGGGTGGCTTACCGGTCACAAGCGGCATGGCCAGGTAAGGAAAATCATCCCCTCAGGTAAGGAGCCATTGTTATGGAAGGTCCTACCGGTGTGGATATGACAGGTGTGACCTGCATGGACATATGACTCGGTTGTCACAAAAGCGCGGCCAGGCTCGGACCGCGTTGTCCCCGCCCCGGCCGATATCCGGTCGCACTTCATCCCATCCACCGGCGCCCAATAACAGGGCAGAAAAAATCATGCTATGACCGGATACCGGCCCTCCACTCGCCGAGAATCCCGGCGGCGAGCAGCGTCCCGGTCCTCGTTTCGGACCGTCTGACAGCGGACCCGCAGACGCCGAACAACGGACGCCGATGAAAGATCCCGCACCCCGTCCCCTGCCACCGAGCCCCCCGGCGCGGAAAATCACGTTTCCCGACCGGCGATCGCTCACTACAATCGCAAGGCTCCCGTCCCCCTTGGAGGTGCCCGACCTTCGCCCTTTATTTACGCCTGTTCCGGTACGGCTTCCGCCGCCACGCCACCTACCGGGCCGCCGCGTTCGCCGGCGCCTTCACCAACACCGTCTTCGGCATCCTGCGCGCCTACGTGCTCATCGCCCTGTGGCAGGCCCGCCCGGACCTGGCCGGATACGACGTCGCCGACGCCGTCACCTTCTGCTTCCTCACCCAGGCGTTCATCGGCCCCATGCAGGTCTTCGGCGGCGGCCTCGAACTCTCCCAGCGGGTGCGCTCCGGCGACGTCGCCATCGACCTGATCCGCCCGGCGTCCCTGCAACTGTGGACGCTCGCCGAGGACTTCGGCCGCGCCACGTACCTGTTCTTCGTCCGCAGCATCCCGCCCACCCTGGTCGGCGCGGCGCTGTTCGGCATCACCACCCCGGCCGACCCGCTCACCTGGGCGGCGTTCCTGATCAGCTTCGTCCTCGCGGTGATCGTCAGCTTCGCCCTGCGCTACCTGGTGGCCCTGTCGGCCTGCTGGGTGATCGACGACCGCGGCGTGCAGTCGATTTCGACGATCATGACCTTGTTCTTCAGCGGGATGATCCTCCCCCTGGTGATCTTCCCGGGTTGGCTCGGCGCCGTCGCGCAGGCGCTGCCCTGGGCCGCGGTCGTCCAGGTGCCCGCCGACGTCTACCTCGGCAAGGCCGACGTCCCGGCCGCGCTCGTCTTCCAGGCGCTGTGGGCGGCGACGCTGCTGGGCGCGGGCGCGCTCGCCACCCGGGCGGTGCGCCACAAGGTCGTCATCCAGGGAGGCTGAGCGTGATCGCCACCAACGTGCGCATGTACCTGCTGCTCGTCGTCACCTGGATGCGCGCCGCCGCGCAGTACCGGGGGTCCCTCGCCCTGCTCACCGCCGGTTCCTTCGTGGTCAACGGCCTCGACATCGCCGCCATCTGGGTGATCTTCGCCCATACCACGCGACTCGGCGGCTTCACCCTCCCGGAGGTCATGTTCCTGTACGGCACGGCGGGCGTCTCCTTCGCCCTGGCCGACATGCTGGCCGGGAACACCGACAAGATCGGGGCGTACATCAAGTCGGGCGCCTTCGACACCATGCTGATCCGCCCGGTCAGCCCGTTCGTGCAGCTCGCCGCGGACAGCTTCTCGCCGCCGCGGTTCGGGCGGCTCGGGCAGGCCGTGGTCGTGCTCGGCATCGCACTGCCGCAGCTCGGCGTGCCGTGGTCGCGGGCGTGGATGATCCCCGTGATGATCCTATGCGGGCTCGTCATCTTCATCGCCATCTGGACCATCGCCGGCGCGGCCCAGTTCCTGCTGGTGGACGCGCCCGAGGTGGCCAACGCCTTCACCTACGGCGGCAACCAGCTCACCCAGTACCCGTTCAGCGTGTACGGCGGCGAGCTGGTGCGGGGCGTCACGTTCATCGTGCCGCTGGCGTTCGTCAACTGGCAGCCGGGGCTCTACGTCCTGGACCACGCCGACCCGCTCGGCCTGCCGTACGCGCTGCGGTTCGCCTCGCCGGTCGCCGCACTGATCATGGCCCTGCTCGCGACGCTCGCCTGGCGGGCGGGGCTGCGCCGCTATCGTTCCACGGGAAGTTGACCACGGGGAGTTGACGCCGGTGATCGAGCTGGACGGGGTGGGCCGCACCTTCACCATCCGCCGCCGCAGGCCGGGACGGCTGCGCCGGGAGCGCCGCGTCGTCGAGGCCGTACGCGAGCTGTCGTTCCGCATCGGGCCCGGCGAGTTCGTCGGCTACCTGGGCCCGAACGGCGCGGGGAAGTCCACCACGATCAAGATGCTGATCGGCATCCTCACGCCCACGACCGGCCGCATCCGGGTCGCCGGTCTCGACCCATCCCGGCGGCGTACGACGCTGGCACGGAACCTCGGCGTGGTGTTCGGCCAGCGCACCACCCTGTGGTGGGATCTTCCACTGCGGGACAGTTTCGAGCTGACCGGCCTCCTTTACAAAGTAGATCGAGAACGGTTCCGGCGCCGGCTGGCCGAGCTGCGCGAGCGGCTCGACCTCGGCGACTTCATCGACACCCCGGTACGGCAGCTCAGCCTGGGCCAGCGGGTGCGCGGCGACATCGCCGCCGCGCTGCTGCACGACCCGGCCGTGCTCGTCCTCGACGAGCCGACGATCGGCCTGGACGTGGTGAGCAAGGCGGCAGTGCGCGGGTTCCTGCGCGAGGTCAACGCCGAGCAGGGCACCACCGTGCTGCTCACCACCCACGACCTGGGCGACATCGAGCGGCTGTGCCGCCGCGTGATGCTGATCGACCACGGCCGGCTCGGCTTCGACGGCACCGTGGACGAACTGCGCGCCACCGCCCCCGGGGAGTCCTCCATCGAGGACGTGGTCGCCCGCATCTACCTGGGCGCCACCGGCGACCGCGCGAAGCCGGGAGCCGCCGCCGACGCCTGACCGCGCCGAGTCCGGCCCGGTCCCGCCGAGGCCGGGCTGATCCGGGCTCATCTGGGCTCATCTGGGCGGGGGTGGATCAGTAGTAGCCGGACTGCTCCCGGTTGTCGTCGAAGTCGTCGTCGTCATGCTCGGGCCCGGCCCAGCGGGAGGGCATCAGGACCGGGATGAACAACGCGATGCCCAGCATCAGGTAGATCCCCGAGGCGAGCAGGGTCTGCATGCCCCGGCCGGCCCGCACCAGGTCCTGCTGCAGGTTCCCCGCCACCGGAGCGAGGTTCATGGCGCGGGTGACGTCCAGGACGTACACGACGGTCCAGGCAAGCAGCACGATCGACGGGACGAACACCGTCAAAGGCGACAACCGGGCCACGAGCACCAGGCCCAGCACCAGACCGGTCGCCGCGATCGCCCCCAGGGCGACGAGGACCTGGGTCTGGTTCACCGGGGCGATGAGGTTCGCCGCCCCCTGAACGGCTCCCTGCGTGGCCCAGCCCGTGCCGAACAACAGTGCCGCCGTGACCAGGATGCCAAGCAGGAAACCGAAGACGTGCCGCATATCCACCACCTCGCAGGAGAGCGCCCGGGGGTGCGCTGATGTGGTCGCGGCCACAGTAGCGACAAAGGCCCCAAACCCACAGGCATTAGCCGGAGCCCGAAAATTCTGTCACCTGGCGCACTTCCCCGTGGGGAAGATCGAGAAGGAAAACGGTCGTGCCCCACCGTGCAGCCGGTGCGGCGGGGCACGACCGGGTCCTCGGCGCCGGTCGGCGGGTGGATCTTTCAGCTGGTCACGTCGCGGCTGGTGAACCGCGCCCACGCGATCGAACCGAACACCAGGATGTAGGCGGCGAACACCAGCAGGCCCGTCTGCATCTCCCCCACCGCGATCGGCTCACGCAACGCGCCGTCGAAGGCGTTCCAGTGGCTCGTCACCAGGTACGGCTCAAGCGCCGCGAGCTGCGGGATCGCCTGCAGCACCTGCGCCACGATCACGAGGGCCGCGGTGGCGGCGATGGCCCCGATGGGCGCCTCGGTCAGCGTCGAGATCGCCAGCCCGACCGCGCCGATCGCCGCCATGCCCACCGTGACGTACCCGATCACGATCAACACCCGCAGCAGCCCGTCGGCGAAGGGCACGGTCACGCCCGACAGCAGCATCATCGGCCCGGACGGGAACATCAGCAGCCCGGTGACGAGCGCCGACGCCGCCACGGTCAGGCTCGCGGCCAGGCTGAACACCACCACCGAGGAGTACTTGACCGCCAGCAGCCGGGTACGGCCCGCCGGGGCGGTGAGCAGGTAGCGCAGCGTCCCGGAGTTCGCCTCCCCCGCGATCGAGTCGCCCGCGACCACCGCGACCGCGACCGGCAGCAGCAGCGGCACCAGGAAGAACATCGCGGCGAAGGTGAGGACCAGGCCGTTGCCCGCGATCTGGGTGACGATCGCCGGCGCGCCGCCCTCGCCGTCGCCCGGCCCTGCGACCCGCACCGCGACCCCGAGGAGCACCGGCACCGCCGCCAGCGCCCCGAGCGCCGCCAGATTGCGCGGCCTGCGGAACAGCAGGCGCAACTCCGAGCCGAACAGCCGGGCGAACGCCCGCACGCCACCGGCGGCCCGGCCGGCTGTCGCCGCCGGCGCGGCGTCCACCGTGGTCTGCCCGGCCGACCGTCGCGCGGCGTCCCCGTCGCCGATCACCTCGGCGACGGGCTCCTCCGCGGGGCTGTGTGCCCGGCTCGCGGGGGCGCGCCCGCCCGGTGTCACATCCGCCGATGCGGCCTTGATCTCCGGCCCGGCTCCGGGACCGGCGCTCGTACTTGCCTCGCCCTCGGCCTCGGCCCCGGCCCTCGCCGCCTCGGCATGGTCCTCCCAAGACTTGGATTCGGCCTCGCTATGGGTTCCGGCCCCGGCCCGCGTCCCGGCCTCAATCCGGTCCTCGGCCTGAGCACTGGGCTCGGCACCGTTATGGGTTCCGACCCCGGCCCGCGTCCCGGGATCGGAACCTGTCCTGGCGTCCTGCGGCACGCCTGTGGCCGGGTCGTCGCCCCGCCGTACGGCCGTGCCCGTCCCCGACGCGGGCGCGACCAGGGCGGGGTCGCCGGTCACGGTGGCCGCGTGCGCGGTCTCAGCCCTCGACATCGAAGCCCTCCCCCGTCAGTCCCACGAACACGTCCTCCAGGCTCGGCGTGATCACGGCGAAGCTGCGTACGGCCACGTCCTGGCAGACCAGCCTGGCGATGATGTCCTCCGGCGCCATCGTTCCCGCGTCGGCGGTGACCTCGTCGCCGGCGGCGCGGATGTCGGTCAGGCCCATCGTGCCGAGTACGCGGACCGCCCACTCGGGATCACCGGTCGTCAGCCGCACCCGGGCGGCGCCCGCGCCGAGGAGATCCTCGATGGCGCCTTGGGCGACGAGCCGGCCGGTGCGCATAACGCCGACGTGCGTGCACATCTGCTCGACCTCGGCGAGCAGGTGCGAGGACACGAACACGGTCGTGCCGTCGGCGGCGATCTCGCGCACCAGCGCCCGCACCTCGCGGGTGCCCTGCGGGTCGAGCCCGTTGGTCGGCTCGTCGAGCACCAGCAGATCGCGCGGGCCGAGCAGGGCGGCGGCGATGGCGAGCCGCTGGCGCATGCCCAGCGAATAGGTCCGGTACCGCTTGCGCGCCGCCGCGGCGAGGCCGACCCGCTCCAGCGCCTCGCCGATCCGGGCGCGGGCGGTCGACGGGTCGGCGGTGGGATCGGCGGCGTCGTACCGACGCAGGTTCGCCTCTCCCGACAGGTAGGGGTAGAAGGCCGGGCCCTCGACGACGGCCCCCACCCGGGGCAGCGCCCGCGCCTGCCCGGCGGGCATCGGCACGCCGAGCAACTCGACCTCGCCCGAGGTCGGGGCGATCAGGCCCAGCAGCATCCGGATCGTGGTGGTCTTTCCCGATCCGTTGGGGCCGAGGAACCCGAACACCGAGCCCGCCGGCACGGCCAGGTCGATCGCGTCAACGGCCACCTGGCCGCCGCGGAAGCGCTTGGTGAGGCCGCGGGTGACGATCGCGTGGCCCGCGGGGGCGGACGGGGACGCGGGTGCCGCCGCCGTCCGTGCCTCCCTGGATGCCCCCCTGAATGTCCCCCTGAATGCGCCATCGAGTGCCCCATCGGGTGCCCCACTGTGTGTCACCCTCCGTGCCCCCCACTGCGGCTTCGTCTGTGACTGCGGGGGCGCTGCGGCGGAGCCCGTCGTCCCCGCTTCCGACGGCGATTCCGGCGGCGACGGGGGCTCCGCCCCCGTCCGAGGCCCTGTCCGAGTCCCTGTCCGAGTCCCGGCCCCCGTCGCCACCCGTGTCACGTCGTCTCCCGTTCCGGGCGCGCACCGGCGTCGGCTGCGTGCCCGTGGGCTCGCCGGTCGCGCACGCTCACTTCTTGCCCGCCGCCTCGACCAGGGCCTCGGGCGTGACCGCCCCGGCCAGCACCCTGCCGTCGTCGGTGATCAGGATGGAGACGAGCTTGGTCTCGATCACCTTGCCGCTCCCCCAGGCGCCGCTGACCGGCTTGGCCGACGCCAGGACGGTCTTGAGGAGTTGCTGGGCGTTCTCCCGGGCCTGACGCGCCTCGGCCGAATCACCCTGCGGGCCCTTCCCGCCCGGGCGGTCGCCGCTGAGCAGTTCCCGCTCGGTCATCGGCACCGACACGATGGTCGTCCAGCCCTCGCCGATCCGCTTGACGCCCTCGGGGGCCTTGTGCTCGGCCTTCTTCTCCGCGTCGGACGCCTCGTGCCCCTTCCGCGCGGCGTCGGGCGTCTTCTCGGTGACCTTGGCCCCGGCGGGCGGCGTGAAGGCGAACATCTCCGACGCGGGCGGGGTGAACGTCACCGAGCTGAAGCCCACCTCTAGGGCGGGCTCCGTCGCGCCGTCGGCGAGGATCTGCACGCGCAGCGGCACCAGGGTCTCCCCGTCCACCGCCAGCCTGATCTCCTTCACCAGGGACGCCTCGTCCTTGGGCGCGATCACGAGCTGGTACGCGGCGCGCCCGGCGACGCGCTCGGTGTTGGTGACGCTGACCGCCGTGTCGTCGTCCACCTTCTCCAGCACCTGGCGCGCCAGCTCCTGCGGGGTGAGCGTGGTGGGCAGGGGGCTCGCCGTGCCGGACGGGCGTCCGCCGAGCGGGCCGTGCCCCTCCGTGTCCTTGCCGCCGCGTCGCTCGACGTCGGGGGTCTTGAAGCGGGTGGCCGTGTTGGTGGCGCTCTCCCACAGCCACACCTGGTCGCCGTTGATGATCAGGTCGGTCTCGCTCATGCGGCCGGGAAGGGCGAGTCGCACCTTGCCCGCTCCGCCGTACCAGACCTTGATCTGGTTGACGCCGCCGAGCAGCGACGCCGGGGAGCTCTCGGACCCGCCGAGCGCGGTCAGCGCGGGCAGGCCGAGCGAGGCCGTCTCCACGACGGTCCCGGACAGCGGCGGCACCGTGCCCGACCGGCCGGCCTCGACCAGGTCGGCGAGCAGTTGTTCGGCCGTGCGCTCCGGCAGGGTCGGGTCACCCTGGACGGCCGCGATCACCGGTCCCGCGCCGACCGCCGCTCCGACGACGGCCACCGCCACGACGGGGACGCCCCATCTCACCGCCCGGCTCCTGCGTATCTCTGGGGACATGTCATTCCTTTACGGTACGTCTGAATCCCTCGATGCCTCCGAGCCTGGCGGACGCATCCTGTGCCGAAGCTGAGACAAACTGAGAGAGTTCTCAGCCACGTTCAGCGCGATCTCAGGCGACCAGGTCAGGATGGGGAGCACCATCGGACGGGAGGGACGATGCGGGTACTCGTCGTCGAGGACGAGCGGCGCATGGCGGGCGCGCTCCAGCGCGGGCTGCAGGCCGAGGGGTTCGCCGTCGATCTCGCCTACGACGGTGAGGAGGGGCTGCACCTGGCCCGGATCGGCGACTACGACGTGGTCGTGCTCGACATCATGCTGCCGAAGCTGTCGGGCTACAACGTGTGCAAACAGCTGCGCGCGGAGGAGAACTGGGTGCCGATCCTGATGCTGTCGGCCAAGGACGGCGAGTACGACATGGCCGACGGGCTCGATCTCGGCGCCGACGACTATCTCACCAAGCCGTTCTCGTACGTGGTGCTCGTGGCCCGGCTGCGGGCCCTGCTGCGCCGCGGATCCCGGCGGCGGCCCAGCGTGCTCACGGCGGGCGACCTCACCCTGGACCCGGCGAGCCGCCGGGTGACCCGCGGGGGGACCGAGGTGGAGCTGACGCCCCGGGAGTTCGCCCTGCTGGAGTACCTCATGCGCCACCACGACGAGGTCGTGTCGAAAAGCGAGATCCTCGAGCACGTGTGGGACGCCTATGACACCGACCCCAACGTCGTCGAGGTGTACGTGGGCTACCTCCGCCGCAAGATCGACGTGCCGTTCGGCCGCAACGCGCTGAAGACGGTGCGCGGCGCGGGTTACCGCCTCTCCGGCGACGGCGGCTGACATGCGCCGCGCGCCCGCGCCCGAGATCCACGACGCGCCCGGCGAGGCGCCGGACGGAATCGACGCGTCGTGGCCGTGCTGAGGTGGTGGCGGCGGCAGAGCCTGCGGTTCCGGTTGACGGCGGCGGCGTCGGTGGTGCTGGCGCTGGCGCTGGCCGCCGCGGCGTCCGTGCTGCTGGGGGTGCTCGGGCAGGCGCTGATCGCCACCACCGACGAGGCGGCCCACCAGCAGGCCAGACAGGTGGTGTCGCTGGTCGACACCGGGCGGCTCACCGATCCGGTGGACGCGCCGGGCGGCACGATCGTGCAGGTGCTCGACCATACCGGGCGGATCACGTACGCCACGGCCGGGGCGGACCGCCTGGTGCCGCTGCTCTCGGCGCGGGCGCGGGCGGCCGAGCTGCGGCGGGGCGACGGCGAGGCGCTGTTTCTGGACGGCAGGCCGTACGGCATCCCGGACCCGCTGCGCGTGGTCGTGCACAGCGCCGACCACGGCCGGACGGTGATCGTCGCGCGGCCCTTCGGCGAGATCGTGACGAGCGTCGCCACGACACGCAGGCTGCTGGTCGTCGGCACGCCGCTGCTGATGGTACTGCTCGCCGCCGCGAGCTGGGTGATCATCGGGCGGACGTTGCGCCCGATCGAGGCGCTGCGCCGGGGCGCGGCCGACATCAGCGGCCGGGTGCGCTCCCGCCGCCTGCCGGTGCCCGAGTCGCACGACGAGGTGCACGGCCTGGCGACCACGCTCAACGACATGCTCGCCCGGCTGGAGGCGGCCGACGCCCGGCAGCGCGCCCTCGTCTCCGACGCCGCGCACGAGCTGCGCAGCCCGCTGGCGAGCATGCGCCTGCAACTGGAGGTCGCCCTCGGCCACCCGGACCGGCAGGACTGGCCGGAGACCGCCGCGGGCGTGCTGGAGGACACCCTGCGCCTGTCCCGTCTCGCCGAGGACCTGCTCGCCCTGGCCCGCCTCGACGAGAGCGGCGGCCGCCCCGCCAGGCGCGACCCCGTGGACCTGGACGACCTGGCCCGGCAGACCGCCGACCGCTACGCCGAGGCCCGCGTCGCCGTCACGGTCGAGTCCCTCGGCCCGATCATCGTGTACGGCGACGCGATCGACCTCGGCCGCGTCCTCACCAACCTGATCGACAACGCGGTACGGCACGCCGGCTCGAAGGTGGAGGTGAGCCTGCGCGCCATCGCCGGCCCGGTCCCGGAGGCGGTCCTCACGGTCGCCGACGACGGGCCCGGCATCCCCGAGGCCGACCGCGAGCGCGTCTTCGACCGGTTCACCCGCCTGGACAGCGCCCGCAGCCGCGACGAGGGCGGCGCCGGGCTCGGTCTCGCCATCGTCCGGGAGACCGTACAGGCGCACGGCGGCCGGGTCTCCCTCGATGACGCCGCCCCTGGCCTGCGCGCCGTCGTCCACCTTCCCCTGCCGCGCGAGGAGGATTCGCGGCGCCCCGGCCGTTCCTTCCCGTGAGGCTGGTGACACGGCTCAGGGGGACGGCCGATCTCCCAACGCGGTTTTCGGAATATCCGATGATATCGGACTTTCCACCCAAACCTATGTTGACATCACTATATATGGACGCTTCCACAGTCAAGTAGGATACAAAAATACTACCTTTATAGAAGGTGTCTGGACACCTCCGAATACGGAACCATTGGGGTGCTCAAGGAGGAGGTCGTGGGCGGCGTCACGCCAAATCGCCGATGCGATGCCCATGCCACAGGACGGACTTCTCCGGCCCGCCGAAAGGCGCGAACCGAGAACCGGCGAAGGAGGATGGCCAGGTGGATCAACCGATGGAGCAGCCGAAAAAGAAACACGAACGCAGGTCCAGCGACCCAGGCCCGCAGACCGGGAACCCCAAATTCGCGGAGACACGGCTTCGCCTTCAAGCGGCGGCGGCCAGTTGGCGGCGGACGTTCCAGATGGACATGGAGGCGGCGTCCGCGATCGAGAAGGCTGCGGCCTCCGCCCGGCAGGCAGACGAGGAGAAGCTGAAGACGATTTACCAGGAGTACTACAGCGAGGGAAAGAGAAAAACCGACGTTAATCTTGAGCAGAAAGACCCTTATGACCTGGTCGCCATGGGGGAGTCTGGATACCTGCAACAGCCTACGGCTCAGGAGACCATCGCAGAACTGGCGAACGCGGCAAAAGCCGGCGGATACACGCTGACGGTACAGGGCGCCGTCGACCAGAAGCCGGCGCACGAGTTGCTGAACGATAGTCACTTTGTGAAGTTCGACAACGCCGAATATCCACTGCCGGATAACGATCAGTGCCAGAAAGACATCGCCCGCCGCATCGTGGTCAACGTGACGCAGCAGATACACGGCCTGAGTATCGCCCAGCGCCTCTTGCCGCTGTTCACCGACAAGGGAATCTCACCGTACTTCCGGGGATTCAAGGTCCTGCTCAGCACGGAGAGTCACCCTGTGAGGACGATCCACCTCGACAAGATCGTCGTTTATTACACGCTCGGCAAATTCCAGGAAGCAGGTTATGACGTCGTCGGCGACCGGATCGTCACCACCGTGGCGGGGGCGGCGCCCTCAGAGGCATTCGTCTCAGAGGGGCCCCTGTTCGAATCATCCGTCGCCCCCGGAATCTATTGGGCGGAGGAGCCCAAGTACCACGGCCTGCAAAGCAGTTTCAGCAAGTCGCGCTCCGAGATCATCAAAAAGGTGATCGCAAATAATTCCGATGTCGCCAACGCCGAGGAGTTCATCGGGCTGGTCAGGACCGGACTTGGGGCCGGGGGTGTGGACCCGGACAACCCGCACCTGCACGGCAAAGGGCGGACGAGGCCGCTCGCCCCGCGTCTCACAGGCGCGGCCAAGTGAACCCTTTTCAACCTCAAGCTTGCTGGTAAGGACAGGTATGTGCGGCCTTGGCCATCGCATCCCAGGCCGGCCCACAGTGCGGGGTGGCCGTGTTCCGGCCAACGCAGGCGGGCCCAGTCCGACCTTCTGGCCAGGTTGAAACGGGTTTAGTGATCCGGGGTGACCTGAAGCCGGCAGTACGCCTCCCCTGCGGCACCCATCGCGACCGCGACCCGCGCGGCATCCCGGCCACGGACGCGGCCGCCGGCCCGGCGGCCGGAACCGGCGGAGGCGGCGTCATCACAGGACAGAATGGCGCTCGGATGAGTTCCATGTCCGACGGATGTGAGACGCCCCCCGAGGAGAGGCCATGCTGCCGGAGAACGGTCGGAGCACCGACGAACTGATCAGCGAGATCACCCGCATGCGGAGCGCGGACCTGCCGGTGCGCGGCGGGAAGGTGACCGCCTACGTGTACGATACCGGGCGGCCGGAGGTGCATGAGGCGGCGGCGCGGGCGCACGCGGAGATGCTCGAGGTGAACATGCTCGACCCGACCGCGTTCCCGAGCATCGTGGCGCTGGAGCGGCAGGTCGTGGGGGCGGTGGCGGAGCTGCTCGGCGGCGGGCCGGGAACGCCGGGGATCTTCACCGGCGGCGGGACCGAGTCGATCATGCTGGCGGTGAAGGCGGCCAGGGACGCGCGGCCGGTGGCGGGCACGCCGCGGCTGGTGCTACCGGTGACCGGGCATCCGGCGTTCCATAAGGCGGCGCACTATCTCGGGGTGGAGGTGGCGCCGGTGCCGGTCGACCCGGTCACCTACCGGGCCGATCCGGAGGCGATGGCGCGGGCGGTGGACGAGCGCACGATCCTGGTGGTGGCGTCGGCGCCCTCCTACCCGCAGGGGGCGATCGACCCGGTTGCGGAGATCGCCGCGATGGCGCGGGATCGCGGCGTGTTGTGCCATGTGGACGCGTGCGTCGGCGGCTGGCTGCTGCCGTGGCTGCGCGAGGCGGGGGCCGAGGTCCCCCCGTTCGACCTGTCGGTGCCGGGGGTCACGTCGATCTCCTGTGACCTGCACAAGTTCGGCTACGCGCCCAAGGGCGCCTCGGTGCTGCTGTTCGCCGACCCGGCGCTGCGGCGGCGCGCCTACTTCGCCTCGGCGGCGTGGCCCGGCTACACGATCATCAACGCGACCGTGCAGAGCTCGCGCTCGGCCGGGCCGCTCGCCGCGGCGTGGGCGACGTTGCAGGCGCTGGGGCGGGAAGGGTATCGGGAGCTGGGGCGTGCGACGCTGGAGGCCACACGGCGGCTGGTCGCGGGCGTCGCGGAGATCCCCGGGCTGCGGGTGCTCGGGGAGCCGGCGGCGTCGCTGGTGGCGATCGCCGGCGAGGACGTCGACGTGTTCGTCCTGGCGGACGAGGCGCGCCGTCGCGGCTGGTTCCTGCAGCCGCAGCTCTCCTACGCCGGCATCCCGGCCAATGTGCACATCACGGTCAGCGGCGCCACCCTCGCCGGTGTCGAGGCGCTGCTGAAGGTCATCGCCGAGTCGGCCGACGCGGCACGGTCGCGGGGACCCGCGCCGGTGCCCGAAGGGCTGGCCGAGCTCGTCGCGACGCTCGATCCGCGCGTGCTGGACGACATGGACGACGCGACGTTCGCCGAACTGGCGGCGTCGGCCGGGGTCGACCTGGCCGGTCTCGGCCGTCCGGGGGCGGCGTCCGGGACCGTTCCGGAGGAGGGCCGTGAGGAAGCCCTCGGGAGAACTCCGGAGATGGCCCCGGAGATGGCTATGGTCAATGCCGTGCTCGACGCACTCCCCGCTCCCACCCGCGAGGCCGTTCTCGTGCGTTTTCTGGCGATTCTGTATTCGTGAAACGGTCCAAAATCGCCGTACGCCTCGTCGCCCGCCGCCGGGGTCGCCACCAGGGGCGGCCCTAGGCGGCGGAGCCGCGTTCCACGATCGCCAGAAAGTCCTGCGCGGCGGTGGACAGCCGTCGCCGTGCGTGCACGATCGCGATCACCCTGCGGATGGGCGGATCGAGCGGCCGGATCGCCAGGCCGGCCCGCATGGCCTGCTCCGACAGGCCACGGTGGCCGAGCAGGGCGGCCTGTCCGGAGCGCACGGCGCCCACCCAGCCGACCCGCTCGTCGGGCTCGGGGGCGGCCGCGGGGATCACCCCGAGACCGGCGAGAAGCTGGTCCAGCTCTCTGCGGCGAGGGGTGCCCGCAGGGGGCAGGATCAGCTTCATCCCGTGGAGACGGGTGAGAGGGACGGGGTTTGGAAGGTTCCAATCCGCCGCCGCGATGAGCACCATTTCCTGACGTTCGAGCGGGTGGCCGACCAGGTCGGGGGGCACCGGCAGTTCGGTGAGCCCGAGCTCGGCGCGCTGTTCCCTGATCGCGTTCACCACGCCCTCCCGGCCGTCGCAGGGAACGGGCGTGACGCGGACCGCCGGATGCTCCTCGTTGTACTTCGGCACCAGGAACCTCGACAGGCCCGCCTGGAGGGCCGTGGTCGAGGCGATGCGAAGTTCGGCTCCGGCGTTCGAGGGGCCGGCGGCGAGTGCGGCGATCTGGCTGACGGCGCCCAGCGCCTCCCTGGCCAGGGTCACCACCTTGCGCCCCTCGGGCGTCACGACCACTCCCCGCCCGGAGCGGGCGAACAGGGTCATGCCGAGCTCGCGTTCCAGGTCGCGGATCGCGCGGGAGAGAGCGGGCTGCGCGATGTACAGCGACCGGGCCGCGTCGGTCATCGTCCGGTGCTCCGCAGTGGCAACCACGTATCGGAGCTGCTGCAGATTCATGAAACGAAGCTAGGACACAGAACCCCGGCGTTTCCGGAACATCGCAGAGATCACCTCGCTTGATTACCCTACGCGACCGACTGATGCGACATCCGTGACAGGTGAGACATGGGTGCGTTTGTGTCCCATATTTGATGAAAGACCGACCTGGGGGTTTTGAGGAGAGGGAGCAGAGCGTGGCGAACAACGGACACCACCCGCCGCCGGGTGACGACCGGAACGCCTCGCCGATGAATCCTCCGTGGAACGTGCCCCAGGGACCCGCCCCCGCCGCGCCGCCGCCGCAGGGGAACGCGCCCATCGGGCACACGCTTCCCTACACGGTCGCGGCCCCCGGCGGCGACCCGCTCCTCGCGTCCGGCGGCCCACCCGAGGCCCCGCCACCCGGCGGGCGGCAGGCCGGGACGCCGCCGTACGGCCCGCCTCCGCCGGGCGGGCCGGGGCAGGCCTTCCCACCCGGCGGCCCCCACCCGCCACAGCCCGGCCCGGGGTCGGGAGGGGCGTTTCCTCCCCCGCCGCCGGGGCGGCCCGGCCCGGGACCGTACCCGCCGCCGGGGCGGCCCGGGGCGGGGCCGTACCCGCCGCAAGGTCAGCCCGCAGCGGGGCCGTACCCGCCTCCGGGGCCTGCGTGGCAGCCCGGCCCCCCGGGACGGTACGGGCCGCCGTCTCCCCAGGCGCCCTACCCGCCGCCGCCTCCCGGACCCGGAGGGCCGCCGAGGGCGGCCGGGCCGTACGCGCCGGGGCCCCATCCCTTCGGCGCGCCGGGGTACGCCCCGCCGCACCGAAAATCGGGAGCCGCGGCCGCCGTCGGAGGCATCCTCGGCATGCTCGCCGGGGTCTTCGTCCTGATCATCATCGGCATGAACGTGCTGAACGACGACGGCGGATCCTCCTCGGTCGCCCCGGTGACGCTGCCGAGCCTCTCGCCGTTCGACCTGCCGGACACCGACCGGGACTCCGGCGACGCCGCCCGGCGCACCCGGGAAGGGAACACGGGCGACGCGCGCAGGGCGGAGGGGCGCTCGGCCGAGGCGACCCGGCAGGGCGAGACCGGCGAGAACCTCTCCGAGCCCAGCCGGACGCGCACGGTGAACCGCACGCTGCGCGGCAACACCGTCTACCGCATGGGCGCGCTGCCCGCGGTCCGCTGCCCGGCCGGGTCGGCGAACATCAACGACCACGCCCAGTTGAAGCGCCTGATCCTGCGTACGGCCGCGTGCCTGAACCGCGGCTGGGGCCCGGCGCTGGAGCGGATCGGCATCCGGCACACGCCGCCGAACTACGCGATCGCCGCCGGCCGGGGGCGCGGCGCGTGCGGCGACTACCCGCCGCGCGGCAGCATCGTGCCCTACTACTGCCCGCGCAACACCACGATCTACGCCTCGACCTCGGCCATGGCGCGGGGTTCGGGCGACGCGCTGGGGTACGGTCAGATCAGCTCCTGGCACGGGGTGATCATCAGTGTCATGGCCCACGAGTACGGCCACCACGTGCAGTACCTGACGGGGCTGACGGACGCGTGGTGGCGGCAGACGCTGGCCTCGGGGTCGCAGAGCTCGCGCCTGTCGCTGAGCCGCCGCCTGGAACTGCAGGCGACCTGCTTCGGCGGCATGTTCATGCGCTCGGTCGCCCCGACCTATCCGGTGCCACCGGCGCGGCGCGCCACGCTGTACGCCTTCCACTCCCGGGTCGGGGACCAGCCGGGGTACCCGCGCGATCACGGCTCCCCGGCGAACAACAACCTGTGGTTCCGGCAGGGATTCGACTACAACCGCACGCAGCGCTGCAACACTTGGCGGGCGTCCGCGACCACCGTTTCGTGAGGCGGGAGGGGCTGTGGGGACCGCTGAGACCGAGATCACGACTTCATCTCGTCTTTACGACCCGATTCCCTGATATTGGCCTTCCGTCGATGTTGTCCAGGTATGGGGGCTAGAATCCTGCCCATTCCGTGAATCCACGGAAACGGTTGCCGGGGTTTGGCCAGGTCGGCCGCGTACTCGGGGGACGCCGGGCTGAGCCCGGCCGGGCCATCGCGTGAGCCCGGCCGTACGGACGACGGCGACCTCGGCCCCTGGAACCGGCGTGTGCGGCATACGAACAGTAAGGAGCGGTGTTGACCACACGCCTTGAGCGAGCTCCGGCCGAAACCGCCGGGGCCGGCGACGGGAAACGCCCCCGCACGAGGCCGCCGAGCGGACCTCCCCGTTTCGCCAAGGCGCCCACCACCGCCTCCGTCATCGGCTGGACCGCTCTTTCGGCAGTGCTGCCCGGCATCGCGCATCTGCGAGCGGGCAAACGCCGCCTCGGCTACATCCTGATGGCGATCTACGCCGTGCTGCTCGTCGCGGCGGGCGTCACCGCCGCGGTGGCGCTGTCCTCGGGGTCGCTGGAGGACCTGGGCGGCTGGGCCGTCAAGGACAGCACGCTGATCGGGGTCACCGTGGGCGCCATCGTGGGCGCGGTGGCCTGGTTCGCGCTGATGGTGCACTCCTTCGTCTCGCTGCGGCCCCAGCGTCTGTCGCGCAACGGCCAGGTCGTGGCCGGCGTGGTGGCCGGGGTGCTCTGCGTGGCGGTGATGGCGCCGTTCGCGTTCACGGCCAGCAGCGTGCAGACCGCCCGCGAGGTCGCCAACGGGATCTTCGCCCCGGATCCGGGCACGACGGTCGCGCCGGTGAAGGCCGACGATCCGTGGAACGGCAAGCGCAGGGTGAACTTCCTGCTCATCGGCGGCGACTCGGCGGGCAACCGGACCGGCGTGCGGACCGACAGCATGACGGTGGCGAGCGTGGACACCCGCACCGGCAACACCGTGCTGTTCAGCCTGCCGCGCAACCTGCAGTACGTGCGCTTCCCGAAGACCAGCCCGCTGGCCGAGAAGTTCCCCAACGGCTTCCTCGGCGACTCGGGCCAGGGCCTGCTCAACGAGGTCTGGTACTACACCGAGAACCACCCCGAGGTGCAGCGCCACGGCCACTACCGGGGCTGGAACGCGCTGAAGGACGCCATCGGCCACACCCTCGGCATGAAGATCGACTACTACGCCATGGTCGACATGTACGGCTTCGCCGCCCTCATCGACGCGATCGGCGGGCTGCGCATCCGGGTGGAGCAGGACGTCAAGTGGGGCGGCAAGTTCGGCACCGCCGGCACGATCAAGGCCGGGTACCGCAAGCTCAGCGGCGAGGAGGTGCTCTGGTACGGGCGCTCCCGCGTCGGCAGCGACGACTTCAGTCGCATGGCCCGCCAGCGCTGCGTCATCGGGGCGCTGGCCCAGCAGGCGACGCCGAGCGTGGTGCTGGCGAACTTCACCCGCATCGCCAGGGCGGCCAAGCGGCTGTTCAAGACCGACATCCCCCGCGACCTGCTGGAGCACCTGGTCCCGCTGGGCGTCAAGGTCAAGAACGCCAAGATCACCAGCTTGCAGTTCGTGCCGCCGATCATCTACACCGGCAACCCGGACTGGCACAAGATCCGGGTGCTCACCCGCAGGGCGATCGTCGAGTCCGCCCGCTCCTCCCGCGCCACCTTGGCCGCCGGCTCCAGCCCGAGCGCCAACCCAGGCGCCAACTCGGGCGCCAATCCGAGCACCGGCGCCTCGGCCTCGGGCGGCGGCTCCGCGGCCACCTCGGCGTCCGCCTCCGCCCCGAGCGCCTCCCCGTCGGGCCTGGCGTCCCGCACCGCGAATCCCCGTCAGACGCCGACCCCGAACGACAAGGCCGCCAAGTCCCTCTCCGAACTCTGCAACTTCTGATCCGCCCAGCCCCGGCCCCGGCGACACCCGCCGAGGGCCGGGGCTCTTTCGTGTCCCCATTTCATGTCCCCGTTTCGTACGCCGTTCCGTGTCCCCGTTTCGTACGCCCGTTTCGTGTCCTCGTTTCGTGTCCTCGTCTCCTGCGGCGCGCTCCGCTAGACCACGCGGGCCTCGCGGGGCATGAGCGCGAAGGCGCCGAGGTAGAGGAGACCGGCCACCACGAGCAGACCCTGGTAGCCGATCACCAGGGAGAGGTACTCCAGGCAGCCGCCGAGCACCGCGCCGAGCAGGTTGGCGCCGAAGGAGGCGGTGGCGTCCGCGGTGTCGGCGAAGCGTTTGGCGAAGACCACGTTCGCCGCGAAGATCGGCAGGAACGCCACGACCACGGCGACGACGGCGCGCAGCGGGACCGGCAGGCCGAGCAGCCACGAGGTGGGCACCAGCGCGGCGACGACCAGGCCGACGAGCAGCACCAGGTACATCACCGGCAGCGGCGGCGTGCGGAACCTGCGGGTGACCTCGACGGCGGCGAGCACGGCCACCAGGACCCCGGCGAACACCACCGCGTTCACCACCCAGGTCGTGCCGAACAGCAGGGCGAAGCCGGTGACGCTCTTGGTCTCCAGCAGCAGGAAGGCCACCCCGAGCAGGAACAGGTCGGCGTAGGGCCGCATCCGCCGGTACGGCCCGGCGACCGCCCGCACGGCGACGAGGCTCACCAGCAGGATCAGCCCGAGCGTGATCAGGTAGATCGCCGGGATGCCCCGCCCGTACAGGTACAGGAACGGCCGGTCGTCCTCGGCCGGCGGCGGCGTCCCGGCCGCCGCGCCCGCCCACTCGCCCGCGCAGCGCTGGTCGGCGGGCGTCAGCCCGGCGGTGATCACGGCCTGGTGGCCGCCGCCCACGGTGTCCACGCACGGCCGGTGCCCGAAGGCCGCCTGCGCGGTGGCGGCGAGCCGGTCCACCAGCCACTGCTCCCGGTAGTAGTTGTACATGGCGAACGCCCCGCCGGGCTTGAGGTGCTCGCGGGCCGCCTGCAGCGCCTGCAGCGTGAACAGGTAGCTCTCCAGCCGCAGCGAACTCGCGCCGGACACCAGGGTGAGCGAGTCCGGGAGGGCGAACAGGATCAGGTCGTACTTGGCGTCGGTGCGCTCAAGGAACGCCCGCCCGTCGGTGATCGTGGTCGTCACCCGCGGGTCGTCGTAGGGCCGGTCCGGATGCCGGGCCGCGCCCAGCTCGCGCAGCTTGGGGTCGATCTCCACCGCGTCGATCCGCTTGGCGCCCTTGGACAGCGCGATCGCCACGTCGGTGCCGCTGCCCGCGCCGACGATCAGCACGTCGTCGAGCCGGCCCGCCGCCACCGCCCGCTCGTACGGCAGGCCGTACTGGGCCTCCATCTTCAGCCGCGCCTGCGCTGGAACCGCCTCCTGGTGCGGGATGCCGTTGACGTCGATGCGCAGCGCCTGCACGCCGCCCCGCTCGACCTCGCGGTAGGTGACCTTGTAGTACGGGGACCACAGCGCGCCGGCCGTGAGCGTCTCGACCGCCAGGGCGGCCACGACCACCAGCGACGGCACGACGACCAGGGCGAGATCGCGGCCGAGCGGCCGGGAGCTCAGCAGCACGCCGTACGCGACCGCGGCGAGCACGCCCCACACCACCGGCGGCGCGCTCAGGAACGACAGCAGCGTGAACAGCGCGATGCCGCTCAGGCTGCCGATGAGGTCGTACCGGTAGGCGTCGAGCCGGGGCAGCAGCGGGAAGCAGCGCCCGACCAGCTCGGCCGGGCCCATCAGCACGACGGCGGCGGCCGCGAACACGATCGGCAGGATCACCCACGCGGGCGGCCCGGTGGTGCTCAGGCTGGTGAAGTAGAGCACGCCGTCGGTCTCCCGGTCCACCGTGACCGGGAAGCGCAGCACGATCAGCACGAGCACGGCGAGCACCAGCGGCGAGTAGTACGGCCGGCGCGTGGTGCGGCCCACCCGCAGGAAGCCCAGGCCGATGCCGAGGAACGAGCCGAGCAGCACGAAGTTGGTGAAGTAGCTCAGGTGGACGATGTTGGATCCCGTCCACCGGATCAGCGCCAGCTCCAGGAAGAGCATGAAGGCGCTGGCGACGACCAGGCGTGGCCGTACCGGTAGCCAGTGGGCGGTGGCGGGGTCGGCGGGGTCTCCTAGCGGCCGGGCCGCGTCTGCCTGAGCAATCATGCGAACAGACGCTACTCGGAATGGTTGGACCGGAGGAAACAGGTGAGCCACCCTGTGGATAACGGTCCCACCCTGGGGACAAGGCGCTCTTCTGTAAGCGAAAAACAACCGGAATTTTGTCGGGCTTTTACCTGCAACCAGGGGTCATGCCCGTTTTGGCCCACTGGACGGGGGCCACGGGCATGCAGGAATCTTGGGTCGTTCGCTGCCCCCTAGATCCACGGTGGTGTCCCAATGCGGGTCATGATCCAGCTCCGCCCCTCCCCCGATGTCGTGGCCGCCGTCGCCGACCCCGGTGTGACGGCCTCGGCGGCCGACGTGGCCGACCGGCTGCCGGGGGTCGTGCTGGACGAGTCCTTCACCCCCGTCGCCGTGCCCCGGCCGGTGCCCGCGGCGGCCGACGGCGATCCGCTGTCGCTGCAGCGGGTGGTGTTCTCGATGGCGCCGCAGGACGCGACCGTGCTGGTGCGCGGCGAGATCGGCGACGACGAGCTGACCACGCGCACCGCCCTGCTGCCCTCGGCCCACCGGAACGTGACGGGAGTGTTCGCCGACCCGGTGATCTCCCCGGTGCTCACCTGCGGCGGCGACCCGCCGCTCGGCGACTGGACGCGGGTGGCCGAGCTGCTGGGCACGGCCGAGCTGCTCGCGGAGGGGTACGACGGGTCGGGGGTCGCCCTGGCGATCACCGACACCGGCGTCAACACCGAGCACCTAAAGACCGTGCTGGGCCGCGAGGTGACGCTGGACCGCCAGCGGAGCTGGGTGCCCGAGGGCGTCGAGGAGACGCCCGGGGAGTTCCTCGTGGACCACGGCACGATGTGCGCGTTCGACGCCCTGATCGCCGCGCCGAGGGCGACGCTGCTCGACATCCCGGTCCTGCAGTCGCAGCGGCCGGGCGGTTCGGCGCTGGACGGCCTGCTGTCGGACGCGGTGGCCGCGTTCGCGCACCTGCGCACGGTGCTGGAGGCGATGCCAGCGGAGTCGCGCTCGCTGGTGGTGAGCAACAGCTGGGGCTCGTTCTCGCCCCGCTGGGACTTCCCCGCCGGGCATCCCGGCAACTACTCCGACAACCCGGCGCACCCGTTCAACCTGATCGTCGGCAGCCTGGAGCAGGCGGGCGCCGACGTGCTGTTCGCGGCGGGCAACTGCGGCCGGGAATGCAGCGACGGCAGGTGCGCCTACCCGGACCGGCCGATCGTCGGCGCGAACTCCCACGAGCGGGTCCTGTCCATCGGCGGCGTCGACACCGAAGGCAAGCGGGTCGGCTACTCCTCCCAGGGGCCCGGCCGCCTCAGCGACCGCAAGCCCGACCTGTGCACCTACACCCACTTCTCCGGCTCCAAGGCCTTCGGCGAGGACTCCCCCGACTCCGGCACCTCGGCCGCCTGCCCGGTCGCCGCCGGCGTCGTCGCCGCGATCCGCACCCGCTGGCCCGCCTCCAAGCTCTCCCCCGCCCAGCTGCGCACGCTGCTGCGCCGTACCGCCGACGACCGCAGCGACGTGGGCTTCGACTACGACTACGGCTACGGCATCCTCGACCCGGCGGGCGCGCTGGCCGCACTCCGCCGCCGCGTAAAACGAACCGAACGGACAGTATGACCTTCGTCCCTGGGTTTCGGCGGCGGCCGCGGGTAGCGTGAAGGCATGCGAATGATGACGGTCCGGCTTCCGAAGGGTGCCACCCTCGCCACCGCCACCGAAAAGCTGGGCCTGTCGGAGAACGACGTCGACACCGGCTACGGCCTCGTACTCATCGACCCCGCCCGCAGCCTGTACGGCCTGCGCGTCACCGACGAGGCGGCGCGCAAGGTCAACCCCACCGACAAGGCCGACAAGGACGAAGGCACCTACGCCGACCCTCGCATAGAGCCGTTCGGCCCGCCCCAGTAAGCCGCGCGAAAACCCCGCCGAGGAAAGGTGCCCGGCGGAGCCGGGCGGCAACGGGTCCTCCACACGGGAGCTGCCCGCACCAGGAAATGCGTCGCACATCTGCTCACCCCGGCCACGCCGCCAGTTAGCGCAGGTTTACCCAGAATTCCTTAGCCCTGAGAATACTGTTGTTTTGATACCAGGGCCCTGCGCTCATGTCACCTGGCGACGGGGAGGACGACGGAGAAGGCCGCGCCTCGGCCCGGGGCAGTGCGCAGTTCCAGGCGGCCGCCGTGGGCGGTCGTCAGAGAGCGGGCGATGGACAGGCCCAGTCCGGCGCCGCCGGCATCGGCTCGGCTGCGGGAGTCGTCCACGCGGTAGAAGCGGTCGAAGACGTGCGCCGCCTGGTCGGGGGTGAGGCCGGGGCCGTCGTCCTCGATGACCAGGACGGCCTGGTCGCCGACGGTTCCGACGCCGATGCGGACGGGGGTGCCGGGTGGGGTGTGCGCGACAGCGTTGCCGACGAGGTTGGTGACCACCTGGCGCAGGCGGGCCTCGTCGCCGAGGACGGGGGCGGAGGACGGCGGGCCGCCGTGCGGGCCGGCCAGTTCGATGGGGCGGGACGGGTCGAGGGCCCGCAGGTCGAGGCGGGCGTCGGCGGCGAGGGTGCGCAGGTCCATCGGGGCCAGGTCCATGGGCAGGGCGTCGCCGCCCTCGTCGAGGCGGGCCAGCAGCAGCAGGTCCTCCACCAGGCGGGCGAGCCTGGTGGACTCGCTCTCGATGTGGCGCATGGTGCGCTCGACGTCGCCGGGTTCGGTCAGGCCGCCCATTCGGTGCAGTTCGGTGAAGCCCTTGATGCCGAACAGCGGTGTGCGGAGTTCGTGGCTGACGTCGCCGACGAAGCGCCGCATGCGGGCCTCGGACTCGGCGCGGGCGGCGACCGCCAGTTCCACCTGGCCGAGCATGACGTTCAGCGCCCGCGCGAGCCGTCCCACCTCGGTGGTGGGCGACGCCAGTTCGGGCACGCGGCGGGACAGGTCCCCGGCCGCGATCGCCGCGGCGGTCTCCTCGATCCGCCGCAGCGGGCGCAACCCGGCCCGGACGGCGAACCAGCCGGCGACGGCCAGCAGGGCGAGCAGCACCGCCGCCGTGCCCACGCTGATCGCGCGCATGCGCAGCACGGTCGCGTTCAGCCGGTCGAGCGAGGCGGCGACGACGACGCCTTCCGCGGGCGAGGTGACCGGTGTCCCGCTTCTCGGGGCGAGCGGCAGCGCGATCACTCGCCACCGGCCGCCCCCGCTCGTCGCCGGCACGTCGAAGGGCTTCCCGGCCCGCGCGGCCACGGCGGCGGCGTCGAGGCGGGGCAGCTCGGGGCCGGGCGCGTCCGATTCTCTGGGCAGCCGCGCCGTTCGCAGGGCCGCGCCGTCCGGCGCGAGGTAGGTGATCGAGATGTCGGCGATGAGGTCGAAGTTCTCCTCCAGGTTCAACTGGGGCACCCGCGACGCGTACCCGCTGAACACGTCGATCGGCACGAGCGACGCGATCGACGCGATCGGGCGCAACTGCTTGTCCACCCTGTCCTGCAGGAGCGTCTGCAGGGTCCCGATCACGAGCCCGCCGCCGATGAGCAGGCCCGCCGCCAGCAGCGCGATCGTCAGCAGCAGCAGGCGCGCCCGCAGCGACCGGTTCGCGAACCGCGCCCATCGCGGGATCCTTGGTCTTCTCCCCGCGGATCGGGTGGAGGGACGGTCGCGTGCGCCCATGCCGGACCACTCCGGCGGCCGTCTTCCGGTCCTGGAACGGGCACGGCCGCGACGGGGACGTGGGCCTCGCCGTCCCATCAAGCGTCTCCTCGTGACGCCTTCGGGCGGGGGCTCCTCGCCGGTCGGGTCGTCGCGCGGACTCAGCCTTAGAGACTCATCCTGCGCGGGCTCGTCGCGGGGACCCGGCCTCGGGGACTCATCCTGCGCCAGTTCGTCGCGCCGACCCGGCCTCGGGGACTCATCCTGCGCCAGTTCGTCGCGCCGACCCGGCCTCGGGGACTCATCCTGCGCGGGCCCATCGTGCGCGGGTTCGTCGTGCGGACTCATCGACGCGGAGCGCGCAGGACGTAGCCGACGCCGTGCACGGTGTGGATGAGCCGGGGGTCGGTGGTGTCGAGTTTGCGGCGCAGGTAGCTGACGTAGGTGTCGACGATGCTGGAGTCGCCGGCGAAGTCGTACTGCCACACCCGTTCGAGGATTTGGGCCTTGGAGACGACGCGGCCGGCGTTGACCGCGAGGTAGTGCAGGAGGCGGAACTCGGTGGGCGAGAGCCGTACGGGGTGGCCGGAGCACAGGACCTGGTGGCCCTCGGTGTCGATCTCCAGGTCTCCGACGACCAGGGTGTCCGCGCCGGGTGAGCCGGTGCGGCGCAGGATGGCGCGGATGCGGGCGATCAGCTCCTCCAGGTTGAAGGGCTTGGTGACGTAGTCGTCGCCGCCCAGCGTCAGGCCGTTGATCTTGTCTTCCGGGGAGTCGCGGGCGGTGAGGAACAACACGGGTACGGCGGGTCGCGTCAGGTCGCGGAGGCGGCGGATCACCTCGAAGCCGTCCATGTCCGGCAGCATCACGTCGAGCAGCACCAGGTCCAGCGTCTGCGCGCGGGCCGCGTCGAGGGCCTCGCCGCCGGTGGCCGCCGAGGCCACGGTGAAACCGGCGAAGCGCAGGGTGGCCGAGAGCAGCTCCCGCACGGTGGGCTCGTCGTCGACGACGAGCAGCCGCTCTTCCCCGGACGACGACGTGATCATTGTTGGACCGCCCCGAGCCTACTCGTCATCGGCGTCGCCTTTTCCAGACGCCGTACCTACCGGTTCTTCCCGAGCATAGGTCGATTCGGCGGCCTCCCTTCCCGCCTCGACGAGGTTCGCCGGAGCGCTGCCACGTCCGCGGACAGCCGCCGTAACCGGCCACGACCCCGGCGACGACCCCCACGATCGGCCCCAGCAGAGCCGCCAGCAGCACGTCGCCGCGCATGTCGAATGTGCCGACCGGGAGGGGGCGGCCGCGCGGGACGTGGGGCCGCCACGCCGAGGCGTGCGCGTGTGACCGGAGGTCGCGCCGCCCGCACGCCGGGGCGGATCCTGATCGCCGCGCATGGCCCGGTCACACGTCCCGGGTGCGGAACGCGGTCAGGGCGATCAGGAGCAACACGGCGACGTAGCCGCTCAGCAACGCGAACCCGGCCCCCGGAGTCAGCAGGTCCGGGTTGGGACGGAGTGCGGCCATGCGGAGGCCCGCGCTCGACGGCCAGTACTTCACGACGAGGTCCCGCAGCCATTCCGGGAAGAGCGCGTCCGCCAGCGCGGGCAGGATCGTCACCACCGTGGTGATGGCGACCGCCCCCGAGGTGAAGCGCACCAGGAAGCCGATCGCGACGCCGAACAGGGCCATCAGCGTCAGGCAGAGGCCGCCGCCGGCGACCGCGCGCATGACCCCTGGTCCGGCGAGGGTGAGGGACGGGAGGTTCGCCCTGGCCAGTGCGCTCTGGGACACGAAGAATGCCAGGAAGGTGGTGACCTGCCCGGCGGCGAGGACCACGGCGCCGACCACCGCCGTCTTGGCGGCGAACAGCCGAGGCCGCGACGGGACCGCGACCGCGCTCACCCGGATCGTGCCGGAGGCGTACTCGGAGGTGACGGCGAGCACCCCGATGACGGCGACGGCGATCATCGCCATGATGAAGGGCCGGAGGGTCGCCATCATGGGGTCGAAATCGGCCCGTTCGGCCGGCGTGGACTCGAGGTAGCTCCGCACGGTGTTGGATCCGAGCAGGAAGCCGAACAGGACCCCGACGGTGATGGTGACCAGCGTGGCGATCACGGTGCCGCGGACGGTGCGGAACTTCACCCATTCGGCGCGCACCGCCTCGGCGAAGCCCGCCCGGCCCGCGGCCACGCCGACTGCGGTTGTCCTGTCGTGCATCGTCTGGCTCATTCCGCACCCCTTGTTCCGGCATGCCGTGCCGTGTTCGCCGCCATGTCCATCGCCATGTCCGCCGCCATGTCCGCCGCCATGTCCGCCGCCATGTCCGCCGCCATGTCCGCCGCCATGTCCGCCGTCATGTCCGCCGTCATGTCCGCCGCCACGTCCGCCGTCATGTTCGTGCGTCCTCCGTTTCGCGCGCCGACGCCCGCCCGCTCCCGCGCGGCGGTCCTGATCCGCCTCATCGCACGGCTCCGGCCTCGGCCCGCTCGCGGTCCGGCTGACGCGGCGGCTCGGACGTGGCCCGGTACTCCACGGCCTGCTGGGTCAGCGCCATGTAGGCGTCCTCCAGGGAGACCCGCTGGGGGGTGAGCTCGTGCAGCGGCACGCCCTCGGCGGCCGCGAGGTCGCCGATCCGGGAGGCGTCCAGGCCGCGCACGGTCAGCGCCCCGTCGGGGCCGGGTCGTACCGTGGCGCCGGCGCCGGTGAGCAGGGACCGCAGCCGGGGCGCGGCGGGGGTGCGGACCAGGACCGAGCCGCCGGCGTCGGTGAAGGCGTCCAGGCCGTCGTCGGCGATGAGCCGGCCGCGGCCGATGATCACCAGGTGGTCGGCGGTGAGGGCCATCTCGCTCATCAGGTGGCTGGAGAGCAGCACGGTACGGCCCTCGGCCGCGAGGCCGCGCAGCAGCGCCCGGATCCAGCGGATGCCCTCGGGGTCGAGCCCGTTGACCGGCTCGTCGAGGATGAGCACCTCGGGGTCGCCGAGCAGGGCGGCAGCGATGCCCAGCCGCTGGCGCATGCCGAGCGAGAACACGCCCGCCCGTCGCCTCGCGGCGCGCTCCAGGCCGGTCATGTCCAGGACCTCGTCGACGCGGGACGCCGGCAGGCCGTTGCTGCGGGCGAGGAACAGCAGGTGGTCGCGGGCTCTGCGGCGCGGATGCACCGCACCGGCGTCGAGCAGGGCGCCGACCTCGCGCATCGGCACGGGCAGGCCGGTGTAGGAGCGGCCCCGGATGGTCGCGGTCCCGGCCGTCGGCGCGTCGAGCCCGAGGATCACCCGCAAGGTGGTGGACTTGCCCGACCCGTTGGGGCCGAGGAAGCCGGTGACGACGCCGGGCCGTACGTCGAAGGTGAGATCGTCCACGGCCGGCACCGGCCCGTAGCGTTTGGTCAGCCCGCGCACCTGGATCATCGGCCCTCCGCGCGGGCCCCGACGACGATCATTGATATGTCTCCCGTTCTCGGTTCAAGTGGCTTCGCGGCCAGCGTGCCGAGGCGGGCTGAACGTGATCGGGGAGGTTCTGGGAGTTTTCTGTGAGGGGTCGCGCCCGGGTGCCGGGCGCGCGGCAGGTCACAGGTCCCCCGCCCGGGACGTGCCGACGAACGCTCCCAGGACATTCCCAGACGGCGCGGCGCTTCCGCTCCCACAGGCAAGGCGATAAGGAGCTGTTCGTTAAGATCTTCCGCATTGATCGCGGTACGGAGGGTTCGGGGGGCAAGTGCCGGTGCGCGAGCGGGTTCGGCAGGTGGTGGAGGCACGCTGGTTCCAGCGGTTGATCATCGGCGTGATCCTGTTCAACGCGGCGACGCTCGGGGTGGAGACCTCGGCCACGATGGTCGATCGCTACGGCTGGTACCTGCACGTGCTCGATCAGATCGCGCTGTACGTCTTCGTGGTCGAGATGCTCGCCAAGCTGTACGTCTACCGGCTGCGCTTCTTCACCGATCCGTGGAACCTGTTCGACGCGGCCATCGTGTCGATCTCGTTCATACCGGCGGCCGGCGAGGTGTCGGTGCTGCGGGCGCTGCGCATCCTGCGGGCGCTGCGCCTGATCTCGGCGGTGCCGAGCCTGCGGCGGGTGGTCGCCGCGCTGCTGAGCGCGATCCCCGGCATGGCCTCGATCGCGCTGCTGCTCGCCCTGGTGCTGTACGTCGCGGCGGTGATGGCCGCCAAGCTGTTCGGCGCCACCTCGCCGGAGTTCTTCGGCGACCTGCCGACGTCGCTGTTCACCCTGTTCCAGATGATGACCGGCGACGCCTGGAGCGACATCGCCCGCGAGGTCATGGCCCAGCACCCCATGGCGTGGGTGTTCTTCATCGTCTTCGTCCTGATCTGCACTTTCGTGGTGCTCAACCTGTTCATCGCGGTGGTGGTCAACGCGATGGAGGAGGAGCACAAGGCGGAGGAGGCCGTGGACGACGCGATCCTCACCCAGATCGCCGAACTACGCGCCGAGCTCCGGGAGATGCGCGAGTTGAACGGCCATGCCGCGGTGGCGACGGCCCAGGCCGGGGCGATGGTGAACGGCGCCGGAAACGGCAATAGAAACGGCAACGGAAACGGCGGCGGGAACGGCAACGGGAACCGGCGGGCGTCAAACAGGAAGGATCGCCGTCGCGGTCGCTGACGGGATAGGCGCTGACGGGTGAGGCGCTGACGGGTCGGGCGCTGACGGGTGTCCCCGGACCGGCCGGATCCGGGGCGCGGAGTCAGGCGGTGAAGGGCCGCGCCATCTGCTCGAAGAGGTCGGCCATGACCTCACGCAGAGTGCGGCGCTCCTGCTCCTCGATCCAGATGTGCATGGACAGGCGCAGGGCGACGATGAACGCCGCCGCCAGCACCCGAGGCTGGACGCAGGCGGCCTCCCCGCGACCGCAGCGTTCGGCGACGGCGTCGGCGAGTTCGCGCTCCAGCGCGGACTGATTGGCGAGCTGGCGCGCGAGCAGCGACGGGTGGCGTTTGGCGAGGCGGGTGCGCAGGGCCCACTCGCGGTCCGGCTCGCCCATCTCCAGCCACAGCTCGTCGACGGCGGCGCACAGCGCCTCCCACGGCGGCAGCTCCGGGGGCTGGGCGCGGACCCGCTCGATGAGGAGGTGGTAACGCCGCTCCTCGCCGTACAGGACGGCGTCCTCCTTGCCGGCGAAGTAGTTGGAGAAGGTACGCCGGGAGATGTTGGCCGCGTCGGCGATGGCCTCGACGGTGACGGTGTCGAGCCCGAGCTCGACGGTCAGGCGTAGCGCGGCCTCGTGCACGGCCTGCCGTGTCTCGGCCTTCTTGCGTTCCCGCAGGCCCAGCGTGGTGTTCATGATCGAGCCAGTCTATCCAGAGTTAAAGCATGCCCGGTGCGCAACTTTTCCCATTGAGCATATATTCTGGTCCACGTACCTCCAACACCAAGGAAAGGCCTTACACGTGAGCGCACCCACGGCTACGGCCGCACCTCCGGAGCCGATGTCGCGCCGGGAGACACTCGAAGCCCTAAGCGGTCTGCTCCTCGTCCTCTTCGTGGCGATGATCAGCGCGACCATCGTGTCGGTCGCGCTGCCGCAGATCGTCGGGTCGCTGAACGGCACGCAGGCCCAGTACACCTGGGTGGTCACCGCCTCACTGCTCGCCTCCACGGCCACCACCCCGATCTGGGGCAAGCTGGCCGACCTGTTCAGCAAGAAGCTGCTGATCCAGATCGCCGTCGTGTTCTTCATGCTGGGGTCGCTCGCCTGCGGCCTCGCCCAGAGCACCGGGCAGCTCATCGGCTTCCGCGTGATCCAGGGGCTCGGCATGGGGGCCCTGCAGGTGCTGGTGCAGGTGGTCATCGCCGCGATGATCAGCCCGAAGGAACGCGGACGCTACAACGGTTACCTCGGCGCCGTGATGGCCGTCGCCACCGTGGCCGGCCCGCTGCTCGGCGGCCTGATCGCCGACACCTCCTGGCTGGGCTGGCGCTGGTGCTTCTTCATCGCCGTGCCGTTCTGCATCGCCGCCTTCCTGCTGCTGAGCAAGACCCTGCACATCGCCGACGTCCGGCGTACCGACGTGAAGATCGACTACCTGGGCGCCACCCTGATCGCGGCCGGCGTGAGCCTGCTGCTGATCTGGGTCACCTTCGTCGACAACGACTTCGACTGGATCTCCTGGCAGACCGGCGCCATGGTCGGCGGCTCCCTCGTGCTGCTCGCCCTCGCCGTCTGGGTCGAGTCGCGGGTCCCCGCGCCGATCGTCCCGCTGCGCATCATCGTCCGCCGCACCCCCGCCCTGTCCATCCTCGCCAGCCTCGCGGTCGGCATGGCCATGTTCGGCGGCGCCGTGTTCCTCGGCCAGTACTTCCAGATCGGCCGCGGCTACACCCCCACCGAGGCGGGCCTGCTCACCATCCCGATGATGGCGGGCGTGCTGTTCTCCTCGACGATCTCCGGGCGCATGATCTCCAAGAGCGGCGTGGTGAAGCCGTACATCATCACCGGCCTCGTCGTGCTCACCCTGGGCTTCGCCGGGCTCTCCACCCTCGACCACGAGACCCCGCTGTGGTTCGTCATGCTCGCCATGGCCGCGGTCGGCATCGGCGTCGGCATGTCCATGCAGAACCTCATGCTCGTTTTGCAGAACACCGTGCCGCTGCACGAACTGGGCGCGGCGAGCGGCGCGCTGACGTTCTTCCGCTCGCTCGGCGGCACCATCGGCGTCTCGGTCCTCGGCGCGATCCTCGCCAACCGCGTCGCGACCGGCATCGCCGAGGGCCTCGCCAAGATGGGCATCAAGCCGTCCGCCTCGTCCGGCCGCAGCAGCCTCAACCTGGAGGCCCTGCCCGAGCCCATCAAGCTCATCGTCCGCGCGGCCTACGGCGACGCGACCGGCCACATCTTCCTGGTCTCGATCGGCATCGCCCTGCTCGGCCTCATCGCCGCCCTGTTCCTGCCGCGCGTCCGCCTGCGCGACACGCTCGACCTCGCCCCCGCCGCCGACGACGACGCCGGTACGGCTCCCGCCGCCACCGCCCGCGCCGACGCGAACTGACGACCTTCCCCCGTACGGCCCGGCCGACCCGATCGGCCGGGCCGTCGCCGTCATCGGGACGGTTTGAAGTACGTCCAGAGGAGGTCGGCGATCGCCGCCTCCGGGCCGTCCGTCCACCCGTCGCCGCAGTTGTCGCACGCCAGGTGGAAGACGTCCTCATCCACGACGGCCCCGCGCTCGACGAGCATCCGCACGAGCAGGGGATCGACCCGATGCACGGCCTGCTCAAGCGCGCTCATGCTCCCGCTCCGGCTGCCGGGGTCGGCCCCCGCGTCCAGCAGCAGCCGCGCGCACCGGCGCACGTCGTCGTCGGCGTGGAATCGGCAGCCCACCGACCGCCGCAGCAGCGCCAACAACGGTGGAAGCCCCTGGAACGGCCTGGTCGCCGCCCCCGGATCGGCACGCAACTCCCGCTCCAGCGCCTCGGCGTCGGCGAACAGCAGCGCCCGCTCGAACCCGGCCGCCTCGTGGTGCCGGATGTGCTGAAGCATCGACGACGAGCAGCAGTGGCCGTACTCGCGCGCGATCTGGTTCTCGGCCTCGTACACGCTGATGCGGCGCTCGCGGCTGCGCGCCTTGGCCCACCCGCGCAGTTCCCCGGGCGACAACGGCGCGGCCGGTGGCGAATCCGGCACGATGACCTCCCACTTCTGGGCCCGCACCGTCCGCGGTCCCGGCGACCCGCGATTCCCCTCCCACGGCGGCGGTTTCACCCCCGGCCGGGAGGCCCGGCCCCGTCACCATGCTAGATCGGCTCGCGCCGGCACCGGGCACGGGACCGGCGTCACGGCGAGGGGCCGGGCGGTCACGCGCGTCCCGGCGGCGCGTGCGGACTACGGGAGGGGGTTCAGGGCGATGTACTTCTCCTCCAGGAATTCGAGGATGCCCTCCGAGCTGCCCTCCCGGCCGAGGCCGCTCTGCTTCACGCCGCCGAACGGGGCCGCCGGGTCGCTCACGACCCCGCGGTTGATCGCGACCATGCCCGCCTCCAGGCGGCGGGCGACGGCCATGGCCTCGCGTTCCTCGCCGAACACGTAGGCCATCAGGCCGTATTCGGTGTCGTTGGCCATGCGCACGGCCTCGTCGACGTCGTCGTACCGCACGACCGCGACGACCGGGCCGAAGATCTCGGTCGTGTTGATGCGGGTGCCGTGCCGTACGCCGGTCAGGAGCGTGACGTCGTAGAACGCGCCGAGTTCGGAGGATTTGCCGCCGCAGACGAGCGTCGCGCCGTCGGCGACCGCGCCGTCCACGAGATCGGCGATCTTGTCCCGCTCGGCGACCGAGACGAGGGCCCCGACCTGACGGCTGCGGTCGAGGCCGGGGCCGACCGACAGGGCGGACAGCGCCGCGGTCATCCGCTCGACGAACTCGTCGTGGCGGGAGCTGTGGACGTAGACGCGGTTGGCGGCGGTGCAGGCCGCGCCGCCGTTGCGTATCTTGGCGATGAGGGTGCCCTCGATGGTCTCGTCCATGTCGGCGCCGGGGAGCACGATGAGCGGGGCGTTTCCGCCGAGTTCCATCGAGGTGCTCACCACGGTGTCGGCGCAGGCGTGCAGCAGGTCGCGGCCGACCTCGGTCGATCCGGTGAACGAGAGCTTGCGCACCTCCGGCCGGTTGATCATCTTGGCGACGAGAGGGCCGGTGGGGACCGGCGTCACCAGGTTCACGACGCCGGCGGGGACGCCGACGCGGCGCAGCACCTCGACCATGTACGCGGCCGTCAGCGGGGTCTCCCGGGCCGGCTTGAGTATCGTCGTGCATCCGGCGGCCAGCGCGGGGGCGAGCTTGCGGGTCGCCATCGCGGCCGGGAAGTTCCACGGCGTGATCAGCAGGGAGACGCCGATCGGCTGCCGGTCGACGACGATGCGCTTGTCCCCGGCCGGTGACAGGCGATACTCCCCCGGGATGCGCACGGCCTCCTCGGAGAACCAGCGGAAGAACTCCTTGGCGTAGTTCGCCTCCCCGATCGCGTCGGACCAGGACTTCCCGTTCTCCCGCACGATGATCTCCGCGAACCGCTCGACCTCCGCGGTGAGGATCTCGTACGCGGCGCGGAGCAGCTCGCCGCGCTCGCGGGGCGCGGTGGCCGCCCAGGCATCCTGCGCGCCAGCGGCGGCGTCGACGGCGGCCATGCAGTCGTCCTCGGTGGCGGCGGCGAAGCGGGCGATCACCGACAGGTCGGAGGGGTCGATGACGTCGAAGCGCTCGCCGCCACCGCCCGGGCGCCACACGCCGTCGATGAAGAGGTCGGCGACGAAGAGGTCGGCGACGAAGAGGTCGGCGACGAAGGGGTCGGCGAGGTGAGTCATGGTTCGCTCCGTTCCGTGAGGTCGCCGGTGTAGGCGTGTTCGAGGATCTCCAGCAGCGTCTCCGGCGGCGCCGGGATGGGCGCGATCGCGATCAGGCGGGTGGAGCGCGACGCCAGCTCGGCGAGCTGCGGCAACTGCTCCCGGATGATCCCGATCTCCCGCAGCGACGGCGGCACCCCGATCGCGTCGTTGAGCGCGGCGATCGAGGTGATGGCGTCCCCGGCCCTGCCGTCGTCGGTGGCCGCCGTGGATCCGAGCGCGACGCCGACCGCGGCGATGCGCTCGACGGCCTCGGGCTCGCGCAGGCAGGCCTGCAGCACGTACGGCAGCAGCAGCCCGGTGCCGAGCCCGTGCGGCGTCTTGGTGAACGCGCCGATCGGGTACTGCAGGGCGTGCGACAGGTGCGTGCCGGTCGCCCCGAAGCAGATGCCGCCGAGCAGGCTGCCGAAGGCGACGTCCTCGCGCGCCCGCCGGTTGCCCGGTTCGCCGACCGCCACCGGCAGCGCGGGCGCGAGGCGCTCCACCGCGCGCAGCGCGATCATGTCGGTGAACGCGTTCCTGCCGGTGAAGACGGGAAGGCCGCCGTCCCACGTCCCTTCGAACCGGGCGGCGGTGAACGACTCGACCGCGTGCACGAGGGCGTCGATGCCCGCGAACGCGGTCACGCTGCGGGGCGCGCCGAGGGTGAGCTCCGGGTCCACGATCGCGGCGACGGGAATCAGGTACGGGCTGGAGACGCCGACCTTCGTCTCGCGTTCCGGGTCGGACACCACCGCGACCGGCGTCACCTCCGACCCGGTTCCGGCGGTCGTGGGGACGGCGACGAGGGGCAGCACCGGTCCCGGCACCAGGTTCTCCCCGTAGTACCGGCTGAGCGGTCCGCCGTGCGTGACGAGCAGCCCGACGAGCTTGGCGGCGTCCAGGGCGCTTCCGCCGCCGACGGCGAGGATCACGTCGGGCGCGTGCTCGCGGGCGAACGCCGCCGCGTCGTCCAGCGACTCGGTCGGGAGTTCGGGCCTGATGTCGCTGTACACGGCGACGTCGAACCCGTCGGCGGCCGGCGCCGCGAGCATCTCGGCGAAGATCGGGGTGTCGATCAGGAACGGATCGACGACGGCGAGCACCCGGCGGCCGTTGAGGCGCAGCACCTCGCTCAGTTGTGCGCGCGACCCGTAGCCGAAGTGCACGCGCGCCGGGAGCCGGAGTGTCCCGGCCATGAGGTCTTTCATGTTTCTCCTGCCGGTGCGATGCCGATGGTGGGGGGCCGATGATGGGGGGCCGATGATGGGGGGCCGATGGTGAGGGGCCGGTGGTGAGGGGCCGGTGGTTGAGGGGCCGATCGTGAGGGCCGATGGTCGAGGGGCGGATGAGGAGGGCCGATACGAGGCGAAGGGAGGACCGCGGGGAGGGGGGTTAATGGGCGGCCGATGTGCGGCGCCGCCCTCTCCGCCCGAGGCCCGCTAGTTGGAGGCCCGCTATTTGATGGCGAGCGCGTTCGGCGGCGAGCCCACGCCGCCGATCAGGTTGAGCGGCTTGCACGTTAAGAAGAACTCGTACACCCCGTCGGCCGCGCAGTCGGCGGCGAGGTCGTCGAGCTTCCACAGCTCGCCCATCGCCATGCCGAGCAGCGCGATGAGCGGGCGGTGCAGCATCCCGCTGTGGTCCACGCCCCGCTCCGGGGGCCGGTCGTCCCCGGACCGGAAGTCGGACTCGATCACCGGGTCGGCCTCGACCGCCGGGTTGTCGCCCGCGACGAGCGCGATCTCGTGGTCCCACAGCCAGCGCAGCACCGACTCCCGCTGGGCGAGCCCCGGCGATTTGTTGCGCCGGTTGAACTCGACGCGCTCGACGTGCGACTTGGCGACGTAGTTCTCCGCCCAGCCGGTACGCAGCAGCAGCATGTCGCCGCCGCGCCAGGTGACGCCCTGCGAGCGCGCGATCGCGTCGAGGGTCACCTCGTCGAGCGCGATCGTCTGCTCGCAGTCGTACGGCAGGCCCTCCCGCTCGAAGAATCGCGGCACGTCGAGCAGGACGCCCCGCCCGGCGATCCCCGCCTGCGCCCAGGCGTGGATGCCGAGCGCCGTGGAGGTCTCGTTGTTCTGGTCGGCGGGCAGCCCGCCGTAGAAGCCGTGCTTGGGATGCCCGATGTGCCGCAGCGAGTCGAGCTGCGAGGTGGACTGCAGGTAGAAGGAGTCGAGCCAGTCGTCGCGGTGGAACTCGTTGTTGGCGAACACGTGGTGCTCGGTCCGCCGCCTGGTCCCGGTCGGATACGGCTCGAAGGCGTTGATCGGGTAGTCGAGGTTGAACCGCCGCCCCGTGCGGACCAGGCGGGCCGCCGCGGCCACGCGCTCGGGGGTCAGGAGGTTGACCGTGCCCAGCTCGTCGTCGCGTCCGAAGACGTCCCAGCTGGACCCCGGGACGTCGGCCTCGGCGAGCTCGTCATAGTTCGGCAATACGTTTCCTCTCTTGGCCGCCCAGCTCCTCGCTGAGCGCGGCGGCGGTGCTGAGGAGCTTGGTGAGGGCCGGCGACCCGGGCGAGAGATCGGCCATCTGGTCGGCTCCGAGCACCGCCACGGTGGCGCAGATGCCGTACTCGTCGTACACGGGGGCCGCCGCAGCGAAGAGCCCGTCGGGGTGGCTGGTGATGCTGTAGCCGTTGCGGCGGGCCATGTAGACCCCCGCCTCCAGCTCCGCCCGCCGGGCCGCCGACATGCCCTCGGTGGCGCGTTCGAACGCCTGCTGGTCCTTGTTGGCGAGGAAGACCCGCAGTTGCGAGGAGTTGTGGTCGAGTTGCGTGCCGGCGTGCACCGTCACGACGAGGGTCCGGCTGAGGTCCTCGTTGACGAGGGCCACGACCGGTCCCCGCGCGCCCCACACGCCGAGCACCGAGGTCATGCGGACGGTGGCGGTGAGCTCCGCCAGGTACGGCGGCGCGATCTCCACGACGCGCCGCCGCCCCAGGGCGTAGATCCCCAGTTGCACCATCAGGCCGCCCAGGACGAAGGTGCCCCGGCGGTGCCCACGTTCGAGAATGCCCGCGGTGACGAGCGAGGCGCAGTACCGGTACGCCGTCGTCCGGTTCAGACCCAGGCGCTCGGCGACGTCCGCCGCCGTCAGCTCGGTCGTGTGCGGGCCGAAGAGCGCGCAGATCTGCCCGACCCGCTGGACCGCCTGGATGTCGGAGCCGGAGGCCTCGCCGCTCCCGTCAATGTTCGCCATGGCTGAACTCTAGTTCACATGGAGAACCCGGGTCGAAACGGGAGGCGAGCATGTGAGACAACTCTCAGCTCACCAGCCAGTTGTTGAGCTTGGTGGTGATCGCATCCCAGTTCTGGGCGTACCAGTCGATGTCCTGGACCACGGTCGTGCCCGTGTTGACCGGCCCGTAGACCTCCACGGCCTTGCCGTTCTCGGTCAGGTTCGGCTTGGCGTTGCGGTTGACCGGCACCGTGCCCAGCATCTCGGTGATCGTCGCGACGGGGTCGGGCTGCACCACCGATCGCAGGAAGTCGTTCGCGGTCGCCTTGTTCTTGGAGCCGCGCGGCACCGCGAGCCCGTTGACCGACACCACGGTCTTGTCCCACACGATCTTGATGTTCTTCTTCTCGTTCAGCAGCGCGATCAGCCGGGAGTCCGACAGCAGGAACATGTCGACCTGTCCGGAGCTGGCCGCCTGCTGCAGCGCGCCGACGTTCGGCGCGAAGAGGGTGTCCTTGCGGATGGTGGCCCACTTGGCCAGCGAGCGGTCGACGTCCAGCGGGTACAGCTTCTCGGGATCGACGCCCTCGGCGAGCAGCGGGTACTCCAGGATGCCGTTCTGCAGGTTGGTGATGACGCCGCGCTTGCCGGGGAACTTCGCCGTGTCGAAGAAGTCGGCGATCGTCTTCGGCGCGGTCGCCGGGTCCGGCCACTTGTCGGCGTTGTAGGCGAACGGGCTGGCGTTGGCGAAGTTGCCGATGTAGCACTCGCCGAGCGTGTTGGGGATGTAGTCCTGCTCGTTCAGGCCGCTCAGATCCAGCTTCTCGAACAGGGTGCCGCAGTGCTGCTTGGCCGCGGCGGGCGCCACCGAGACGACGTCCCATTGGACGACGCCGGAGGTCACCTGCGCCTTCACCTGGGCGACGTCGGCCGGCGAGGAGTTGACGAAGGTGACGTTGGGGTGCGCCGCGGTGTAGGGCTCCTGGAACGCCTTGATCTGGGCGTCCTGGCCCGACCCGCCGTAGGAGACGTAGGTGAGCCGCACCGGCCCGCCGGACGCGTCCGTGCCCGCCGCGCCGCCACCGCCGCCGCAGGCGGCGAGCAGGAGGACGGCCGCGGTGAAACCGGCGCCCGCGAGGGCGGTTCTTGATCGAGAAACCATGATCTTACCTCTCATGAGGATTCTGTCGCCAAAATTGTTCACAATGCGATTCATGGCCCCCGAGATGCGAACAAAGTACCCGGTCATATCCCGAGAGGTACAGAGTCCGCACCATGATCGTTCATGTTTGTGCATAAACCGTAATGCGAGTTCACAATGCGGGTTTACAGGGGGTCTGAAGACATGCGGAAGGAACGCGCCGCGGCAGGGCGGCGGCGCGTTTCCGAGCGCCTCAGGCGGCCGGGCCGACGGCAGGCGCGCAGGTCAGGCCGCGACGATCCGCTGCGACGCCGGCCGCCACCACACCACGATCCGGTCGCCGATGGCGTAGTCGCCGCGCAGCGGGCTGACCCGGGTACGGCCCGGCAGCCCCCGCTCGCCCATGGAGAGCAGCAGCGTCCGGTACGAGCCCATGTACTCCACGTCGCGCACGGTGGCCCGCACCGCGTTGGCCCCGGACGGCACCTCGTCGCGCCCGGCGGCGACCTCGACGTCCTCGGGCCGTACGACGATCGCGCTGTTCGCGCGCACGCCGGGATGCGGGGAGACGGTGGCGGGGTCGATGCCCCAGGTCTCGCCGTCCCAGACGACGCTCCCGCCGGGGGCGCCCTGCCCGAGCTCGAAGACGTTGGAGTCGCCGAGGAACCTCGCCGTGAAGAGGGTCTCGGGCGAGGCGTACAACTGCTGCGGCGTGCCGACCTGCTCGATGCGCCCGTTGTTGAACAGCGCGATGCGGTCGGAGAGGTTCATCGCCTCCTCCTGGTCGTGCGTCACGAAGACGAACGTGGACCCGACCTCGCGGTGGATGCGGCGGATCTCCGCCTGCAGCGCCGAGCGCAGGTTGCGGTCGAGCGCGCCGAGCGGCTCGTCCAGCAGCAGCGCCCTGGGCTCGAAGACGATCGCCCGCGCCAGCGCCACCCGCTGCTGCTGCCCGCCCGACAGCTGCGACGGATGGTGGTCGTCGCGCCCGGTGAGCTGCACGAGCTCCAGCACCTCGGCGACCTTGCGGGCGATCTCCTGCTTGGGCATCTTGCGCTCGCGCAGCGGATAGGCGACGTTCTGCGCCACCGTCAGGTGCGGGAACAGCGCGTAGTTCTGGAACAGCATGCCGAGGTTGCGCCGGTGCGGCGGCACGTCGCTCACGTCGGTCCCGTTGAGCGAGATCGTGCCGACGGTGAGCGTCTCGAACCCGGCGATGAGGTTCAGGGTGGTCGTCTTCCCCGAGCCGCTCGGCCCGAGGAGCGTCATGAACTCGCCGGGCTGGATGGTGAGCGAGATGTCGTCCACCGCGGGGTGCGCGAGCCCGAAGTCCTTGGTGACATGGTCCAGGCGGATCTCGGTGCCGCTCCTGGCCGACGATCCGGCGGTACGCGCCGCCGTCTCAGGTGTCGTCGTCATGGTTCTCCTATCGGCGGCGACCCCTGCCGCGAAGCAGCTGGGGCAGCAGGAAGATGATGGTCACGGCCACGACCATCAGGCTCGACGCCGCCGAGATCGTCGGGTCGATCTCGACGGTCACGCTGTTGTACATCTGCACGGGCATGGTCTGGAACAACGGCGAGCGCAGGAACAGCGCCAGCACCACCTCGTCGAACGAGACGATGAAGGCGAAGATCGCGCCGGTCAGGATGCCCCGGCTGATCAGCGGCATCGTCACCCGGACGAACGCCCGCGCGGGCGAGGATCCCAGCGAGGCCGCGGCCCGCAGCAGCCGCTGGTCGAAGCCGCCGAGCGCGCTGGTGACCGACACCAGCACGTACGGCACCGCGATCGCCGTGTGCGCCAGCACGTACCCGAGCACCGTGCCGGTGAGCTGCCAGCCGAGGAAGGCGATGTACACCGCGACCGCGACGACGATCGCCGGGGCGACGATCGGCACCATCAGCAGCGTCCGGACGAACGCGGCCACCCTCCCCCGCATCTGCGACAGCCCCACGGCGGCGGCCGTTCCCACCGTCGTGGCCAGCACCGCCGTGAGCGTGGCGACCAGGAACGAGTTGCCCAGGGATTCCAGCCAGATCGGGTTGGTGAAGAAGTTCTCGTACAGCCGCCAGGTGAAGCCGCGCGGCGGGAACTCGAACGTCGCCGCGTCGCTGAAGCTCATCGGGACGACGAACAGCGTCGGCAGGATGAAGAAGACGACGACGAGCCCGCCGAACGCCTTGAGCCACCACGGGATCGGATCGACCTTCTTATATCGGCGGCGGCCCGCCGCCGGCACGCCGGTCGTCGCCGGGTCCCGAGTCATCACGGGGCCGGCCAAATTGGGGCCGGTCATCGACGCCCTCCAGTTCCACCGCCCGCGACCACGCCGATCGCGGACACCGTGCCGCCCAGCCGGTTCGCCCACGCCACCAGCACGAGCGTGACGACGAGCACGAGCATGCCGAGCGCCCCCGCGGCGGCGAAGTCGAGCAGCAGGGTGGTGCGCTGCGCGAGCAGCTGGGCGACGAGCGACTCCTGCGGCGACCCGAGCAGCGCCGGGGTCACGTAGAACCCGAGGCTGAGCGTGAACACCAGGATCACTCCGGCCATCACCCCGCCGCGGGACAGCGGCCAGAACACCTTCCAGAACGCGGCGGTCGGCGACGAGCCGAGCCCGCGCGCGGCGAGCAGCAGCCTGCGGTCGATGGCGCCGAGGGTGCTGAACAGCGGCAGCACCATGAACGGCAGCATCACCTGGGTCATCGCGATCGTCACGCCGACGGTGGTGCCGTAGAAGACGACGTCGTCGGCCCCGAAGAACGCGAACAGGCTCTGCACCGGCCCGCCGTCCTGCAGGATGATGATCCACGCGAAGTTCCGTGCCATCACCGACGTCCAGAAGGGGATCAGCACGATCACCAGGAGGAGGCCGCGGGCGCGGGGGCCCACCCGGGTCATCAGGTACGCATACGGGTACCCGATCAGCAGGGTGGCGATCGTCACCGTGGCGGCGGTCACCGCCGTGCGCCACAGCACGGTGAGGGTCACGCCGTCGGTGAAGAGGTTGCCGTAGTTGGCCAGCGTCCACTCGGGGTCCGAGACGCTGCGGATCAACGTGCCGGCCAGCGGCACCAGGAGGATCCCGGCCAGCAGGGCGAGCGCGGGTACCAGCAGGGGCCAACTCGACCATCTGATCTTGTTCGAGGACATCCTCGTCCCCTTCCAGCTCGTACGGCTCAGGCGGTCAGTAAAGCAAGCCGTTGTTCATATCACAATTCTTGTGTCCGGATCGTGAACATTTCAGAGAGGGCCGGGAGCCGTGCCCGCCGTCGGCCGCCCGGACGACGCCCACCTGAACGGCGCGATCGCCCGGCGGCCACGCCGCGGCGTCCCGCCGCCTCGGTCGTCGCGCCTGCCTTCCGCATCGTGAAAGTTTCGTCGCGATCGTTTCGGAGCTAGGCGCTGTACCCGCCGTCGACGGGCAGGACCACGCCGCTGACCTGACTCGCGCGGTCGCTCAGCAGCCACGCCGCCGCGTTCGCCACCTCGGTCGTCGTGCCGGCCTTCCGCAGCGGTACGGCGGCGATCCGGCGCTCGACGGCCGCCGGGTCGTCGCGCCGCCACTTGACGAACATCGGCGTCTCGGTCGGGCCGGGGGCGATGACGTTGACCCGGATGCCCAGCGGCCCGTTGTCGTGCGCCGCCGTACGGGTGAGGCCGATCACCGCGTGCTTGGTCGCCTGGTACGCGCCGAGGCCGGTGTTGCCGCGGAACCCGCCCACGCTGCTGGTGTTGACGATCGACCCGCCCTTGTCGCGCATGGCGCGGATCTCCTCGCGCAGGCACAGCCACACGCCCTTGACGTTCACCGCCATGACGCGGTCGAAGTCCTCCTCGGTGACCTCGTCGAGCCGGCCGAGCTGGTTGATGCCCGCGTTGTTGAACGCGCCGTCGAGCCGGCCCCACCGCGCGAGCGTGTCGTCGACGAACCGCGCGACGTCCGCGCCGACGCTGACGTCGCCGACCGTGTAGGCGACGTCGTGACCGGCGGCGGTGAGCTCCTCGGTGAGCGCGGCGAGGGTGTCCCGCGACCGCGCGGCGACCATGACGGACGCGCCCTCCTCGGCGAAGACCCGCACGGCATCGGCCCCGATGCCGGTGCTGCCACCGACCACGAGCACGACCTTCCCGGCGAGCAGCCCGACTCCGGGGGCCACGCGTTGGTTATCGGACAAGATGTCTCCTTCTCGCTTATCAATAAGAGGTGATGCGCGGGCGCCGGGCCGCTATCGGAACGCGATGGGCTCGCCCCGGTACGGCGCGAGGGCTGCCGGATCCGATCCGGGACGGCTTTCACTCGCCATCGGCGGCCCGTCCCTGTCGCGCGGCCTCGATCGCCCCGGCGGCAGGTGGTGCGATCATGGCGCCGGGTAGTCGTCCGCGTTGCGGATCCACCCGGGGCGGGCGGAGAAGTCCTTGCGCGGCGGCGAGAAGATGTCGATGAGCTGCTGGTACGGGCCCACACCCTGGGTGGTGTGGATCGCCGGGGGCGGGATGACGGTGAGCGACGGCGTGCCGACGCGGCCGTGCTCCTCGGGCCGCCACGTCGTCGAGTCCGGCCCCCAGGGGTACTGCATGTGGTGGACGAACTCCCCCTTCACCCCCAGGGAGAGCTGCTCGAAGTCGTCGTGGGAGTGCGGGGAGAGCTTGAGCGGGTTGCGGGGCGCGGGCTCCTCGGCGAGGAAGTTCACCATCAGGTTCGTGGTACGGAAGATCCGGCCGAACAGTCCCTCGGTGATCGGCGTGTCGGCGAGCCGGTAGACGCGCAGCCGGAAGCCGTCCACCGGGTCCGGCCACGGCACGAGCGGGGCGCAGCGGGGGTCCGGCTCGGCGTAGGCGGCGGCGTTGAGGGCCGCGTCGCTCAGATCCCGCGCGAGCGTGGAGAACACGCGAATGACAGGGCCGTCGGTGAGCGCCTCGACGACGCTGTCCCCCGGCGGCACCACGACGAACGCCTCCTCGCCCACCTCCTGCTCCTCCCCCGCGGCGGTGACCCGGATGGAGGCGCTGTCGGAATACAGCAGGACGGCGTACTCGTCGGGCTGCCCCTCGCGGGCGAACCGGTCGCCGGCGACGGCGTCGATCCACGCCAGCACGGCGTTCTGCCCGCGCGCCAGCCAGGTCCGGCTCCCGGCCGGGCCGACCTCGCCGGGCTCGAACGCGGAGAACTCCAGGTACTGGGCCGCCCGGATGGGGGTGGACGGGTCAACGGCGGCCTGCGGGGGCGGGGTGCTCGCCAACTGGGACCGGAGGTCGTCCTTGGCGTACATCGTCATGGGGGTTGCCTCTCCTAGCCGTTACAGCGTGATGTTCTTCGCGCCCTTGAGGGCCAGCATCCGGCGGGCGTCGGCGGGGGTGGCGATCTGTTTGCCCAGGTCGGCGAGGACCTCCCGGATCTTGCGCACCTGCTGCGCGTTGCTCGTCGCCTTCTCGCCCTTGCCGATGTAGAGGTTGTCCTCCAGGCCGACGCGTACGTGCCCGCCCAGCCAGGCGCTGTGCGTGCAGAACCGCATCTGGTGGCGTCCGGCGGCGAAGGCGGAGAAGTGGTAGTCGTCGCCGAAGAGCTTGTCGGCGATGGCGACCATGTGCGTGAGGTTGGCGTGGTCGGCGCCGATGCCGCCGAGGATGCCGAAGACCCCCTGGATGAGGAACGGCGGCTTGGCGAGCCCCCGGTCGGCGAAGTGGGCGAGGGTGTAGAGGTGGCCGATGTCGTAGCACTCGTACTCGAACCGGGTGCCGCCGCGCTCGCCCAGCTCCCGCAGCGCGTACTCGATCTGCTTGAAGGTGTTGATGAAGGGGTGGCCGTAGGTGTTCTCCACGTACGGCTTCTCCCACGGGTACTTCCAGTGGGTGATCCGGTCCGCGATGCCGGAGGACACGAAGTTCATCGACCCCATGTTGAGCGAGGCGAGCTCGGGGCTGAACCGGGTCGCCCCGGCGAGCCGCTCCTCGATCGTCATCGACGACGCCCCACCGGTCGAGATGTTGATGACCGCGTCGCATCCCTCGGCGATCGGCGGGATGATCTTCTCGAAGACGCTCGGCTCGAACGCGGGCCGCCCGTCCTCGGCGTGCCGGGCGTGCAGGTGGATGATCGCCGCCCCCGCCTCGGCCGCGGCGAGGGACTCCGCGACGATCTGCTCCGGCGTGATCGGCAGGTGGTCGCTCTGCGACGGCACGTGCACCGATCCGGTCACCGCCACGCTGATGATCACACGGTCGGCGGCGATCATTCCGGCGCCTCCTCCAGCCCGAGCAGGAACGCGGGATTGGCGGCGATCATCCGGCGGATGTCCTTCTCCGGCACGCCGTGGTCGAGCAGCGCCCCGATGAGGTAGATGTAGCCGTCGACGGGCAGCGGGTTGCCCTGCTGCCCGAGGTCGGAGGAGATGACGGTCCGCTCGGGGCCGACGCGGTCGATCCAGTTCACGAGCTGCTCGACGGGCCAGCCGATGGCGGTCACCTCGGGGTGGTACATCGCGATCTCGTGCTCGATGTAGGCGCCGAACCGCATCAGCTCCTCGATGTCCTCCTCGGACGCGCCGATGATGAAGTCCGGGTGCTGCACGAGCAGGCGCCGTACGCCCTTGCGCTGGGCCACCTCGAACAGCGCCTTCATCGACTCGACGTCCAGGTGCCCGCCGGTGAGCAGCGTGTCGGTCTCGGCGACGATGTCCACGACCGCCTCGGTGTCCGCCGACACCGCCCCGGACGCGTCGAAGACCGACACCTCCGATTCGAGCAGGTCGACGCCGGCGGCGGGGAACTGGCCCCCGTGGTGGTGGTGATCGATGTGTTGACGGGCGCACGTCGTCGGCGCCCACACGCACCGACCGCCCATCCGCAGGCTCATCGCCACCGCCGAACGGTTCATGCCGCCGATCTCGCTGTTGAGCGCGATCCCCCCGTACACCGGGGTGGGCGCGTCGGCGAGCCAGGTGCTCATGGCGAGCAGGTCCATGACGGTGTTGTGATGGTGCGACTTGACGAGGATCGCGCGCATCCCGATGCGCGCCCCGTCGTAGGAGGCCTCGACGTGGTTCAGCCGTCGCGGGAAGGGGCTGGGTCCCGAGTGACAGTGCAGGTCCACGGCACCGTTCAGGACCTTGAGTACGGCGGGGGGAACGGGCTTGGCATCCTCGGCTGCAAGCAACATGCGCTCCAAAAGTGCGGAGTATGAACTGGCCGTTCATGATACGTAACACCGATGTGTCGTGTCTATGCCGCAAAAGGAGCGAACGGCCATCTCCGGAAGAAGCGCGGGCTGCGCATCCGCCCTGGTCATCCCCTGGTCGGCGCTTCTTCGCGCCCGTTGCGGCCCGCTGTCCAGATCCGGACAAACGGGCGACAGACCCCAAGGGGGACGCGAAAGCGGCACGCCACACGGGCCACTGGAGTCGCTCACGCTTCACTATCCGAAACGAAGCATTGCATTGCGAACCAACGGGCAGCCGGGTCTCACGCACGCGCCGAGCGCCCGCGCACGTCCGCGCCCGGCCGCGACGCCCGTCCCCCGATCGCCGTCCGGCCTACGCCCGGCGCCACCGATAGCGACGTTCCGGACGGCCGGTGCCGCCGTAGCGCAGGGAGACCTCGACGTGCCCGACGGCGGCGAGGTGTTCGAGGTAACGGCGGGCGCTGACGCGGGAGATGCCGACCCGGTTGGCGCATTCGGTCGCCGACAGGGTGTCGCCGGCCTCGCGAAGCGCCCGTTTGACCAGCTCGGCCGTCTCGATGCTCATGCCCTTGGGCAGCGCGGCGGACCTGGGCGGGCCGCCCGCGGACAGCAGCCGGTCCACGTCGGCCTGGCTGGTGATGACCGTGGTGCCGAGGCCGGCGCGCTGGGCGGCGTAGCGATCCAGCCGGATCCGCAGGTCGTCGAAGTCGAAGGGTTTGAGCAGGTAGTTGGTGACGCCTTGGCGCGCGGCGCGGCGTACGGTGTCGAGCTCGCGGGCGGCGCTGATCACGATGACGTCGCAGTCGTGCCCGGCGGCGCGCATGCGGGTGATGACCTCCAAGCCGAACAAATCCGGCAGGTAGAGGTCGAGCAGCACCAGGTCGGGGCGCAGCTCGGTGATGCGTTCGAGGGCCTGCTCGCCGGTGGAGGCCGTGCCGATCACGCGGAAGCCGTCGACCTGGTTGACGAAGCCGCTGTTGACCCTCGCCACCATGAAGTCGTCGTCCACGACCAGTACGTCGATCATCGGGAGACTCCCATCCTCTCGCGGGCGTGCCGTCCGACGGACATGCGGGCGATGAACATGGCGCCGTCCGCGGTGTTGGTGACCGCGACCTCGCCGCCGCGCCGGCGGCAGACGAGCTGGGTAAGCGCCAGGCCGATGCCGCGTTCGCCACCCTGCGCGGCCTTGGTGGTGAAGCCGCGGGTGAACACCTCCCGGGCGAGTTCGGGCGCGATGCCGGGGCCGGAGTCGCGCACGACGATCTCCACGCTGGAGGTGTCCTGGCGCAGCTCGACCTCGATCCAGGCGTCGCCGGCGGTCCCGGAGGCGGCGTCGATGGCGTTGTCGATGAGGTTGCCGGCGACGGTGGCCACGTCCGCGGCGTCCAGCGGGTCGAGACGGTCCAGCGCGGTGCGGTCGGACAGGCGCAGCTCGACGTGGCGTTCGGCGGCGAGCGAGAATTTCGCCATCAGCAGCGCCGCGACGGAGGTGTCGCCGATGCGGCTGCCGAGGTTCAAATCGAGTGATTCGCGGTGTTCGCGAATGGCCCGGATATAGCGGACGACCTCGTCGTACTCCTTGACCTGAATGAGCCCTGAAATGACGTGAAGCTGGTTGGCGAACTCGTGCGCCTGCGCCCGCAGCAGTTCGGTGGAGCTGCGGAAGGAGCCGAGTTCGCGTTCGAGCTGGGCGAGCTCGGTGCGGTCGCGCAGGGTGGTCACGGTGCCGAGGCGGCGCCCGTCCGTGCGGATCGTCATGCGGTTCATCACCAGCACGCGCCCTCGGTGGATGGCGATCTCGTCGCGGGCCTCGTCGACGCCGGCCAGCACGTCGTACAGGCGGCCCTCGATGCCCAGGGCGGACAGGCTCATCCCGACGCAGTCCTCGGGCAGGTCCAGCAGCGTCCTGCCCATGTCGTTGACCATGGTGAGCCTGCGCTGCTGGTCGAGCGCGATGACGCCCTCGGCGATGCCGTGCAGCATGGCCTCGCGATGCTCGGCCAGGCCGGCGATCTCGCGGGGCTCCATGCCGAGGGTCTGGCGTTTGATCCGCCGCGCCAGCAGCCACGAGCCGAGCCCGCCGAGCAGGCTGGCGACGCCGAGGTAGGTCAGCAGGTAGGAGGAGGCGCCGACCAGCCGTTCCGCGGCGGTAGGGACGGCCACGCCGATCGAGACCGTGCCGAGGTGGCGGCCGCGGCTGCCCGCGGCGTCGTCCAGGACCGGCACCTGGGCGGCGACCTCCAGGGTTCCGTCGATGACCAGGTGGCCGGACCACCCGCGCCCCCGGGCCACGCCCGGGTCGCCCAGCGGCAGCGCGGCGCCCAGGAGGGTGGTGTCGGTCGAGCCGACGATCCTGCCGTGGACGTCGGCCACGGTCACCGAGGTGACGCCCGACTGCGTCAGCGTCGAGTGCAGCAGCGGGGCGAGCACCTCACGCGGCGCCGGCCCGTTGATCTGGGCGCGCAGCAGCGGGTTCCACGCCAGTTGCTCGGCCAAGGCCGTCACCCGCCGTCCTTCGACCCGGTCGAACGTGGCCGCCGACTGCGCCAGGGAGATCGCGCCGACGGCGACCAGGACCACCACCACGATGGCCAGCTGCAGGATCAGCATCTCTCCGGCCAGGGTCGGACGGCGGCGCCTTATGAACATAATGAACACAATCTCCGCTGGTCACACAAGGACGACGGCACGTCGGGCGCATTCGCATAATCATGGCGCTGCGTTTCTCCATGCGAAAGAGACCACTGTGAGAAGTCGTATCGGCATTCTGCTCGGCGTCCTGGCGGCGCTGTCGATGGTCGCGGTCGGCGCCTGCGGGGCGACCGCGCGGAAACAGGACGGCGCGGCCGTCGGCGCGAGCGCGGCGAGCGAGCCCTTCGGCGGGCTGCGCATCATGGTGCCCAACACTCCCGGCGGCGGCTACGACACCACCGCGCGTACGGCCGCCAAGGTCATGGAGGACACCGGGATCACCTCCGGCATCCAGGTGTTCAACCTGCCCGGCGCGGGAGGCACGGTCGGCCTCCAGCGCATGATCAACGAGAAGGGCAACGGCAGGCTCGCGATGCTGATGGGCCTGGGCGTGGTCGGCGCCTCCTACACCTCCAAGTCCGCGGCGACGCTCACCCAGACCACCCCGATCGCCAAGCTCATCGAGGAGGCCGGCGCGATCGTGGTCGCCAAGGACTCGCCGTACCGGACGATCGGCGACCTGGTGAAGGACTGGAAGAAGGACCCGAAGAAGGTGGCGGTCGGGGGCGGCTCCCTTCCCGGCGGTCCGGACCATCTGCTGGCGATGCGCCTGGCCAAGGCCGTCGGCATCGAGCCCAAACGGGTCAACTACATCTCCTACGACGGCGGCGGCGAACTGCTGCCCGCGATCCTCGGCGGCAAGGTCGGCTTCGGCGTGAGCGGCTACAGCGAGTTCCTCGACCAGGTCGAGGCGGGCACCCTGCGCGTCCTCGCGGTGTCCAGCGCCGAGCCGATCGACGTGATCAAGGACGTGCCCACGCTCAAGGCGTCCGGCATCGACCTGCTGTTCACCAACTGGCGCGGCATCGTGGCGCCGCCGGGCATCGGCGACGCCGACGAGAAGACCTGGATCGACGCCGTCACCCGGATGCACGACTCGCAGGCGTGGAAGACCGAGCTGACCAAGCGCGGCTGGACCGACTCCTTCGTCACCGGCGCGGACTTCGCCGCCTACCTCGCCGAGCAGGACAAGAGCGTCGCCGCCATCCTCTCCGAACTCGGGCTGGCATGAGCCCGGGCGACACGCCGCGGGCCCGGGACCGCGCGCAGTACGGCGTATGCGCGGCCCTGGCCGCCGCGGGCCTCCTGGTGATCGCCGACGCGACCCGGATCGCCCATCTGACCAGCGGCAACGACCCCATCGGGCCCCGCCCGGTCCCCATCCTGCTGGGCGTGTGCCTGCTCGTGGTCGCGATCGCGTACGGCGTCGACGTGGCCCGCGGCGGTCGCGGCGAGCCGGAGGCCGGTGAGGACGTCGACCTGTCCACCCGCGTCGATTGGCGCACCGTGCTGCTGCTGATCGGCTCCTTCCTGCTCAACGCGGCGCTGATCGATTGGCTGGGCTGGGTCATCAGCGGCACGATCCTGTTCTGGGGATCGGCCTTCGCGCTGGGGAACCGGCATCACGTCCGCGGTCTGCTCATCGCCGTCGCCCTGTCCCTGATCACCTTCTACGCGTTCGCGATCGGCCTCGGCGTCAACCTGCCGGCCGGAGTGCTGCAAGGCATCCTGTGATCGACAATCTGAATCTCCTGCTCGGCGGCTTCGCCAACGTCGTATCCCCCGGCAACCTGCTGGTCGCCCTCATCGGCGTGATCGCCGGAACCGCCGTCGGCGTACTGCCCGGCATCGGCCCCGCCATGACCGTGGCGCTCCTGCTGCCGATCACCTACGGCCTGGACCCGACCCAGGCCTTCATCCTGTTCGCCGGCATCCTCTACGGCGGCATGTACGGCGGCTCCACGACCTCCATCCTGCTCAACACCCCCGGCGAGTCCGCCTCGGTCATCACCTCCATCGAGGGCAACAAGATGGCCAAGGCGGGCCGGGCCGCCCAGGCGCTGGCGACCGCGGCGATCGGTTCGTTCGTCGCCGGCACCATCGCCACCCTGGCGCTCGTGCTCGTCACCCCCGTCGTGGTCCGCTTCGCCATCAGCCTCGGCGCGCCCGACTACTTCGCCATCATGCTGCTGGCCTTCGTCGCCGCGTCGGCCACGCTGGGCGCCTCCCGGGTGCGCGGCTTCGCGTCCCTGCTGATCGGGCTCGTCATCGGAACGATCGGCATCGACGGCGTCACCGGGCAGCAGCGGCTCACGCTCGGCATCCCGCAACTCGCCGACGGCATCGACGTGGTCGTCGTCGCCGTCGGCGTCTTCGCCGTCGGCGAGGCCCTATGGGTCGCCGCGCATCTGCGGCGCAGGCCCGCCCCCGTCGTCCCGGTCGGAGCCCCCTGGATGGGCGCCGACGACTGGAGACGTTCCTGGCGGCCCTGGCTGCGCGGCACCGCGCTCGGTTTCCCCTTCGGCGCCCTGCCCGCCGGCGGCGCCGAAATCCCCACCTTCCTGTCGTACGCCGTCGAAAAGCGGCTGGCCAAACGCCCGGAGGAGTTCGGCCACGGCGCCATCGAAGGCGTCGCAGGCCCCGAGGCCGCCAACAACGCCTCCGCCGCGGGCACGCTGGTGCCGCTGCTGGCCATCGGCCTGCCCACCTCGGCCGTGTCCGCGGTGATGCTCGCCGCCTTCGAGTCCTACGGCATCCAGCCGGGACCACTGCTGTTCGAACGCCAGCCGACCCTGGTCTGGACGCTGATCGCCAGCCTGTTCCTGGGCAACCTGCTGCTGCTCGTCCTCAACCTGCCGCTCGCCCCCGCGTGGGCCAGCCTGCTACGCATCCCACGTCCCTATCTGTACGCGGGCATCCTGTTCTTCGCCTCCATGGGCGCCTACGCCGTAAACGCCCAGCCGTTCGACCTGATCCTGCTGCTCGCGCTCGGCCTGCTCGGCTTCGGCATGCGCCGCTTCGGCCTGCCGGTCCTGCCACTGATCGTCGGCGTGATCCTCGGCCCACGCGCCGAACTCCAAGGCCGCCGCGCGCTGCAACTGTCCGGCGGCGAACTGTCGGGCCTGCTCGGCGGTCCCGTCTCCGCCGTCATCTACGTCATCATCGTCATCGTGCTCGCCTGGCCACTGATCAGGCGTTTCCTCCGCAAGCCCTCGTGACGGTCCGGGCCGGCGGCGGACGCGGCCTCACCATGCGGGCCGCCCGCCGCCGCCTCGTCCGCGACCTGATCCAGACCGCCCGGCCGCGTGCGTTCACGATCCCGCCTCGCGCCACTGCCGCAGGCATCGATCGATCTGTTCACGCAGCGGCGGGGCACCGAGCCGGTTGTCGATCTCGACATGGGGTACGGCGGGCGGCTCGTCAACCCGGATGTTCCTCAGGTAGTCGTCGAAGGCTTCGAGCTTCTTGGCGTCCTTGGCCAGTCCCCGATCCACCAGCCGCCGCCACAGCGTCGGGCCGTCGCTGCGGATCCAGACCAAGTGCACGACCGGCCCGCCCAACTCCTCCACCCATCGATCCCACAGCCCTGCGTCGTGCACCTGGCTGGTGAAGGGACCGGTGAGCATCACCGGGCAACCATGGGCGCGGATCTCGCGAGCCGTATCGGTCAAACCGCCGTACTCATGACGTTTCACGTGCTCGTCGTACCAAGGACCCTCCCGCTCGCCTTCGGGCCTGCCGTACGCGGCGAGCGTGGCCGACACGAAGCGCCCGTACAGCGTGTCCTTGTCCAGCAGCGCCGGAACGGGGTCGAGCCGGGCGAGCAGCAACTCGCACACGGTGGACTTCCCCGCCCCCACCGGGCCGGAGACGATCCAGAGCGGAGCCGACATGGTCTCCAGCATCCCAGCCGGGGCCGGGCGCGGGCGCCCGCACCCCCGCAGAGGGCTCAGGCACCCGCCGTTGCCTCGGCCGAGGTCGGGCATGCGCACGCGTACGGCGTGGATGTGGGGGCCGGGATCACCCGGAGTCACCCCGGCCGTAGACGGCCGTGCGCACGCGTACAGCGTGGGCGTGGGGGCCGGGATCACCCGGAGTCACCCCGGCCGAGGTCGGCCATGTGCAGGTCTGCCCATCCCGATGGAAGACCGCCCTGCCTTACGCCGCAGCTCACCCAAGCCCGGCGGGCGAGAACACCGCCTGCGCCGCATTCCGCAGCCCGCTTGGCTTGGGCGCCAGCTCAAACCAGAGCAAACCGCCCGCCGGCTCCTCCGTGAATCCCCACCGCTCCGATTCCGCCCGAATGATGCCGATCCCCCGCCCCGACTCGGCCATCTCATCCCGGACGCACCGGCACATGTACGGGACGGTCTCCGACCCCTGGTCCGCGACCTGCACCGCGACCACCCCGTCCTCCCCCGTCAGCACGGTCACCTCGATCCGGGTGGAACGGGTGTGCGCGACCGCGTTGGCGAACGCCTCCGACAGCAGCAACACCGCGTCATCCCGCCGAGAATGCCCGTCGAGGACCGTACGCATCCACCGACGCGCCTCCGCCACCGAGGCCCGCTCCGCGGCGAACACCCTGGTCACCCGCCGCCCCGGCCGCTCCGTGCCCGGCTCGGCCTCCTCCGGCCACCGCAGCCGGTGACAGATGTCGTCCTGTACGGCCAGCGCCTCCGCCAACGCCGGCGCGTCCGCCCTGGCGATGCTCGGCACGACTCCCGCCTCCCGCTCCTCCGCCGTCGGAGGCACCCTCCTGGTCGCCCACCATCCGCCCGCGCCTTGCCGTACATGCCGGATTCGCCACCCGGGATAGGTGTGCCGCAGCACCGACAGCTGCCACTCCTCCACGGCCTGCGCGCCCTCACCACGCCCACCGTCCGCCCCCGCCTCGAAGCCGGGGACACGCTTTCCTGTTTCGGTCACGCCGCATAGAAAACCGCCCGACATCCACCCGTAGCGGACATGTCCTCGGAATTTCCCGAAGACATTTCTCAGCATCACCACCCGCCACTCGGTAATCGTCCGACTACAGTGGTTTCGGCGACCGAAAAGGGGGACCCATGACCAGTCAGCGAACGCCATTTGACCAGGCCTGCCACGACCGCGGCTGGACCCGCCCCGCGATCTTCCTGGCCGAGCTCGCCAAGGCCGCGCGCCTGATCGGCGAGCCCCTCACCATCACCGACCGCCAGTTCCGCCGCTGGCGCGCCCCCAACCCTCCCCGCCCCCACCCCCGTTCCTGCCGCGTATTGCACGCCATGTTCGGCGTCCCACCCACCGAATTGGGTTTCCCGCCCTCCCCGCACGGAGAAACAAACACATATACATCCCCCACCCCCAATAACGGGGAAGAGGAAACAGACGTGAAAAGACGGACATTTGTCACCGCCACAATGGGCACCGCCGCCATCGCAGCGATCCCCGGATCCACCGCCCCGGCGGCGGTCGGCACCGTCCACCTCCAGGACCTGCACGCAGGCATGGCCGCGCTGCGTACCCTGGACACCGTTCACGGCAGCGTCGGGGTACTCCCCCTGGCGATCCAGCACCTCAACCACATCCGCCACGTGATCGACGTCAGCGACTACCCGACGTCGATCGGGCACCGCCTCCGCCAACTGGCAGGCCAAATGGCGTCCATGTGCGGCTTCCTCAGCTTCGACTCCGGACACCAGGAGCAAGCCCGGCGCTACTGGGGCGAGGCGCTGGCCACCGCCGCCATGCTGAACGACGAGGACCTCACCGCCCAGGCCCTGTCCCAGCTCGGCCTCCAGGCCATCTACGAAAACCGCCCCCGCCAGGCCTACGACTTCCTCCAGGCCGCCCGCCACCGTGCGGAGACCCTGGGCTCACCCAAACTGCAGTCCTTGATCGCGATACGCGAGGCCCGCGCCCTCGCCATGCTGGGCGATCACGCCCTCGCCAAGGGCGAACTCGCCCGCGGGATGCGCCTGCTCGACCAGGCGGGCCGTGGCCGACCGGCACCGGAATGGGTGGGCTTCTACGGCCCTGCCGAGATCAACCTGACCCAGGGCCACCTCTACACCGAGGCCGGCCGCCACCAGGCCGCCTCCCCCTACTACCACGCCGGTCTCAACCAACTCGGCCCCGCCTACGTCCGCAACCGAATCAACTACCGCCTCCGATACGCCCAAAGCCTGGCCCTGGCCGGGCAAGCGGACGAAGCCGCCGCCGAAACCCAGGCCACCCTCGACGACCTCCCCACCATCGCCTCCGGCCGCACCCACAAACTCCTGACCGATCTGCGATACACCCTGACCACAATCGACTCCCCCACCGTCCGCGACGCCGCCGACTCCCTCGCCACCCGCCTCAATTGATCAACGCTGCGCTTGTCACTTGCCCCGGTACCTCCCAGGCAATGGCCGAACGAAGGGCGATATGTACATCTGTTACACTCATGACATGGGAGACCCGTTGATCGAATCCATGGCGGAGGTCCGCAGCCACCTGGCGGATGTCATCGATCGCGCCCGCCGGGACGAAACCCCGACGATCATCACCCGGCGCGGCAAGCAGGAGGCCATCGTCATCGACATCGATGAGTACGTGCGTCTGCGCCAGATCGCGGAAGACGCCGAAGAGGCATGGCTCAACCAACTGGCCGACGAAGCGGAGTCCGAAGGCATGGAAGGGTCGGTCTCGCTCGAAGAGATGGCCGCTCTGCTGCGGGACAATCCGAGCTGAGCTCCCGTGGGATACGTCACGCGCTTCGCGCCGCATGCTCAGCGGGAGATGCTCAAAATTCCCCGTTCGGATGCGCTGCGAATCCTGCACCGCCTTACCGAGTTGCAAAAGGCGATGGACAAAGGGGACACCACGGCGTTCGACATCAAGGCCCTTCAAGGGCACAGCGCCCGTTGGCGGCTGAGAGTCGGCGACTATCGCGTGATCTATACCATTGAGGACGGCCAGTTGATCGTGTGGGTTCTGGCCGTCGGCAATCGCCGCGACGTCTACCGCCACATTCGGTAGAGCGATCCGAGGATGCCGCAAGGTGATGGCGGTGACATGGCCACCGCATTCTACCGGGCGCGCGACCATGCGCACAGTTCTGACGTCGCAGAGAGGATTAGGCAAGTATCCGGGTGTATTGGTCTACGGTCGGAACAGGTTCGCCCCCTTGGATGGAAGGAGCCCAGAGTCCTCTTTTGAAGTGGAGCGTCACATGGCCGTCGCACTCGTCACAGGTGGAAGCGCTGGCATCGGCCAGGCCACCGCACTTGAGCTCGCGAAGCAAGGAATCGGCGTCATCACCACCTACCGCTCCCACAAGAGTGAGGGCGACGACACGATCGCCAAGATCGAGGCCGAGGGCGGCACGGCCACCAGCCTCCCGCTTGACCTGAACGACATCGCCGGCCTGGACGATTTCGTGAGCCAGGTTCGCGCCGAACTCGCGATCCGCTGGGAGGGTGCGCGGCTCGACTACCTGGTCAACAACGCGGGCGTTGGCGGCCCCGCCATGTTCGCCGACATCACCGAGGAAGAATTCGACCGGTTCCACAACGTGCTGTTCAAAGGCCCCTACTTTCTCACCCAGCGCCTTCTGCCGCTCCTCGCGGACAACGGGGCCATTGTGAACGTCGGCTCCAGTTCGGCGCTGCCCAGCCGCGTCTCAGCGGGATACTCGGCCTACGCCGCCGCCAAGGGAGCGCTGCATACGGTCACCGGATTCTGGGCCAAGGAACTCGCCGGACGCGGGATCCGCGTCAACACGGTGGCGCCCGGAGCCACACGCACCCGCATCTCCGACGACGCGTTCACCAAGATGCCCGAGCTGATCCCCGCGATCGCCGAGGGCATCGCGCTCGGCCGCATCGGCGAGCCCGAGGACGCCGCCCGCGTCATCTCGTTCCTGCTGAGCGACTCAAGCGCGTGGATCACCGGCCAGGTGATCGAAGTCTCCGGTGGGGAACGCCTTTAGACAATTCACTAGAAATATCAGGGCAAAAGGCGTTGAATCGCCTCGGGTTCTGTGGGGACTTCGATCTCCCCACAGACTCCTCTGCGACAAAATGATCTGAGTGCGCTGTGGTGCGGGAGGGTCATGACCGTCTTCGTGTGCGCGGGCTGTGGGGCCTCGCTGACCGGGGCGTTGTCGCAGGTCGCGCTCCCCGTCCACGCTCATCAACAGTACGGCCACGAACTACTGCCCCCGCTCTTGGAGCCGGGAACCTATGCGGTGGACCCACAGCCCTTCGGGCCGCCGTGGCTACGGTGGGAGGAGATCGGCTCGGAGGAGGCAGAAGCCCGCGGCGTGTACGCGCCCGTTTACAGTTTGTCGTACGGGCCATCCGGAGCGGTCGCGGTCGCGCCGGGCGACATCCGCGGAACGGTTGTGATCCCGGAGCGATGCGACGGCTTGTGCTGCGGCCTGGACGGCAGGGACGGGCCGAACCTGGCGTGCGCGCGGTGCGGACGTGCCGTGGCCACCCTCATTGATGATTGCTCGTACTGGCAGGTGGTTTGGCTCGATCCGCGTGCCGTGCGCCCTCTCGACGCCGGTGCGCCCGCCCCTCGGGCGCTCGCCTGGGAGGAACTGCTGAAGGAGCAGCGGGAGCTACCACTGGTCGAGCGGATCGGGGCGTGGAATCCGGTGTGGGTGGCGGCGATCGGCGTGGCGCTGGCCCACCTGCTGGCGGTTTCGAACGGTACGCGCGTCGCGGTTTCCACCGGTCCTGTCGCCGATGTGTTCCGTTCGGCGCTCGACGCACTGCTGCCGCCGGGACCACCGGTGAAGAGTCTGGCCCTGGCCGGGCCGGGCCTGCACGGCCCGGCTCCGGACATCGCCTTGGTTCCGCTGCATCCGCGAACCGGGGACATGTGGTCGTCCGGTGCCGGGGCATCGGTGCCGCTGCCCGCCGATGTGTGGATGTACCTGGCCTTCAATCGGAATCGACGGCTCCATCCCGCGTCGGGCGGGCTGCCTCACGACGTCTACCGCGATGATCGTCCGCCGCCGTTGCCGTCCATCCCGTTCCGCCCCGATCGGGAGTTGTTCCTCGACACGCTGGCGCGACTGCCAGAAGTTCGTCAGCCATGGTTGCGCGCCATCTACGACCGCGTGGAAGACCGCCGACTCGTTTTCCCGTTCTAGGCGAGTCTGTCTTTGACTTTCTCCCACGGCTGCAGCCCGGGGAGCCCAACCCTCGCGGGTTGGGTTTCCTGCTTCACAGCCGGAGTCGGCATGGTCTCCAGGGTCTCGGTCGTGGCGGCGAGAATCATCTTCCGGACCAAGAAGTAATCTTTGCGGTCCGCCGGACGAAAACCTGGCGTCCTGAAGGACATGCACGATCATGTGCGGCATGGACCTTCGATTCGTTGGTACCACGCAGTTGGCAACGGTCCCGGCCGCGGCGGTCGTGATTGATGTCATGCGCGCCTTCACCGTGGCCGCCTGGGCGTTCGCCCGCGGTGCCGAGAAGATCGTTCTTGCCGAGTCCTTGGATGAGGCCCTCGACCTGAAGGCGGGCAATCCGGACTGGGTGACGCTGAAAGACGGGCCGCCCGCCCCGGGCTTCGACATGGTCAACTCGCCGGCCTTGCTGCGGTCGGCCGCCGTCGCGGGCCGGACGATCGTGCAGAAGACAACGGCCGGGACCGTCGGCGCCCACGCGGTCAAGGACGCGTCGCTGGTGTTGTGCGCGAGCTTCGTGGTGGCCGAGGCGACGGCCCGGTTCCTGCTTGCAAGGCAACCGCGTGACGTCACGTTCGTGATCACCGGTGACGACGGGAAAGCCGACGAAGACGCCGCCTGTGCCCAATACATCGCTCAGAGAATCACCGGTGGCGGCGTCGACGCGGCGAGATTCGTTCATCGTGCGGCACAGTCGCGTGCCGCAGCCGACCTCGTCGAGGGTGTGCGCCGCGGCTATCAAGGGATCCATCCGAAGGACGTCGAACTGTGCCTTGAGGTGGACCGGTTTCCCTTTGCCATGGCGGCGAGGCTGGAGGGCAATCTCATGATCCTGCGCCCCCACCCGCTTCCATCGGGCTAAGACGATCGGGCGGGTAGCCTCCGCCGAGGTCCCCGGTTCCACTTCACCTCGACCGCTCGCAGCCACCGCCACCAGCGCAGTAGGAACCGCCCGTGCTCGATGGGTCAGCGGCTGACGCGCTCGTCGACTGCCTGAGCCTGCCCGGCCGCCTGCGGCAACGACCGCGACCAACTGTTCCCGTGGGGCGACCGGGGGAGATCGGGGGCGATCGGGGGCGTGGTCAGCCGTGTGAGGTGCCCGGCAGGTCGCGATCGGCGGTCGTCGCCGGGGGACGTGCCTTTCGCGACAGGAGTGCGCGTATGCGGTGGCCGTGGCGGCGTAGCCAGGCGCGGGCCCAGAGCAGTTCCATGCCTGTCGTGAGGGCCAGTACCGCGGTCGCGTCCAGGAGCGCGATCAGGTCGGGACCGGTCATGAGGGTGCCTGCCGCCGTGGCGACCAGCGAGATCAGGAGCGGTAGGGTGACGGCCGCGGCGAAGGCGAGGGAGGCGGCGGTGCCCGCGACCAGCAGCACGGTGTAGGCGCGTATGCTTACGCGCTCTCGTTTGGGCAGACGGGCAAGGGGGTCGGGATGTCCGCGCATGCTGATCAGATGGCGCAGGTAGGCGGTGCTGTCGCCGTACAGGTTCCGGCAACCCGTGAGGTCCTGCAGTAGGAAGTAGATGTCGGTGCGCATGAACAGCAGGAACTGGACGAGCAGGCAGCCCAGTTCGGTGAGCACCAGCATCGACAGCAGCGGATGCGGCCCGAAGAGGAAGATCAACACCAGTGCGGCGGCGCAGATCGTGGCGTCCAGGGTCATGCCGGCGAGGTAGACGGTGGCCCTGGCGCGGAAGGGTAACAGCCAGATTCCGGTCACGTTCGTTTGCGCGACGAGAAACTGCAGACGGGTGCCCAGGCTGATCGTGCCCGGGATTCCGGCGGCGCGTGCGGTGGCCAGGTGCGCGAACTCGTGCAGCAGGACCAGAAGCCACGCGAGCGCGATCTGTCCGAGGATCACGAGGGAGCCGTGCTCGCTCCATATCATCGTGCGCCAGCCGGGCAGGATGCCGGGGTCGAGCAGGCAGACGACCAGACCCGCGAGTATCACGGCGGCGAGGCCGAGGTGCACGAGTAGGTGCTGTGTCCATCGGACGTGATGCGGGCGGAGGCGGGGAAACGTCGGTTCGGGCAACGGCGGCGTGTCGATCGGACGGCCGTCGATGCGCGCCACCAGGCCCGACTCGGCCAGCCCGGCCACGAAGGACTCGACGTCCAGCAGCCTTCCGGTCTCGGCCCGCAGACGCTCCCGGGCCTCCCGTGTGGAGGCCCCCTCGCGGAGCAGTTCGATCGCCCGTAATCCCTCCGCGGGTATGACCATGAACTGGTCCGAGCCCACCCGGCCGATAATCCACTCGTCGCCGTCCCGGCGGGTCCCGAACGTGTGGAACTCTACCGAGTTCACCGGTTCACCCGAGCCTCGGCCGCGGCAGGGAGGGGATTCCCCGTTCGAAGCAATCGATTTCGTTTGCCGTCTCGAATTTCGCAACGGAATGCGCCCGATGGTCCTTGGCGGACGGGTGGACGCGCGGCGCCTCTCTGCTGCGGTGGAACGGGTCCTGCATGGGGGAATTCCATTTTCTTTCGGAAGGCGGAGGGGTCCGGGCGGACCATCGCCCGCCCGGATGAGTCAGGAACGCTTAATTCCCGGTGCTGTTGCTCAGGGGGAAGCCGGTGGTCTCGACCTTGTCCAGCCGCCGGATCACGATCGGTAAGGACTCCACTTCTTCTTGTTCATTCTCGTAGGGGATGTTCTCTTCCAGATTCATGACGCCTCCTGACCGGTTGGTGATTGCATGACGATGATCGGGTAACAGGGAACTCACCGTCAACAATTTGACCGGATCAGGTCACGATGCACAAACAGGACAGTCGGCGCGCCGTTCGGGGCGTACGAAGAAATGCTGGTCAGGGGCGATTACATTGATTCCTGTCAGGTAGCCGGGGGCTATGCGGGGAATCTCCGTGAGCAGAGAAATCACCGCCTGCGCGATGAGCTGGCCGGAAAGGGCCGCGGTGGTCGCGAGCACTCCGGGCCAGCCGAAGTCCGCGGTGGCCGGGTGGCCTTTTCGGCGCCGTTCCTGTTCCGCGGCGTGCTGCAGGCACTCGAAACACGGGCCTCCAGGTCCGGTGACACACGTGCTGACCAGCGGCCCGCTGTAGCCTCCGCCCACCCAGGGCACTCCGGCGGACAGGCAGGCACGGTTCGCCCAGTGCCGCAGGCCCGCCTCTCCTCGCGGCTCGTCGGCGCAGAGCGCGAGGACGTCGCAGTCCGCGAGCAGTGGGAGCAGTGCCTCCTGGCCGTCGATACGGCGGTTTTCGCCGGTGATCGTGATATCCGAATTCACGGCCTTGAGCCGGCGAAGTGCCACGTCCACCTTCCGCCGCCCGATATCCGCCTCGGTGTAGAGGATTTGCCTGTTCAGGTTGGAGAGTTCCACCGTGTCCGAGTCCACGCAGTGGACACGCCCGACTCCGGCGGCGGCCAGGGACCAGACGGCGTGAGTTCCGGTTCCGCCCAGGCCGATTACCACCACGCGCGCGGACTTCAGGCGAAGCTGAGGATGCCACGGATTCCCGTGCGGGCTGAGGTCCACCCATCGGAAAAAGTCCCGGTTGCGGAGATAACGCTCCTGCTCCCGTGGGGTCAGCTCTTCGGGCGCCGCCGAATTCGCATCCTCGATGTGCCCGGATCGTACGAGGGCGTCCACGATCCTCGCCACGCTCGTGACGGGCAGTTCGGGAAAAAGCGCCGTGAGCGCGTCCACGATGTCGTCCTGCGTGCGGGTCCCATCCATCAGATTGAGCGCCGCCCACGCCAGCCCGCCGGGGTCCTCGATTTCGGAGGCGATGCCGTAGATGTCTCCGCCTATCCGCACGCGTGAATCCGATAAACGGTATGGGGCATGCTCGGCTTTAACACGAGGAAGCATCACCGACTGATCATTGACCCGGTAAGCGCCAAGTGTCAACCCGTGCCATTGTTCAGTCGCCGTATTCCTGACGATGACGGTTCTGACGTGGCAGAAAGGATTCGGCGGGTATGCCACAGGCTCCACCGGCGTGGCGGTCCGGCCGTGTCGTGGGCTCGTGGGACCTCATCGGGGGGACGGCGGGTCGCGTGCGCGGGCGGGGTCGGGCGGGGCGGATCGGGTGCGGATCCGGACCGGCGACGACGGTGTTGCGGATCGTGCCGAGCCCCTCGACGGTCATCTCCACGACGTCGCCGGGCCGCAGCGGCGGGAGGTCGTCGCGGCCGCGGCCCCACAACTCGGCGAGGCAGCCGCCGTTGCCGCAGGTGCCGGAGCCCAGGACGTCCCCTGGGCGGACCGCGGTGCCGCGGCTGGCGTACGCGACGAGGTCCTCGAACGGCCAGGCCATGTTCGACAGCAGGTCGCGGCCGATCTCGGCGCCGTTGACCGCGACGGTCATGCCGAGGGCGAGGAAGCCGTCGGGGTCGCGGTAGGGCTCCAGTTCGTCGGCGGTGACGAGGACGGGCCCGAGCGTGGTGGCGAAGTCCTTGCCCTTGCACGGGCCGAGCCGTACCGCCATCTCGCGGAACTGCAGGTCGCGTGCGGACCAGTCGTTGAGGATCGTGTACCCGGCGATGTGGTCGCGGGCCTGCTCCGGGGTCAGGTCGGACCCGGCGGTTCCGATGACGGCGGCCACCTCGAGCTCGAAGTCCAGGCGGGTGCACCCGGGGGGCACCGCGACGTCGTCGTGTGCCCCGACCAGCGCGTACGGGTTGGTGAAGTAGAAGGTGGGCGCCGCGTACCAGGCCTCGTCGACGGTGCCGGCGATGCCCTCGACATGCTCCTCGAACGCGACGAAGTCGCGCACGGTCGGCGCCTCGACGGGCGGCAGCAGCCGTCGGCCGGCCAGCGGGACGGGATCGTTGGCGTCGGCCCTCGACGCGGTCAGGGTGCCCGTCCGCAGCAGGTCGAGCAGGGTCGTCCCGGCCGGCAGGCGCCACAGTGTGTCCCCGTCGACGACGCCGCAGCGGATCGTGCCGTCCGGTTCCTCCACGGTCGCGAAGCGCATCAGACCACCTCGATTTCGGCATCGGTCACGACCACGTCGGGGGTACGCGTAGTCGTCGTCGCGGTGACTAGGTGGAACAGCGGCTCGGCGTGGCCGCGTAGGACCTCGCGGTGCCTGCCGGACGGGTGCTCGGCGGCGCTCAGCCGCTGCGCGAGCGGGATCACCGCTTCGACGGGGGTGGGGACGCCCCCGGCGCGGGTGGTGGCCGCGCCGCTGGTCATCGAGCCTCCATTTGGGGGGAGATGGGGGATTTCCGGCCGGTCAGGACCTGGTCGCGGAGGTCGGCGAGGAGCGCGGGCACGTCGGCGGCCGTGGGCGCGCAGCCGAACACGTAGAAGTCGGGGCGGACGAGGACGGCCTCGGCCCCGCTCGCGTCGAGCCAGGCCGTCAGCCTGCCGTCGAGATCGGTGTAACCGTCCGGGTGGGCCGGGTCGAGGCAGAGCGGCCGGATCCCGAGCGCGTCCGCCGGGCCCGGATCGACGCCGTGGCGGCTGATCAGGCAGAATCCGTCGCCCACGACGGCGTCGGCGAGCCCGCGCCGGTCGTCGCGGCCGATGAGCCCCTGTACGGCGAGCGTTCCGGCGAGCGGGTCGGAGTCCGTGCCGGCCGGCCGGTGGCGGATTCCGCCCCGCAGCCCCGGCATCGGCTCCGGCGGCGGAACCCGGCCGGTGCGGAACGCCTCGTCCCGGCCGCGCGCGGCCGCGGGGTCGAGGGTGCAGCTCACCCTGCCCATCCGCACCGAGACCTCGATGGTGCGCAGGTTCTGCTCGTAGCGTTCCTCGGTCAGGGTGTCGAGCAGCGCCGCGTCGCTGACGCCGCGCAGCACGAGGTCGAGCTTCCACGCCAGGTTGGCCGCGTCCCGTACGCCCGAGCACAGCCCTTGCCCCATGAAGGGGGGCATGACGTGGGCGGCGTCGCCGACCAGCAGGGTGGCGCCCAGCCGCATCCGCTCGGCGAGCCGAGCGGCGAACCGGTAGACCACGTGTCGTTCCAGCGTCGCGTCGGCCGGGCCGACCCAGGGTTCCAGCATCCGCCACACCGCCTCGTCCGTGGCGAACTCGGCCGGGTCCTCGCCGGGCAGCAGCATGAACTCCCAGCGGCGGCGGTGCCGGCCGACCCGCACGGACATGTGCGGACGGCGCGGATCGCACCACTGGCAGGAGTCGCCGAGCCGGTCGAAGAGCCGCTCGGCGACCTGGTGATCGGGGAAGCCGACGTCGACGACGAGCCAGTGCTCGGAGAAGCCAAGGTCGACCTCGCCGATGCCGGACAGCGCGCGGATCCGGGAGTTCGCGCCGTCGGCGCCGACCACGTACCGGCCGCGCAGGTGGATGCGCTCCCCGGTGAGTTCGAGCTCGCCCGCGCCGATGGGGCGGGTGCGCTCGGCGGTGACCGTCACGATCCCGTCGGTCTCCGCGACCGAGACCGTCTCCCAGCCGCGCATGAGGTCCACCGACGGCGCGCGCAGTGCCCGCTCGTGCAGCGCCCGTTCCAGGGCGGGCTGGTAGAAGAGGTGGCTGAACGCGTGACCGCTGGCCGCGATCGTGTCGTTCTTGAGTTCGAGGATCAGCTCGCCGTCCGCGCCCCGCCATTCGTAGCTGCGCAACTCGACCACGTCGTCGCCCAGGCCGGCGACGACGCCGAGCCGGTCCAGGACGCGGCGGATCTCGTGGTCGAAGTGGACCGCGCGGGGCCGCGGATAGAGTTCCGGTTGGCGCTCGATGACGGCCACCCGATGGCCGTCCTGCGCCAGCAGGTTGGTCAGGACCTGCCCGACCGGTCCGTAGCCGACGACGATGACGTCGTACAGGGGCGTCGCTTCGTCGAAACGCATGTGCTGCTCCTTCGTTGCACGGTGCCGTGCGTCGCTTATGCCGTCGGGACGGCGGCAGCGGCGGCCACCCGGCGTCCGGCTCGAATCCGCGGACCGGACGCCTCGGCTGGGCCGGTCGGATGTCGCGGTCAGCGCCTTGACGCACTTGCGGGACGCCCGAAGCCCGCCGCGCCAGGAGTGCCGAACGCCGATCGGGCGACCCTCGATGACCTCGTGTGTCTCCATCGGCGCGGGGTGACCGCCGTACGGGCCGCGTGCCGGGGCGAGGCCGCCGGCCCCACGAGCCGCGCTCCGCCAGGGGCGAGTGTGGGACCGGCTTCGACCTCGCGCGCGGACGACGGGGTGGTCACCAGGACGGCGTCCGCTCGTTGAACAGGTCGCCGTCGTGGCGGGGGACGTTCACGCGCCCGCCGGCAGCTTCGCCGCCCATTGGGTCAGGACCTCGGCATAGCGGGCCGGGTCCGTGGCGTGCATGATGTGGGCCGCGTCGGGGAACGACACGTAGTCGACCTGGACGCCCGCGCCGCGCATGAGCGCCTGCGCCCGCTCGGCCTGCAGGTCGGACAACGAACCCAGCAGTTCGCCGGTGTCCGGGTTGATCATGCGCACGTGGTGGGTGATCAGCACGGGCGTCTTCACCTGCGCCAGCATCCGCTCGTGCGGGCAGTGCAGGGCGACGGTGCCCTCGAAGAAGACACGCGCCCATTCGGGGTCGTATTCCTTGAGGTTCTGCGGTGGCTCGTCGCCCGTCGGGAAGAACCTCGTGATCTCGAACGGCGACGCCTTGGCGGCCGCGACAAACCCGGCCCAGTCACCCACCGACCACTGGTCGCCGAGGTGGTTGCGAAACAGTTCGAACAGCGGAGCCGCGGCCTGGCGGATCGAGTGCCCGCAGGCCGGCGTGAGTTCGGAGGAGAAGAAGGGCGGGTCCTCGCAGAGCGCGCCGCGGATCTGGCCGGGCATCGCGTAGGCGGAGAGCCAGGCCGCGAGCACGCCGCCCGACGAATTGCCCGCCACGATCACCGGCCGGCCGACGACGAGCGCGATGAAGCGCACGATGTCGTTGCCGAAGTTGTCGAGGCTGTACCGCTTGGGGGTCCAGGTGCTGCGTCCCTGGCCCCGCAGGTCGAGGGCGTACACGTGGAAGTTCTCGGCGAGCAGGCCCATGGCGGACTCGTAGGTCCACCACGACCCGGTCTGCTCCGGGAGCAGGACCAGCGCGGGCTTGTCGGGGGTGCCGGCCTCGGCGTAGTTGAGGACGACCTCGCCGAGGTCGACCTGCTTCTCGGGGAACGCGTGCGGGACGAAGACGTTTCGCGCTGACGGCGTGACCTGCTCGGTCATGTGGTTCTCCTTACTGTTGCGAGGACGCGGGGGGCGTCCTCAGCGGCCCGCCCGCCGAGCCTCCCGGTGCGGGCGGCTCGGCGGTCACGCGGAGTGCGATCCGGTCATGAGGGCGGCGAGGTCCTCGGGGGCGAGGAACGACGGCGGCGGCGGAGGGCCCCAGTCGTAGAGCGACCGCGCCCCCTCCCACACGCTGGGCTGCCACAGGGCGTCGTCGACGATGCAGTCGAGGTCGGAGTAGTACTCGGAGAAGTTGCCGGCCGGGTCCTTGAGGTACCAGAAGAAGTTGGACCCGATCGCGTGCCGGCCGAGCCCCCACACGTGCCGCCCCGGGTCCTGCGCGAGCATCGCCGCGGCGCCGCGTCCCACCTCGTCGACGTCGTCGACCTGCCAGGACGTGTGGTGCAGCAGGCTCACCGGCGCGCTCTGCACCAGGACGTTGTGGTGGTCGGTCGAGCACCGCAGGAACGCGGCCATGTCCTTGACCGTGTCGCTCACCTTGAAGCCGAGCCCCTCGATGAAGAAGCGTTGCGACGCCTCCTGGTCGGTCGAGCCCAGGACGACGTGGCCGAGCTTGCGCGGCCGGACCGGGCCTTCGCGCAGGACGGCGTCGGCGCGCGCGTTCTCGCGGGCGGTCACGCCCGGTGCGTTGTACGCCGGGACGGGGTGCGGCTCGGCCTCGACGTGTGGCGCGATCTCCACCCGGACCCGTACCTCGGTGCCGGGGTCGGTGGCCTGCACCGACGTCGCGGAGCGCACGGTCTCGACCCCCAGTCGCTCCAACGCCCGCGCCACCCGGTCGAGGTCGTCCGGGTCGTCCACCCCGACGCCGAGGTCGAGCAGTCTGCGCCGCGGCGCGTAGGCGATCGCCAGTTGCTCGCCGCCGTCGGCGGAGCGGAACCGCGCCACATCCGGCGCGTTGGGGTCCGGCGCGACGGGCGTCAGGCCGAAGTCCGCGTAGTAGGCGGCCGTGCTCGGGACGTCCGGCACGCCCAGGGTGATGCTGGTCAGTCTGTGCAGCGGCATGAGAGGTTCCTTCTCTCGGGTGGTCAGTTGGCGGGGACGCAGACCTGGCGCAGGGTGCCGATGCCTTCGATGGTCGTTTCGACCACGTCGCCCGCCTTGAGGAACCGGGCGGGCTTGCGGGCGCCGCCGACACCGGCCGGCGTACCGGTGAAGATGACATCCCCCGGGGTCAACGGCACGACCGACGACAGCCGCTCCACCAGGTCGGGAACCGAGAAGATCAGTCGACCGGTCGCGCTCTTCTGCATGATCTCGCCGTTGATCCGGCACTCGATCGCGAGATTGTCCGGGTCGGCGACCTCGTCCGGGGTGACCAGCCACGGACCCTGCGGCGCGAATCCCGGGAACGACTTGCCGAGCGAGAACTGCGGAGCCGGACCGGCCAGTTGCAGGGTGCGCTCGGAGTAGTCCTGTCCCACGGTCAGTCCGGCGACGTACGACCACGCGTCGGCCGCCGCGACACGCGCGGCACGACGGCCGATGACGACGACGAGCTCGGCCTCCCAGTCGACGGTCGCGGCGGGAAGCACGAGGTCGCCCACCGGGCCCGTGAAGCTGCCGACCCACTTGGTGAAGGTCGCGGGCGAGTCCGGATACCCCATCCCCGACTCGTCGGCGTGGTCGCGGTAGTTGAGACCGATCGCGAAGACCTGCCGCGGGTCGGGCGAGGGAGGGCCGAGCTCCTCGACCACGACCGGCGTGCCGTCCGCGGCGAAGTCGATCGAGGCGCCCGCGGCCCAGCCGGTGAACTCGTCCCAGGCGTCGTACAGCCCGCGCGGGTCCGGGCCGAAGAGTCCCCCGCTCGCTTCGGCGACGTCGACCAGCCGCGCGGCGTCAGGAGAGATCATGACCGCTCGACCGGACCGGGTTGCAATGCGCACGTGCACGCCTTCCTGTGACGAGGCCGTCGGGACGACGACCCGAGCCGTGATGCCACTCACACGGTGGCATCCCCTCGGTAGAAATGTCAACGCTATTTCGAAATTCTCACAAGGTTTCCTATCGGCGATCAACTTCCGGAACCTTGCTAAAATGCCGTCATGGCGCGCCGTACCCGATCTTCGAACCCCACCCGCGCGGACGTCGTCCTCGGCTTGATCCGCGCCGAGATCCTCAACGGCCGGTTGGCCCCGGGCACCCGGCTGGGATTCGTCGATCTCGGCGAGCGCTACAAGGTCAGCACCGGCGTGCTGCGCGAGGTCCTCCCCCGACTGGTCGAGCAGGGGCTGGCCACGTCCGAGGCGCAGCGCGGGTTCCGGGTCATCGACGTCTCGGTCGAGCGGCTGACGCAGCTCACCGACGCCCGCGTCGCCATCGAGACGCTGGTGACGCGGCAGGCGGTCGCCCAGGGCGACATCACCTGGGAAACCGATGTCGTCGCCAAGCACCACGCCCTGGCCCGCGCGAGCGAGACCGCCACAGGCGACGACATCCCCGAGGAGTGGCTGGCCGCCCACGACGCGTTCCACGGCGCCATCCTGGGAGGCTGCGACAACGTGTACCTCGTCGAGACGGCGGCTCGGCTCCGCTCGATCTCCGAGGTGTACCGCTGCTGGTCGTATCCCGAGCAGACCCGCGTTCACCGTGACGTCGCCCGCGAGCACCGCGAGATCATGGAGGCGGCCATCGCCCGCGACGCCGACCTCGCCGCACAACTCACCGAATCGCACATCCGGCTCACCACCGAACTGCTGATCTCGGGCCGCGCCGCCGCCGGCCTGTCCGCCCCGTAGCCACCCGGCGGCCTCTCCTGACTTCGCCGGTCCACCCGCACGGCGGACGCGCGGTAAATAAAATCTCCGCGCTCACAGCCATTGATTCGAGAGAGGCGCCATGTCATCCAGAATTTCCGCCGTGCTCGCCATCGCCCTGCTGGCCGCCGCCTACGGCACGACCCCGGCCTCTGCCTCCCCGGCTCCTACCATGGACGTTACGACCACCTCGGCCGCGGCCGTCGGCGACGCGGCCGGAATCCGGCCCTCCTTCGACGATTCCGCGCTCGTGACGTTCGGCGCCAAGAAGAAAGTGGTGCCGAACGTCGTCGGCATGAAATTTCAGGCCGCGCAGAAAGTCATGCGGGCGGCGGGGCTCCGCCATCTGTCCGGCAAGAAGGCCACCGGCCGGGGCGGCATCCGACTCGGCGATCGCGGGTGGGTCGTCGTCCGTCAGACGCCTGCCGCGGGCAAGCGCGTTCCGGCCGACACACGCGTCATGCTCTACGGCAAGAAGGTCGGCGAATAGCTTCCGGCCGGACCGACCGGCCGCGCACCGCCCTGGCTAGGTGAGGTCCACCCCGTCGATCTCGGGACCGTTCGGGGGTTTCTGGTAGCCATGTGCCGTCATGCGGATGTGGGGAGCCTTTTCGCATGGCACGCAGTCGGGCCAGAAGTTCTCTGGAACGCGTCCGCTCACCGGGTTGCGGTAGTGGAACCACATGGGCAGGATGGCGGGCCACTCGATGAGCTTGCCCGTTCCACCGCGGAAGCCATCCTGCCGTCGTCCCAGGTCGGTGAGCGGGATGTCCGGCGGATAGGTGCTCAGGAGGCGGCTCGGGGGTGGGGGTGGCTCGTCCTGCGGTCGCGGCGCGGCCGAGGCCCAGCCGCCCTTCCAGTCGGGGGACGCGAAATAGTGCTCGTCGATGGTCAGGCTCCAGAGCCGCCAGATGCCGTTCTCCAGTACGGCTTGGTCGTTTGGGTACATTCCGCCGTGCAGGCCGCCCATGTAGAAGTGCTTCGACGTGCTGCCGGGGTCCTTGGAGGTTCGCGGCTGGAACAGGCGGGTGCGCAGGTTCGCCGAGCGGCCGTCGTGCGAGACGTGGATCACGGGTTGGGTGCGCCAGTGGAAGGAGATGGCGCTGCGGCGTTCGGGGGACGGGCCCCAGTTCGCGTTGGCCGCGCCGATGATTCGGTCGCGGCCGACGTAATAGCCCGCGAAGGGCGACTGTTTGTGGCCGTTCACGGCGAAGATCGCGGCCATGTCGGACCATTGGAAATCGTCGAGGTAGTAGCCGTAGACGGAGGAGACGTTCTCCACTCCGTCGTACGCCTGGGAGCGGGCGAGCCGGCGGGCGAGGTCGGCCAGGTCGTACGGCGCGAGGCCTGTTTGGTTCGCGGGCTTCTCGCCTGAGAGCGCACGTTCAACGGTTGTCTGGTCAAGGAAGGCCGGGATGGCGCCGGTTGGCGCAGGTGATCGTTGCGCGCCGTGGTCGGTGGGCGGGGAGATGCCGCCGTTGCCCCAGCCTTCGCGGTAGTCGGCACGCATGAGGGGCGTCAGCGATATCTCTTTCAGCTTCCACAGCCCGTCCTCCTTGATGAAGCGGTTGCGGAATACCGAGAACTCCCAGGCGCCTTCGCGCTTGGTCGCGTCGCCCAGCAGGGCCAGTTCGATGCCTCGGCTGAGCGCCTCCCGGCCTCCGGGCAGCACCTCGACGATGAGGTCGAAGATCATGTGGTCGTTGAGCTGGCCGTAGGTGAGGTTCTCCGGTCCCATGCGTTCCATGGCGCGGCGGACGCCCGCGCGTCCCCTGTACTCGCCCACGCCGGCGATCATGACGACCGCGTCCTCGATGAAGAGGTCGACCACGTCGGTCCACATCTTGCGGTCAACGTAGTAGCCGTAGGCGTTCTGCAGGTTGCGGACCGCGTCTTCGTCGTTCAACCTGCGAATTCTCTCCGCCAGTTCTTCGATGGTCGCGCCGCTGGGGGGTGGGTCCCCGATCGGGGCGGGGATCGGGATTCCCGCCTCGTCGCTGGTGAAGTGCATCGGTACGCGGGGCAGGTCCCGGCCGCCGACGTTGGTCCAGCCGTCGTGGTAGTCGCCTTCGAACTGCGGGTGGTAGTTCATGGTCGCGATGAGCCAGCGTCCGTCGGTGAGGACGTAGTCGTTCTCGTAGACGCCGCCTTCGATGCGGGCCGTCCCCTTGCCGTCGCCGAGGAAGCGCATGGTCATCCAGCGGGCCTTGGCCGTGTGCCCGTCGGCCGAGAGGTTCACGAGCGGCTCGTCGATGATCTCGGTGTGCAGTGTGCCCGGGGCGCGGCCGTTCATGGCGCCTTCGCGGGCTTCGAACCAGGTTCTGATCGCCCCGCGTCCGGTCATGATCTCCTCGCCCCACCGCAGGATGCCATCGGCGGCGAAGAGGGCGGCCATCGCGGACCACTGTCCGAACTGGCTGTAGTGCGCGTAGCCGCGCTGCAGATTCTTGACGGCGCGAAGCGACTCCACCCGTGTCACGTCGCGCGCGAGGGCGTCGATCGTCCTCTGCTCCTGGGCAATCACCCTTCTCTCCCGTCGTTTTCGTGCCGCCGCGCCGCTCACTCCGGGCCGCTCACTCCGGTACAAAAGTGCTGCGGGCGATATGCCGGACTCCGCCGTTGGCCTGGATGGGGTCGTCGCGGCGGTTGAAGTAATAAATCGTGCCGATTCGGCCCGGTTCGGCCTCGAAGGCGTTCGGGTAGCCCAGATCCCAACTGCCGCCGTCGTCGCGGACGATGATCTCCGGGCCCCAGGTCCTGCCCTCGTCCTCGCTCACCACGGCGCGGATGCCGTACGGCTTGAGGCGGTAGCCGTAGACGGCGACCAGCCGGCCGTCCGCCATGGCGACCAGGCTGCCCGGCGCTCCGAAGTCGTTGACCCGGGACAGGAACTCCCACGTCAGGCCGCCGTCGTCGCTGTGGAACAGTTCGGTCCACATGACGCCGGTGGGGTCGCGCTGGCAGCGGAGCGTGCACAGCAGGCGGCCGGTCGGCAGCATCACGGCGCGCGGGTAGAACCAGCGGTGGCCGCCGAAGCGGTAGGTGGTCGTCCAGTCTCCTTCCGCCGCCGCGTAGGGGTCCCGCTCCGGGGTGATGAAGGACAGGAAGTGGAACTCGGTGCCGTCGTCGGTGCTGCCGTAGACCAGCGGGCGGCGGTTCCAGCCGTCCTCGCTGATCAGGGTGAGGAACAGCAGGCAGCGGCCGTCGGGGCGCACCGTCGCCGAGTTGATCGCCGACAGGGAGTGCAGTCCGTCGAGCGGGAGCTCGACCGAGGGCGTCCAGGTGTGACCGGCGTCGGTGGAGACGCGGACGAAGGAGCGGCTCCCGGGCTTGCCGAAGTCGATGCTGCTGGTGCCGACCAGGACGTTCCGGTCCAGGTAGTCGAACGGTCCCCAGGCTGACAGATCGCGAGGGGCGTCCTCGGCCGCCGGAGTGGGACGCGGGGAAACGTCGAACTCGGGTTCCCCCCAGGTGTACCCCCGGTCGGCGGACCGGACCGTCACCATGCGACTGCCGCGGCCTCGGCGTTCCCCGAGCCGGTCGTGGCTGAGCGCGGCGGGGTCGCCGTAGTCGGCGGCCATCGACAGGAAGTTGGCGACGAGTTCGCCCGACGCCGTCTCCCAGAAGCCCATCGTGTACGGCCAGCCGCAGAACTCGTCGTCGCGGCGGTAGACGATCGCGTGCTCCAGGTCCTTGGCGGGGCGAGGCGGGCTGAATCTCCGGATCACCTTCGCTCCTTCAGCCGGCGCGCGAGTAGACGCGGGCGGCGTTGTCGTGGAGGAACTTGCGCGCCTCCTCTTCGGTCAGGAAGTCGGCGGCGGCGCGGGCCATGGCCGCCTTCTCGGCGTAGCTCCACAGCGTGCTCTGGCCGACATCCGAGCCCCACATGAGGCGGTCGGGGCCGAAGCTGTCGACCATCCGCCGGATGATATGGGCGGGGCGCACGTTCTCCGCGACCAGCCGCTCCATGTTGATCTCGGTGATCTTGAAGTGAACGTTCGGCATGTCGGTGAAGATCTCGATCGTCTGGTCGATGCCGAAGTGCGGCGGGCCGGGGAGCCGCACCTCCTCGCCGGCCTCCTCGGCGAGGCGGACCTCGTACTGCGTCATGCCGTACGGCATGCCTCCGTGGTCGAGCAGGATCGGCAGGTCGGGGAAGCGTCGTGCGATGATCTTGATGAGCGGCAGCAGGTACGGAAGCTGCTTCATGAACAGGATCAGGGTCATGGGCGTGCCGAGGTCGGCGCACGCCTTCCACACCTCCATCGACTGCGGCGAGCTCACCCAGGCGGTGTCCAGGATCCACGGCCGGGTGTGGGCCATGCGGAAGCCGCGGACGTGGTCGTTCTTGACCATGTCGCGGTAGCGGCCGGGGGTGGCCGGGTCCTGGGGATCGAGGATCACCACCGGGTGCAGCCGGCCGGGATACCTCCGGGCCGATTCGAGGATGTAGCCGTTGTCGTATCCGTACAGGTGACCGCGTTGCACGAGGCACGCCTCGGTGACGCCGTGCTCGTCCATCATCGCGATCAGGGCCTCGGCCGTCACCGTGAAGTCGGTACGCTTCGGCGTCGGCAGGTCGGGCCGCAGGGGCCTGGGCGGGTAGGTGTCCCAGTCGTCGGAGATCAGGTGCGCGTGGGTGTCGAAGAGCGGCAGGGCCATGCTTTTCCGTTTCACGTGGGTGGACGAAGGTGAGACCGGGTGCCTGGATCGTGCGGGCTTACTTCTTCGGCGTCATCGTTAGCCAGGGCTTGCGCTCGGGCGGCGCCTGCGGCGTGTCGTGGCCCTGCCAGCGCGCGGTGCTGATCGTCGAGTAGGCGCCGTCGAACCACGCGAGCGGCGTGTGGAACAGCAGCTTCTCCGCGCGGGCCTGCAGTTTCCTGAGGGCCTCGCCGCGTTTGGCCTGGTCGTTGGCGCCGAGGGCGGTGGCGGCGGCGGCGTCGATCTCGGGGTCGCAGACGCCGGACGGGTTCGCCGCGGCGATCTTCCGCTCGTTGCACTCGTACCAGCGGGTGATGCCGAGGCTCGGGTCGGCTCCGAGGCTCGTCCGCAGGAAGGCGAGGTCGAAGTCGCCGTCGGCGTACACCTTCTCGTTGAAGACCGCGCCCGAGGTGCCGACGAGCTCGGTGCCGATGCCGGCCTCCGCCAGCATCGACTGCGCCATCTCGGCCGTCTTGGCGACCTCGCTCAGCGGGGTGATGTACCGCACCTTCAAGGTGAACCGCTTGCCGTCGGCCCCCCGTTTGAAGCCGGCCTCGTCGAGGGTCTTGTTGATCGCGACGAGGTCGCGGGGGAACGTCTTGGCGAAGTCGATGTCGGGGTTGAGCGCCCAGGCCGGCGACTCCGGGAAGAAGCCGTTGGCGGGGGTGCCCAGTCCCGACAGCGCGATCTTCGAGATGGCGTCGCGGTCGAGCGCGGCGAACACGGCGGCGCGTACGGCGGGGTCGGACAGCCGGGGGCTCTTGGTGTTCTGCATCATGACGACGGCCTGGCGGAACATGCCGTGCTTGAGCAGCCGGGTGTTCTCGTCGGCGGAGACGCGCTCCTGCTGTGAGGGGTCGAGCACGGCCTCGTCGATCTCACCGGCGAACAGGGCCTCCGCACGGCTGTTGGGGTCGGCCATGACGGTGAAGACGGCGCGGTCGACCCGCACCTCGCCCTCCCAGTAGTCCGGGTTCTTGACGAGCACGACCTCCTGGCCGGGGGTGTAGGAGCCGAATTTCATCGGCCCGGTGCCGATCGGCTTCTTGTTGGCCTCGTTGGTGACGTAGTCGGTGCCCTCGTAGACGTGTTTGGGCAGCATGAACTGCAGCGCGATCGTCTCCAGCAGCGGGCCGTAAGGCTCTTTGAGGCGCATCACGACGGTGGACGGGTCGGTGATCTCGACTGATTTGATCCGCTTGGCGAGCATGGCGCCGTACGTCTGCAGCGGGACGATCTCTTCGAGGTTGAACTTCACGTCCTCGGCGGTGAACGGCTTGCCGTCGTGCCACTTCACGCCCTGGCGCAGCCGCAGCGTCAACTCCATGCCGTCCGGGCTGACCTCCCATTCCCTCGCCAGGCCGGGCGACAGCTTGTAGTCGTCGGAGATCCGGATCAGGGGGTCCATGATCTGCGAGCTGAACAGTTGCGAGATCGGGGCGCTGACGAACTGCGCGTTCAGCCCCAGGGTCATCGGGTCGCCGCCGACGGCCTGCACGTAGACGGTGTCGGTGGCGCCGGCGTCGCCGGCGCAGGCGCTCAGTGCGAGCGCGCCCGCCATCAGCGCGGCGAGCACTCCGGCGCGTCGTGTTCTCTTGGTCCTTCTTCGCATGGGCACAGGGCTCCTCGCTCTCACTGAGCCGGCGTCATCTTCGACCAGGGCACGCGTTCCGCCATCACCCGCGGCGCGTCCTGTCCCTGCCAGCGGGCGGTGTTGATCGTCGGGAAGCCGCCGTTGAACCAGGCGATCGGGGCGTAGAACATGAGCTTCTCCGCCCGGGCCTGGAGCCTCTTGAGGGCTTCGGCGCGTTTGGTCCTGTCGTTGGTGTCGAGGGCGGCGGCAGCGGCGGCCTCGATCTCCGGGTCGCATACGCCGGTGGGGTTGGAGCCCGGCTTGCGCTGCTTGTTGCACTGGTACCAGTTGGCGATGCCGAGGCTCGGGTCGGGCCCGATGGTCGTCCGCACGAAGGCGAGGTCGAAGTCGCCCTTGGCGTACACCTTCTCGCTGTAGACGGCGCCGCCCGCGCTTTCGAGTCTGGTGGCGATGCCGACCTCCTTGAGCATCGACTGCACCATCTGGACGGTCGCGGCGACCTCGGTCAGCGTGAAGATGTAGAGGATCTTCAGCGTGAACCTCGTGCCGTCGGGTCCCCGTTTGAAGCCGGCCTCGTCGAGGGCCTTGTTGATCGCCGCGATGTCGCGGGGGAACTTCTTGTCGAAGTTCACGTCGGGGTTGGCCGCCCAGCCGAACTCGGGCGGGACGAACCCGGTCGCGGGCTTTCCGATGCCGGACATCGCCGTCTTGGCGATGGCGGCGCGGTCGTACGCCGCGAAGAGCGCGGCGCGGACGGCCGGGTCCTTGAGGTACCGGCTCTGCGAGTTGAACATCGTCGTCACCACCTGGGGGAACATCCCGTGCTCAAGCAACCGGGTGTTCCGGTCGGCGGAGACGCGCCCCTGCTGCGACGGGTCGATCACGCCGCCGTCGATCTCGCCGGCGAACAGGGCCTCCGCGCGGCTGTTGGGGTCGGCCATGACGGTGTAGACGGCGCGGTCCACCTGGGACTTCTCGCCCCAGTAGTCCGGGTTCTTGACGAGCACGACCTCCTGGCCGGGGGTGTAGGAGCCGAATTTCATCGGCCCGGTGCCGATCGGCTTCTTGTTGGCCTCGTTGGTGACGTAGTCGGTGCCCTCGTAGATGTGCTTGGGCAGCATGAACTGCTGCGAGACCGTTTCCAGCAGCGGGCCGAAGGGCTGCTTGAGGCGCACCACGACGGTGGACGGGTCGGTGATCTCGACCGACTTGATCCGTTTGGCGAGCATGGCGCCGTACGTCTGCAGGGGGATGATCTCCTCGAAGTTGAACTTCACGTCCTCGGCGGTGAACGGCTTGCCGTCGTGCCACTTCACGCCCTCGCGCAGCCGCAGCGTCAGCTCCAGGCCGTCCGGGCTGACCTCCCATTCCTTCGCCAGGCCCGGCGACAGCTTGTAGTCGTCCGACATGAAGATCAGGGTGTCCATGAGCTGGGCGCTGAACAGGATCGGGTACGTGCCGCCGACGAACTGGGCGTTCAACCCCACGGTCATCGGATCGCCGTTGACCGCGTACACGTACACCTTGTCGCCGGAGCCGGCCGCTCCGCCGCAGGCGCTCAGCACGAGCACTCCCGCCATCAGCGCGGCGAGCACTGCGCCGCGTCTCGTCCTGGTTGTCCTCGCGTTGGTCTTCGCGGTGGTCTTCGCGTTGGTCTTCACGGTGGTCTTCACGGTGGTTCGCCTTTCCACGCGAGCCCCGCGCGGGTCTCGCGTACCGTGATGTCCGGAAAATTCGGGATGTCCGGTTGTCGCGGCGTGCCTACCGCAGCACCGGCGCGGCTGCCAGCAGGGTCCGGGTATAGGGGTGCGACGGCTCGGCGAAGATGGTCTCCTTGGGGCCTTCCTCGACGATCTCGCCCGAGCGCATGACGTAGACGTGGTCGGCCACCTTCCGCACGACCGGGAGGTCGTGGGTGATGAACACGTAGCCGACGCCGAGGCGGTCCTTCAGGTCGGCCATGACCCGCAGCACCCCGGCCTTCACCGACGCGTCGAGCGCGGAGACGGCCTCGTCGGCCACGATGATCTGCGGGTTCAGGGCGATCGCGCGGGCGATGAGCACGCGTTGGCGCTGGCCGCCGCTGAGCTCGTGGGGGAAGCGGTCGAGGAACTCCTCGGCGGGGTTCATGCCGACCAGGTGCAGCGCCTCGCGGATCCGCTCGCGCACCTGCGCGCGGGTGGTCGCGATGCGATGCAGCCGGATCACCTCGCCGATGGTCTGCTCGACCCGTTTGCGGGGGTTCAGCGAGCCCGCCGGGTCCTGCAGCACCGCCTGCACGCGACGGCGGTACGCTACGCGCTCCTTCTTCGTCATCGCCGTGATCGGCACGCCGTCCAGTTCGACGGAGCCGGAGCTGGGCGGGATCAAATCGAGCAGGATGCGCGCCAGCGTGCTCTTGCCGCTGCCGCTCTCCCCCACGATCGCCACGAACTCGCCCGGGCGGGCGCGCAGCGTGGCGTCGCGGACGGCGCGCACGGGTGGCGTCCGCCGTCCCGCCCGGAAGGTCTTGGAGACGTTCCTGGCCTCAAGAAGCATCGGCCACCTCCTCGGCGAGCTCGCGCCGCAGCTCGGGCGGGATCGAGTAGAGGTCCACGCCGTCGTCGGTGAGGCTGCGCACGCTGCGCAGCAGCGCCCGGGTGTAGGGGTGCCGCGGCTCGTGCAGCACCTGCTCGGTGGGGCCGTCCTCGACGACGCGCCCGCCGTACATGACGTAGATGCGGTCGGTCATGCCCGCGACGACGGCGAGATCGTGCGAGATCAGCATCAGGGAGGTGCCGAGCTCGGCGACCGTGGCGTCGAGGGTCTTCAGCACGCGCTGCTGGACGGTGGCGTCGAGCGCCGTCGTCGGCTCGTCGGCGATGATCAGGCTGGGCAGTTTCGCGATGGCGATCGCGATCAGCACACGCTGGCGCATGCCGCCGCTCAGCTCGTGGGGGAACCTGGCGGCGACCTCGGCGGGGTTCTCCAGGCCCGCCTGTTCGAGGAAGCGGTGCACCGCCCTGGTCCGGGCGGCGTCGCCGCCCTCCCTGTCCGCGGGGATGGATTCGGCGACCTGTTTGCCGACGCGCATCGTCGGGTTCAGGTAGGTCAGCGGATCCTGGAAGATCATGCCGACGCGGGTGCGCCGGATCTCGTCCCATGCCGCGGGCGGGGCGTCGATCATCTCCCGCCCGCCGACGCGGATCGATCCCGACACCCGGACCCGCGGCGAGGTCGGCAGCAGGCCGGCGATGGCCCGCCCCGTGACGGACTTGCCCGAGCCGGACTCTCCGACGACGCCGACCCGCTCGCCGTCCCGGATGACCAGGTCCACGCGGCGGACCGCCTCGACCTCGCTGCGCTCCCCCGTCGGCAGCACGACCCGCAGTCCCGCCACGGAGACGAGCGGCACGTCGTCCGCGGGGGCGTTCGTCGCGGCGTTCACTTGACCCTCCCGATCGTCGGGTTGAACGCGTCGTTGAGGGCGTCGCCGAGCATGTTGACGGCGAGCACGACGAGGAAGATGCAGGCGCCGGGCAGGAACGCGAGCCACCAGCTGTCCCGCATGTAGGACTGCGCGTCGTTCAGCAGCGAGCCCCAGCTCGGGTTGCCCGGGTCCCCGACCCCGATGTACGCCAGGCCGGATTCGATGAGGATCGCGCGTCCCACGGTCATCGTCGTGGCCACCAGCACGGGCGGCATGGCGTTCGGGATCACGTCGGACACCAGGATGCGGATGCCGTGGAAGCCGGCCGCCTTCTGCGACTCGACGTAGCCGAGCTTGGAGATCCGCATCGCCTCGGCCCGGACGATCCGGCCGACGCCGGGCCACATCGTGATCGCCAGGATCGCGGTGATGATGAGCACGTTCGAGCCGAGCAGCGCGGCCGCGACCAGCGCGAGCACGAGGCCGGGGAGCACCTGGAAGAACTCGGCGATCTTGACCATGACGGTGTCGATCCAGCCGCCGTGGTATCCGGCGAGGCCGCCGACGATCAGTCCGAACGTCATGCAGAGCACCGCGACGCTGAAGCCGACCAGCAGCGAGATCTGCCCGCCGTACACGACCCGCGCGAGGTAGTCGCGGCCGAGCATGTCGGTGCCGAACGGATGCTCCGCGCTGGGCGGGAGCAGCTTCGGGTGGGCGGTCGCCACCGGGTCGCCGACGAAGAACGGGCCGATCACCGCGACGAGCACGAACATGATCAGAAGCGGGAGGAACACCCGGGTGGAGGTCCTGCGCAGGAACGCGCGCCAAGCCGCGCTCTGGGCCCCGCGGGGACGCCTGGACGCCGGAGTCGGGGCGGGGCGAGGTGGCGACGAGGACCCGCCCGTCGTGGGAGTCTCCTGAATTTCCTGCGTCTGCTGGGTCGCCTGGGTCGCCTGCTGCCGCGTCACGCCGTCACCTCCTTCTTGGGCTTCTTGGGTGCGAAGCCGGCGCGCAGCCGGGGGTCGACGATCCCGTAGACCACGTCGGTGATGATGTTGACGACGATGATCGTGACGGTGAGCACGATCGTGATGCCGAGCACGAGCATGTTGTTCTTCCGTTCGATGGCGTCGACGAACAGCAGCCCCATCCCCGGCCAGCCGAACACCCGCTCGACGAGCACGGAGCCGGCCAGGATGAAGCCGAGGCTGTAGCCGGAGACCGTGACCATCGGCAGCAGGCCGTTCGGCAGGGCGTGCCGCCACAGCACCCGCCGAGCCGACAGCCCCTTCGACCGCGCCGTGTCGATGAAGTCCTGTCCCAGTGACTCGATCACCGCCGAGCGGGCGATCCGGGCCTTGTACGCCAGCTCGGTGGTGGCCATCGTGATGATCGGGAGCACCATGTACTCCCAGTGGATGCCGGGCTGGCCGTACGGACTCTTGCCGTGGGTCGGCAGCCAGCCGAGGCTGATCGAGAACACCATGATCAGCAACATGCCGAACCAGAAGTTCGGGATGGAGAACAGGCCGACGGCGAAGCCCGAGATGCCGCCGTCGAGCCAGCGCCTGCGCGTGCGCGCCGCGATCGTCCCCAGCACGAGCCCGCCCAGGGTGGACAGCAGGAACGAGGGCACCGCGATGGCGAGCGTGTTGCCGGCGCGGCTGAGGATGATGTCCAGGACAGGCTCGGCGTTGGTGGCGAACGAGTAGCCGAGGTCCCCGCTGAGCACGTTGCCGAGGTAGATCAGGTAACGCTCCCAGACCGGCTTGTCCAGGCCGTACGCGGCCATGATCCGATCGCGGAACTCGTCGGTGAGCGGCACGTCGCCCACGAGCGCCTGCACCGGGTCTCCGGGTGCGAGTTCGAGCAGGAAGAACAGCACCGTGACGACGACGATGAACAGGATGAACGACGACAACAGCAATCTGCCGTAGTGGAGAAGCCGTGCCTTCAACGGTGACTCCTTCGGGCTTGCGTGGGGGCTTTCGTGCGTTGACGCGCCGAGGCCACCACCTCAGGGGACGGTCAACGCGAGGTGAATCCACCCGAGGTGCTCGGGATCCCGCCGGAGTCGTCTTCGCGGCTGCGGGCGCTCTGCTTTGGGCGCCACCGAAGGGTGGGCGGGAATGCTTCCAGATATGTTCAACAAGCGATCACAGTGTGCGGAATCTGAACGTTAAGTCACGATCGCATCGGCGTCAAGAGCGGTCGTCGGGCTCTCGCAGGTGCCAACACCTCGTGTTTTCAGGACTTCACGAGGTCGGGAGGCCGACTTCCACCCAACGAAAACAGCATGGACAACCCTGATCACTTTTCGTAACTTGAGATCGAAAGTACGCCATCCGAACAATAGGAGGTCCTCGTATGCCCTCCGTCACCGAACCGACGCCCTCATCCGCCTGCCTGCCGGGCATCCGCGCACGGCCGAGGCGGCGGCCGGCAATACGCTGATCACCGCCGCTCCACGGACGGCGGTCCGCCCGGACCCCCACCGGTCGAGCGACGCGCGGGCGTCCCACTCGGGCCGCCCAGGTCCTCCCATTCCTTGACCTACTCGTGGACCTATTCCTGGGCGCTTTCCTGGACGCTTTGCTGGACGCTGCTCACGTCGGCGTGGCGGATCATCGCACCGGACGACGGTGGGTGACACTCTCGCCGATCCGGCCGTACGGCCGCGCGTGCGCTACCCGCGGGTGGCCCCGCCCGGTCGGTCGGCGTACCTGGTCCCGCCGAGGATCGCGCCGTCGCCCGGCACCAGGGAGCGCTCGCCCGGTTCGGCGCCGAAGTAGCGGGCGTGCGGGTCCGTGACGACCTCGCGGGGATCGCCCCAGGTCCGCAGGGCGTCCCGGAAGAACTCGTCCATGCGGAATCGCTCGGGGCCGGCGATCTCGACCCTGCCGTTCAGCGGGGAGCCCACGGCGATCCGGGCGATCTCCCGGGCGACGTCGTCGCTCGCGATGGGTTGGAAGGCCACGGGCGGCATGCGGACGGTGTCGCCCTGCGTGGCGGCGTCGGCGATGGCGGGGACGAACTCGAAGAACTGCGTCGCCTGCACGATCGAGAACGGAATCGACGACTTCTCGATCAGGTGCTCCTGGGTGACCTTCGCCCGGAGGTAGCCGCTGTCGGGCAGGCGGTCGGCCCCCACCACCGACAGCGCGACATAATGGCCCACCCCGGCCTCCACCTCCGCGGCGAGCAGGTTGCGGGTGGAGGTCTCGAAGAACTCCAGAACCGCCGCGTCCTCGAAGGACGGACTGTTCGACACGTCGATCACCACGGACGCGCCTGCCAGCGCCTCGGCCAGTCCTTCGCCGGTGAGGGAGTTGACGCCGGTCCTCGGCGATGCCGCCACCGTTTCATGGCCCTGCTCGCCGAGCATCGTCACGACCTTCGAGCCGATCAGTCCGGTGCCGCCGATCACCACGATCTTCATGACAAGCCTCCCTGTACGCCGCGGCGTTCCTCGCCCCCGATGCCCAGCTAAGACCGGGCTGCCTCCCGTACGGTGATGGCTGGGGTGAAATGGTCACCAAGCTTTTGAGTCTGAGCCGGTGGCAGACACGGCGGCCGGGCGGACCGACCCCCAGGACGCCCCGCACAGGCTCGGCGAACCCCTCCACGCGATGCGGCCACGGCACCGGACGACGGTGGCAGCGCGCGAACCGGCCGGAGAGCGGTCCCCGGCGGATGGTCACAGCACATCGGCGACGAGTTCGGCGAACTCCTCGGGTGTGACGATGCGGATGCCCAGGGACTCGGCCTTCGTGCGCTTGGAGCCCGCCTTTTCGCCCGCCACCAGCAGGGAGGTCTTGGCGGAGACGCTGGAGGATGCCTTGCCGCCCGCGCGTTCGATGAGATCGTTCATCTCGTTGCGGGACAGGGACTCCAACGGGCCGGTCATGGCGCCGGTGACGACCACCGACATGCCCGCCAGCGGGAGGTCCGGCGCGAGGGTCCCAAGGGTTCCGGAAGTCCCGGTGGTCCCAGGGGTGCCGGTGGTCTCGGGGGACGCGTCGGAGGGGGACGGGGGGCGGAAGCCGGGCTCGGTCATGTTGACGCCGGCGGCGATCAGTTTGTCGATGACGTCGGAGAGCTCGGCGAGTTCGGCGACGATCACCGGGGCCTTCTCCGGGCCGATGCCCTCGACCGCCTGGATGGCCTCGGCGTCGGCGGCGCGGATCGCCTCCATCGTGCCGAAGTGGCGGGCGATGCGGCGGCTCATCGAGCGGCCGGTGCCGCGCACGCCGAGGGCGCAGAAGACCTTGCTGAGCGGCTTGGACTTGGCCTTCTCGATGGCGGCCAGGAGGTTGTCGGAGCTGGTCTCGCCCATCCGCTCCAGGGAGAGGAGCTGGTCGCGGGTGACGTAGAACAGGTCGGCGAAGTCGGTGATGTATCCGGCGGCGAGGAGCTGGGCGATGCGGTTCTCGCCGAGGGTCTCGATGTCGAGTTGGTCGCGGCCGACGGCGTAGCTGATGGAGGCGATGGCGCGGCAGGCCCGGCCGCGCACGCAGCGCCAGCGCTCCTGGCTGGTGTCGATGGCGTCGCCGCAGGTGGGGCAGGTCTGCGGGATGGGGATGGGGCGTTCGTCGCCGGTGCGCAGGTGGACGACGGGGGCCTCCACGCGCGGGATCACGTCCCCGGCCTTGTAGACGGTGACCGAGTCGCCGAGCATGAGGCCGCGGCGGGCGATGTCGGCGGCGTTGTGCAGGGTGGCGTAGGTGACGACGCTGCCGTCGAGCTCGACGGGTTCGAGCACGGCGCGGGGGGCGATGATGCCGGTGCGGCCGGTGTTCCACTCCACCGCGAGCAGCTTGGTGATCTTCTCGGTGGGGGGCAGCTTGTACGCGATGGCCCAGCGGGGGGCACGCGAGCTGACCCCGGCCTCCGCCTGGTCGGCGGCGAGGTCGCATTTGATGACGATGCCGTCGATGCCGAAGCTCAGCCCGGCCCGCGCGGCGGCGATCCGCTCGACGCGCTCCTGCACCTGTTCCAGGGTCTCGGCGACGATGCCGGCGACCGGGGTGGCGGCGGTCGTCTGCACGCCCTGGCCCGCGACCCATTCCATGATCTGGCTGTGCGGCAGCTCGCGGAGCCGCGCGGCGAGCTCGGAGTCGTCGTCAGGGTAGGGCAGCGCGCCGTAGCCGAAGAAGGTCAGCTCGCAGACGTAGGGGCGCTCCCTGGTGCGCAGGGTGCCGGCGGCGGCGCTGCGCGGATTGGCGAAGGTGGTGCCGTCGTGCGCCCGCCGCTTGGCGCAGGCGGCCTCGAACTGCTCGGTGGTCATCATGGCCTCGCCGCGCAGCTCGACGGAGACGGGGTCGGCCAGGGTCCCCGGGAGGCCGACGATCGTGCCGATGGCGTGCGAGACGTCCTCCCCCGCCGTGCCGTCCCCTCGGGTGACGAGCTGGACGAGGCGGCCCTCCCGGTAGCGGGCGGAGATCGCCAGGCCGTCGAGCTTGGGCTCCACGCTCCAGGATGTCACCGGGCGGCCGAGCCGGCGCTCCAGCGAGGCCGCCCAGTCGGCGAGCTGCTCGGCGCCGAAGACGTTGTCGAGGCTGAGCATCGGCGCCGTGTGCGGCACGTCGCCGGTGACGGCGCCGCCGGCGACCTTGCCGGTCGGCGAGGAGGGCAGCACCTCGTCGGGGTGCTCCCGCTCGTACGCCGCGATGCCGCGCACGAGGCGGTCGTAGGCGTCGTCGTCGAGGGGGGAGGTGCCGTCGCCGTAGTAGGCCGCCGCCGCGTCCACGGCGAGTTGGACGGCCTCGGCGTAGGCGGCCGAGTCGGCGAGGACGGTGATGGGAGGTGAGTCGCTCATGGTCCGATGATGGCAGCCGCCACCGACATTTTTCGCGCCCCATCCCGGCCCTGACCTGCGACGTCACAAATCAGGACCCATCAACATATCGGCCGCAACCGACAACGCCGCTCCCCCACGACACCGTTACCCGACCGACTTCTTACAGCAAAGTTTATTTATAGTAACGTTATTGCAGTGATCGAAGTTAGGCGGTGTGATCGCCTTGTGCCCCTTCTTCGATCATTGCTCGCCACCGCGGTCGCCGGGTCCGTCGCCGGCGCCGGAGTGCTCGTCGGCACCGCTCCCGCGGTCGCCGACCCTTCGCCCGCCTCCGCCTCCGGATCCGTCTCCAGCCCCGCCTCCGCCCCCATCTCCAGCCCCGTCTTCGACCCCGTCCGCTACGCCGATCCGCTGATCGGCACGGCGGGCGGCGGCAACACCTATCCCGGCGCGGTCGTGCCGTTCGGCATGATCTCCTGGAGCCCCACCAACACGTCCGGGGACCAGACGAGCGCCCCGGCCGCCAACGGATACTCCTACACCACGACCCGGCTGCGCGGCTTCGCGTTGACGCACGTCAACGGCGCGGGCTGTGCGCCGGGGGCCGCCGGGGACGTCCCGATCATGCCGTACGTGGGCGAGGTCTCCTCCTCGCCGACGGCGGACACCAGGGACGCGATCTACGCCGCCGACTTCAACCACGCCAACGAGACCGCGCGCCCCGGGCGCTACACGGTCACTCTCGACTCCGGCGCCAAGGCCGACCTCGCGGTGACCGCCCGCGCGGGCGTGGGCGAGTTCACCTTCCCCCAGGGCTCCCCCGCCAACCTGCTGTTCCGCGTGTCGAACTCGCTCAACGGCAGCGAGGACGCGGAGATCTCCATCGATCCGGCCCGCCGTACCGTCACCGGGTCGGTGCTGACCGGCGCGTTCTGCGGGCGGCGCGCGAACGGCGGGGTGAACAACCGCAGGAGCTACTACCGGCTGCACTTCGTCGCCACGTTCGACCATGCGTTCTCCGGTTACGGCACCTGGGTGAACGACGAGCTGCGGCCGGGCGCGACGACGGCGGGCGGCGGCGAGGGATACGCCACGGGCGCCGACCGGGCCGGCCGAGGCTCCGGGGGATATGTCGGATTCGACACCTCCAAGGACGCCGACGTACGCGTGAAAATCGGCATCTCCTACACCAGCCTCGCCGCCGCGAAACAGAACCTCGAGCACGAGGTGAAGCCGTGGGACGACGTCGCCTCGGTGGCCGCCGCCGCCCGCCGCGCCTGGCACGACCGGCTCTCCTCGATCAAGGTCTCCGGCGGGTCGGACGAGGAGCTCACCAAGTTCTACACGGCGCTGTACCACTCCTACCTGCAGCCCAACATCGCCAGCGACGTCGCTGGCACCTACCTCGGCAGCGACCGCAAGGTGCACCGGCTGGAGCGCGGCCAGCGCGTCCAGTACGGCAACTTCTCCGGCTGGGACCAGTACCGCGCCCACACCCAGCTGCTCGCGCTGCTCGAACCGCAGGTCGCGGGCGACTTCGCCCAGTCGCTGTACAACCTGGCCCGGCAGAACGGCGGCGTCTGGGACCGCTGGATCCACGTCAACGGCCCCACGCACGTGATGACCGGCGACCCCTCGGCGCCGACCCTGGCCAACTTCTACGCCCTCGGGGTGCGCAACTTCGACGTGCACGGCGCCTTCGACTCCCTGGTACGGCAGGCGACCGTGCCGCACCCGTCGGGCCTGTCCGACGCGGGCTGCCCCGGCCAGTGCGAGGGCCAGCGCCCCAACCTCGCCGAATACCTGCGGCTCGGCTACGCCCCGCACGACACCTGCCACTGCTGGGGCGGCGCCGCCGAGACGCTGGAGGCCTCGACGGCCGACTTCGCGCTCGCGGACTGGGCCAAGCGGCTCGGCCGTACCCGCACCTACAAGGAGCTGATCCCGCGCGCCTCCTGGTGGCGCAACACGTTCAACCCCTCGGCCGCCCCCGGCGGCGGCTGGCAGCAGGCCCGCGACGCCGACGGCACCTGGCGCTGGCCGTTCTCCACCACCTCCGAGACCGGTTTCGCCCAGGGCACCAGCGCGACCTACACCTGGATGGTCCAGCACGACGTGTCCGGCCTCGCCGCGGCGATGGGCGGCAGGCAGCAGGCCGCCGAGCGCCTCGACGCGTTCTTCCACCGCCCGGACGGCTCGTGGGCGACCGGCGGCGACGGCTTCCGCTACGACCCGACGAACGAACCCGGCATCCACGTCCCCTGGCTGTACAACGCGCTCGGCAGGCCGTGGCAGACGCAGGAGACCGTGCGGGCGATGGCGTCGCTGGTGTACAAGACCGGCCCGAGCGGCCTGCCCGGCAACGACGACCTCGGCACCATGTCCGCCTGGTACGTCTTCGCGGCGCTCGGCATGTTCCCGCAGACGCCGAGCCGCGCCGAGATGCTGCTGTCCAGCCCGATGTTCCGCAAGGCGTGGATCAAGCGCGACGGCGGCCCCACGATCACGGTGGTCGCGCCGCAGGCGTCCGCGGAGAACATCTACGTGCAGAGCGTACGGGTCGACGGCAGGCCGTACAGCCGCTCCTGGCTGCCGGAGTCCCTGCCGAACCGCGGCGGCGAGGTGCTGGTGAACGTGGGCCCCACCCCCAACACCTCGTGGGCCACCAAGCCCGCCGACCTCCCGGTCGACCACGTCCCGGCGGCGGCCACCCCGATCCCCAACCTGCCCGCCGCCTGCGAGCCCTCCGGTTCCTTCTGCGCCCAGCACCTGCAGTACGACATCGACGGCGTGGCCACCGCGGACGCCAAGCAGCAGGGCAACCTGGACGGGAAGAACTGGAGCTTCCCCGCCGAGCAACTGCCCGAACCGGGCATGCGGACCGTGGCGGGCGGCGACTACCTCATCCCCGCCACCACGGGTACGGCCGGCAACTTCCACAGCCTGCGCGGCCAGCGCACCTACCTCACCCCCGGCCGCTACGCGTCCCTGGAGCTCCTGGTCACCGCCGTCAACGGCGACCAGGAGACCGAGATCACGATCACCTACACCGACGGCACGACCTCGACCGCCCCGCTGAAGGTGACCGACTGGGCGAGGACGGCCCGGTTCGGCGAGGAGACCGCGCTCACCGCCGACACCCGCTACAACACCAACGGCACCTCCGACGGCCGCAAGGTGAGCATCTGGCACGTCAGCCTGCCCGTCGATCCGGCCCGCGAGGCGGCCTGGTTCACCAGCCCCGCCATCCCCAACATCAAGGTCTTCGCGCTGAGCACCCGGGCGCCGGCCTAGAACGTCGCCCGATCCCCCGGACCCTGACGCGGCCGGGGATCGGGCCCGGGACGGCACCTCACGTCCTTCCCGGCGGGACGGCGGCGGCCCCGATGACGGGGTGGCCGCCGTCTCAGCGCCGTGCGGCGCGAGCGCGCCGTTCGTTACGGCCGCTCACCGCCCGCCGAGCGTCGCCAGGCAGGTGGAGTATCTCGTGACGGCCGTCGGGGCGCACGTCGCCCTCCCAAGGGACCTCCTTCAGTCCTGCCAGTGCGTCCCTGTCAATGCGTCCCTCTCAGTGCGTCCCTGTCGATGTGACGCCGTCGGTCACGATCGGCATGGTGCCGGACGGCACCGACATCGGCCCGGCGCGCGTCCGCGATGACCGGGTCACGGCGTCAGATACGCACCGACGCGCAGGTCAGGTAATGCTGACCTACGGGTTTGTTGACCGGGCGGTCAATCAAGCGGATGGTCGAGATAAGGCACCATTCCCGTCGCCTTGGGAGGTCGGAATGCAACCCTCACGACTGTCGGACCTCGTCGCGCTCGTCGCCGGGCTGGTGGCGGTCGTCGCCACGTTCGTCTGGGCGGCGGACTCGGACGCCGCCGCGCAGCCGCTGCTGGTGCTCGGGGCGCTGCTCGCGGTGTCCGCGCTGTGGTCGCTGCTCGGGGCGGGCGGGGCCAGCTCCTGGGTCACCGCCGCGTTCGGGGCGCTGCTGCTGGTCTCGCCGTGGGCGTTCGGCTACGACGGTGACCTCGCCGCCGCCTGGACGGCGTGGATTACCGGCGGCGTGACCGTTATCGTCGGGCTGTGGACAGCCCTGCAGACCAGGAGCGGCACTCCGGCGCACGCGTGATCGGCTCTTCCGTGTGGTCCCGGACCCGAAGGCGGTCCGGGACCGGCGGTGACGGGCCCGACGCGCGCACCAGGATCCTGGACGCCGCCGAGGAGCTGTTCGCCGTCGCGGGGTACGAGGCCACCGCGACGGCACAGATCGCCAAGAAGGCGGGCGTGCCCAAGGGGTTGGTCTTCCACTATTTCCCGCGCAAGATGGACGTGCTGGTCACGCTCGTGCAGGAGCGCACCGACGTCGAGGTGCTGCGCGACGACCAGGTCGGGACCCAGGTCGGGACGCAGCAGGGCGATCCGGCGAGCATGCTGGCGCTGCTCGCCCGGCGGGTGCCGTTGCGCGCCTCGCCGGCGATGCGGCGCATCCTGTTCCGCGAGGCCGACACCCACGGCACGGTCCGCGAGCGGCTGCGCCACCTCAACAGCGAGATCGTGCGCCGCGCCCGCTTCGCGCTCGAACTCGCCCTGCCGGGCTCGCGTGGCGACGCCGCCCGCCTGGAGGCCGCCGCCGCCACGTTCGCCGTGGTCCTGCTCTACCAGGAGAACCTCTCCCACCTGACCGGCGAGCGCATCGACCCCGACGTCCTCGCCGACCTCATCGCACGCGCCCTCGGCTGAGCCCGCCCGCCTCAGCGCGAGTAGTGCTCGACGATCAGTTGCTCATCGACCGGTACGGCGATCTGCTCGCGCTCGGGCCGGGAGAGCAGGGTGAAGCGCAGCTCGGCGTGGTTGACGTCGAGGTAGGGGGCGATACGGTCGTCGGCGTACACGCCCTCGGCGGCGGCGACGAACGGCTGCATGGCGCGCGACCGTGGCCGGACGGCCACGACCTGGCCCGGCTTGACCAGATAGCTGGGAATGTCGACCTTGCGGCCGTCCACGGTGATGTGGCCGTGGTTGACGTACTGGCGGGCCGCGTAGATCGACGGGGCGAGGCCGGCGCGCAGCACCAGGGAGGCGAGCCGGGACTCCAGCAGGGACACCAGTTCGGCCCCGGTGCGGCCGGGACGGCGGCGGGCGATGTCCCAGTAGCGGCGCAACTGGCGCTCGGACACGTCGTAGTACCAGCGCAGCTTCTGCTTCTCCATCAGGCGCGTGCCGTAGTCGCCCGCGTTCCGGCGGCTGGTCTTCCGCCCGTGTTCCCCCGGCGGGTACGGCCGGGCCTCGAAGTAGCGCACCGCCTTGCGCGTCAGCGGCACGCCCGCCCGCCTCGACAACCGCACCTTGGGACCCGTGTAGCGCATGTATACCTCTTTATGCTTAGGTAAGACTTAGTTAGGCAAGCCTAACCTAGCTTACTGGCCCAGGTCCTCAAGGAGAACTCCATGCGCCAGCCCGTCGCCGCTCCGCCGACGCCCGAACGCGTCCGCTCGCTGGCCGCCACGGCGGCCCCGACCCATGTCTCGCTCACCGGCTCCGCGCTCCCGGCCGGCCCGGCGCGCGGCGGCGTGGACGAGCTCGGGCGGCCGGTGCTGCTGGTCAAGCCCGACGAGACGCTGCACATGATCGCCGGGGACGACGAGGCCGTGGTCACCGTCGACCTGAGCTGCATGCGCGACCTCGGGGGCGTCGCGCGGCTGCGCGGGCTGCTCAAGGCGCAGGGATGGGCGCGAGCCGTACCCGAGGCGGAGATCCGGCGGACGGCGGTCGCGATCGCCGAGCGCTGCCCCGACGAGGACCTGTTCGTCGCCCTGGAGCGGCCCGGCGACCCGTCCGCGCCCAGGCTGCTGCGCCTGGACGTCGGCTTCGTCGTCTACCTGACCGCGCAGGAGACGGGCATCCTCGACGCCGAGGACTATCTCGCGGCCGAGCCCGACCCGTTCCTGCGGGACGCCGAGCGCCTGCTCTACCACATCAACAACGCCCACCGGGAGCCGCTGCGACCGGTGGCGGCCCGCCTGCTCGGCAGGCCGGTCGAGGGCGAGGTGTGGCTGTGGGAGCTGGACCGCTACGGCGTCACGCTTCGCGAAGGGCTGGACGAGCCGACCCTGGTCCGCGTGCCGTGGCCGTCCCCGGCCGCCAACCGGCACGCCCTGGAGCACGCCCTGCACCGCCTGCTGTGCGGCCACTCCTGACGTACGGGGACGCCAGGGCCACGAATCGCGCAATATTACCCGCATCGCCTGCGCCGGAGATGGCTCCGCCGAGTGGAGCACCGCGCGAACCAGGCGGACCCGGCGGTGAGGTCCGGGCATCGGGTCGACGCGATGCCCCCGCCGTCAAGCCCGGACCGGCAGCGCCGGTCATGAGGTCCGGGGCGCGTCGCCCATCGCCGCGAACCCGATGTGCGCGCCCGCGGGGCCGGGGTCAGCGCGCGATGTCCACGGCGTCGGCGGACAGGACGTGGTCGAGGGCCATGTAGGCGCAGCCCGCGATCCCGGCGGCCGGGCCGAGGACGCTGCGTTCGATGCGCAGGCTGCGGGTGGCGAGGGCGGTGGAGCGGCGGTAGACGACCTCGCGGACGGCCGACACCAGCGGCTGGAACGCCTCCACCACGTCGCCGCCGAGCACGACCACGGCCGGGTTGAGCAGGTTGACCGCGCTCGCGACCACCTCGCCGAGCAGCCGGCCCGCGCGCCGTACCACGGCCATGGTCTCGGCGTCGCCGGCGCGGACCAGGGCGACGGCGTCGGCGAGCGAGGAGACGTCGCGGCCCTTGGCGCGCAGGTCGCGCAGGATCGCGGTGGCGCTGGCGAGCGAGTCGACGCAGTCGATGTTGCCGCAGCGGCACAGCACTCCCCCGCCGTCGCGCACCGGGATGTGCCCGATCTCCCCGGCCGCGCCGAGGGCGCCGCGCAGGATGCCGCCGCCCGCGATCACCCCGGCGCCGATGCGGGTGGACACCTTGACGAACAGCAGGTCGTCCAGTTCGTCGGCGTACGCGCGGCGGTGCTCGCCCATCGCGATCACGTTCACGTCGTTGTCGACGAAGACCGGCGCGTTGAAGCGTTCGCGGATGACCGGCGGGATCGCCACGCCGGTCCAGCTCGCCATGACCCGCACGCTCTCGGTGCGCCCGGCGGCGAACTCGACGGTGGCGGGCACGCCCATGCCCACGCCCCACACGTCGGAGACGGGCCGGTCGCCGAGCATGCCCGACCAGATGTCCATGATCATGGGAAGGACGACGTCGGGTCCCTTCTCGACGTCGATCTCCTCCTCGGTGCCGGCGAGCGGCTCGCCGCTCAGGTCGCAGACCGCCACCTGGGTACGGCTCGCGCCCAGCGAGGCGGCGAGCACGACCCCGGCGGAGGCGTTGAAGGAGAGCCGCACCGGGGGCCGCCCCCCGGTGGAGGGTCCCTCGGTGTCCTCCACGACGAGGCCGCGTTCCAGCAGTTCGCCGACGCGCAGCGTGACGGCCGGGCGGGACAGCCCGGTGACGCGCCCGATGTCGGCGCGGGTGACGGCCTCGCCGGTGCGGATCAGCCGCAGCACGTCGCCGCTCGTGGCGAGAGCGGAGGCGGTTCGTCGAGTCATGCCCGGTCCCGGAAGTCGGCAACGATCAAGTCAACCATACCTTCCGTTCCGGAAGCCGAAGTTCAACTTTTGTCATCCTAACTAACCAAAGTGGGGTTGTGTAGAGCGAAACTAGGCGCTAATGTCCGTCTTGTCCTTAGTTTTCGGGCTTTGTGGGAGCACAGCGATGAATCCGATGGTCGCCGAGGTCACCGAACGCATCGCCGCGCGCAGCCGCGAGACCCGCGCGGCGTACCTGGAGCGGATCGCCGCCGCGGGCGAGGAGGCGCGGCGCAGCGGACCGGCCCGCGGCGACCTGGCCTGCGCCAACCTCGCGCACGGCATGGCCGCCTGCTCGCCGTTCGACCGGCTGGCCCTGCGCGGCGCCGTACGGCCCGGCGTCGCCATCGTGACCTCCTACAACGACATGCTCTCGGCGCACCAGCCGTACGAGAGTTATCCGAAGGCGCTGAAGGCGGCCGTGCGGGAGGCCGGCGGCGTCGCCCGGGTCGCGGGCGGCGTGCCCGCCATGTGCGACGGCATCACCCAGGGCCGGGCCGGCATGGAGCTGTCGCTGTTCAGCCGGGACATCATCGCCATGTCGACCGCGATCGCGCTGTCGCACGACATGTTCGACGCGGCGCTGCTGCTCGGCGTCTGCGACAAGATCGTGCCCGGCCTGCTCGTGGGCGCGCTGCACTTCGGCCACCTGCCCGCGATCCTCGTCCCCGCCGGGCCGATGCCGAGCGGGCTGCCGAACAAGACCAAGGCCCGGGCCCGGCAGGCGTACGCCGAGGGCCGCATCGACCGCGCCGAGATGCTCGACGCCGAGACCCGGTCCTACCACGCGCCCGGCACCTGCACCTTCTACGGCACCGCGAACTCCAACCAGGTGCTCGTCGAGGTCATGGGCCTGCACCTGCCGGGGGCGACGTTCGTCAACCCGGGCACGCCGCTGCGCGACGCGCTCACCGCCGCGGCCGGGCGGCGGGTGACCGAGATCACCGCGCACGGCGACGAGTACACGCCGATCGGGCGGGTCGTCGACGAGAAGGCGATCGTCAACGCCGTCGTCGCGCTGCTCGCCACCGGCGGCTCCACCAACCACACCATGCACCTGATCGCCGTCGCGGCCGCCGCCGGGATCGAGCTGACCTGGGACGACTTCGCCGCCCTCGCGGCCGTGACGCCGCTGCTCACCCGCATGTACCCCAACGGCGAGGCGGACGTGAACCACTTCCAGGCCGCGGGCGGCATGGCCGTGCTCATCGGCGAGCTGCTCGACGCCGGGCTGCTCCACCGCGACGTGCTCACCGTCGCCGGACCGGGCCTGGACCGTTACCGCTGCGCGCCGGCGCTGAAGGAAGGAGAGCTGATCTGGGAGGAACGCGCCGGGGGGAGCGACGACCCCGGCGTGCTGCGGGCGGTCGCCGAGCCGTTCGCGCCCGACGGCGGCATCCGCATGCTCACCGGCAACCTGGGGCGGGCGGTGACCAAGGTCTCCGCGGTACGGCCCGAGCACCTGGTGATCGAGGCCCCGGCGCTGGTCTTCGACGACCAGACGACGCTGCTGCGGGCGTTCGAGGCCGGCGAGCTGGACGGGCGCGACTTCGTGGCCGTCGTCCGGTTCCAGGGGCCGGCCGCCAACGGGATGCCCGAGCTGCACAAGCTCACCTCCCCGCTGGGGGCGCTGCTCGACCGCGGGCAGCGGGTGGCGATCGTCACCGACGGGCGCATGTCGGGGGCGTCGGGGAAGGTCCCCGCCGCGATCCACCTGTCGCCCGAGGCCGCGCGGGGCGGCGCGCTCGCCCTGGTCCGCGACGGCGACGTCATCCGGCTCGACTCCACCGCCGGGACGCTCGACGTGCTCGTCGCCGCCGCCGAACTGGCCGTGCGGGAGCCCGCGCCGCTCCCCGAGGAGCGGACCGCCGCCGGGTGGACGGGGACCGGTCGGGAGCTTTTCGGCGCGCTTCGCCGTACGGTGGGACCGGCCGAACAAGGCGCGGGCGTCTTTGCCCTCAACGGTGGAGAAAGTCGCGAATGAGCTCGAGGTTGAACGCAGTACCTTCCGCGGAGAGTCCCTGGCTGGTCGCCGACGTGGGCGGAACCAACGCCCGCTTCGGCCTGGTGAGACGGCCGGGCGGATCCCCCGAGGCGATCGCCGTGCTGCCCGACGCCGAGTACGACGGGCTTCCCGATGCCGTAGCCGCCTATCTCGACCTGTACGGGGGCGGAGTTCGGCCGGGGGCGGCGTGCCTGGCGATCGCCGGGCCGGTGGACGGCGACCGATACCGGCTCACCAACGCCGGCTGGTATGGATCGGTCCGCGACCTGGGCCTCCCCGGCGCGCACCTGCTCAACGACTTCGAGGCGCTCGCGTTCTCCCTGCCGTCCCTGGCCGGGAACGACCTGGAGCCGCTCGGCGGCCCCCCGCCCGCCGCGCGCATGGTCAAGGCGGTCCTCGGCCCCGGCACCGGCCTGGGCGTGGCCGGTCTCGTCCCGGCGGGCGACGGCTGGGTGCCGGTGCCCGCCGAGGGCGGTCACGTCGCGGCCCCCGCCGTGACCGACCTGGAGATGGAGGTCGTACGGGCGCTGCGCGCCGACGGCATGGCCTACGTCGACGCCGAACACCTGATCTCCGGCCCCGGCCTGACCCGCCTGCACCACGCCCTCGCCCTCGTCGAGGGCGTGACGACCGACTCCCCGCCGGCCTCGGAGATCGTGGCCCGGGTGGACGACCCGCTGTGCGTACGCACGATCGAGGTCTTCTGCGGCCTCCTGGGCGGCTTCGCCGGAAACGTGGCCCTCACCCTGGGCGCCCGGGGCGGCGTCTACCTCGGCGGCGGCGTGCTCCCGCGCATCGCCGACCGCGTACGCGCCAGCGACTTCCGCCGCCGCTTCGAGATCCACCCGATCCTGTCGGACTACCTCGCCTCCATCTCCACCAGCCTCATCGTCGCCCAGCAGCCCGCCCTCACCGGCGCCGCCGCCTGGCTCGCCCAGCACCTCACCCCGGCCGCCACCCCTGCCACAGGCCCCGCCACAGGCCCTGCCACCGGCCCTGCGACCGGCCCTGCCACCGGCCCTGCGACCGGCCCTGCCACCGGCCCTGCCACCGGCCCTGCGACCGGCCCTGCCACCGGCCCTGCGACCGGCCCTGCGACCGGCCCTGCGACGGGCACGGATCCCGGAACCACGCCCGGACGGCCCCACCGGCCCGAATGCGCCGACATTCCGGACCGCTCCACCGCGGCCGACCCCGGCGACACCCCGGGCTCCCGGCCCAACGGCCCCATGGCGTTCCACGCATCCTCCGACGACGGCGCGACGAAAGGCCCGGGTATCGCGGGCGGCAACAACGATGTGAAAGTGACCCTCACATGACCCTGCTCGACCTCGCCCCCGTCATCCCGGTCGTCGTGATCGACGACGCCGACCGCGCGGTGCCGCTCGCCCGCGCCCTGCTCGCGGGCGGCCTCCCCGCCATCGAGATCACCCTGCGCACCCCCTGCGCGCTGGACGCCATCGGCCGCATCGCCGCCGAGGTCCCCGAGGCCGTGATCGGGGCGGGCACCGTACGCACCCCCGCCGACGTGGACGCCTGCGTCCGCGCCGGCGCCCGCTTCCTGGTCTCCCCCGGCGTCACCCCCACCCTGCTGGACGCCATGCTCGACAGCGGCCTGCCCTTCCTCCCCGGCGCCGCGACCGTCTCGGAGGTGCTGACCCTCGCCGAACGCGGCCTGCGCGAACTGAAGTTCTTCCCCGCCGAGGCCGCCGGGGGCGTGCCGTACCTGAAGTCGCTGGCGAGCCCCATCCCCGACGTCCGCTTCTGCCCAACCGGCGGCATCACCCCACACACCGCGCCGCAGTACCTCGCCCTGCCGAACGTGGGCTGCGTCGGCGGCTCCTGGCTGACCCCGCGCGACGCACTGGCGGCCGGTGACTACACCCTCATCCAAAAACTGGCCCGCGAGGCGGCGGACCTGCGCTGACCGTACGGCGTCCCGACCCGCCGAGCCGCCACGGCCCCTGACCCGACCGTCCGTCCCGGCCCTCTCGCGTAGGGCCGGGCCGGACGGTCGCGCGTCCGCCACTGGACAAACACCGATAAGCGACCCGGTCAGCCTGCTCCTCGCGCCGCCGGGGTGGCGTACGCGGTTGAGTGTCGGCCGACGTGGTTACCATTCACGGCGACACGGATTGTCACGCTCCAAGCCGCGACGGATCGGACTTCGCGTATGCGCACCTCGGATGCCGCCCCTTCCCGCACCTGGTTCATCACGGGAGCAAGCCGCGGCCTGGGCCGTGCGTTCGCGCTGGCCGCGCTTGAGCGCGGCGATCAGGTGGCGGCCGCCGCCCGTACCGTCGCGCGAGACGACTTCGACGACCGGTACGGAGACCGGCTCCTCGCCCTTCCCCTGGACGTGACCGACCGCGACGCCGTGTTCGCCGCGGTGAACAGCGCGGTCGAGCATTTCGGCCGGCTTGACATCGTGGTGAACAACGCCGGGACCATGTCCTCCGGCATGATCGAGGAGTTCACCGAGGCCGAGGCACGCGCCCAACTGGACGTCAATCTCTTCGGCGCGATGTGGGTCTGCCAGGCCGTCCTACCGCACCTGCGTGCCCAGGCGTCCGGTCATATCGTGCAGATCTCCAGCATCGCCGCCCTGGGCGGCTTCCCGAGCACCGGCATGTACAGTGCGAGCAAGTTCGCGCTGGAGGGCATGAGCGAGGCGCTGGCGATGGAGATCGCCCCGTTCGGCGTCAAGCTCAGCATCGTCCAGCCCGGCGGCTACTGGACCGACCTCTACACCAGCATGACGACGACGTCGGCTCTGCCGGAGTACGGCCCGTTGCGCGCCGAACTGGAGAAGCAGTGGGCCGAAAGCTCGATCGACAGCGAGCCGCGCCTGGCCGCCGAGGCGCTGCTGAAGCTGGTCGACAGCGAGGACCCGCCGCTGCGACTGCTGCTCGGCAGCATGGTCTACGACGTGGCCTTCGACATCTCCCGGCGGCGGATGGAGACCTGGGCGGCCTGGGAACAGGTCAGCCGCGCCGCCGAACACGCCGCACCCGCCCCCGGAACCGCCGATTGACGGCCAACCGTCGTCACGCACCAGCGCTTTCGGCGGCGGAGTGCGGCGTCGCAGGCTCCGGCGGCGGCTGTCCGCGCGGCTTTCGCCACCGAAGCAGGGCGAATCGGCCTCGCGGGCCCTGCGGGCTCCGCGATCTGGGGGAATCGCGCGTCGGTTCTACCGATCGAGGAGCGTGCGCTCGTCGATCGGGCTCTCGTGGGTTCCCCGGACGGTGCACGCGTGGGCGCCGGCGATGGCGCCGAGCCGTACGCACTCCTCGAGCGGCCGACTGGACAGCCGCCCGTAGAGGAAGCCCGAGACGAAGGCGTCCCCCGCGCCGTTGCTGTCGACCACCGGTCCGGGCAGCGGTACGGCGGGGAAGCGCCGCGCCCGCTCCCAGCCCGGCACCAGCACGTGGCATCCCTCGGCGCCCGCCGTGCAGACCACGACCGACGCCCGGCCTCGGGCGAGGATGTCGCGCATCACCGACTCCGGGTCCGGCAGTTTCGCGGCGGACAGGAAGACCAGATCGGAGTTGTAGGCGAAGTCCCGGTGATGCTCCTCCTCGCCGTCCCAGTCATGCAGGTCCGTGGACACCGGGACGCCGATGTCGGAAATGTCCGCGTAGACGTCGCGGGCGGCGTCGTCGATGGACACGTGCACGTGCCGTGCCGTACGGACGAGGGGCAGGTAGAGCTCGCGGGGCAGGCGGCGTCCGGGAGCCGGCCGGGGGTCGAATAACGACGTGCGCCGCCCGTCGGGCCCGACCAGCAGCACGCTGCGCCGGGTCCCCTCCGGCACGGCCCGCCAGACCAGTTCCACGCCCCGGCTCTCCAGATGAGCCCTGACCAGATCCCCTTGCGGATCCTCTCCGAGCAGGTCGACGAGCGCGACCCGCAGCCCCAGCGCGCCGCACCCGAGGACGACCCCGCTGCCGGTGTTGCCGATGCGGTCGATCACGGGCGGCACCACATAGGTCTCGGCGTACGGCAGCGGAAGCTCCGGCACGTACACGGTGGTGTCCACCCCCGCCCCGGCGATCACCACCACATCCCACACATCGCTATCCCGGTTCGCCTTGTTCAACCGCCCTCCGCACGCACGCTCGCCATCGCTGGAGTACGCATGCCTCGCCTATCCAGTCGCCTCCACCAGATTGTCACCCTGCGATACGGCGGGATCCTCGCTCGACCTCAACAGCGGGGGCACCAACAGGGACGCGGGTCCCCTACGGTACAGGGCGGCTGGGCGTCCGATCTCAGGAAGGCGCCGGTCGCCTGTCGGCTGCAGGAACCCTTCGGTACGGGTCACCTTTCTGCGGAAATTGCTGGGGTCGAGCTTGAAGCCCCACACGGCCTCGTAGATGCGGCGCAGATCGCCCACCGTGAACGGTTCTGAGCAGAAGGCGGCCGCGACGGTCGTGTGTTCGAGTTGCGACCGAGCACGTTCCAGCCCGTCACGCAGTATCCGGGCATGATCGAAGGCCAACCGTATGTCGCCGTCCAGGGCGGATGAGACGGGCGTCCAGTGCGCCGCCGCGGCGTCGGTGCCCGCGACCGGCACGGGCAGGTTCGGGCCGAGCGCCAGGTAGGCCACTGTGATGATCCTGCCGCGCGGGTCGCGCGCAGGATCGCTGTAAGCACGCAACTGCTCCAGATGCAGCGCATCGCCGTCGAGCCTGGTCTCTTCCCGAAGCTCTCGCCGGGCGGCCTCGTCGAGAGTCTCGTCTTCGGCGACGAAACCGCCAGGTAGCGCCGCCAAGCCTCGATAAGGCTCGTCGCCCCGCTCGATCAACAAAACGTGCAACCGGTCCTGCCGGACCGTGAATATCACCAGGTCCACGGTCACATGGACTGATGCCTCCGGTAGCCAGCCGGTTTTGTGCTCCATCCAGCCAGCCTACTAAAAGTCATATTGACCCAAAAAAGCGCGGTGACTTATGGTCGAGTAGACCTAAAGGGGTATGGGAGGGCGACATGGCCCGTTCCTCGACGCTCGCGAAGCGCGAGATCAACCCGGCCTTTCGTAAGGACGCCGCTGGTCGGCACCTGTGTACAGGCGTCTACCGGGACCGGGCCCTGCGCGACATGGTCCTCCGCCATGTGCACAACGACACCAACCACCTGGTCGCCCCGTCGTACGGGTTCGACCTGGTACCCGTCGTGGTCCATGCCTGGCGCGCCTGGACATTGGAAATGCTTCAGCACCTGTGCGTCGTGGGAACCATCGCGATCGGGGTGGCTGTCCACCCTCCCGCCGCTTTCTCCACCGCCTGCGTGCTGGGATGCCTGCGCCTGTCGCGTCAGGCGATCACCAGCGGGCTTGCGATGCTGCCCCTGCAGGCGAAGGCGACGATGGACAAATGGCTGCGACGAACCAGGTGGCGGAGCGAGTCGGACGAACTGCGATATCACAAACGGCTCCTGCGGCTCACCGCACTGGGATGCGCGGTCCTCGCCTTGGCACCGCTCCTGGTCGCCGGGCTCGCCCAGGCCTCCCCGGACCAGATGACCAGGGCGACGATCCTCCTCTCGCTGCTGATCGCCCTCGCGGTGGGCGGGCACGGCGCGGCCCAGCAGGTCTGCCTCAACCGCATGTACCGGACAGCCTCACTGGAGCCGAAGACGCTGACCCGTCGCCTCCAGGCGATCAAGGATCAGCAGTTTCACCGCTACGTCGTCTACCGCAGGCACGCCTCGGAACAGCGTGAGGTGGACGCGACGCTCGACGACGCCGAAGCGTTCACCGACGAGGACCACACCCCGTTCGTCGGCGCGGGAGTGCTCGTGCACCGATGGCTTCCTCCGCTCACCGTGCCGCTCCTACGCCGGGCACAGGACGCCGGGAACCCCTCCGGGCATGTGCCGATGTCCGTGCTGGAACACGCCACACCGCCCTTCAGAGCGCATGAACTCGTCGCGTTCCTCAGGAGGGCGATGGCCTTGATCGGCGACACCGAGGATCCGATGGGGCTGCGCGGCTTCACCATCCGTGATCGCCTATACGTGGATGAGGCCGACGTACAGGCGTCCCCGGTCTGGCTGGAGGACCCGTCCGGCCGAGACGACATCGACCCGGCCATCGACGATCCTTACGGTCCCGTTCACCACTTTCTGGAAATCTCGGCGAGCGCAACCGGTGAACTGGTCACCACGGTCTTCCTGCGGGTGACCGTCAAGGGCCGAGCCCTCAGCCTCGACTTCGCCGCGTGCGCGCTGACCCGAACACCCGCCGAGTACCAGGTGCTCAACGCCTTCGCGGAGAGCGGCGCGGGCGCGGTGCTGCGCGCCATCCTGCGCCGACTGTTCAACCTCCCCACCGAGGTCGCGCAGGCATGGCGGCTGGCGGAGGCACCCATGCTCCTCTTGGGGGCGATACGGGCGCGTAAGACCCGTCTCGTCAAGCCCCGGCGCGGCATGGCCATCGGCGCACGCCTCAGCGTCCGCGAGGAGGCGTCGACTCCCTGGGAGCACGCCCAACTGGACAAGGTCACGATTCATGACCACGTGAAACTCATCGAGCAGCGCCTGCTCAAGGCCACCGAGGATTTTCTCGAAGCGCACGAAATCGACACCTCCGGATTCAGAAGGAGGGCCGCCAGCATCATCAACACCGGCGTGCTGAACATGGGCGGGAAGACCGAGATCAAACAGTCGGCAGTGGGGCCGCACGCGCAGGTTCGCATGGACGTCCGCGAGTCGGACGGCGGTCAAGGACAACCATCGGCAGGCGAGGGAGGCCAGTCATGAACGGCAACAGCGGCATCGCCAACCACGGGGGCACCGTGAACGTCAGCCAGTCGGCCGTCGGGCCGGGGGCGACGGTCAACGTGGGGTACCAAGGACAGGCCAGGACAGATGACCCGGGCAAGGAACCGGGGCGCACGGGCCACGCCGATGTCGGCGTGATCACGATCCTCAGCGAGGAGGCGAGGGCCGTACGCGAGGTCCTCGACCTGCACCGGGTCCATGCCGGCACTCTGACGTTCTTCGAGGGCACCGTCGAGGAAGGTGGCGTGACCACCCGGGTCGCCTCATTTCAGGCGTTGTCGATGGGACAGCGTTCGCCCGTCGTCGCCTTTGACTATCTGCGTCGGCACTACAACCCCAGCATCATCGCGCTGACCGGAATCGGGGGCGGCATCGGCACGGACATCGCGATCGGCGACGTAGTCATCACCACCCGGGTGGTCTATTACGACCTGCGGAAGGAGACACCTCGCGGACGGCTGCGCAGAGGCGAGGAGCGTGAATCCCCGGCGATGGTCGGGCACGCCGTCAACTCCTTCTTTACCGATCACGGCGAGCCGTCCGCGTTCCGGGCCCTCGACGGCCACAGTGCCGCCCACGACTTCCGGGTGCACAGAGGGCTCATCGGATCGGGAGACGCGGTGATCGCCGACGCGAAGTCGGAGATCGTCCGATATCTCAAGGCCTACAACGAGAAGACTCTCGGAGTGGAAATGGAGGCCGGCGGCCTCACCCAGGCGTTCCACGAGCAGGACGGCCCCCATCAGGTCCGCGGCTGGGTCGTCGTTCGCGGCATCTCCGACGACGCCAGCCAGAACAAGGGCTATGACCACCACGACCTGGCGGCCCGGCACGCGGCCACCATCCTGCGCGCTCTGCTTCCCTACCTGCCGATTCCCAGAAGCTGAGCTGCTCGCCCTCGCGGCTCGCAGAAGGAGACAGGATGGACGAGATCCTGCTCGGCGTGGTGAGCTCCATCCTGGCCAGCGCGCTGGCCGTGGCCGGAAGCTGGGTGTTCTCCACACACATCCGCCGCTGGCCCTTGGCGCTCCTTTCCCGGCTCACCGGCCTCGGCATCCGCCGTGTTCTTCCTCACCAGCACATGGCCGCGCCGCATCTGGCGGCCGACCTGGCTCGTGCCCGATGGGTCCGAGTGCTCGCGGGGCGCGGCAACGAACTGACCCGCGACGGCTTTGCGCCCGTATGGGACGCCGCTGACGGTCGGCTGGAGTCGATTCAGGTTCTGCTTCCCGACGCCGATCTCGGGCCCGGCTCCTGGTTGTCCCGGCGTGAGGCGGAGATGAGCCGCGTGGATCCGGGTTTCTCTCCCGGTCTGCTCAGCCAACAGGTGCGCATCAACGCAGCGTACATACGGCAGGTAGCGCGATGTCGGGAGAACATCTCGTTGCGGTTTTACGACCTTCCCAACCTCCATCGGGTCATCCTCACCGACGACGTCGCCTACCTCACCATGTATCGGCAGGACGAACACGGGCGGCGATCTCCATGCCTGATCGCCCACCGCCCGGGCCTGATGTACGACTACGCGCACCTGCTGTTCAGCACGGCGTGGAATCACAGTCGCCCGGCCGAATGATCTGAGTCGGCGACATCGCCGTGATACAGCGCACCGATCATCGACCGCTGTACGCCCTTGGCTACCGGTTGACGAGGGGGCCGGAGCCGGTGGAGCCGCGGACGACGAGTTCGCACTGGAAGACGAGTTCGATGTTGCGGGAGGGGATGCCGTTGATTTCCTCCAGGAGGGAGGCGACGGCGGCCTGGGCCATGGCGGCGATGGGCTTGCGGACGGTGGTGAGCGGGGGGTCGGTGAAGGGGATGAGGGGGGAGTCGTCGTAGCCGACGACGGAGACGTCGCCGGGGACGGAGAGGTCGCGCTGGCGGGCGGCGCGGATGGCGCCGAGGGCCATCAGGTCGCTGGCGCAGACGATGCCGGTGCAGCCGCGGTCGAGGAGGACCTGGGCGGCGGCCTGGCCGCCCTCGACGGTGAACAGGGAGTCCTGGATGAGGTCATCGCAGTCGGTGATGCCGAGGAGCTGGGACATCGCTTGGCGGAAGCCCTCCATTTTGCGGATGACGGGGACGAAGCGGCGCTGGCCGACGGCGAGGCCGATGCGCTCGTGGCCGAGGTCGACCAGGTGTTGTACGGCGAGGCGGGCGGCGTGGCGGTCGTCGGGGGAGACGAACGGGGCCTTGATCGTCTCGTTGTAGCCGTCGATGAGGACGATGGGCAGGCCGCGGTCGGTGAGGCGCATGTAGCGGTCGACGCGGGCGGTGGTGGAGGCGTGCAGGCCGGAGACGAACAGGATGCCGGTGACGCCGCGCTCCAGCAGCAGCTCGGTGAAGTCGTCCTCCTGCATGCCGCCGGGGGACTGGGTGCACAGCACGGGCGTGTAGCCGTGCTGGGTGAGCGCCCGCTCGATCGCCTGGGCGAACGCCGGGAAGATGGGGTTGTCCAGCTCGGGGGTGACCAGGCCGATGAGGCCGTTGCTGCGCTGGCGCAGGCGCTGCGGGCGCTCGTAGCCCATCAGGTCGAGGGCGGTGAGGACGGCCTGGCGGGTCGCCGCGGACACGCCCGCCTTGCCGTTGAGCACGCGGCTCACGGTGGCCTCGCTGACCCCGGCCTGGGCTGCGATGTCGGCTAGACGGGCGTTGGTCACGGTGGCTACTCTACGCAATTTCGCTGATCCACCACGCCGCGGAGTCGGCGGGGAGGTGGGCGGACGCGCCGTCCGCGGTCATCGGGACGCTGGACAGCAGCAGGGCGCCGGGGCGGGGCAGGTCGACGGGCTCGGCGGTGAGGTTGACCGTGCAGACCAGGTTGTTCCCGCGGGTGAACGCCAGGGTGCCCGGCGGGGACGGCAGCCAGGTGAGCGGGCCGTCGCCGAGCTCGGGGCGTTCGCGGCGCAGCCGCAGCGCCGTGCGGTACAGGGACAGCATCGAGCCGGGGTCGGAGCGCTGGGTCTCGACGCTGAGCGCGGCCCAGGTGGCGGGCATGGGCAGCCAGGTGCCGGTGATGCCGGGCGGGCTGAAGCCGTACGGGGGGTCGCCGCGCTCCCACGGCATCGGGACGCGGCAGCCGTCGCGGCCGGCTTCGGGGCCGCGCAGCCGCTGCGGGTCCTGGCACACCTCCTCGGGCAGGTCGAGCACCTCGGGCAGGCCCAGCTCCTCGCCCTGGTAGATGTAGGCGGAGCCGGGCAGGGCCAGGGTGAGCAGGGCGGCGGCCCTGGCGCGGCGCAGGCCGAGCGCGCCGTCGCCGTACCGGGTGACGTGGCGTTTGACGTCGTGGTTGGAGAGCACCCAGGTGCTGGGGGCGCCGACGGGGGCGGCGCTGGCGAGGGACTCGTCGATGACCGCGCGCAGGGCCGCCGCGTCCCAGTCGGCCTGCAGGTAGTGGAAGTTGAACGCCTGGTGCAGCTCGTCGGGGCGCACGTAGCGGGCGAGCCGTTCGGGCGTGGGGGCCCACGCCTCGGCGACGCCGATGCGGTCGTCGCCGTAGGAGTCGAGCAGCCGCCGCCAGGCGCGGTGGATCTCGTGTACGCCGTCCTGGTCGAAGTACGGCAGGACCTCGGTGCCGAGCATGCGGGTCTGGTCGGCGCGGCCGATGTCGGGCAGGCCGGGGGCCTTGACCATGCCGTGCGCGACGTCGACGCGGAAGCCGTCCACGCCGCGGTCGAGCCAGAACCGCAGGATCGACTCGAACTCGGCGTGCACCTGCGGGTTCTCCCAGTTGAGGTCGGGCTGCTCGGGGGCGAACAGGTGCAGGTACCACTGGCCGTCGGCGACCCGGGTCCAGGCCGTGCTGCCGAAGATCGACTCCCAGTCGTTGGGGGGCAGCTCGCCGTTCGGGCCCTTGCCGTCGCGGAAAATGTAACGTTCCCGTTCGGGCGAGCCGGGCCCGGCCGCGAGCGCGCGCTCGAACCAGGGGTGGCGGTCGGAGGTGTGGTTCGGCACCACGTCGAAGATCACCTTGAGGCCGTGGGCGTGCGCGTCGGCGATGAGCGCCTCGGCGTCGGCGAGGGTGCCGAAGACGGGGTCGACGTCGCGGTAGTCGGCGACGTCGTAGCCGAAGTCGGCCATCGGCGAGGTGTAGAACGGGGTGACCCAGAGGGCGTCGACGCCCAGGTCCGCCAGGTAGCCCAGGCGGCTGCGTACGCCGAGCAGGTCGCCGACCCCGTCGCCGTCGGCGTCGGCGAAGCTGCGCACGTACACCTGGTAGATCACCGCGTCGCGCCACCAGCCGGCGGCGACGCCCTCCCGGCGACGGCGGGCCTCGTCGAGAAGCTCGGTCATATTCGTCCCCCGATTACTCAGATACCAGACTTTGTTAGCACGTCCTGGGAGGTTACCGGCCGGATCAACACGGGTCGCCGCCTTTTCCGGCCGGTGCCGCCGTCCGGCCCGCGTCATGACCCGCGTCATGATTTGGTCGCGCCGGCGGTGAGGCCGGTGACCAGGTGACGCTGCACCAAGAGGAAGACGATGGCGGCCGGGACCGCGATCAGCACCGAGGAGGCGGTGAGCAGCCCCCACTCGGCCTTGTGCTGGCCGACGAACTGGGCCAGCCCGACGGCCAGAGTGTACTTGTCGTCGCCGGTCATGAAGGCCGTCGCGTACGCCACCTCGGCCCAGGCGGTGAGGAAGGAGTAGAACGCGGCGACGGCGAGGCCCGGCTTCGACAGCGGCAGGATGAGCCGCCAGAAGGTGCCGAACGGGGTGAGCCCGTCCACCCGCCCCGCCTCGTCGATGGAGACCGGCACCGTGTCGAAGTAGCCCTTCAGCATCCAGGCGCAGAACGGCACGGCGGAGGTGAGGTAGGCGATGACGAGCCCGGGAAGCTGGTTGATCAGCCCGAGGCCGGCCATCAGGTTGTAGATCGGCACGATCAGGATCGCCACCGGGAACATCTGCGTGATCAGCAGCATCCACATGATCGACCGGAAGCCGGGGAAGCGGAAGCGGCTGATCGCGTAGCCGGTGCCCGCGGAGATGATCACGCTGATCACGGTGGTGAGCGCCGACACGATCAGCGAGTTGGCGAGCCAGCGCAGGAAGCCGGTCTCCCCCAGCACCTGGGCGTAGTTCGCCGGCGTCGGGCTGTTGAACAGTTCGACGGTGCTCGACTGCCAGGCGTCCCTCGGCTTGATCGAGGTGAGGATCAGCCAGGCGATCGGGAACACCGAGACCAGGCAGGCGGCGATCAGGGTGAGGTGCAGCGCCGCCGACGCGAGCGGCCCGCGTGAGGAACGGCCGCGCGGACGGCGTGCCCGGGTCGGGGCACCCGAGGCCGGGGTCGAGGTCGGGGTCGGGGGTACGGCCGGGTTCGCGGTCGTCATCACCACACCTCCCCCTGCCGGCGCAGCGCCCGGCGGTAGACGACGGCCATCACGACGAGCAGGGCGAGGATCACCACGCCCCAGGCGGCCGAGCCGGAGTAGTTCCGGATGCCCTCGAACGCCTGCCGGTAGGCGTACGTGACCATGATCTCGGTGGAGCCGGCGGGCCCGCCCCGGGTGAGCAGGAAGATCACCGGGAACTGGTTGAAGGTCCAGATCGTGCCGAGCAGGATCACCGTGCTCGACACCGGCCGCAGCCCGGGCAGCGTGATGTTGCGGAAGCGCTGCCACGGCGACGCCCCGTCCACCTCGGCGGCCTCGTGCAGCTCGCGCGGGATCGCCTGCAGGCCGCCGAGCAGGGCGAGCATCATGAACGGCACGCCCAGCCAGACGTTCACCGCGATCACCGACACCTTCGCCCAGAACGGGTCGTCGAGCCAGCTCACGCCGGGCAGCCCGACGGCCCGCAGCATGGCGTTGAGCACGCCGAACTCGCCGTTGAACAGGTAGCGCCAGATGAACGCCGACACGAAGGCGGGCACCGCCCACGGCAGCACGAGCAGCACCCGGTAGAACGAGCGCAGCCGCATCGGCCGGTTGAGCAGCATCGCCAGGCCGAGCCCGAGTCCGTAGTGCAGCGCCACGCAGGCGACCGTCCACACGGTCGTCCAGGCGAGCCGGGACAGGAACTCCGCCGAGCCGAGGATCTCGGCGTAGTTGCGCAGGCCCACGAACTCGTACGTGGACGGGATCACGTTCATCCCGATCGTGCGGCCCATGTTCGCCTCGGTCGCGTCGGTCAGCGACAGGTAGACGCCGCGGGCCAGCGGGTACCCGACGAGCACCGCGGTGACGATGACGACCGGGGCGCACATCGCCCAGGCGTACCAGTGGGTGGCAAGCGAGCGCCGCAGCCGGCCCGGCGGCCGGTGGCCGCGTGCCCGGCCGCGACCGCGGGCGACGTCGCCGCCCGCGGTCGCGCCCTCGACCAGGTTCGCCGTCATCGGCTAGAGGCTCCAGCCCTTGAGCAGGCCCTGGTACGCCTTGGCGGTGTCCTGCGCGACCTGCTCGGCCGTGGCCTCGCCGCCGGCGAGCTTCTGGTAGCGCTCAAGCAGCGGCTGGAACAGCTGGCCGCCCTCGGGGATCCAGGGCCGGTCCACGGCCTTGTCCATCGGCGCCTTCCACTTGCCGATCATGTCGTTGGACTTGGCGTCGGGCAGGTCGTAGGCGGAGGCGCGGGCGGGCAGCAGGCCGAGCTTGCCGGCGATCTTCGCCTGGCTCTCGGCGGAGGCCATGAACTGGACGAACAGGTACGAGGCGGCAAGGTTCTGCGATCCGGCGTAGACGGCGTAGTCGTGGCCGCCGGTGGGGGCGCCGGCCTTCACCGAGCCGGCCGGGACGGGCGCGATGCCGAAGTTGTCCGGGTCGTCCTTGAAGACCTTGCCGCCGAGGTTGTCGGTGTTCGACCACGGACCGTTGAAGATCATCGCCGCCTTGCCCTCCTTGAAGGCGGTCTCGGCGTTGGTGTAGCTGTCCTGGATCGCGGGCTTGGCGGCGGCGCCGGAGGTGATCAGGTCTTCGACGATCTTGACGCCGGCGATGCTCTGCGGCGAGCCCACGGTGATCTTCTTGGTGGCGACGTCGAGCAGGTCGCCGCCCTCGCCGTAGATGAACGGCAGCAGGAAGTAGGCGTCCACGTTCAGCGCCAGGCCCTCGGCGTCGGTCTTCTCCTTGACGTCGAGCGCGACCTGCTTGAGCTCGGCGAACGTGGCCGGAGGCCGGTCGTGGCCCGCCTCCTTGAGCAGCTTGACGTTGTAGAGCAGGCCGAGGGTGTCGGTGACCTGCGGGACGGCGTAGGTCTTGCCGTTGTACCTGCCGCTGGCGGCCGGCGCGGGCAGGAAGTCCTCGGGCTTGTCCAGGGCGGGGGTGCCGTCCAGCGGGGCGAGGTAGCCCAGCGAGGCGAACTCGGCGACCCAGCCGACCTCGGTGCGCAGCACGTCGGGGGCGCCGGAGCCGGCCTGCGCGGCGGTCTTGAACTTGTTCTGCGCGTCGGCGAACGGCACGTTGACGTAGTTGACCTTTATCTTGGGGTACTTCGCCTGGAAGTCGGCGATCAGTTCCTTGAAGGCCGGGGCCTCGGTGGTCGCGTCGGAGGTGTCCCACCAGGTCACGGTGCCGGAGACGGAGGCGGGATCGGACGCCGCGGGCGCGGCCGCACCGCCCGTGCCCTGGCCGCCGCCACAGGCGGAGATCGCCAGTGCGAGCGCGGCGGCTGCCGCCGCGGCTGTTAACACTCGCCGCATGATGTCCACTCCTCGTCGTTGATCGTTCTGAGTCGTTCGGTCGTGGCCCACGGCATCGCTCGCGCACCGAACCGGGGTAGGCGGAACGTAACAGGGATGTGAACCGTATGAAAGACCTTGCGAAAACTTTCTGCAAAGTCGTGACCTTCCCTGCAACCAAGGGAGTCGGCCACGGTCGCGACGGGCTCGTCACGGCACCCGCGCATCGCCTCTGCATGTGGCGTTCCACGAGGAACATTCACCTGTAAGAGGCATGTATCCAGGAGATGAGCGTTTTCTTACGGCATGTATGGACAAAGCCGCCTGAGACGCGATGTACTACCTCATCAACCACGTGCATCGCCGTTTCGAGTACGTGTGCTCGGCGGGCAAGCAGAGTCCACCCCCGGCACCCGCCGGCCCGCGGGCGAGGAGAGAGCCATGAGCGGGGAGACAGCATGAGCACCGTCGTCCTCGACAACGTCAGCAAGGTGTACCCGGGCGGGTACCTCGCGGTCGATCGACTCAGCCTGAAGGCCGGCGAGGGCGAACTACTGGTCCTGCTCGGCCCCTCCGGCTGCGGCAAGTCCACCCTGCTGCGCATGATCGCCGGCCTGGAGGACATCACCAGCGGCGAGCTGTGGCTCAACGGCGAGTACGCCAACCACCTCGCCCCCCGCGACCGGGACGTGGCGATGGTGTTCCAGAACGGCGCCCTCTACCCGCACCGCACCGTGCGCGGCAACATCTCCTTCCCGCTGGAGATCGCCAAGGCCGACCCGGGGTACGTCAAGGAGCGCGTGGTGGAGCTGTCCCGCGCGCTGCACATCGACGAGATGCTCGACCGGCGGCCCGGCACGCTCTCCGGCGGCCAGCGCCAGCGGGTCGCCATGGGCAGGGCGATCGTGCGCCAGCCCTCGCTGTTCCTGATGGACGAGCCGCTGTCGAACCTCGACGCCGGCATGCGCACCGAGCTGCGGATGGAGATCTCCTCCCTGGTCCGGGCCCTCGGCGTGACCACCGTGTACGTCACCCACGACCAGGTCGAGGCGCTGGCGCTCGCCGATCGCATCGCCATCCTCAACCGGGGCGTGCTGCAGGACGTCGGCACGCCCGGCCAGATCTACAACGACCCGGCGACCGCGTTCGTGGCCTCGTTCCTCAGTTCCCAGCAGCTCAACCTGCTGGAGGCGGTGGTGCGGACGCCGCAGAACCAGTACATCCTGCTCGACTTCGGCCTCCACCAGATCATCATGCCGTGGACCGATCCCCGGGCGTACGCGGTCTCCCGGCACGTCGGGAACTCGATCATCGTGGGCATCCGCCCCGACGGGCTCGCCCCGCTGCCCCCGGGCGTCGACCAGGGCCCCTGCCTCGCCGGGCGGGTACGCACGCTGGAGTACCACGGCCACGAGTGGCTCGCCTACCTGGAGGCCGGGCTGCCCGCCGTGCCCGTGCCGGAGCCGCCCGACCGGCGACGGCACGGCGACGGCGCGGCGAACGGCGGCTCCAGGGCGAAGGCGCTCGTGCGCAGGCTGCTGTCGGGCACGCACGAGGAGCCCGACCCGCCGCCGGTGAACGCCAGCGGCTCGCACCGCCGCGCCGACCTCATCGTCCGGCTCGGCTCCCGGCCGGTCTGGCGCGCCGGGGAGCACGCCCGCGTCTCGGTGGACCTCGCCAAGATGCTGCTGTTCACGCCGGACGGCGCGCGCATCGACCCGCCGCGCCGCTGAACCCTGCGCCTTGAGCCCTCACACCTTGGCCTCGCGCCGTGGGCCCGCACGCCGTGGGCCCTCACGCTTGGGCGATGGTACGGCTCGCCGCCGGGCGGGCCAGCAGGGAGACGATCTCGACCAGCCGTACGACGCGGTCCAGCTCGACGCGGTGGAAGGCCGGGCCCTGGGACCGTGCCACAATCAGATGCAGGGCCGCCTCGGCGACGGGCACCGCGATCATGTGCACGGAGCCCTCGCTGATCGCCGTCGGCCGCATCGGGGGCAGGTCCTCAAGCACGAGATTCTCCGGCGCGGCCCAGCTCGCGTGCGCCGTCTCCCCCGAGACCGCGTCCACGGCCGCCGCCCACTCGGCGCTCACCAGGTCGGGCATCGCGTCCACGAACGTCACGAACGCCCGCTCCGGGTCCGCCGCCACGTGGCCGAGCAGGTCGTACTCGGGGTTGGCCCCGGGCGACTCCCTGGTCGGCCAGGCGCCCTCGACGCGTGCGCCCGGCACCACGCTCACCCGCTCACGCAGTTCCTCCACCCCAAGCGTGCCGGACCAGGAGACCGTGAAGTCGTCGATGGCGCGGCCCGCCTCACGCTCCAGAACCGTCACCTGGAGGATGTCCGCGCCCAGGACCCCGAACGCCCGGGCGACCTGCCCCAGCACCCCCGGCCGGTCCGGCAGGGACACCCGGAACCGCAGCAACATCCCCATCACCTCCCAACGACACAGAAGCCTGGCGTATACACATTTCAGGTTTGTGCCAGCTCCATGTCTGGAATATGTCACCGACAAGATCGGGGTCGACTGTTAGGCCGTATTCTGCACGAAGTTTGACCGCCGCGTTTGGCCAACGCGCTTGACCATCGCGTTTGCCCATCGCGTTCGCCCGGCGCTGGACCGGCGTGCTTGGCCGCCGGTGTCCGGTCAGCGCTGCTGGAACGCTCCCGCGTCCGGGTTCGGCGAGCGGCTGAGTTTCGCGCCCGAGATGTCGCGGACCAGGGACGGCCCGCCGTACCAGGAGGGGCCGAGCCGCAGGCCGCGGCCGAGCGCCGGGGAGCCGGGGCGCAGCCGCAGGTCGGTCCTGCTGCGGAAGCGGGGGTCGGCGCGCACCGAGCGGGGGCCGAGCTTGAAGCGGTGCACCCGCCCCCAGTAGACGCCGCCGCCGTCGTCGATGCCCGATCCGTCCTCGTCGCCGGTCACGCCGCCCACCTTGATGACGTTGTTGCGCAGTTTGAGCACCTTGGGCGAGCAGCCGTCGTAGCAGGAGACGCCGATGGTGTCGCGGGCGGTCAGGTACACCGAGTTGTGCACGGCGACGGTGCCCCAGACCGGGCCCAGCGCGTCGTTGCGCGGCCCCCGGGTGATGAGGAACGATCCACGCCGCTTGGCGGAGGTCACCACGTTGCCGACGAAGAGGTTGCCGGTGGCGGTGCGGCCCGGCTCGTGGCCGAGCTCGGTGAAGGTCTCGTTGTCCCGTGACACGTTGAAGCTGATGGTGTTGCGGTCGCCGTTGTAGACCTCGACGGCGGCGCCGTCGAAGACGTAGTCGCGGCTCTTGGCGAAGCTGCCGGTGATCAGGTTGCCGGTGACGAGGTTGTCGTCGCCGTTGAGCAGGATGCCGAACGCGCCGGAGTCGTTGTCCTCCTCCTCGTCGTTGACGCTCATGCGGTTGTTGCCGATCATCGCGCTGTCCCGGATCACGTTGTGCGAGGAGGTGCTCGCCACCAGGACGCCGGCGATGTTGCGGTCGGCGTAGACGTCGACGAGCTCGTTGCGGTCCCCGCGCAGCTGGAAGCCCGCCCACTGGCAGTCGCTGGCGCGCAGGTCGGTCACGCGGATGTAGGAGCCGGTCACGATGACGCAGTCGCCGTCCCTGCCGCTGATCTTCGGCCGGGGGCCCGTGCCGTACGCGCCGATCGTGATCCGGCGGTTCGCGGTGCCCCTGGCGGAGATCGTCAACGTGCCCTTCCAGCTTCCGCCCCGCTTGAACAGCAGCCTGTCGCCCGGCTTCAGGTCGACCTCGTTGGCCTTGTCCAGGGAGCGCCACGCGGTGGCGGGGCTGGTGCCCGCGGCGGCGTCGGACCCCTTCGCGGAGTCGACATAGAAGGTACGGCCCGCCGCGGCCGCCGCCTGCGGGGGCACGGGGCCGGCGGCCCGGGCCGTGCCCGCTCGGTGGGCGAGGGCGTCCCCGGCACGGCTCAGCGCGGCGGCCGGCGGAGCCCACATCTGCGGCGCCACGACCAGGGCGGCGACGGCGGCACCGAGCCACTTCGCACCACGTGACCCAGTAGTCATCAAAATCACACTCGCATCTTCAGCTTCGCAACGCGGCTCACCTTAGCGACCCTTCGATCACGCTCGGGTAAAGCAAGATTTCAGGAAATTTCAGCAAGGTCTTGCGCCGGATGCCGTCAGGTAAGTAACTTCCGGGCAACGCACGCGAAACACTCAACCCCCACGCCGTCAACCCTGAAGGCGGTGCGCATGGTCGCGCTTTCCCGTGTTCTCGCTCGGCTCACCGCCCTGACGGTGCTGCTCGCCCCGCTGGCCGCCGTGCCGTACCCGGCCGCCGCGTCCCAGGTCGCGTCCCACACCACATCCCAGGCAACGTCCCAGGCAACGTCCCAGGCCACATATCAGGCCGTCGCCGTGCAAGGGGCCGCGGTCGGCGAGGCCGTGACGTCGGGGCCGCGCCGCGTCGCCGACCCGGAGGACGCCGGGCTCGCCCGCGACGCGTTACGCGAGGACCTGACGCGCGAGCGCTTCTACTTCGCGATGACCGACCGGTTCGCCGACGGCGACCCCCGCAACGACACCGGCGGCCTGTCCGGCGACCGGCTGAAGACCGGCTTCGACCCCACCGACAAGGGCTTCTACCAGGGCGGCGACCTCGCCGGGCTGCTCAAGCGCCTCGACTACATCCAGGGCCTGGGCACCACCGCGATCTGGATCACCCCGGCGTTCGTCAACCGCCCGGTGCAGGGGTCCGGCGCGGACGTCTCGGCCGGATACCACGGCTACTGGATCACCGACTTCACCCGCATCGACCCGCACCTCGGCACCAACGCCCAGATGAAGGAGCTGGTCGCGCAGGCGCACAAGCGCGGCATGAAGGTCTTCTTCGACATCATCACCAACCACACCGCCGACGTCATCGACTACGCCGAGAAGACCCACGCGTACCGTTCCAAGGGCGCCTACCCCTACGTGGACGCGTCCGGCCGCCCGTTCGACGACCGCGACTTCGCCGCGGGCCGCGACTTCCCGAAGGTCGGGCCCGGCTCGTTTCCGTACACCCCGGTCGTCTCCGACGCGGCGGGCGGGCCGAAGGCCAAGACCCCGCGCTGGCTCAACGACCCGACGATGTACCACAACCGGGGCGACTCCATCTTCACCGGCGAAAGCTCGGAGTACGGCGACTTCTTCGGCCTCGACGACCTGTGGACCGAGCGGCCCGAGGTGGTCGACGGCATGATCGACATCTACCGGACCTGGGTACGCGACACCGGCATCGACGGCTTCCGCATCGACACGGCCAAGCACGTGAACATGGAGTTCTGGCAGCGCTTCTCCCCCGCGCTGCACGAGCACGCCGCGCGGCACGGCAACAAGCGGTTCTTCATGTTCGGCGAGGTGTTCAGCGGCGAGCCGTCGTTCACCTCCCGGTACTCGACCACGGGCGGCATGGACGCGGTGCTGGACTTCCCGTTCCAGGAGGCGGCCCGCGCGTACGCCGGGCAGGGGGCGGGCGCCGACCGGCTGGCCCGCCTGTACGCCGACGACGACCTGTACACCGACGCCGACTCCAACGCGGCCTCGCTGCCGACGTTCCTCGGCAACCACGACATGGGCCGCATCGGGCACTTCATCGCCGGCGACAACCCGGGCGCGGACGACGCCGAGCTGCTGGCCCGCGACCGGCTCGCGCACGAGCTGATGTACCTCACCCGGGGCCAGCCGGTGATCTACTACGGCGACGAGCAGGGCTTCACCGGCGCGGGCGGCGACAAGGACGCCCGGCAGACGCTGTTCGCCTCCAAGGTGCCCGACTACCTCGACGACGACCTGATCGGCACCGACGCCACGCACGCGCGGGACAACCACACCACCACGCACCCGCTCTACCGGGCGATCTCCGCGCTGGCGGGTTTGCGCGACCGGCACCCCGCGCTCGCCGACGGCGCGCAGATCGAGCGGCTCGTCTCCGGCGGGGTGTACGCGTTCTCCCGGATCGGGGCGAAGGAACGCGTCGAGTACGTGGTCGCGATCAACAACGCCGAGCGGCCGGCGACCGTCCAGGTGCCGACGTACTCGGCGGGGATGTCCTTCGCGAAGGTGTACGGCGAGGCCGCGCAGACGGCCGTCTCCGGCGCCGACAAGAAGATCACGGTGACCGTCCCCGCGCTGTCGGCGGTGGTCTACCGCGCCTCGGCCGGGATCGCCGCTCCCGCGCGGGGGCCGGAGGTGTCGATCACGCTGCCGGGCGAGCAGGTGCGCGGCACCGCCGAGGACGGCCGGATCCCGATCGTCGCCGCCGTGCCGGGCGACGGCTTCGACCAGGTCACGTTCGCGGTGAAGGTCGGCGGCGAGGGCTGGCGGGTGCTGGGCGTGGACGACGCGCCCAACGCGACCCCGGCGGGCCGTACCTTCCGGGTGTTCCACGACCTGTCGGGCATCCCGGAGGGCACGACGCTCACCTACAAGGCCGTGGTGAAGGACTCGGCCGGGCGTCTGGCGTCGGCGTCGGCGAGCGCCACGGCGGGCCCGGAGCCCGCCGAGCCCGGCCCGGACCCGGTGACGAAGCGGGATCATCTGGTCGTCCACTACCAGCGGGCCGACGGCTACGACGGCTGGGGCCTGCACGTGTGGGGCGACGTCGCCGAGCCCACCGAGTGGGGCTCCCCGGTGGCGTTCCAGGGCGAGGACGCCTTCGGCCGCTTCGCCTGGATCAAGCTCAAGCCGGGCGCGGCGAACGTGGGGCTCGTCGTGCACAAGGGCGACGACAAGGACGGCGGCGACCGCGTCGTCAACCCCGCCCGTGCCGGCGAGGTGTGGCTCGTCCAGGGCAGAGCGGACGTGTACGGCTCGCGCGCCGCCGCGCAGGGCTACGCCACCGTGCACTACCGTCGCCCGGACGGGGCGTACGACGGCTGGGGCCTGCATCTGTGGGGTGACGCGATCGCCGACGGCGCGGGCACCGACTGGGCGAGCCCGCGCCCGCCCGACGGGACCGACGAGTACGGCGCGTTCTGGAAGGTGCCGCTGAAGAACGCCGCGGTTCCGCTCAACTTCATCGTGCACAAGGGCGACCTGAAGGATCCCGGCCCCGACCAGTCGTTCGTCCCGGCCGAGCAGCCGGACGCCTACGTCGGCTCGGGCTCGGAGACGATCCATCCGACCCGCGCGTCCGCCGAGAACACGGCGGTGCTGCACTACCATCGGCCCGATGGCGACTACGAGGGCTGGGGCCTGCACGTGTGGACGGGGGCGGCGACCCCGACCGACTGGGCGACGCCGCTGGCGCCGGCCGGGCGGGACGGCTTCGGCGTCTACTTCCGGGTGCCGCTGGCGCCCGGCGCGACCGGTCTGGCGTACATCATTCACAAGGGGGACGAGAAGGACCTGCCCGCCGACCAGTCGCTCGACGTGGTGAACGACGGCCACGAGGTGTGGCTGCTGGCGGCCGCCGAGGGACGCCTGGTGCCGCAGCCCGCCTCCCGGGCGGCCGACGTGGACCTCGCCAAGGCGCGGGCGCAGTGGATCGACCGCGGCACCGTGGCCTGGAAGACCGACGTCTCCGGCGGCTCGCGGCACTTCCTGGCGTACTCCCCCAAGGGCGACATCAGCTACGCCGACGGCGAGCTGCGCGGGGACATCCGGCTGCTCCGGCTCGGCCCCGGCACGCCCATGGACGCCCAAAAGAGCAAATATCCGCATTTGTTCGGCGGGGCCGCGCCGTACGCCGCGCTGACGGTGGACCCCCGCGACGCGCATCTGGTCAAGGACGCCCTGCGCGGCCAGGTCGTCGCCGTCGAGCGCGCCGCCACCGGCGCGCTGCTCGCCGCGACCGGCGTGCAACTCCCCGGCGTCCTCGACGACGTCTACGCGGACGCGGTCAAGGCGCCCCTCGGCCCGACCGGGGACCGGCTCTCGGTGTGGGCGCCGACCGCCCGCAAGGTCGAGCTGGCCCTGTACGGCTCCGCGACCGGCGCGAGCCGCGGCGTGCACGCGATGCGCCGCGACGACGCCACCGGCGTCTGGTCGATCGCCACGCCGCCGTCCTGGCGGGGCCGCCACTACACCTTCCTCGTCACCGTGTTCGCCCCGGCCGCCGGGAGGATCGTCACCAACGAGGTCACCGACCCCTACAGCGTCTCCCTCGCCGCCGACTCCACCCGCAGCCGCCTCGCCGACCTGTCATCCCCCGCGCTCAAACCGCCCGGCTGGGACGCGCTCGCCAAGCCGAAGCCGAGCCCGGTCACCTCCATCTACGAGCTGCACGTCCGCGACTTCTCCGCCTCCGACGCCACCGTGCCGCAGGACCTGCGCGGCACCTACGCCGCCTTCACCGGCGACGGCGCGGGCATGCGGGAGCTGCGGCGGCTCGCGCGGGACGGCCTCACCCACGTCCACCTGCTGCCCGTCTTCGACTTCGCCACCGTGCCCGAGCGCCGCGCCGACCGCGCCGAGCCGGACTGCGACCTGGCGTCGATGCCGCCGGACTCCGACCGGCAGCAGGAGTGCGTGGCCACAACGGCGGCGAAGGACTCCTTCAACTGGGGCTACGACCCGCTGCACTACACCGTGCCGGAGGGCTCCTACGCCACCGACCCGCAGGGCGACACGCGGATCAAGGAGTTCCGCGCGATGGTCGCCGCCCTCAACCGCGCCGGGCTGCGCGTGGTCATGGACGTCGTCTACAACCACACCCACTCCTCCGGCCAGGACGAGCGCGCCGTACTCGACCGCATCGTGCCCGGCTACTACCAGCGGCTCCTCGACGACGGCACGGTGGCCACCTCCACCTGCTGCGCGAACACCGCCCCCGAGCACGCGATGATGGGCAGGCTCGTGGTGGACTCGGTGGTCACCTGGGCCAGGCAGTACAAGGTGGACGGCTTCCGCTTCGACCTGATGGGCCACCATCCCAAGGCGAACATCCTCGCCGTCCGCCGCGCCCTCGACGCGCTCACCGTCGCCAAGGACGGCGTCGACGGAAAGTCGATCATCCTGTACGGCGAGGGCTGGGACTTCGGCGAGATCGCCGGCGGGGCCCGGTTCGAGCAGGCCACCCAGGCGAACATGGCAGGGACCGGCGTCGGCACGTTCAACGACCGGCTGCGCGACGCGGTGCGCGGCGGCGGCCCGTTCGACGAGGACCCGCGCGTCCAGGGCTTCGGGTCGGGCCTGGCCGGCGACCCGAACGGCGCGCCGGTCAACGGCTCGGCCGAGCAGCGGCGCGCCCGCCTGCTGCGCCACCACGACCAGATCAAGGTCGGCCTCACCGGCAACCTGAAGGACTACACGTTCACCGCCTCCGATGGCCGCGAGGTCAAGGGCTCACAGATCGACTACAACGGCTCCCCGGCCGGCTACACCGCCGCCCCCGGCGAGGCCGTCACCTACGTGGACGCGCACGACAACGAGACCCTGTACGACGCGCTCGCCTACAAGCTGCCGCAGGCCACGTCGATGGACGACCGGGTCCGCATGCAGACGCTGTCGCTGGCCACGGTGCTGCTCGGCCAGGGCACGGCGTTCGTGCACGCGGGCAGCGAGCGGCTGCGGTCCAAGTCCCTCGACCGCAACAGCTACGACTCCGGCGACTGGTTCAACCGGCTGCTGTGGGACTGCGCGGCGGGCAACGGCTTCGGCGGCGGCCTCCCGCCCAAGGCCGGCAACGAGGCCAAATGGCCGTACGCCCGCCCGCTGCTCGCCGATCCGGCGCTGAAGCCCGGCTGCGCGGCGATCGACGCGGCCCGCGACCGCTTCGGCGAGCTGCTGCGCATCCGCGGCTCCTCCCCCGCGTTCGCGCTCGGCACGGCCGCCGAGGTGCAAAAGCGCCTGTCGTTCCCGCTCAGCGGCACCTCGGGCGAGACCCCCGGCGTCATCACCATGCACCTGGACGCGACCGGCCTCGACCCGAAGTGGAAGTCGATCACCGTGGTCTTCAACGCCACGCCCCGGGACCAGGGCCAGACGGTGGACGCGCTGAAGGGCGCCGCGCTCGCCCTCCACCCGATCCAGGCCGACTCCGCCGACGCCGTAGTGAAACGCTCCGCCTTCGACCCGGCGACCGGCACGCTCACCGTCCCCGCCCGCACCGTCGCGGTCTTCGTCCAGCCCGCCTGACGCCCGAGCCCCGCCCCGGCGCGCGGGGGCGTCCCCGCCCTGGGTGGCTGGAATCCCGTGAACGCCGTCCCTCTCTCCTCAGCCGCCGGGGCACGACCCACCCGAAGCATCGTCATGACCAGGTACGGATCCCACCCGCCGCCGATCCACCGGCATACTGGAGTCATGCGTCCGGCATCCCCACTGGTCCCCCGCTCGGCCGACCTGTCCGAGCGGGTGCCCTCCTCGCTGGCGGACCTGCGCGGGCCTCAGTCGGGCGAGGTGACCGTGCCGCTGCACGTGGCCTGGTCCGGCATGCGGACGTTCGACGTGAACGATCCCTCGCTACGGCTGATGCTCTACCACCTCGTGCTGGTGGAGGGGCAACGCGACGACATCGAGGAGTTGCTCGCACGTCCCTACCTGGTGGACATGTGGCGCACGCTGCGCACCATGGTCGGCCCGAGCTACCGCCGCCTGTGGGAGTCACGTTTCCCTGAACTCAAGGTAAGCGATCAGTAACCTGGGGTCGTGAAGATGACCCCCTTCCACCTGCGTGTGCTCCGCGACGCCGAACCGGCCTGCCGCCGCTTCGGTCTGTTCCTGGCCGGGGGCTACGCCATGAAAGCCCACGGCTTAACCGACCGGCCGAGCCAGGATCTGGACTTCGCCACCGCCTGCGAGATCCCCCTTCCCGAAGTCGCGGCAGAGGTGGCGGAGGAGTTCCGGCGGGCCGGATACGAGGTGCGGATCATCGAGGTGACCCCGCGAATGGGCCGGATGACGGTCACCGACCCGATCAGCGGGCAGGCGGTCGAGTTCGACCTGCTGCGCGAGGCACTGCAGGACCGGCCGCTGTTCACCGACCTGTGCCCCGTCATCGGCCTCGACGACGCCGTCGCCCTCAAGATGCGCGCCCTGCACGGCCGCGGCCTGCCCCGCGACTTCATCGACGTCGCCTCGGTGGCCCATATGTATCCGTACCGTGAACTTGAGCGCCTGTGCGCTCTGCACGACGAGGAGTTCTCCGTCGGCGAGCTGCTCCTGCGCCTCGACTCCATCGAGCACCACCCCGACGAGGCGTACGAGGCCTATGGGCTGGGCGCGGACGACATCCGGCGGATCCGGCTGTTCGCGCTGGCCTGGGCGGATGACATCCGGCTGCGCCGCGTGGAAGACGGCGACTCCGCCATCGACTATCTCGAACTCGACGAGGAAGTCTGACGATACGTCGCGGCGCCGCGCGACCGCATGGTCGAACGGCCGGCGACGTGGCCGCTAGGGCGTACCGAGATTTAACAGGAGCGACGCGGGCCGTTCAGCTCACGCATGACTTTCCGGACCCGCCGGTGGCTAGCGTGCTTGAACACTTCGAGCGCGTACCTCTTCGAGGAGTTCATTGTGCGAGTCCTGGCCGTTGTCCCTGCCCGCGGCGGTTCGGCGGGTGTTCCGCTGAAGAACCTCGCCAAGGTCGGCGGCGTCCCCCTGGTTGCCCGCGCCGTCGGCTCCTGCCTGCGGGCCGAGCTCATCGACGAGGTCGTGGTGAGCACCGACCACGCCGGGATCGCCGAGGCGGCCGAGGCCGCGGGGGCGCGGGTGGTGAACCGACCGGCCGAGCTGAGCGGCGAGACCGCCTCCAGCGAGTCGGCGGTGGCGCACGCGCTCGAACGGATCGCCGCCATGGACGACCTGGAGCCCGGCGAGCCCGAGGTGATCGTCCTGGTGCAGTGCACCAGCGCCTTCATCGCCCCCGCGGACCTCGACGCGGCGGTCGCGCGGGTGCTGGCGGGCGAGGCGGACGTGGTGTTCTCCGGGCTTGAGACCCACGAGTTCGTGTGGACCGGGCCCGACGGCTCCGGCGTCACCGGCGTCAACCACGATCCGGCGCACCGCCCCCGGCGGCAGGACCGGGAGCCGAGCTACCGGGAGACCGGCGCCTTCTACGTGATGCGCGCGGACGGCTTCGCCGAGCACGGGCACCGCTTCTTCGGCCGCGTCGCCGTCCAGCCGGTCCCGGCGCGGCACGCGATCGAGGTGGACACCCCCGAGGACCTGGAGATGGTGCGCGCCCTCGCCCCGTTCGTGGACGAGCCGTCGCCGATCGACGTGGACGCGGTGGTCACCGACTTCGACGGGGTGCACACCGACGACCGCGCGTACGTCGACCAGGACGGCCGCGAGGTGGTGGCGGTGAGCCGCTCCGACGGCATGGGCGTGTCCCTGCTCAAGCGGTCGGGCGTGCGGCTGCTGGTGCTGTCCACCGAGCAGAACTCGGTGGTGGCGGCCCGCGCCCGCAAGCTCGGCGTACCGGTGCTGCAGGGCCTGGCCTCCAAGCAGACGGCGCTGCGCGACTGGATGAGCATCGAGGGCCTGGACCCCGAGCGGGTCGCCTACGTCGGCAACGACGTCAACGACCTGGGCTGCATGGCCCTGGTGGGCTGGCCGATCGCGGTGCCGGACGCGCACCCGAAGGTGCGGGCGGCGGCCCGCGTCGTGCTCACCCGGCCCGGCGGCGCGGGCGCGGTGCGGGAGCTGTGCGACCGGGTGCTCGCCGCCCGGCCGGAGATCGGCGAGGACGCCGCCGAGGCGCCCGCGTCGCCGCACCCGGCGCTGCGGGTCAAGGGCGCGGCGGTGCGGATCGGCGACGCGCTGGTCGGGCCCGGCCGGCCGGTGTACGTGATCGGCGAGATCGGCATCAACCACAACGGCGACCTGGACATCGCCCGCCGCCTCATCGACGTGGCCGCGGACGCGGGCTGCCAGGCGGTGAAGTTCCAGAAGCGCACCCCGGAGATCTGCGTGCCGCCCGAGCAGCGCGACCAGATCCGGCAGACGCCGTGGGGCGAGATGACGTACCTGGAGTACCGGCACCGGGTCGAGTTCGGCGTCGACGAGTACCGGCAGATCGCCAAGTACTGCGCCGAACGCGGCCTGGACTGGTTCGCCTCGCCGTGGGACGTGCCGTCGGTGGAGTTCCTTGAGGACCTCGACGTGGTGACGCACAAGGTGGCGTCGGCGTCGGTCACCGACCACGCCCTGCTGCGGGCGCTCGCCGCCACCGGCAAGCCGATCATCCTGTCGACCGGCATGTCCACCCTGGACGAGATCGACCGGGCGGTGGAGATCCTCGGCACGTCGCGGCTGATCATCATGCACGCCACCTCGACGTACCCGCTGCCGCCCGAGGAGGCGAACCTGCGCACGATCGTCACGCTGCAGGAGCGGTACGGCGTGCCGGTCGGCTACTCGGGGCACGAGCGCGGCCTGCAGATCTCGCTGGCGGCGGTCACGCTCGGCGCGGTCGCGGTGGAGCGGCACATCACGCTCGACCGCACGATGTGGGGCTCGGACCAGGCGGCCTCCCTGGAGCCGGCCGGCCTGGAGCACCTGGTGCGGGACATCCGCATCATCGAGACCGCCCTCGGCGACGGCGTCAAGCGGATCTACCCCGGCGAGCTCGCGCCGAAGGCCCGGCTGCGCCGAGTGACGGTGTAGCCCTTGATCACGCTGTCGGTGATCGTGCCGGTGCGGGACGCGGAGCCGTACATCGGGGACTGTCTGACCTCGCTGACCCGCAACGCGCGCCGCGACTTCGAGTTCGTGGTGGTGGACGACGGCTCCAAGGACGCCACCCCCGAGATCGTCGAGAGCTTCCGGGGGCCCGAGACGGGCCTGGCAGGGCCCGGCTCCGCCCTGCCGGGCCTCACCGTGCTGCGCAAGGACGCGCCGGTCGGCCTGGCCGACGCCCGCAACCTGGGGCTGTCGCTCGCCTCCGGCCGGTACGTCACCTTCCTCGACGGCGACGACTGGCTGGCCCCCGGCTACCTGGCCGAGCTCGTCGCCGCCATCGACGGGCTCGGCTGCGACTTCGTGCGCGTCGATCACGTGCAGGTGGAGGGCCGCAAACGCGTCGTGCACCGGGCTCCGCAGGCGCGACGCGGCGTGGTGCACGACCCCCGGGACGGCATCCTGCCCGCCCGTTCGAAGACGATGGTCGACTACCCGTACGCGTGGGCCGGGATCTACCGGCGTGACCTGGGCGACCTGCTGCGTTTCCCCGGCCGTCTGCACACCGCCGAGGACCGGCCGTGGATCTGGCGGCTGCACCGGCACGCGGCGAGCTACGCGGTGGTGTCCCTCGCCGGGGTGTTCTACCGCCGTCAGGTGCCCGGCTCGCTCACCCAGATCGGCGACGAGCGGCAGCTGCACTTCTTCGACGCCTTCGACATGGTGCTGACGGACCTGGCGGACGACCCGTCGTTCCTGCCGAAGGCGGCGCGCAGCCTGTGCGCGCTGCTCGCCCATCACCTGGAGCTGGCCGACCGCTTCACGCCCGAGCTGCGGGCCCGCTTCGAGGCGGCCGCCGCCCGGATCCTGCGCCGCGTCCCCGCCGACATGCTCGCCCGCACCCTGGACGAGCTGGAGCCGGAACGCGAGCAGGCGCTGCGCGAGGTGGTCCCCGACCTGCCCCGCCTCCGCCCGGCCCGGGAGACGCCGTGATCCAGCTCTGCTACACCTCCACCCTGTTCGGCGCGATGACGCTCGCCGCCGCGATCGACGCCGGTCGGCTCGGCCCGCGCCCGGAGCGCCGGATCCTGCTGGTGTCGAACAACGCCGCCATCCCGGAGATCACTTATGCGCTCGACGAGACGCCGGGCTTCGCGGCGCTGCGCGGGCGGTTCGACGAGATCCGGTCATGGAACGAGATCATCGCCCCGCTGCACCCGTCCGACTGGCGGGCCCGCATCATCGAGGTGCCGATGATCGGCCGCCTGCTGCGTTCCCATCTCGGGCTCGGCGACGCCCCGGACGAGCTGGTCGTCGAGTCGATCGCCGTCCCCCCGGCCCGGACGATCGCGGGGCTGCTGCGCGACTGCCCGATCACCGTGTACGCCGACGGCCTGATGAGCTACGGCCCCACCCGCGACCCGCTGCCCGCCGAGATCGCCGGTCGGATCACCCGCCTGCTCCACCTCGACCTGGTGCCGGGCCTGGTCCCGATGCTCCTCACCGAGTACGGCGTGCCGTCCGAGCCGATCCCTGACGACGCCTTCCGGGCGGTGATCGACCAGGTGGCGGGGGCCGTCCCGGCGGACGGTCCCGACGAGACGGCGGACGGCGGCGTCGCCATGATCCTCGGGCAGTACCTGTCCGCCCTCGACATCCTCACCGCCGCCGAGGAGGACGCGCTCCACGCCGACCTGCTGCGCGGCGTCCGGGCCCGCGGCCACGCCTCGGTGGTGTTCAAGCCCCACCCGGCCGCCGGTCGCGGCCACGCCCGGCGGGTCCGCCGCATGGCCGAGGAGCTGGGCGTACGGCTCACGATCGCGGCGGACACGACCCCGGCCGAGGTCTACTTCGCCGCGCTGCGTCCCGCCCTCGTCGCCGGGTGCTTCTCCACCGCCCTGGCCACGGCCGACCGCTGTTTCGGCCTGCCCACGGCCACCCTGGGCGGGGAGCTCATCCTGGATCGGCTGACGCCGTACGAGAACAGCAACCGCGTCCCGGCCACGATCGTGGACGCCACCGTGCCGCGCCTCGCCCCCGACGGCACCCTCACCGACCCGCCCCCGATCGACCTGCCGGACCTCGTGGCCGCCGTCGGCTACTGCATGCAGTCCGACGCCCACCCCGACCTGCGCGACCTGGCCGCCGCCTACGTCGAGGCGAACGGCCCGGAGCGCTACTTCAAACGCCGGCGCCTGTGGGCCCTGGACCTCATCCCGCCTCCCCCCGCGCCCCCGCCTCCCGCGCCGCAGTCCGCCGGCACCCTGTCCCGCCTGCGCCGCCGCCTCACCGCCCGCCCGTAACCGCCCCCGCGCGCCGACGCCCGCCGCCAAGTTTACGTTTCAAGCGATTATGGAATGAAACGTTTGACTTTGTGGGGGAAACAGCGTCGATGCTCGGCACGAACCGAATTCTACGGGGGGTCAGCCGGCCGCAGCGGGCTGCGCGGCATGACGAGCTGGCCGAGAAATACCGCTTCGCCGACAGGCGTATGGAGTGGCAATTCGCCAAAATCCTGCTGTTATACCGGGCGCTGCACGTCCTGCAGTGGTTCGGCACGGCGCCGGCCATGGTGCGCAGCCTCACCCCGGTCTGGGTGGGAATCGTCATCGTCGTCCTCGCCGGAGCGGAGACGGTCGCCCTCACGGCGCGGCTCATCCATCTGCGTGAGTACGGCGGCGCGCGGACCGCGCTCATGCAGGTGGGCACCGGCGTGGTGATGCTGGCGCTGGCCGCCGTCGCCGCGCCGCCCACGGACCGGACGAGCGTGCTCGCGCCCCTGGTCATCTGGACCACCGGGCAGATCAGCGGGGCGGCCCTGGCGAAGAGCCCGCCGGTGCTGATCGCCGGGACGGCCGCGATCTCCGCGACGTACATCGTCGCGATCGCGCTGGCGAATCCGGCGGATCTGCTGCGCTCGGAGACGATCATCGCGCTGAGCGGGTTCGTGGCGCTCGCCGTGCTCATCGAGCGGGGCACCTCGTTCCTGCGCCGGTCGGCGGCGGACCTGTCGGACCTGAGCAGGCGCGCGGCGGAGGAGCGCCATCACCGGGAGCTCACCGACGAGCTGCACAACCATTGGGCTCACATCGTGCACCGCGTGGCCGAGCACGACTGCGGCCGGGCGGGCGAGTTCGAGCACCTGCGCGGTCTGCTGTTCAAAGAGCACGCGCGGCTGCGGGCCTTCATCGACACCGGACGCCCGGCCGAGCGGCTGGGGCTGGTGGAGACCGTGCACCGCGAGATCCGCGACGCCGCCGAGCTGGGCCTGGTGGCGGAGCCGCTGCTGTCCCAGGCGTTCCGCGAACGCGACGGCGAGGTGCCGCAGGCCGTGCTGGACGCGCTCGAGAGCGCCCTGCGCGCGGTGCTGCTCAACGTCGTGACCCGGGCCCGCTGCGACCGGGCGTTCATCCGGGCCGACGTGGACGGCGACCTCGTCAGCATCGCCGTCCGCGACCTAGGGCCCGGCTTCCCGCCGGATGTGCGGCTGAACAGCCTGGCCAGGCATCGTGAACGACTGCGCGCCCTCGGCGGCGACCTGTGCGTCTCATCGTCGGAGCACGGCTCGACGGTGATCCTGAAGGTACGTCCGGACCAGGGAGGGGACCCGAGGTGAACGATCCGATTCGGGTGGCCGTGGTGGAGGATCACCATCTGACCCGGGAGGGCGCGGTCAGGCATCTGCAGGCCGACCCCCGGTTCACGGTGGTGGCCGAGGAGCGCAGCGCGACCGCGCTGCTGCGGTCACGAGCGATCTTCGACGTGTGCCTGCTCGACCTGCTGACCGACAGCCCGGCCGAGGACGTCATGCGCCTGCTGCGTAACTACCGAATCGTGGTGATCACCGCACGCGACGACTGGCAGACCAAGGTGGGCGCGTGGGCGCTGGGCGCGCACGCCGTGCTGTACAAGAGCGTGCACCCGAACGGAATCTCGGACGCCCTGGTGTTCACGCACCGCGCGCAGCCGTACCTTGAGCCGAATCTGGCGAACGCGCTCATCGACGCCGCACGCAGCGACTCGATCTCGCTCAGCGACACCCAGCTGCGGCTGCTGGACGAGATCGTCATGGGCCACCCCATCGAGATCGCGATCGACATCGTCGGCATCTCGGCCGACCGGTTCGCCGCCGAGGTCCTGGTCATCCGCGAGGAGTGCCGCCGCAACGGGCTGGACCGGCTCAACCTGCTCGGCATCGTGCCGCCCGTCGCCGAGCCTCACCAGGAGGTCGCCGAGCCGCACCAGGAGGTCGCCAAGAGGCTCACCAAGCAGCAGTTGAGGGTCCTGGACATGTACGCCGACGGGTACAGCCGCAAGGAGATCGCCGAAGCGTTCGGCGACCTGTCGGAAAAGACCATCACCAACCACATCGACAACGCGCTGGACCGGGTGGGCATCACCAACGCGTCCACCGAGCAGCGTCTGTTGTTCGCCCTGTACGTCACCGGCCGTCTGCGTTACCCGGAGCGCGTCGCGCCGATGCTGGCCAAGCTGAAAACCGAGAACTGACGGCCGCTTGGGGGCAACACCCCAAGCGGCGGGCCCCGGGTTGGGTTCCACGCCCGATGTTTCCCAAGACGTCCTCGCTCACGATGAAAGCGACGACGGGGATGGGGGGAGACCATGAAGGAGCGCGGGCAGCCTCGGGTCGGGCCGATCACACGAATCCTGCTTTGGTGCGGGGCCACGGATCCCCACGATCTCGCCTCGCGCACCGAGACGTACCGCTACAGCATGCTCGGGGTCTTCGTGCTGCTGGTGGCGCTGCTCGCCGGCGTCAGTTGCACGATATACATCACGATCATCAACGATGGCTTCCATCCGCTGATCGTGGTCGCCGCCGCGTTCTGGGCGGTGCTCATCTTCTCGCTGGATCGGTCCATCGTGAGCGAGCCCTCGTACGGCGCCGACACCCTGCCCGCCAAGGCGGGCCGCCTGACCTTCTTCGGGGCGCGGATCGCCGTCGCGATCCTCGTGGCCTGGCTCATCGGGGACGCGCTGGTGCTCACGATCTTCCGGCCGGAGATCACGCAGGAGATCGCCCACGTGCAGGAGGCCGAGGCGAACGCGGCGCGACAACGCGTCATAACAAGGCTGGAGTCCCGGCGCGGCGACGTGAAGGAGCAACTCGACGCCAATAAGAAGCTGCGCGACGACGCCAAGAAAGACGTTGAGAGATTCCGGGATGTGTATGTCGAGGAGCGCAAAGGCACGTCCGGCACCGGTCTGATCGGAAATGGCTCGGTAGCGAAGGCGAACAAGGACGACTACACAGAAGCCCAGAATCTATGGAAGACGATCAACAACTCGACAAAGAAGCAAGATAAGGAGCTGAACAAACAGATAACGACCCTCAACGAGCAGATCACCTCGTTGAAGAGCGGCGACGAGAAGGCGCTCGCGAAGTATCCGGAGCTCAAGGCGGAGATCGACGCCATCCGCGGCAACGACGGATGGCTCGCCCATCTGCGTGGGCTGTCGGCCTTCCTCGACAAGAACCGCGGCAACTGGGCGATCGTCTCGCTGCCCTGGCTGCTGCGCGGCCTGTTCGTGGCCATCGACCTGATGCCGTTGACGATGAAGGTCCTCAACCGGTGGACGCTCTACGGCCGCAGGCAGCGGGATCGGTTCAACCGGCTCGTCAACCGCGACAAGCTGCGCGGATACCTGGACCACGAACGCGACTGGCTCGAATACGACACCGCCAAGAGCCGCGAGACCTGGCGCCACTCCTGGCGCATCGACCACATGCAGGGTCCCGGAGGAACGAATGGAGCAGGACATGGCCGATGACTACGCCGAGCTGGAGCGGCTGCGGTCGTATGGCGAGAAGGTGCTGCGGCGGCTGCGTGACCGACCGGCCGACGTTCCAGCACACATCCGGGTCGCGCGGGAGGAGACCGAGCGGATCGCCGCGGAACTCGTCGAACGCAGCAAGGAACGCCAGAGTTTCGGGTTCGTCGGCGATTTCAACGCGGGCAAGTCGCGCCTGCTGGCCCGGGTGCTGCGGATGCCGGAGCTGCTCAAGGTCTCCGGCGCGCCGACCACCGGCAACGTGACGGCGGTGCGGGTGCTGCCGGTCCCGTACGGCGAAGCCCCCCGGGTGACGGCCGCCTGGATCGGCTTCCTGTCCCTGGACGCCGTCGCCGAGTGCGCCGCCTTCGTGATGGCGAAACTGGAGGCGGTGGTGAGGGAATGCCGCCTGCCGTACCCGATCAGTGGTTTGCGCAACTACAACCCGATCAACGATGGCTGGGAGCGGCTGGAGGAGTTCGCACGCCCGCTGTGGCGTGACCCGCACGCCAACGCCGAGGTCCGCGCCCACGTGTACGAGCTGCTCAAGCTGCGCGACGCGGTGGCCCGGGGCTCGCGCCTGCTCCCCGCGTCCGACCCCGGCCCGCAGCACGCGGTGGATCCCGCCCTGCCCGAGCGGGCCGTCGAGATCGGCGGTTCCCGCGACATCCCGGCCGACTTCCCCGAACGGCGGTTCGTCGCGCCGCTGCCCGCGGACGCCGACCTGACCGCCGAGACGCTGCGCGAGGTCTTCCCCCTGGTCCGGCGGGTCACCTACCAGGTGGAGATGCCCGAGCGGCTGTGGGACCTGTCCGCCGTCCGCGACCCTCGCGGCATCGAGCTGTGCGACCACCCGGGGCTCAACACCCTGGGCGGGGCCAGGGACGAGTTCCTCAGCCGGCGTGAGCTGCGCCGCATCACGAGCATCGCCGTGGTGGTCAACGCCCGGCAGGCCGAGACGGTCGGCCCGGCGCGGCTGCGCGGGCTGCTTGAGGGCGGACGCCGGTCGCGCGAGCTGCTCCGGGACTCCCTGCTGGTGGTCGGAAACCACTTCGACGTGATCGAACCGATCCCCGTCGGCTCCCCGGTCGCGCTCGCCGCCCTGCGCGAGCGCAGCGAGGAGCTGGCCTCGCTGCTGCGCGCGGCCGGCGAACTCAGCGGCGGGCACCCGGAGCGGACGGTGCTGACCTGCGCGGTGTTCCACCAGAATCCCGAGACGCGGGAACGGGCCGAGCGGTGGCGGCCGGTGGCGGCCGCGCTGCACGCGCACGCGGCCGGGGACGCGGACGCGCCCGAGCACGGGATCGCCCGCGCGCTCGCCGCCTACGCCGACGACGGCGGCATCGAGTCGCTGCGGCGGCGGATCGCCGCGCATCTGGGCGAGCACGGCGTACGCATCCTGGTGGGCGAGTGCCGCGCGCTGCGACGCGACCTGCGCGACCGGCTGGAACGCCTGCACCGGCTGGAGACCGGCGGGTCCTCGGCCGACAGGGACGAGGAGCGCCTCGCCCACGTGGTCCGCGAGCTGACCCGGGCGTCGTCGGCGATGCGCGAGCAGATCATGCGGCTGGGCGACCCCGCGGTGCTCACCCTGCCGGACGGGCGGCCCCTGCTCGACCACGTACGCCACGCCGCCATCAACGACGTCTACCTCTGGGAGCAGTGGGCGAAGACGCTCCGGCGCAGCGTCAACGGCACCATCGGGCCCCGCGCCGCCGGCGGCTTCCGGTTCCCCGGCATCACCGACGACGACCCCGACGACGATGCCGACGACACCACCGACGGCCTGCGCGAGCCGTACCTGAACGGTCTCGCCGAGGTCCATCAGGAGGCGTTCAAGCTGCTCGCCGAGGCCGTGGACCGGTGGGTGGCCGAGTGCGAGGAGGCGGTGCGGGCCGCCCGCGAACTGCTGGAGGATCCCCGCACCCGCGGCCTGCTCGAAGATCGGCTCGCCCTGCTCGACCCCCGCGACGGCGGCGCGCGGCGCCTGCTGCTCCTGGGCTACCTGACCAATCCGCGCCAGTGGGTGCCCGGCGCGCTGCGCGAGTCGATCGAGGCGGCCGGCGGCGGCGACCTCATCCCGGACGAGCACCACTTCCCGCTGGCCGCCGGGCACGCGCTGCCCTGGCACCCGGCCTTCGGCCGGCACGCCGAGGCCCAGGAGCAGACCGCGGCGCGCAGGCACCAGAGCCGCCTGTTCCAGCTCCGCAGGGACCTCGCCAACGCCATGACCTACACCGTGCAGAGCAGGGTCGCCCGCGTGCTCTCCGACCTGCACGGCCGCCTCGCCGCCGCGGTGGACCACCTGGACCGCAAGGTGCCGACGCCCGGCGATCTCGGGCGCATCCGCGCGCCCCGGCCCGACGCGGGCGCCGTCTCGGACGGCTACGGCGACCTGCTCGACGAGGACGAGCACATGAACACGGGCGGCGGCCGTCACGGCACGTCCTTCGGCATAGGCGGACCCGGTTTCTGACGATCGTTAAGGAGAGGCATGCACCAGACACCCGAGCCGACCAGAAGGACGCCGCTGCGCCCGCCGCTGGACGGCGCCGAGAGGCTCTACACGCTGTCCATCGATCTCGGCACGTCGGCCGCCACCGCGACGCTGTTCCACGACCGCCGGCGTCCCCTGCGCAGCATGGATCCCGGCCGGTCCGCGGAGGCCCACCGCCGCATGGCCGAACTGCTGAGGCTGAGCTGGCCGAACGAATCCGTGAAGCGGACGCTGGTCGAGGGCGTCAACGACCGGCTGTCCCGCGAAGGGGTCACGACCGGTCCCTTCGCCGACTGCGCCGAGCTGGCCGCGCATCTGGAGAAGCAGGCCACGTCGGCGTCCGACGCCCCGCGCGGCGCCCTGCTCGACGCGGTGTCCTGGGAGCTGGAGAACCTGCCCCTGGAGGGCGACCTGGGCGATTGGCTGATCCCCCGCCTGCACGAGGTGCACGACCAGGCGTTCCGGGTTCCGCCGCTGTCCTCGCTGAAGCTGGATCGGGTGGCGCTCACCCTCAGCCCCAAAAGGTCGGAGGAGATCCCGAGCGTGCTCGCCGTGCCGCCGGAGCGGGATGAGGGGCCGCTGCTGGTGGATCCGCTGGAGTACGACGGAGACGCCCGGCTGTGCCGGGGGCTCAAGCGCAGGCTGATCGCGCCCGAGCGGCTCCCTGACGATCTCGACGTACGGCGGGACGGCTGGGCGCGGGACAGCGACCTCCTCCTCGCCGCCGCCTACGCCGACCTGGCCAGGAGGGTCGAGGAGTACGCGGACGCAATCCCCGACGCGCAGATCGCCGGACGGCGCGTGGAGCAGGTGGTGGTCACCTACCCCACGACCACGCCCGCCGGGGCCCGCCACCGGCTGCGCGAGCTCGTGGCGGACGCGCTCGGCCTGCGCTCCCCGCTCGATGCGCACATCGACTACGACGAGGCCGTCGCCGCCGCCCTGTTCTTCCTGATGCGCGACTTCGGCGGCGACGCGCAGGCCGGCATCGAGGCGTTCCGCGCACGCTGCCGCCCGGTGCCGGGCAAGCGGATGTGGCACCAGCACCTGCTGGTCATCGACATCGGCGGCGGCACCACCGACATCGCCCTGCTCCTGCTGGAGCTGCACGATCTCACCCGCCCGGTGCCCGGCCTGGACCCGCTGGTCCAGGGACGCCACTACCTGCTGCGTCCGCGGGTCCTCGGCTCCACCGGTCACCCCCAGCTCGGCGGCGACCTGCTCACGCTGAAGATCTTCTACTGGCTCAAGGCACTGATCGTGGACGCGCTGGACGCGCCGCCGGCCGGAAACGGCGGGCGTCACCTGGGCCTGCGCCCCCGCTTCACGGACCTGATCCTCGGCAACGCCGACCCGTCTCCCGCGCCTCCCGCGGTCGCGCAGGCGCTGCGGGACCTGCTGCCCACGCACGCCGGGGCGGGCGGGCAGGCGGCCTTCGACCTGCTGTGGACCGAGGCGGAGAAGGCCAAGCACCAGCTCGGCCGCGGCGACGCCTGGGAGCTGCCGGCCTCCCGGCTCAGCGACCTGGCCGGGGCGCTTCCCCAGAAGTTCGACCGCCGTGACAACGTCGGCAAGCTGAAGCCGGAGCAGGTACGCCTCGATCAGGAGGGTTTCGCCAGGCTCGCCGCTCCGATCATCGGGACGGCCGTCGCGCTCGCGGCCGACCTGACGCGGTCGAGGCTGGGAACCTCGACCGGTGAGGTGCTCGACTGCATCGCCCTGTCGGGCAAGTCCTGCGAGATGGCGATCGTCAAGGACACCGTGCTCAGGCGTTTCTCCGCCGAGCTCAACGTCGACGACGGCACGGCGCGCCCGATCGTCTGGAATCCGGCCGCGCTGATCGTGGAGACCGACTACGCCAAGCCCGCCACCTCCATCGGCGCCTGCTGGGCGCAGAGCCTGCGTGACAACAGCGCCGTGGACCGCGATCAGGCGCTCGACATGGGACGGCTCGCCAAGGGCGAGGACGTGCTGGACATCGAGATCGACAATCTGCTGTTGACCGTGCCCGGCGGCTTCGACCTGGTGGACAACGACTCCGTCGCCACCGAGCTCATCGGTTCCGGCGCGGAGTTCGACATCGGCGACCGGCACGGACGGCTGCGGGCCCGCAGCCGCTGGATGCCGTTGCGCCCGGACATCCGCGTGCACCGCAGGATCGAGGGCGGCGAGTCCATCGAATGGGGGCGCTTCCGCTACCAGAGCCGGATCGGCGACCTCGACCCCGCCGTGCGTGACGTGTACTTCCAGTTCGAGATCGACCAGGAGCTCAACCCCACCATCCTGCTGCGCCACGGCACGCAGAGCCATCTGATCGTGGACGGCGCGACGGACGGCATGTCCCTGGGACCCGACATGCTGCGCGACATCGTCGGCCGGGGGCTGTCGGTGCACGTCATGGACGCCGACGGCGAGGCGGTGCCGGTGTTCGGCAGGCTGGACCCCGATCCGGAGGTCGCTTTCCCGCACATGTTCTATGAGCTGGTCATGGAGGCGCCGTCGGTCCGCGGCGTGGTGTCCGCCACGGCGCTGCCCCTCGCGCCCGCGGGCGGCTACCGGTTCGTGGCGATCGGCGCGGACGGCGAGCGCATCGACCTCGGCTCCGTCGCGGCGCCGTACCCGGAAGAGAGCCACCGGGTCCGGCACACGCTGCGGCACTGGGCCACGCTGGACGAGACCGGCCGGTTGCGTGTGGTGGCCGGGTATCCGGACTACCTGCCCGCGACGAGCGTCGAGGTGCTGCACGGTGTGACCGGCTCGGTTTACGCGGCCCGGATGGACGAAGGCCTGCCGAACTGGCGCCCGTCCTGGGATCCGTTCACCGGGGAGCACTGATGGCCACCGACCCGCTGCTCGACGCGCTCGACACCCTTCTGGACGCCCCCCGGTCGGAGCTCGGCAGGTTCACCCGTAACGCGCTGGCCCGGTTGACGGCCAACCTCTCGCTTCGGATCTACCGCTACGGCGGAGAGGACGAATCCGTGCTGCGCGCGGCCAAGGTCCTCCGCGACGAGCTCGATGCCCGCCTCCTCCGCGCACGGCCCGGCACGCCGCCTTCCGACTCGGACACGCCGCCCGCGCCCGACCAGGCCGAGACGCCCGTACCCGACCTGACCGAGACGTCCGCGCCCGACGAAGCCGAGGCACCCGCGCCCGACCAGGCCGAGGTGCCCGCGTGGCTCGCCGAGCTGACCGGCAGGCTGCTCGACGACAAGGCCTCGGCCCGATGGCTCGACGAGGGGCCGACCGCCCCCGGCGATCCGGCATGGGCGGCCGCCGCCCTGCTGCGGCTGCCGGCCGAGGAGGCCGAACGCCGACGGGAGGAGGTCAAGCGGCTGGCTCCGGAGTCGGCGGACGAGCTCCGCGCTCCGGAAGGCATCCGGGACGACGTCGCGCAGGCGCTCGGCCCCGAAGCGCTCGACCATTATCGAAACGTGGCCTTGGTGATCAGCGACGTGCTCAACGCCGTCGAACTCGACCGGAACCTGTGTACGTCGGCTCTGCCCGGCCCGAGCGCCCGGTCCCTGGCGGACGAACAGGCGCGCAAGGAGTATCACGACAAGGTGGTGGGGTGGCTGAAGAGCCTGGCCGCGTCCAAGGACGCCGCCGACACGATCGACTGGCTGGTACGCGTCGACGAGGCGGTGCGCTCGGTGTTCCCGCGCCCGCTGCCCGCCCCCACCAGTTGGTGGAGGCAACTGGGCGATCGCTCGTTCGACGCCCTGCACCGGTACGTCAAGCGCGCGGCGCCCGAGGCGGAGGTCGGACTGGTCCAGGAGGGCCCGTACGGCGAGGGCGAGGCGGGCAGGCGGGCTCCCAAGGAGGAGCGGAACATCGGCATCGACGAGGGCTCCGCCCGGCGCGGCCAGATCCTCTGGTGCCTGCGGGCCTGGTACGAGTACGCCAACCCCGCCGGTCCGCCCAGGATCCGCGGTGCCCGGGTTCTCTACGGCCGATGAGCAACCCGGTGAACAACCCGGGTGAGCACCAAGGTGAAACCGCCGGTACATTCGACGAGGTATTCGTCCCCAGCGATCACGGCAGCGCTCCGGCGGGCGCCGGACGCGTAATCCGGGAAGTCCGGGAAGTCCGGGAAGTCCGGAAAGCCCGGGAAGGGCACCCCGGTCACCCTCCTCCGCGCCGTACACCCGTCCCACCCCCACCCGCGAGGCCCTCATGAGCGTCACCTCCCCCGCCATGCCGCACGCGCGCCTCGCCGCCGCGGTCTGCCTTGTGGCGGGGTTCGGGGTGATGGCCGTCGCCTCACTCGTCGGGCGCTTCCCCGAGCCGGGGATGTGGCGGTACTGGAGCGGCACCGTGGGCGACCTGATCCTGCTGCCCGCGGTGATCTACGGGCTCACCAGGGCCGTCACGCTCCTGCCGGATCCGGGCCGGTCGCGGTCGAGGTGGCTCGTCGCCGCGGCGGGCGGCGCGGCGGGGGCCGCCGCCCAGGCGTCCTGGCTGCTCGATCCCGCCCCGAGGGTGAACTGGATGCTGGTCCGGGCGCACACCTTCTCCTGGATCGGGTGGTATCACGCGATCTTCCTGTGTGTCGTGGCCGCCTACATCGCGGGGGTCACCTGGGAACTGCTCCGGCGTACCAGGGCGGCGCCACCGCCGCCTTGGATGCTGGGCGGGAACGGCTGCGCGCTGGTGTTGTCGGCCGCCGCGATGTTCGTCCTCACGGCGGTGGCCGACTCCCTTCCTTCGGCGGCGACCGCCAGTTCGCTGGCCACCATGGCGGCCATCGCGCTCGCGCCCGTGGCGATGCTGGCCGCGTCCGCCGCCCTGCTCGGCCGCAGCGCCCGAGGGCTCCTCGGCCCCCTGGCGGTGGCCGTGGCGACCTCGGTGGCGGCCGTGTGCGTGGTCCGCGGGTTCCAGCAGCACTCGCTCCTTCCCACCGTCGCCCTGATATGCGGGGTGGTCGTCGCCCTTGCCCTCCGCCCTCGGGGACCTTTCCTGCGTTCGACGGACCTGCGCATGCTCGCAGGCGGCAGCGTGACCGCGGCCCTGGTCAGCGCCGCCGGCGTCCTGCAGACTGCGATCTCTCCGGCTTGACGACCGCCTTCACGCATCGCCCTCACGCATCGCCCTCGCGGGCGGTGACTCCGGCGGCGCGGATCCGGCGTTCCAGGCACTCCTGGAGCAGGCGCAGCCGCCATCCCTTGGGATGCCGGTCGGGGAACCGTCCGCGCAGACGCGCCACCGTCCTCAGCTCGGCGGGGCCCAGTTCGGCGAGCGGGCGGGCGAGCATCCGCTCCGCGCCACGGGAGAAGGGACCGTGCACCTCGACGCCCGCGGAGGTGTGGATCGCGAGGTACTCCCCGCCCGGCGAGCTCCACACCGACCACACATGGGCCTTGGGCGACGACGGTACGCGTGGCTCGTCGATCTCGGTGAGCGTGGCCGTGTCGAAGAAGCGCACTGTGCCACGGTCCGCCACGGCCATCCTGTCCCCGCCGTCGTAGCGGGCGAGGCTCGCCCGGGGGCCCGGGCTCACCATGCCGCGCGGCCGGAACGCGGTGCGGTCGCGGCGGGTGACGCGCACGGGCGTCCGGCGGGCGTCGAAGGCCCACTCCTGCAGCATCAGCTCGCCCCCCGGCCGGTGGGCGACGACGATCAGGCGGCCGTCCCCCGGGAACGCGACATGAAACGGGCACGCGCCCGACCACCACATCTCGACGTCCAACGGGATCGTGGCCAGCGCCCGGCCCGTACGGCTCGCGAGCACGACGTCCCTGTCACCGAGCAGGGCCAGCCGTCCGGTGCGCCGTTCCGCGGCCACCGAGTGGAAGGCGTACGCGGTCGCAAGCCCGGATACGTCGATCTCACGGAGGATCTGGTTGCCGAACAGCAGACGGTTGCCCTGGGCGACCGCGACGAAGCCGGGCCCGTTCGGGGCCGCCCCCAGCAGGTGGCCACCGCCCTTGACGGGGGGCCAGTCGGGGGACGGCAGGGGCGTCCCGTCCGGCATCGCGTACATCCGGACGACGACGCCGTCGCGAAGGTCCTTGAAGCCGTCGAGGAGGATCAGGCGCGTGCCGCCCGCGCTGAACGTGCCGAGCGTCTCCCGCAGGCCCGGGTCGGGGATGACCAGCGGGTTCCAGGTCGGCGGCGGCTCGGTCAGCAGGTCGAACAGCTCGTCGTCGGGCGGCGGCGGACGCCAATCGCGGATGCGCCGCACGGCCTCCAGCCCTTCCTCGAACGGGAGCCGGGGAAACATCCGCCAGATCTCCTCCCACTCCCCGAGGGTCGCCAGGCGGTCGACCGCGGCGGCGCGCTCGGCCACGGTCCACCGCTTCGGGCCGCCGGTCACCGCCGTCAGGAGTGCGATCTCCCCGGTACGGAGCATCGCCCGCCGCAGCAGGGCACGCCGGGCGGGTGACAGGACGGGGTAGCGGGCGGCGAGCAGGGAGCCGTCCGGATCCGACTCGCGATACCGCTCACCCTGGCCCGCGGACAGCAGCACCAGGGCGCGCTCAACCGGGTCGGCGGGGATGAGGTCGCGCCGGACGCAGCCGACGGCGGCCCGCTCCCGCACATGCTCCGGCGTCCCCGGGGCCAGCACGGCGGCCAGCAGCCGGGCCGGCTTGGCGAGGCCGAGCACGATCATGCTCTGCCGGTGGGCGGACCAGAGCAGGGTGCCCGCGGGTGAGATCGACGAGTAATGTTCGGGCGCGGGATTCGCCGGAACGCTGAGCCGCTCGGTCAAGGTCACCGGGGGGTCGTCGCCGCCGAGCCAGGTCACCCACGCCCAGGCGAGCGCGGCCTCGGAGAGCGGCGCGGGGTTGGCGATCAGCGGGTCCACCAGCTCGGGACGCCTTCCGGCGGCGGCGTAACGCCACAGAATGTCCAGTGCAGTGCCGGTGGCCGTCTCGCAGACTCTCCCGGCATTGGCGCGGACCGTCTCGTCCGGGTCGTCGAGGCACGCCACGACCCGGTCGCCGATCGCTCCGACCGGTCCCTCGGCCAGCCGCCCGTGCAGGCCCAGCGTGATCACGGCGTCGCCGTACCCGGGCGCCACCGCGCCCGTCTCGAGCACCACGGCGCGCAGCCGCTCGTCCCGGTGGCGCACCCACCGCGCGGCGACCCAGCCCAGCAGTGGGTCGCGGTCGCCGCGACCGCGACGCGATCGCGCCACCTCAAGCACGGCCTCCAGCGCCTCCGCGTCGCCCGCCTCGGCCAGGTCGCACAACGCGCGACGGGCGAAACCGCCCCAGGCGCGACGAGCCACCGCCCTGAGCCATCTCACCCGTCGCCGCACGTCGCCCGCGCCTCCTCCCCGCCCTCGCCCCCGCCCTCGCGACCGGGCCCGACCGGCCGGGCGCCGCGGGGTACGCGCGTCGGCGCGGTTGCCGACGTCACAGGCGACCGGAGCGCGGTCGTGGCGGCGCCGGTACAGAGGATCTTGACATGCGGTCGGGTGATTTGTCCCGGCGACGAGGGAGGCAATCGATTCCGGTCGGCGCCAAAAAAATCAGATGAGCCACGACCGAGCGATATGTATGGTTGTCATCAGCCTCAGGTGCGAAGGCTCCGGTTACTTCTTTTACACTCAGGGAGAAAGCAAACCGGCGCCGCTCCGAACTCTGAGGCGTCCGACAATCGAATAAACTCTTCCCGGTGCGAAGGCAGCGGATACTTCGGCTACAGATGGTCGCGGGTTCAAATCCCGCCCATCCGTCAGCGGGCGGTAGCTCAGCGTGGATAGAGCGTCTGTCTAAAAAAGCCCGCCGCCGACCCCGACCTCGGGAAGAGGCATAACAGAATACGCACCTCCCGGTGCGCGGACAGCGGTTACTTCGGGGTTCGATTCCGCGCAGGCCCACCACACGGGCCTGGTGCCCGATGGACGGGCGTCCGCCGTCACTTCGATCTCGGGAGGGGATGCCACCATGGGAGACCGCCCGGTGCGCAGGCGAGGCCTACTTCTCACTGGTAATGAGATGTTATCGGTTCGAATCCGGTCACGGGCTCTCCTGCCCGTGTAGCTCAATGGCAGAGCAGCGGCTTCACCGCTTCGACCTCGGGCGTTCTTCCATGGGCGGGGGCCTCCTCTCGACCATTTCCACTACGACCGGCAGAAGGGGGGCTTCGTCAGTCATGGCAAAGTTCAACAAGCTTTTCAAGCGGGCATCGGTGTCCAGCCCTGTCACGACCGAAACGGTCGCGTCCGGCCGCACCCATGAGGGCGCCCCCGGCTACGCGCGCGACGTCAAGAGCGAGCTTTTCCTGCTGGCGGTGTCGAACATGGTCGGCGAGGACACCTTTTACGAGAAGGCACGGGACCGCGACGAGCGCTTCCGCCGCCTGGTCCACCAGGTGGCCGTGGAGGACGTCGAGTGGCTCGCCGACTTCCTCCCGTGGCTGCGCGGCACCGCGAACATGCGCACCGCGCCGATCGTCGCCGCCCTCGAGGCGGTCGCGGCCCGGCTCACCGCCGGCCTGAACGGCGCGAACCGCCGGCTCGTGGCGTCCGTCCTGCAGCGCGCCGACGAGCCGGGCGAGGCCCTGGCGTACTGGACGGCGAACCACGGCCGCGCCCTGCCCAAGCCGATCAAGCGCGGCGTCGCGGACGCGGTCCGCCGCCTCTACACCGAGCGCTCGCTCGCCAAGTACGACGGCGACACCCGCGGCTTCCGCTTCGGCGACGTGATCGACCTGGTCCACCCGGCCCCGGCCCCCGACAAGCCGTGGCAGGGCGAGCTGTTCGAGCACGCCCTCGACCGCCGCCACGAGCGCGACAAGCCCGTCCCGGAGCGCCTGCGCGTCCTGCGCGAGCGCGCGTCCCTGATGGCGCTGCCGCGCGAGTCCCGCCGCGCGGCCCTCGCCGACGTGGACCGGCTCACCCGCGCCGGCATCACCTGGGAGGCCCTCGCCGGCTGGCTCCAGAGCCCGATGGACGCCGAGGCGTGGACCGCGGTCATCCCGTCGATGGGCTACATGGCGCTTCTCCGCAACCTGCGCAACTTCGACCAGGCAGGCGTCCCGGACGAAGTGGCCGAGCGGATCGCGGCCAAGCTCGCCGACCCCGACGAGGTGGCACGCTCGCGCCAGCTCCCGTTCCGCTTCTACTCGGCCTTCCGCACCGCCCCGTCGCCGCGGTGGGGACACGCACTGGACAGGGCACTGACCCTGGCGACCGGCAACCTGCCGGCGTTCAAGGGCCGCACCCTGGTCCTGGTCGACACCTCGGCGTCGATGTCCACCGGCACGGTCTCGGCGCGCTCGACGGTCACGCCGGTGCAGGCCGCCGCCCTGTTCGGCGTCGCCCTGGCGGCCCGCGGCGCGAGCGTGGACCTGTACGGCTTCGCCGACGGCGTCTTCGCGCACCGCATCCGCACGGGCGCCTCGGTGCTGAAGGAGATCGACCGGTTCTGCAAGCGCATCGGCGAGGTGGGCCACGGCACCCAGATCGCCGACTCGCTCCGCCGCACGTACAACAACCACGACCGCGTCGTCATCATGTCCGACATGCAGACCATGACCGGCTACTACAACCGCGAGGTCACCGACGCGGTCCCGGCCCACATCCCGATCTACGGCTACAACCTCGTCGGCTACCGCCACGCGGCGATGCCGACCGGCTCGCGCAACCGCCACGAGTTCGGCGGCTTCTCCGACGCCTCGTTCCGCCTGATCCCCCTGCTGGAGGCGGGCGCGAACGCGACGTGGCCGTGGCTGTGACCACGATCGCCGACACAGGACGTGCCCGATAGGTCGTGGCCGTGGCAGCGCCACGACCAGGTCGCAGGCGGCCCGGGAAGGGCGGCACCTGCCATGCGGGAGTGGGAGGGGGTGATCCCCTCCCACTCCCTTCTGCTTACCACCGCAGGGCGTGAACACGTCACAGGCCGTCGCGGTCCGGGGGTTACCTGCCGGCCCACCAGATGATGACGCCGATGAGTACGGCGAGGGCCGCGACCAGGGGGATTGCGCGTTTCGCGACGCTGCCGCGGGCCAGCGCGAGCAGGTCGAGGGCCTCGGCCTCCGAGGCGGGTGAGGCGGAGGCGGGTGCGCCGTCGAGGCGGCGCGGGCCGTCCGGGGCCGGGTCGGGGGTTTGGGGGGTTTCGGCGGTTTGGCCGGGGGTTGGGGCGGCGGCCGCCACCGGAGCCGGGGCGTCGGCGGCGCTGAGGCTGCTGGCGAGGCTGTCGGCGAGGTTGGCGGCGAGGTTGGCGGCGAAGCGGTCGAGGATCTTGTTTCCGATCTCGGCGATCATGCCGCGGCCGAACTGGGCGGGGCGGCCGGTGATGGCGAGGTCGGTGACGAGGGTGCAGGTGGTCCGACCGGGGGCGGACTCGTGGAGGGCGGCGGTCACCTGGGCGCGGGCGGTGCCGTTGCCCTTGACGTCGGTGCCCGCGGCGTCGATGACGACGCGATGCGCGGCGTCGTCGCGTTCGGTGAACCGGGCGGTGCCCTTGTAGTTGAGGAGCACGGGGCCGAGTTTCACCTTCACCGCGCCCGCGACGGTGTCGCCGTCGAAGGAGGTCAGGGTGGCGCCCGGGAAGCAGGGCGCGATTCGTGAGACGTCGAGCAGCACCTCCCAGGCGCGGCTCACCTCGGTGGGGATGGTGAATTCCTGCTCCAGTTTCATGCGTTTCTCCCGGTGCCGGCGACGGCCGCGACGCGGTCCGCTCATCAGATATGACATCCGCTCAGCGGATCGCCTGATGCTGAAGGTCCGTGGTGAGAGGCCCGTTGACATCGTGCTGAGCCTGTAGCTACCGTCCTCTCAGTGGATATCATGTCCGCCTAGCGGACAAGAGTCAATAGGAGAGCCGTGGCCGGTACGTTGCGCGTCTCGGTGGACACCGGAGGCACGTTCACCGACGTGATCGGGATCGACGGGGTGAGCGGCGCCGTTCACGTCGTCAAGACACCAAGTGATCGAGAGGACCCCAGCCGGGCGCTGCTCACCGGCGTCGGCAAGGTCCTCACCCTCGCCGGATCCGACTTCGACGCTGTCGAGATGGTCGTGCACGGCACGACGACGGCGACCAACGCCGTCCTGGAACACGAATTCGAAGGCATCGGCCTGCTCGTCACCGAGGGGTTCCGCCATCTGCTGGAGATCGCCCGGCAGTCGGTCCCCGACGGGTACGGCAACAGCTTCTTCTGGGTGAAGCCGCCGCGGATCGTCCCGCTGCACCTGGTCCGCGAGGTGCCCGAACGACTCACCTACGACGGCCGCGTGCACCGCCCGCTCGACGAGGAGGCGGTGCTCCGCGCCGCCGACGACCTGGTCGCCCGCGGGGTCACCCGGCTCGGCGTGTGCCTGCTGCACTCCTACGCCAACCCGGTGCACGAGCGGCGCATCGGCGAGTTGCTCGCCGAGGCCCACCCCGACCTGTTCGTCTCGCTGTCCAGCACGGTCCTGCCCGAGTACCGCGAGTACGAGCGCGCCATGACGACCCTGCTCGACGCCATGGTCAAGCCGTACTGCCGGACCTATCTGGATCGCGCCCACCGGCGGCTACGGGAACGGTCCGGCGACCTGCCGTTCCTGATCATGCAGTCGAACGGCGGCGTGGTCAGCGCCCGCGCCGCCGGGGACAAGCCCGTCACCATGCTGCTGTCGGGCCCGGCCGGCGGCGTGCTCGGCGCGATCGAGGCGGCGCGGGCCGCCGAGCTCCGCGACATCATCACCCTCGACGTGGGCGGCACCTCCACCGACGTCGCCCTCATCGAGGACCTCACCGTACGGCTCACCAATGAGATGGTGATCGAGAACTATCCGGTGAAGGTCCCGATGATCGACATCGCGACCGTGGGCACCGGCGGCGGCTCGCTCGCCTGGGTCGGTCCCAACGGCGCGCTCAAGGTCGGGCCGAAGAGCGCGGGCGCGGTGCCCGGGCCGATCTGCTACGGGCGGGGCGGCGACCGGCCGACCGTGACCGACGCGGCCGTCATCCTCGGCCGGCTCCCCACCGCGCTCGTCGGCGGCGACCTCGCGCTCGACGTCGACTCCGCGCGGGCGGCGTTCGAGGAATTCGGCTCGAACTGGAGGCTGAGCGCCGAGGAGGCGGCGGCCGGCGTGCTCGAGGTCGCCGTCGCCGGGCAGGTCGCCGGGATCCGGCAGGTGTCCACGCTGAAGGGACGCGACCCCGGCGGGTACACGCTGGTCGCGTTCGGCGGCGCGGGTCCGCTGCTCGCCGCCGAGGTCGCCGACTTCCTCGGCATGCGGACCGTGCTCGTGCCGCCCAACCCGGGCAACCTGTCGGCGTTCGGCCTCCAGGTGACCGACGTCAAGCGCGACTACGTGCGCACCTTCGTCCAGCTCGTGCCGGGCGCGGAGAAGGCCCGCGCCCAGGTCGCCGGCGCGGTCGCGGACGTCTGGGCCGAGCTGGAGGAGGCGGGCCGCAAGGAGCTCGCCGACGAGGGGGTCAAGGCGGCCCGCGTGGAGGTGGTGCGCGGCGCCGACGTCCGGTACGTCGGTGAGGGCTACGAGGTCTCGATCACGCTGCCGTCCGGCCCGTCCGGCGCCGAGGCGCTCGACGCGGTCGCGGCGGCGTTCCACGCCGAGCACCACCGGGTCTACGGCTTCTCCTACGAGGGGCGGCAGGACATAGAGATCGTGAACCTGCGGGTGCAGGCGATCGGCCAGCTGCACCGTCCCGCGTTCGCCTCGATCCCCGCCGCGCAGGGCGCGCCCGAGGCGGCCTCGCGCCGCCCGGTGTACTGGCGCGGCGAGGGCCGGCGGGAGTGCGAGGTGTACCGCAGGGACGCCCTCGGCTCGGGCGCCGTCGTCCAGGGGCCCTGCGTCGTCGAGGAGTACGGCGCGACGACGGTGGTGCCCGACGACTGGTCGGCGACGGTGGACGGGTTCGGCAATCTGATCATGAGAAGGCGGTCGGCATGACATCCCCCCTTGGACCCATCGAACTCGAGGTCATCACCGGAACGATCCGCTCGGCCGAGGTGGAGATCGAGGCGGCGGTGGAGCGGGCGGCCCGCTCCCCCATGATCCGCGACCAGCACGACTACCGGGTGGGCCTGTACGACGCGCGCGGCCGCAAGCTCACAGGCCGCTCGTACGGCTCGCTGGTGGAGCCGATCTTCGAGTTCTTCGGCGACGACATCAACCCGGGCGACGTGTTCTTCTGGAACGATCCGTACAACAGCGCGGGCTCCTGCGGCCACATCCCCGACCTGTGCACCACGGTGCCGATCTTCTACGGCGAGCGCCTGCTCGGCTTCGCCCAGGTGTTCGGGCACCACGACGACGTGGGCGGGTGCGTGCCGGGCAGCCTGCCGGTCCAGGTGCGCGACCAGTGGGGCGAGGGCCTGGTGGTGCCGCCGATCCGGCTCTACCACAAGGGCGTGCTCGACGAGCAGGCGTTCCGGATCATCGAGCGGAACTCCCGGCTCCCCGAGCATCTGCGCGGCGACCTGGACTCGGAGATCGGCGCCTGCCGGCTCGGCTCGCGCCGGCTGATCGAGCTCGCCGACCGGTACGGCGTGGAGGCGCTGGAGGGCGCGTTCGACGCGATCATCGAGAACTGCGCGGCGACGATCCGGTCCGAGCTGCTCCCCAAGATCGAAGACGGCGTGTACACGTTCGAGGACTACATCGAGTGCGACGGGTTCACCCGGAAGCTGTACGCGCTGCGCCTGACCATGACCAAGACCCCCGAGAAGATCATCCTCGATTTCACCGGCACCGATCCGGAGGCCGAGGGCCCGATCAACTGGGCGATCGACTACTGCGAGGGGCGTTTCGTCCGCAAGTGGATGGGGCCGGTGCTGCGGTGCCTCGCCGACTCGCCGGAGCGCGCCGCCGAGATCGACATCAACGAGGGCGTGCTCGACGTCATCGACGTGGTGTTCCCGGAGAAGGGCACGCTGGTCACCCCGCACTTCGGCCGCCCCACCGGTCTGCGGTTCTTCATCCTGATCCGGTCGCTGGGCGTGTTCGCCGGGGCGCTCGCCAAGGCGACGGGGGGCCGGATGCCCGCCGACCACGAGACGATCCGCATCTGGGGCCTGCACAGCCGGGAGGCGGACGGACGGCTGAGCCTGTTCCGCGAGGTGCTCGGCGGCGGCGGCCCGGGACGGCCGTGGGCCGACGGCAGCGACGTGGTGCACATCGTGCCGAACTCCCGCAACCTGCCCGCCGAGTTCTCCGAGCAGCGCTACCCGGTCATGGTCGAACGGCTCGCGCTGCGCACCGACTCCGCGGGCGCGGGCCGCCGCCGCGGCGGGTTCGGCTACGACAAGCGGGTCAGGGTGCTGCGCGACTCGATGCTGCTGTCCAACGCCGACCGCTCCGAGCTCTCCCCCTACGGCGTCAACGGCGGCCTCGCCGGCCGGCCGTACGGGGTCTCGATCGAGGACGCCGACGGGAACGTGCGCTCGCTGCCCGGCATGGTGGACGACGTGCCGGTGCGGGCCGGCGACGTGGTGCGGCTGTGGACCTCCGGCGGGGGCGGCTGGGGCGACCCGCTGGAGCGGGAGCCCGAGCTGGTCGCCTACGACGTGCGCTGCGGCCTGGTGACCAGGCAGGCCGCCGAGGCCGACTACGGGGTGATCCTCACCCCGGACGCCGGCGACGCGGACGCCACGGTCGACGTCGAGGCCACCGAGCGGCTGCGGGAGCGGCGGCGGCGGGACCGGGAGTCGCTGCCGATGTTCGACCGCGGCGAGTACTACCGGAAGGTGCGCAGCGACGGCGGGCTGGTCTGGCCGGAGGGGTGGAGCGACCCCGACGACTGGTCCGCGGCGCCGGCGGAGGCCGCGTCGACCGCCGCGACATGACCCGAGGGCGTTTCGCCGAGGCGGCACGGGGCCGGATGGTTCGGTCCCGTGCGCTGCCGCCGGGTGCGTACAATCACAAACGCTTGCCGGCCGCGGGATCGCGCGGCCGGGTTCCGGTGCCGGGGAAGTGGGGGAACCGTGACGCGACGCCGCAGTTCGGACGCGGGAGCGTCGTCGTCTGCGTCGCGCGCGAAGCCGAGGCTGCAGGGGGTGTCCCGCGCGCTGCGGGTGATGGAACTGCTCGCCCGGCGCCCGATGCGCGCCTCGGAGGCCGCCGAGGCGCTGGGCATGTCCTGGGCCACCCTGCACCGCACCCTCACCCAGCTCGAAGAGGACGAGTTCCTGGAGCGCGACGCGGGCGGGGTGTTCCGCATCGGCAAGCGCACCTGGCTGCTCGGCTCGACGTACCTGGTCGGGCACCGCCTGCTGGACCTGGCGATGCCGATGCTCTCCCGGGCCTCCCAGGACGCGCCGTTCGCGGTGTTCCAGCTCGTGGAGCGCAGCGAGGGCATGGCGGTCGTGCTGTACTCGCACGAGGCGCAGTCCGGTGAGATCATCACCCGGACCACGTACGGTTACCACTTCCCGCTGCACACCGGGTCCAAGGGGCACGTGCTGCTCGCGTACGCGCCCGAGGAGTTCATCGAGGACTACCTGAGCGGGAGCCTGGTGAGCCTCACGCCGAGCACGGTGACCGACCCCGACCGGTTGCGGGAGATCCTCGCGACCGTGCGCCGGCAGGGGTTCGCGCGCACCGTGGGCGATGTGCAGACGTTCACCGGGTCGGTGTCGGCGCCGGTGTTCGACGCCGACGGCCAAGTGGTCGCGGCGGTGTGCGCGGTGGTGTCGCGGACGCATCTGGACGAGGGTCCGCACGAGGCCGTCGTGGTCGACACCGTGCTGCGGCTGACGCAGGCGCTGTCGCTGGGGCTCGGCTGGCAGCCGATGCGCAACGCCGCGCCGCGTTCCTGAAAGGCGGGCGTCCCGCCGCCTCTTCCCGGCCGTTGTCGGGCCACGTCCGCGGTGCGGCGGCGTGGCCTGGGGTAACGGCGTTTCGTGCTGCCCTCGTACCAGGGACGGCCGGTTTCGGGCGGATCATATTTCACCCTTGACACCGCACGAATCCGGCCCAAGACTTCACATCACCGTCAGACGAACATCGTATCCGCTAGGCGAACATTGAGGATGTCATGACCGCCACGCTGGAACTGCGCAACGTCGAGAAGTCCTACACCAGTGTGCGCGCCCTCAAGAACGTGTCACTCGCCGCCCATCCCGGCCGCGTGCACGCGTTGCTGGGCGAGAACGGGGCCGGCAAGTCGACGCTCATCAAGATCGCCTCCGGAGCGGTGCGGCCCGACGCCGGGACCGTCCTGCTGGACGGCGTCCCGATGCAGCTCACCCCCCGCAGCGCCAAGGCGGCGGGCATCCGCGTACTCCACCAGGAACGCCAGATCGCGCTCACCCGCACCGTCGCCGACAACGTGCTGCTCGACGGCCCCACACCGGGGCGGTTCGGCCTCGTCACCGCCCGCGCGACGGCCCGGGAGGCCGCGGAACGGCTCGCCCGGGTCGGCGCCGACCTCGACCCCCACGCCCCCGCGTGGACGCTGACGGTCGCCCAGATGCAGGTGCTGGAGCTCGCCCGCGCGGTCTGCGCCGAGGCCAAGTGCGTGATCATGGACGAGCCGACCGCGAGCCTGCACCGCGCCGAGATCGAGCAGCTGTTCCGCGTGGTACGGCAGATCCGCGACAGCGGCATCGCCGTCATCTACATCAGCCACCACCTCGACGAGGTGATGGAGCTCGCCGACGACTACACCGTGCTGCGCGACGGCGCCAAGGTCGCCGAAGGGCTCGTCGCCGACGTCACCCCGGCCGCCCTCGTCGGCCACATGTTCGGCGACGAGGTCTCGCTGCGCCGCGAGGACGTGCACGAGGGCGACACCTCCCCGGGCGACGTCGCCGTCGAGTTCGACCGGGTGGGCTTCGGCGGCGCGGTGCGCTCGGTGAGTTTCACCGCGCGGCGCGGCGAGGTGCTCGCCGTCACCGGCGCGGTCGGCTGCGGCAGCCGCGAGGTGGCCCTGCTCGCCGCCGGGGCGCTCACCCCGACCTCGGGGACCGTGCGCGTGCACGGCGGGCCGCGCCGCGGGCGCCGCGCCGCCACCGCGGCCGGCGTCGCCTTCCTGCCCGCCGACCGGAAGCGGGAGGGGCTGATGCTCGACCGTTCCATCGTCGAGAACGCCCTGCTCGCGGAGAACGGCCTCACCCGTGCCCCGTTCTACCACCCGGGGCACGCCGTCAAGCGGGCCGAGAGCGCCTGCCGCAGGCTCGCGGTGAAGATGGCCGACGTCCGCGGCCCGGTCGGGGCGCTCAGCGGCGGAAATCAGCAGAAAGTCGTCCTCGCCCGGTGGTTCGAGGTGGACAGCGACGTGCTCATCCTCGACGAGCCGACCGCCGGAGTGGACATCCCATCGAAATTCGAAATCTACCGGCTACTTCGACGGTGCGCGGCCGAGGGCCGGGCGGTGGTGCTGTTCTCGACCGAGTATCAGGAGATCCGCTGTGTCGCCGACCGCGTCCTGGTGATGCGCGACGGCCGGATCGTCGGAGAGATCGACGGCGAGCACGCCACCGAGCACCGGATCTTCGAGCTGGAGCTGGGGGCCTGACATGGACACCACATCGACCACGACCCGCCGCGCGGGGACCGCCTCGGCGCGCCGGGTCGTCACCCCCGCCGTACGGGAGCACCTGTATGTCTACGTGCCGCTGATCGCCATCCTGGTCGGCCTGTGCGCCATCGCCGCGGCGAACAACGACGCCTTCCTGTCCACGGGGAACATCGAGCGCATGCTCGTGGCGAGCGCGGTGCTCGGCATCCTCGCCGTCGGGCAGACGTTCCTGCTCGTGGGCGGCCAACTCGACCTGTCGGTCGGCAGTCTCGTCTCGGTCGGGAGCGTGATCACCGCCAAGCTCGTGCTGGGGAACGTTCCATCGGCGCTCGTCCTGATCATCCCCATCGTGGTCGGGGCGGTCGTCGGCGTGATCTGGGGGCTGCTCGTCTCCCTGCTCAACGTGCCCCCGTTCATCCTCACCCTGGGCGGGCTCGCCGTCTTCTCGTCGATCGCCCTCACGCTGGCCGACAGCACCCCGATCTCGGTGCCGGACGGGCTCGACTGGATGCAGGGCGACGTGCTTCCCGGGCTGCGCGGGCCGGTGCTCATCTGGCTGCTCTGCCTCGTCGCGGGCGGCGTGCTGCTGCACTTCACCCGCTTCGGGCGCAACGTGTTCGCCCTCGGCGCCAACGAGGAGGCCGCCTTCCTGTCCGGCGTCGCCACCACCCGCACCAAGATTGTGATCTTCGTGATGAACGGCGCGCTCTGCGGGCTCGCCTCCGTCGTGATCACCGGCCGGGTGAGCGCGGGCGACCCGCGCGCCGGGGTCGGCCTGGAGCTCATGGTGATCGCCGCCATCGTGCTCGGCGGCGCCTCGCTCGCCGGCGGCCGCGGCTCGATGCTCGGCAGCCTCCTCGGCGTGCTCGTGCTCGGCGTCGTCACCAGCGCGCTCACCTTCCTGAACGTGCCCGACTCCTACGACCAGTTCGTGTTCGGCGCGATCCTCATCGCCGCCGTCTCCGTCACCGCCGTCGCCGAGTACCGGCGGCGACGCCGGGTCCGCCTCCGCGCCTGACGCCGGGACGCGCCCACACCTCAAGATTCACGCGTCAGGACCAACACCTCTGGCCCACACCTCTGACCCACACCTCAAACCCACTCCGTCACCACCCCTCGCCGTACCCAAAACCAGCGGGACCGCCACCCGGCCCAAGATCGCCCCCCGTTCAACGCGCCGCCGCCCCACGGCCGCGGCGACCTGATGGAGTCACCATGCGAACCACGCCCTCTTCCGCCCCCACGCGCAGATCAGTCCTCGCGGGCGCGCTCGGCCTCGGCGGCCTCGGCCTGATCTCCCCCATCCTCGCCGCGTGCGGTTCCGGCGACGCCGGCACCACCGCGCAGGGCGGCGGCGGCCCGGTCGGCGCCGGCAAGACGATCGGCGTCTCCCTCAACGGCCTGGTCGAGTACACCAAGCAGGTCACGCAGGGCGTGGCCAAGGCCATGGAGGGCACCGAGTACCAGCTCAAGGTCGTGCAGGCCAACTTCGACGTGCAGACCGAGCTGAAGAACCTGGAGAGCCTCATCTCCCAAGGGGTGGACGGCCTGGTCATCCTGCCCAACACCGTCGACACCGTGCTCACCGGGGTCAAGCAGGCCAAGCAGTCCGACATCCCCTCCGCGATCGCGCTGTGGGCCGCGCCCGGACCGCTCGACGAATACGTGGCCGGGGTCTCCTTCGTCGACTCCATCGGCGGCGGCACCATGATCGGCGAGTGGTTGAAGGCGAACGCCAAGCCCGGCAAGGTCATCGTCGTCCAGGGCGTGGTCGGTCAGGGCTTCTCCGAGCGCATCGACCAGGGGCTCGACAAGGCGCTCGACGGCACCGACTTCACGATAGTCGTCCGCGAACAGGGGTACTTCGACCGGACCAAGGCGATCGGGGTGGTCGAACGGGCGCTCCAGGCGCACCCCGACGCCACGACGATCGTGTCCTACGCCGCGGCCATGGGCGACGGCATCGCCTCCTACCTGAAGCAGAACAACATCACCAACATCACGCACGTCACCAGCGACGCCGACGCCGAGATGCTCGACTGGCTGGGCACGCCGTACCTGGCCGCGACCCGCTACTACTCGGCGGCCGAGACCGGGCTGCTCGCCGGGCGCACGGTTCGGACCGTACTGGAGGGCGGAAAGCCCACCTTCGAAAACAAAGTGTTCCAAGACATGATGACTACCTCAAACAAGGACAAACTGCTCACCACCTCCCCGCTGAGCTACCCGGAGTTCAACGACGTGCTCAAGGGGCTGTGATGGCCAGGAACACCGCGCACGCGACCCTCGGAGGTGTGACCCCGTGAAACCATCCGGCTTCCGATACACGGTGCCGGCCTCGCTACCGGCGGCGATCGCCGTACGCGCCGAGGCCGAGGACTCCGTGATCCTCGCCGGCGGCCAGAGCCTCATCCCGACGATGAACTTCCGGCTCGCCAACCCGCAGGTCGTCATCGACCTCGGCCGGGTGCCCGGACTCGACCGGATCGACGTCGCCGGGAGCTCGGTACGCGTCGGCGCCATGGCCCGCCAGCGCGCGGTGGAGCGGGACCTGGGGGTGTTCGCCGCCAACCCGCTCATTCGGGAGACGCTGCGGCACGTGGCCCACCCGGCGATCCGCAACCGGGGCACGATCTGCGGCAGCCTCGCCCACGCCGACCCGTCGGCGGAACTCCCCGCCCTGCTGTCGGCCACCCGCGGCACCGTCACCGCGCAGGGCCCGGCCGGGCGGCGCGTCATCCCCGCCGCCGAGTTCTTCGAGTTCATCTTCACCACCTCGCTGGAGCCGGAGGAACTCCTGGTCGAGGCGGAGTTCCCCGCGCTCGAACCCGGCGAGGGCTGGGCGTTCGGCGAGTTCGCGCGGCGGCACGGCGACTTCGCCGTCGCCGGGGTCGCCGTCACCCTGCTGCTCGACGACGACGGCCGGATCGGCCGCGCCCGGCTCGCCGCCTGCGGCGTCTCCTCCGTACCGGTCGTGCTGACCGAGTGCGAGGAACTGCTCGCCGGGCGGACCCCCGGCCCCGATGTCTTCGCGGAGGCGGGACGGCTCGCGCAGAACGCCGTCACCGTCTCCGACGACAGCACCACCACGGCGGCCTACCGGCGGCACGTGCTCGCCGGGCTCGTCGAGAAGACCCTGCGGACCGCGCTGAGCAGAACGGGCGAGAGGCGATGACCGAGACGACGACCGCCGCCGAGGCGACCGAGTACGGCCCCGACGACCTCGTGGAGATCGAGGTCGAGGTGAACGGGACCACGGTGCGGGAGAAGGTGCCGCCGCGGCTGCTGCTCAGCGACTTCCTGCGGCACCGGCTCCGGCTCACCGGCACCCACGTCGGCTGCGAGCACGGCGTGTGCGGCGCGTGCACCGTGCACATCGACGGCGAGCCGGCCCGCTCCTGCCTCACCTTCGCCGTCCAGGTGGACGGCCACCGGGTGCGCACCGTGGAGGGCCTCGCCCCCGACGACGGGACCCTCCATCCGGTGCAGCGGGCGTTCAAGGAGTGCCACGCGTTGCAGTGCGGCTTCTGCACGCCCGGCTTCCTCATGTCGGTCGCCCACCTCATCACCGAGCGCGACGACCTGCGCACCGCCGCCGACGACGACATCCGCGAGCAGATCGCGGGCAACATCTGCCGGTGCACCGGCTACCTGAACATCGTCTCCGCCGTACGGCGCGCGGCCGAGCTGGCCGGCGAGACCCCCGATGAGACCGTCAACGAGACCCCCGAAATGACCCCCGACGAGAGAGGGTGACGCAGGTGTCCACACGACAGTTCGGCGCCCGCGTGCAGCGCAACGAGGACGACCGGCTGATCCGGGGCAAGGGCAGGTACGTCGACGACCTCCCGCTGCCGGGCGCGGCGCACGGCGCGTTCGCCCGCAGCTCCGTGGCGCACGCCAGGATCACGTACGTGGACGTGTCCGCCGCGCTCGCCGTCCCCGGCGTGCTGCGCGTCTACACCCACGCCGACATCGGCGCGCTCGACGTGCCGATGCCGCTGCTCATTCCGCACCCGTGCATCACCCACGGCCGCACCCAGTACCCGCTCGCCCGCGACGAGGTGTTCTACGTCGGGCAGGCGATCGCGTTCGTCGTCGCCGAGGACCGGTACATCGCCGAGGACGCCGCCGCCCTCGTGGAGGTCGGCTACGAGCCGCTGCCGGTGGAGGTCGACTACGAGAAGGCGGCCGAGCCGGGCGCCCCGCTCGTGCACGCCGACGTCCCCGGCAACATCGCGGCCCGGCTCGCCCAGCGGTCCGGCGACCCCGACGCGGCGTTCGCCGCCGCCGACCACGTCACCACGGTGAGGGTCCGGGTGGAACGCGGCACCGCCGCCCCGATGGAGTGCCTCTCCACCGCCGCCCGCTGGGACGAGGTGTCCCAGGAGCTCACCGTGTGGGACGGCACCCAGGCCCCGATCGGCCTGCGCGGCGCGCTCGCCAGCCTCTTCGACCTCGACGAGCACAAGGTCCGGGTCATCGCCCCCGACGTCGGCGGCGGCTTCGGCCCCAAGGTGCACTTCCCGTACGCGAACGAGGTGCTGGTCCCGTTCGCCGCCCGCGACCTGCGGCGGCCGGTGAAGTGGATCGAGGACCGGGCCGAGAACTTCGTGCACATGACGCACGAGCGCGGGCAGACCCACGAGATCGAGCTCGCCGCCACCAAGGACGGCGTCGTGCTCGGGCTGCGGGACCGGTTCCTGCACGACACCGGCGCGTTCATCCCGTACGGCATCGCGGTCGCGCAGGTCGCCGCCTGCCAGATCGCCGGGCCGTACCGGATCCCGAACGTGGAGGTCGAGTTCTCCTGCGTGTACACGCCGACGGTGCCGGTCACGCCGTACCGGGGCTGCGGCCGTCCGCAGGCGAACTTCGCCCTGGAACGCGCCATGGACCAGCTCGCCGCCGACCTCGGGATCGACCGGTTCGAGATCCGCAGGCGCAACTTCATCCAGCCCGACGAGTTCCCGTACACGCGGCCCGATCTGATCTTCGCGGACGGGCTCGCCGTCACCTACGACTCCGGGGACTACGAACGCGCCCTCGACACGCTCATGGACACGCTCGACGTGCAGTCCTTCGCCGAGCGGCAGAAGGCCGCCTGGCAGGAGGGCCGCTACCTGGGACTCGGGCTGTCGTTCTACGTGGAGGGCACCGGCCTCGGCCCGTACGAGGGCGGCCACATCCGGATCCACCCGATCACCGGCAAGGTGTACGTGAACACCGGGCTCACCACGCAGGGGCAGGGCCACGAGACGGTGTTCGCGCAGATCGTCGCCGACCAGCTCGGCACCTCGCCGGAGAACGTGATCGTCGTCGAGGGCGACACCGGCGCCTACGACTGGGGCGTCGCCACCTTCGCCAGCCGCGCCGCGGTGGTGAGCGGCAGCGCCATCCACAACACCGCGGTCAAGGTGCGCCGGCAGGTGATCCACGCCGCGGCGAACATGCTGGAGGCGAACCCCGACGACATCGAGCTCGGGGACGGCCGCGCGTTCGTCGTCGGCTCCCCCGAGCACGGGGTGACTCTCGCCGAGGTCGCCACCGCGAGCAACCCGCTGCGGTACGCCTTCAACAAGGCGGCCCAGAGCGCCACCCAGTTCGCGCCCGCCGCCCGCAGCGACGGCCCGCCGCTCGCCGCCGGCGCCCACCCCGGCATCGAGGACGTCGACTACTACTCGCCGCCGCACGCCACCTGGGCGTACGGGGTGCACGGCGCGATCGTCGAGGTGGACCCGACGACGTTCGGCATCACCGTGCACCGCTACGTGTGCGTGCACGACTGCGGGAAGATGATCAACCCGATGATCGTGGAGGGGCAGGTCGCGGGCGGCGTCGCCCAGGGCATGGGCGGCGCCTTCTACGAGTGGCTCGACTACGACGAGGACGGGGCACTGCGCAACGCGGGGTTCATGGACTTCCTCATCCCGTACGCCACGGAGATCCCGCACATCGAGATCCTCCACCAGGAGACGCCGTCGCCGCTCAACCCGCTCGGCATCAAGGGCGTCGGCGAGGCCGGCACCATCCCGGTCGCCCAGGTCATCGCGTCCGCGATCGAGGACGCGCTGCGCCCGCTCGACCTGCCGCCGCTGCGGTCGGTGCCGCTCAGCCCGTCCCTGCTGCACGCCCACGTCGCCGCGGGCGGGGGCGCCAAGTGATCCGACGCCGCCCCTGCGCCCCCGGTCAGGCCCGCCGCGGGATCTCCCTGGCGGACCTGACCGCGGTGGAGCTCGCCGCCATGCTCCGGCACGGCGAGGTCTCCGCCCGCGAGGTGCTGCGGGCCCACCTCGACCGGATCGCCGAGCGCGACCCGGCGATCAACGCCGTGTGCACGCTCTCGGCGGAACGCGCGCACGACGAGGCGCGCCGGGCCGACGAGCGGCGCGCCCGCGGCGAGCGCCTCGGGCCGCTGCACGGCCTGCCGATCCTGCACAAGGACCTGCTGGACACGGCCGGGGTGCGGACCACGTACGGCTCGGCCGCGTTCGGCGACCACGTGCCCGCCGAGGACTCGCTCATCGTCGCGCGGGCCGCCGCCGCGGGGGCCGTCATGGTCGGCAAGACCAACACCCCGCAGTTCGGCACCGGCGGGCACACCGCCAACGCGCTGTTCGGCGTCACCCGCAACCCGTACGATCCGTCGCGGTCGGCGGGGGGAAGCAGCGGCGGCTCGGCGGCGGCGCTCGCCGCCCGCGAGATCCCGCTCGCGACCGGCACCGACATGGCCGGGTCGCTGCGCATCCCGGCCGCGTTCTGCAACGTCGTCGGGATGCGGCCGTCGCCCGGCCTCGTGCCGTTCCTGCCGACCCGGACCGCCTGGTTCCCGTACGTGGTGGCCGGGCCGATGGCCCGCACCGTGGACGACCTGGCGCTGCTGCTGTCGGCGGTCGCCGGGCCCGACCCGCGCGCCGCGATCAGCGTCGAGGCGGGGCCGGAACGGTTCGCCCCGCCGATGAACGCGGCGGTGTCCCGGCTGCGGGTGGCGTGGGCGCCGGCGATCGGCGGGCTGCCGCTCGACGACGACGTCCGCGCGGTGCTTGACCGGCTCGGCGCGGTGATCGACGGGCTCGGCGCGCAGGTCACCGAGGACGAGCCCGACCTGGCCGGGGCCGGCGAGGCGTTCCTGACGTGGCGCGCCTGGTACTACGCGACCGCCTACGGCGACCTGCTGCGGGAGCGGCCTGAGGTGTTCGACGAGTTCTCCGCCGCCAACACCCGGGCCGGTCTTGAGCTCGACGGCGCGGCGCTGGGACGGGCCGAGATCGCCCGCTCCGCGCTGATCGCGCGGGTCGCCGAGTTCTTCACCCGGTACGACGTGCTGGTGATGCCGTGCGTCCCGGTCGCCCCGTTCGACGCCGAGCGGTGGCACCCGGAGACGGTCGGCGGCACCGCGATGGAGTCGTACCTGGACTGGATGCGGCACCTCTATCTGATCACCGCGACCGGGCTGCCCGCGCTCAGCCTGCCCGCCGGGTTCACCGCACAGGGGCTGCCGGTGGGGGTGCAGATCGTGGCCGGGCCTCGGTGCGATCTCACCGCGCTGCGGTTCGCCCGCGCGCTGGAGGAGGCGACCCGGTACGCGACACGGCCCCCGGACGCCTTCGCGGCGGCGGGCGCCGGCGTTTCCGAAGGAGGCGGATGATGGGGGCATCCGGAGGACCGCTGGAGGACGTGCTCGTCGTCGACCTGTCCCGGGCGCTCGCCGGGCCGCACGCGGCCATGATGCTCGGTGACCTCGGCGCCCGAGTGATCAAGGTCGAGAGCCCCGGCGGCGACGACACCCGCCGCTGGGGGCCGCCGTTCGTCGGCCCCGACGACCGCCGCGAATCCACCTATTTCCTGAGCTGTAATCGCAACAAGGAGTCGATCACCCTCGATCTCAAGACCGACGACGGCAAGGACCTGCTCACCCGCCTGGTGCGGCGCGCCGACGTCCTGGTGGAGAACTTCCGCACCGGGGTGCTCGACCGGCTGGGGTTCGGCGTGCCCCGGCTGCGCGAGCTCAACCCCCGCCTGGTGATCCTGTCCATCACCGGGTTCGGGCACGACGGCCCCGAGGCCGGCCGCGCCGGATACGACCAGATCGCCCAGGGCGAGGCCGGGCTCATGTCGCTCACCGGCGACGCCGAGCCCACCCGGGTCGGCGTCCCCATCGGCGACCTTCTCGCCGGCGTGTACGGCGCGTACGGCGTCGTGGCCGCCCTGCGCAAGCGGGACCGCACCGGCGTCGGCGACGTCGTCCGCACCAGCCTGCTGTCCGCCATCGTCGGCGTGCACGCCTTTCAGGGCACCCGGTACACCGTGGCCGGGGAGCTTCCTGGCCGTACCGGAAACAGCCATCCGTCGATCTGCCCGTACGGCATGTTCCCCTGCGCCGACGGGGCGATCCAGGTGGCGGTGGGCTCCGAGACGCTGTGGCGGCGGTTCGCCAAGGAGTTCGGGCTCCCCGCGGACGCCGAGGGATTCGCCGACAACGCGCAGCGGGTCCGCGACCGGGAACGCGTCACCGCCGCGATCGTCGAGGCGTTCTCCCGGCACACCGCCGACGAACTGCTCGCCCGTCTCGACGCGTGCGGCGTCCCCGCCGGCCGGGTCCGCGACCTGCACCAGGTGTACACGTGGGAGCAGACCAGGTCACAGGGCCTGCTGCTCGACGTGGAGCATCCCACGCTGGGCCGGATCACCCTGCCCGGCCCACCGGTCCGCTTCGACGACGGCGGGCGCGCCGATCACCTGCCGCCGCCCACCCTCGGCCGGCACGGCGAGGCGATCCGCGCCTGGCTCGACGCCGAGGACCGGGAGGCGTCATGACCGCGCGAGCCGACGCCGCCGCGTTCATCGAGCGGGTCTTCGACCCCGGAAGCTGGACCTGTTGGGACAGGCCGGTCCGGCACGACACCGGCGTCTTCTCCGGCTACCGCGAGGTCCTCGACCGGGCCCGCCGCGACAGCGGGCGGGACGAGGCGATCGTCACCGGCGAGGGAACGATCAACGGCCGCCCGGTGGCCGCCCTCGTCGGCGAGTTCGGGTTCCTCGCCGGGTCGGTCGGGGTCGGCACCGCGCGCCGCGTCGTGGCCGCGGTCCGCGCCGCCACCGCCCGCGGGCTGCCGCTCCTCGCCGCGCCCGTGTCCGGCGGCACCCGCATGCAGGAGGGCACCGCGGCGTTCGTCCAGATGGTCGCGGTGACCGACGCGGTGGCGGCGCACCGGGCCGCGGGCCTGCCGTACCTGGTCTATCTGCGGCACCCGACCACCGGCGGCGTGTTCGCCTCGTGGGGTTCGCTGGGACACCTCACCATGGCCGAGCCGGGCGCGCTGGTCGGCTTCCTCGGCCCGCGCGTGTGCCGACTGCTCACCGGCGAGGACTTCCCCGACGAGGTGCAGACCGCCGAGCACCTGCACGAGCACGGCCTCGTCGACGCGGTGCTGCCGCTGCCGGACCTGCGCGAATTCGTGCACCGCGTCCTCGACGTGATGTGCCGCCCGGGCCCGGACGTGCCCGGCGCCGGCCGGGTCCCCGTCGGGACGCCGCTGGAGGCCGAGGCCGTCTGGGAGGCGGTCGAACGCACCCGGCGACCCGACCGGCCGGGCGCCGGAGACCTGCTGCGCGTCGCGGCCACGCACGTGGTGCCGCTGCCCGGCAGCGCCGAGGGGGAGGTCTCCGGCCCGGTGACCATCGCGCTGGCCCGTTTCGGGGACATCGCCTGCGTCGTGGTCGCCGAGGACCACGCCCGCCGCGACCTGCCGCTGGGACCGGGCGCGCTGCGCGCCGCCCGCCGAGGCATCCGCCTCGCCGCCGAACTCGGCCTGCCCCTGGTGACCGTGGTGGACACGCCGGGCGCCGAGTTGTCGGCGGCGGCCGAGCGGGGCGGCCTCGCCGGGCAGATCGCCCGCACGCTGCACGACATGGTCACCCTGCCGTCGCCGTCGCTGTGCGTACTGCTGGGCGAGGGATGCGGCGGAGGCGCACTCGCCCTGCTCCCCGCCGACCGGGTGGTGGCCGCACCCGACGCCTGGCTCTCCCCGCTGCCCCCCGAGGGCGCGAGCGCCATCCTCTACCGCACTCCCGACCGCGCCGCGGAACTCGCCCGTCAGCAGCGCATCGGCTGCGCCGACCTGTACGCCGACGGCATCGTGGACCGAGTGATCCCCGCGTCGCCGGACGACCCGGACACGTTCGTCCACCGGGTCGGCGCGGTCATCGCCGACGAACTGCGCACGCTGATCCTCCGCCCGGCCGCGCAACGCCGCCGTGCCGACCGGCGGGTGGGGCGAGTCCATTCCGGGGAGCGCGGGATGCGATGGCCGATGGCGGGGATGGGCGTCAACCTGCGGGAAGGTTCGTGACGATCGGGCGGTAGTGGGTGACCAGGCGGCGGTCGTCGTCGAGGACGTGAATGGCGACGGCGGGCGGGGCGTCGAGGTCCACGGTGCCGTCCTCGACGGCGAGCCGTACGGTGGAGACGACGCCGGGGGCCACGATCAGCGGCAGGCCGGCGAAGGTGGAGGCGGCGGCGGTGTGGGCGTGGCCGCACAGCACGGCGGCCACGTGCGGGTGCCGGGTCAGCACCGCGGCCAGGCGCTCCTCGCCGAACTGGCGGATCCCGTCCACGTGCGGGGCGTGCAACACGAGCGGCGGGTGGTGGAAGCAGACGAACACCGGCGTGTCGTGCGGGGTGTCGGCGAGGACCCCGTCGAGCCACTCGAGGGTCTGGTCCCGCAGCATGCCGTCGTGTCGTCCCGGAATGGTGGAGTCGCACATGGCGAAGACCGCGCCGCCGGCCCGGTACACGCGATCGACCGGCTCGTCGCCGCCGCCCGGCCCGTCGTCGGCGAGCATCACCTCCCGATAGGCCGCCCGCACGTCGTGGTTGCCCGGACAGGTGATCAGCGGGTACGGCGTGGCGAGGACCTTGCGTGCCTCCTGGTACTCCTCCGGCAACCCGTGGTCGGCGATGTCCCCGGTGACGAGCACGGCGTCGAGGGGCACGGGCAGGCCGTTGAGGAAGGCCATCACGCGCTCGGCCCGCTCCCGGGCCCGCTCGCCGCCGTCGAAGTGGGTGTCACTGACGTGCGCGAAAACGACCATCCCGCCCTCCTCCGCGGTCTCCCCGACCGTCGATTCAATGGCTCACCGGGCATCTCGTCAACATAACCATGTAATCCCTCCATGGATGTCTTCCGTGACCTTACTTCTCGCAAAAGAGGAAGTGAGCCGCGGCCGACGGTGGATCGCCTCGACCGGCTGGTGGGCGGGCGCTCGCCCGCGCACGGCTCGCGTCCGGAACGCGCCGTCCGGCCTTCGTCCGCGCCGACCTGCTCGGCTTCGACCGCCCGGGCGCCTTCGACCTCGTCTTCTGCGCCCGCCCGGGGCATGCCGGCGCGTGCCCCGGGCCCGCCGCCCGTTTCCGCGGAGGTCACCCCAGGGCTTTGAGGTAGCGGCGCATGCGGCGTTTGGCGCGGTAGCCGACGCGGAGCACCCGGGGCGGGATCTCCAGGCGGAGCCGGGCGCGGCGGCGGGCGGCGGCGTGGGCGGGGCCGTCGAGGAGCGAGCGGGCGGGGGCGAGCAGGCCCGCCGCGGACCGCTCGGCCAGGGCGGTCATTTGGGCGACCACGTCGTTCGCGGCGGGGTCGTGGAAGTAGTTGGACCGGCACCATCCCTCGTCCGGGGTGCGGAAGCGGCCGGCGGCGAGGTCGTCCAGGGTGCCCAGGCAGTCGCTGCCCTCGAACACCACGTTGATCATCTCGGCGCTGACGCCGAAGTCGGACAGGATCAGCAGCGGCACCTCGTGCTGGATCGCCTCAAGCGCCGCGGTCGAGCTGACCGTGACGAAGCCCGCCGCCCGGGTCAGGTGCTCGTGCATCGGCCCGGCGGCGAAGGTCAGCAGACCGTCACGCACCCGGCCCTCGGCGACCAGGCCGCGCCACAGCCGGTCGTAGGGGTGGCGCTCGTTGTGGGTCTGCCGCTCGCCGTCGCGGGCGCGCAGTTTGACGACCACCTTCAGGTCGGGGCGATTGGCGGCGAGTTCCGCCAGCGAGAGCAGGATGCGCTCACGCTCCTCGCGCCGTTTGGGCACCTTCGCCTGCGTCGCGAAGATCACCCTGTCGCGCACTCCCCAAACGGTGTCCGAACCCTCCCGGCCGATGTCGTGCACTTCACCGAGGGCCGCGCCCGCACCGGGTTCCCCGTGGGGAGCGACCGGCACGGGATGACGGCTGGTGGTCGGCTCGGCGCTCCCCCGCGCGCCGTGGTCCAGGTACGGCAGGCGCGCCAGCGCGACCGAGCCCTGAGCGCCCAGGTCCTTGCCGATCCGGGAGAACTCCTCCACCTCGCGCCCGCTGTGCACGATGAACAGGTCGCAGCCGCTGCGGAACAGCCAGGCCTTCTCGGTGGCGGGGATGGAGATCCCCGGCAGGCCGGTGACGAATACCGGGCGCGGCAGCAGGTCGCCGAGCACCTCGGCGACCAGCACGTCCACGACCGGGCCGGTGCACGCGACCAGGACGATGTCGGGGCGCATTCGCTCGGCCATGCGGTGCAGCGCCCGCGCCGACACCGCCGGAGGCAGCCCGTACTCGGCGTCGGAGTCCGGCGCTCCACCGGTCCCGCCGCCGCTCGCGCCGCGCGCCGAGCGGGTGCCGCTGACGGCCGCGCGGATCTGGTCGGGTGAGGGCGCGATCGGCGTGCGGACCACCGTGAGACGGGTCGTCCAGCCGGCGGGCAGCTCGTCGAGCAGTCCGGCGGCCCATTTCAAATAGGAGTCCGAGTCGGCTACGGCCAGGACTTTCAACCGGTGACCCCCGAGTCGTGATGGGCGAACATTTGCAGATGGGAACGGAGATCGGGGGTGGCGAGCGGGGTCCACCAGTCGCCCGGCACCTCGACCGCGTCCACCGGCACGCCCCGCGGCCTGAGAAGCACGCGCAGGGACGTCACGGCGGTGGACGGCAGGCTCACCACGCGCTGGCCGGGCGCCAGGTCGCGCAGGGTCATCTCGACGGGGGCGCCGGTCTCGCGCAGCGCGACGCCGGGCATGCGGCCGATGCGGTCGAGGTCGGCGGGCTCCTCGCGACGGTGCGGGTAGTACGCCACCGGCTCCTCGGCGGACAGCCTGCCGAGCCAGTCCAGGTAGCGGTCGCGGCGCACCAGGCCGTTGCGTACCAGCGAGGTGCCGAGCACGACCGTGCGCTCGTCGGGCGGGGGATGGGCGGCCGGCTGCGAGCGCAGCCAGCCGAAGTCGTGGGTGCGAAGGATCGCGCCGCGTGCGGTCACGGCCTCGGCGAGGGCGGCGGGGACGGGGAGCGCGGTGAAGACGGCGAGGCGACCGGACCGGGCCGCCGCGCGCAGCCGGAACGCGGCGGCGAGTCCCAGCGCCCGGCGGCCGAGTCCGGCGCGGGCGCGGGCGCGCAGCAGCGGCGTCACGCGGTCGGCGGCGAGCAGTTCGAGCAGGTGGATGGTGGCGAGCCCGTCGTCGACGAGCACCACGCGACCGGGATCGCCGGTGAGCCAGGTGAGCTGGACGCGCCCGGAGAAGGCGTCGCCGAACACCCAGGCGGCGTCGCGGCGCGGACGCGGCATCCCGTCCTCGCCGGTGACCAGCTCCAGCCCGTCGGGCAGGTCCAGCCGCTTCAGCTCGGCCCGGGTACGGCGCAGCGCCGCGAGCCCCGGGCGGCAGACGACCCGCGTCCCGGCGCCCACCAGCCCGGCGTACCGTGCCTCGATGATGCACAGCAACTGCAGCGGGGACTCCGCCCAGGCGACGGCCGACCGCTCCTCCCGCACGTGGCGTCGCCCGCTGCTCTCCACGCCGGTCACAGACCTGTTCACGACGCGATCAACGTAGCCCCGCACGCTTACACCGCCTGAAACGGCGGGTGAACGCGCGGCCACGTGTTCAACACGTGCGGTTCACGACCCGACGGGCCCACGGCGGGTTCCGCCCCCGCAGGCGCCGCTTTGAGCCGCTGGAGCCGCTGGAGCCGCTGGAGCATCGCCGAGCGCTCGGGCGACGCCACTGGTCTCACGGATCACCTGCGCCGGCTCATTTGGCGGCGACGTCACCGAGCCCGCAGGCATTGTTTCGCTGCGTGAACCCGCCTCACCCTGAGTTGATAACTCGCAAAACCGATCATATCATGCTAAATTGGGCCTAGATTAACAGGAGATTCAGCCGTCTTTCACGAAGTACTGCTTATGGCGCTGTTCAGCGAATCCACCACACCAACCCCACGTTTCAGAATGATGTAGGGCCATGTCCACACCTCCGCCTTTCCACACGCCGGGCCCGGACACTCCGGATTCCGAGCCTCCACGGAATACCGCCCTTGTTATCGCGATCATCGCGGCCATGATCGGTGCGTTGACCACCCTCGTGGCCACAATGATCGTTGTCAACGAAGGGGCGTCGACAGGCCAAGAGCCTGCGATCAGCTCAACACCGACGGCGGCACCCCCTTCCTGAAGAGCCGTCGTCCTTCTCTCGTGTCCCGAATCTTCGGATACCTCCCCGCCTTTTGAGACTGCGGATCTTGCAACCTGCGCTAACAGCATTTAAACCAGTCAAAAGGGGCAACGGGCTCTACCATTTGTTTCATCACAAGCGACGGAAACACCGCTGTCGTGGCGCTTATCAAGGCTCTCGCCAGACGCGACATGGTTGTCGCCTATAGCCTGTGGGCGGGCAACCCCTAGATTTCACCCCCGGCAAATCACCTGACACGTCAACGGGTTGGAAGTTCTCCGACAGGCACCGAGGCGGTGGGGCGGGTGCCGGGGAGGAAGGCGTACAGCAGGGCCGCCAGGAGGAAGCCGACGACGAAGGTGATGTCGCCGATGGCGGGCACGGCGGACGGGATCGGGCCGACGTACAGCGACTGGTTGCAGAACAGGGCGATCGAGACGACCATGCCGGTCGCCATCGCCGTCGCGCCCTGCCAACGCCGGTGGCCGGGCATCACCTCGGCGGCGGTGATGAGGCGGCCGCGGCGCAGGACCAGGTCGGTGAGCATCACGCCGAGCCAGGGGCCGATCCAGTAGGCGATGATCAGTAGGAAGCCCTCGTAGGCGTGCCCGGCGTCGCGCAGCCCGCCGAGGGCGACGAGGAAGCCGAGCACCCCGGCGAGCGCGGCGACGATCGCGCGGCGCAGCGCCAGCGGCAGCCGTACGCCGAGGGCGACGATCGACAGCGAGCCGGAGTAGACGTTGAGGGCGTTGGCGCAGACGGCTCCGAGGGCGATGACGAGGAGCGTGAGGTCGGCGAGGGGCCCGGGCAGGTGACCGGTGAAGACGCCGGTCGGGTCGCCGAGGGCGTCTCCGGCCATGGTGGCCGAGGCCGCGCCGACGATGCTCAGCAGGGCGCAGGAGGAGAAGATGCCGGCGCCCGCGAACCAGCCGACGGCCCGCCCGCTCACCCCGGGCGGCAGGTAGCGGGTGTAGTCGGCGGCGTAGGGGTTCCACCCGGCGACGTAGCCGAAGGTGGCGCCGACGGTGAGCAGGAAGCCGCCGGTGCCGCCGCCCGAGCCGGGGGCCGACAGGTCGGCGTTCGCCAGGATGATCGCGCTCCCGATCACGAAGATCACCGCCAGCACGGGGAAGGCGAAGCGCTCGAAGGCGTGCACCAGGTTGTGGCCGAAGAACCCGACGGTGACCTGCAGCAGCACCACGAACGCCAGGCACATCGCCGACGGCAGGCCGGTCAGCGTGGTGAGCGCGAGCGCGGCGCTGACGCTGTTGACCGCGAACCAGCCGATGCCGCTGGCGATCGAGTTGAGCCCGGCGGGCAGGAGGTTGCCCCGGTAGCCGAACGGCGCGCGGCTGAGGATCATCTGCGGCAGCCCGTGCGCGGGACCGCGCGCCGACAGCACGCCGTGGCTGATCGCGCCGAGGCCGGTGCCGACGAGGATCGCCGCGACGGCCTGCCAGAAGCTCAGCCCGAAGGCGGCCACCGCCAGCACGCCGAGGAAGACCGTGGCGAACTCCAGGTTGGGCGAGGTCCACGTCCACAGCAGGTGCAGCGGCCGGCCGTGGCGCTCGTCGAGGGGGATGAACTCGGCCCCGCCGGGCTCGACGGCGATCACGCGGTCGCCGTACCGCCCTTCGCGGACCGGCGGGGAGTCGAGGGCGGACCCGGGCGCGTCGGGCTTGATGGTCATGCGTCACCCCACGGTGATGGCGTTGAGCTTGTCGAGCAGGTAGTCGTTGGCGCGGACCGGCTCGTAGGCCACCGGGCCGCCGGGCACGGGTTCGACGATCGTGTCCGGGTTGAGCTCGTAGAAGTAGATGAGCGAGATGAGCTCCTCGTCGGGCGCGCCGGGGTCGGGCGGCAGCACCCGGTGCCGGTTGGAGCGCCATCGGCCGCCGGTCCAGCGGGCGAGCAGGTCGCCGATGTTGATGGTGAACGCGCCCTCGACGTAAGGGGCGTTCACCCACTCCCCGTCGGGGGTGCAGACCTGCAGGCAGCCGACGCCGTCCTGCCGGTCGAGCACGGTGACGGTGCCGAAGTCGGTGTGCGGCCCGATGCGGTACTGGCCCGGCTCGGGCTCGCCGAGCATCGACAGCGGCGGGTACCAGTTGATGTTCATCGTGTACGACGGCGTGGTGGTGTGCCGGGTGAAGTAGTCGGGGGCCAGGCCGAGCGCGGCGGCGCACAGCACCAGCAACTCGTCCGAGAGCAGGCGCATCTCCGCCAGGTAGCCCTCGACCAGGGGCTTCAGCTCGGGGATCTCGGCGGGCCACACGTTCGGCAGGAACCACACCGGGTCGAACTCGGGGTCGCCGATCGGCCGGTCGGCGCCGACGGCGAAGGTCTCCTTGAGGTCCGGCAGGGTCGGGGTGCCCTCGGCGTACCCGTTCGCCTCCGCGCCCGGGGGCAGCCAGCCGCGTCCGCCGATCGTCACCGCGTACCGGCGTTTGACCTGTTCGGGGAGGGCGAAGAAGCGGCGGACGTGGCGGCGGATCTCCGCCCGGGTGTCCGCGCTGACGTGGTGGCCGGTGATCAGCATGAAGCCCCACTCGCGGAGCGCGGCGTCCACGCGGCGGGCCACCGAGGCCCGGTCCGCGGCGTCGCCGAACAGCCACGGCATGAGGTCGATCACGGGTACGGTCTGCTCGGGTCCGGTCATGTCCGGTCTCCTCACGTGCGGTCGCCGGTCGGCACCGCGGATGTGACCGTCGGTGTCAGTCGACTCCGATGTCCTCGTTCCACAGTTCGGGCCGCTCCTCGATGAACCTGGTCATGAGGGCGACGCATTCGGGGTCGTCGACGAGTTCCACCTCGACGCCGTGCTCGGCCAGCCACTCGTGCTGTCCCTGAAAGGTCCTCGCCTCCCCCACGATGAGGCGGGAGATGCCGAACTGGCGGACCAGGCCGCTGCAGTACCAGCAGGGCGACAGGGTGGTGACCATGGTCGTGCCCCGATAGGTGCGCTGCCGGCCCGCGGCGCGGAAGGCCGCGGTCTCGGCGTGCATGGACGGGTCGCCGTCCTGGACCCTGCGGTTGTGGCCGCTGCCCAGCAGGGTCCCGTCCGCGCCGAACAGCGCGGCCCCGATGGGGATGCCTCCCTCGGCGTACCCCTTGCGAGCCTCCTCGACGGCAACGGAGAGCATGTCGGCCACCCCCTCATCATCGGCGCGCCCGGCCGCAGGGCGAAGGGGTGACGGGCAGCTTTTACGTGGAAGTAACGTCAGACGCGAACCGTCCGGATCAGTCCTACATGGTGGGGTTTGCACCGGTATAGGCGAGTTGGGGTGGGAGCGCTCCCAACTACATCTCTGCACGCTTTCGTACGCTTTCGCGTCATTTGTCCACCTCAAACCACCTCAGAGTAACAGTTATGTTTCGGTCTATTGACGCAGGCATTGCTTATCCGCGAACCTTCGTGGGAGCGCTCCCAAAGCAGCGCGGAACCCGTCTACGGGACCCGCGCGCCGCCGGCCGTGTACGGGGGCCCGGCCAGCACATTGCCTCCCCACAGCACCACCACCCGCTAACCCCCTAACCACCACCCGACTAACCACCACCCGACTAACCACCACCCCCTAACCACCACCTCGGAACCACCTGAGAGGGGTCCGGAAATGAACGACAACAGGCGTCGTGGCAGGTCCATCGTCGCGGCCACGGCCGCGGTGGCGGCCCTGGCGCTCGCCGCCGCGTGTAGCAGCGGCGGCGGCACCGGATCCGGCGGCAACGCGTCCTCCAGCGCGCCGACCGAGCCGGTCACCATCACGCTGCAGACCTTCGGCGGCGGCAAGAACTTCGGCTACGAGGAGGCGGTGAAGAAGTGGAACGCCGCCAACCCGAACATCCAGATCAAGCACGTCAACCTCACCGACCAGTTCGAGCAGGTCTACTGGCCGCAGATGATCCAGTGGCTGACCGCCGGGTCCGGCGCCGGTGACGTGGTCGGCATCGACGAGGGCGGCATGGGCCTGGCCAAGGCCCACCCCGAGTGGTGGACCGACCTGGCCGAGTACGGCCTGGACAAGCGCAAGTCCGACTTCGCCGAATGGAAGTGGCAGAACGGCATCGACACCTCCGGCAAGCTGTTCGGCCTCGGCACCGACATCGGCGGCATGAGCATCTGCTACCGCCGCGACCTGTTCGAGAAGGCCGGCCTGCCCACCGACCGCGACGAGGTGAGCAAGCTCTGGCCGACCTGGGACGCCTTCATGGAGACCGGCCAGAAGTTCCAGGAGAAGGTCAAGAGCGCGAAGTTCGTCGACGGCACCAACACGATCTTCAACGTGATGCTCGTGCAGGAGGCCGCCAAGAACGGCAACGTCGCCTACTTCGACACCAGCAACAAGCTGATCGTCGACACCAACCCGGCCATCAAGACCGCCTTCGACTACTCGGTGAAGCTCACCCAGGCGGGTCTCACCGCCAAGCTGCGCAACTTCACCGACGAGTGGAACACCGGCTTCAAGAAGTCGCAGTTCGCCACGCTGGGCTGCCCGTCCTGGATGCTCGGCGTGGTCAGCGGCGCCGCCGGTGACGAGTTCAAGGGCAAGTGGGACGTCGCCGCGGTCCCCGGCGGCGGCGGCAACTGGGGCGGCTCCTGGCTGGCCGTGCCCAAGCAGTCCAAGCACCCCAAGGAGGCCGCTCAGGTCCTCGACTACCTGACCGGCAAGGAAGCCCAGGTCAACGTCTTCACCTTCGCGGGCAACATGCCGAGCAACACCCAGGCTCAGCAGGACGCCGCCGTGCAGTCCGCGAAGGACGAGTACTTCAACGACGCCCCCAAGGGTGAGATCTTCGCCAAGTCGGCCGCCCAGCTGCAGCCGGTCTTCCTCGGCGTGAAGCACGCCCAGGTGAAGGCCGCGGTCGAGCAGGTGCTCGCGGCCGTGGACGACGGATCGGTGCCCGCGGACCAGGGGTGGCAGAAGCTCGTGGACGACGCCAAGAAGGCGGCGGACTGATCTCCACGCCTTCCGGACAGGAGCGGCCCGCCGCCGACATCCCGGCGGCGGGCCGTCCCCCTGCCTCTCGCGAAAGGTAACCACGCATGAGCCTGCACACCGAGTCGGGGCCGGCGATCGCCGCGCCACCGGCCCCACGGCGTCAACGGCACGCCGCGCCCGGCCCGGGCCGCCGTTTCCGGTCCTGGCTGGACATCAAGGCCGTCCCCTACATTCTCATCTCGCCATATTTCCTGCTTTTCGCCGTCTTCGGCCTGTTCCCGCTCGTCTTTACGTTCTGGTACTCGCTGTACGACTACGACCTCACCGGCACCGAGGAATGGGCGGGCCTCGGCAACTACGCCGAGCTGCTGCAGGACGGCCAGTTCTGGACGGCGGTCGTGAACACGCTCGGCATGTTCGTCATCGCGACCGTGCCGCAGATCCTGCTCGCGCTCATGCTCGCCAACGCGCTCAACAAGCGCTTCAGGGGCCAGCTCTTCGTCCGCATGGGCGTACTGCTCCCGCTGGTCACCTCGGTGGTCGCGGTCGCGGTCGTGTTCACCCAGCTCTACGGGCGCGACTGGGGCATGATCAACTGGGTGCTGAGCTGGTTCGGCGTCGATCCGATCGACTGGAAGGCCGAGCGGCTCCCCTCCTGGCTGGCGATCTCCACCATGGTCGACTGGCGGTGGACCGGCTACAACGCGATCATCTTCCTCGCCGGCATGCAGACGATCCCGCGCGACCTGTACGAGGCCGCGGCGATCGACGGCGCCTCGCGCCGCCGCCAGTTCTGGCAGATCACCGTGCCGATGCTGCGCCCCACGATGATCTTCGTGGTGCTCAACTCCACGATCGGCGGGCTCACCCTCTTCGCCGAGCCGATCATGTTCTACGGCGGGCGCATCGAGGGCGGCAGCAACAACCAGTTCCAGACGGTGGCGATGTTCATCGTCCAGAAGGGCTTCAACGAGTTCGAGTACGGCTACGCCTCCGGCGCGGCCTGGCTGCTCTTCCTGATGATCCTCATCGGATCACTGATCAACTTCATGCTCATCCGCCGGATCGGGGGCCGCAAGTGACCACGCTCACCGTCCGTAACGACGTCAAGAAGCGGGCCGGCCGCGGCGGCGGGTCGGGGTCGAGCATGTGGGACGCGACCCTGCTCACCAAGGTCATGCTGGCCTTCACGATCATCCTGTCCGCGTTTCCGATCTACTGGATGATCATCATCGCGTCCCGGACCAACAGCGACGCGGTGGACACCCCGCCGCCGCTGCTGCCCGGCGGCACCCTCGGGGAGAACATCCGCCGGGTGCTCGCCGACGAGGACGCGCAGTTCATCACCGGCCTGGTCAACTCGGCGATCGTGGCCACCACCGTCACCGTGTCGGTGGTCATCATCTCGACGATGGCCGGATTCGCCTTCGCCCGCCTGCGCTTCAAGGGCCACAAGGTGCTGCTGCTGGCCATCCTCATGACGATGATGGTGCCCCTGCAGCAGATGGGCATCGTGCCGCTCTACCGGCTCATGGTCGAGCTGGAGTGGACCGGGCAGCTTCAGGCGGTGATCCTGCCGTACCTGCTCAACGCCTTCGGCGTGTTCCTGATGACCCAGTACACCGAGCAGGCGGTCCCGGCCGAGCTGGTGGAGGCCGCCCGGGTGGACGGCGCGTCCACCCTGCGCATCTGGTGGAACATCGTCCTGCCCGCCGTACGGCCCGGCATGGCGGTGCTTGGCATCAACACGTTCATGCTCATCTGGAACGACTTCATGTGGCCGTTGATCGTCCTGGCGGGCAACCCGACGGTCCAGGTCGCCATCCGGAACCTGAACGCCCAGCACTCCACCGACTACGTGATGATCTTCACCGGCACCACGCTGTCGGTCGTTCCGCTCATCCTCGTATTCATCCTCTTCGGCCGTCAGATCATCGGCGGCCTCATGGAAGGTGCGGTCAAAGCGTGACAACGCAGGAGACTCAGACCCAGGCCGACATCACCGAGCTGAAATTCCCCCCGGGCTTCGTCTGGGGTGCCGCCACCTCGGCGTACCAGGTGGAGGGCGCCACCGCGATCGACGGCAGGGGCATCTCCATCTGGGACGCCTTCGTCCGGCGGCCCGGCCGGGTGGTGGCCGGCGACAACGCCGATGTGGCGATCGACCACTACCACCGCTACCGGGACGACGTGCGTCTCATGGCCGACCTCGGCCTGTCGGCGTACCGGTTCTCGGTCTCCTGGCCGCGGATCCAGCCGGCCGGCGCGGGCGCGGTCAACCAGGCGGGGCTCGACTTCTACCGGCGGCTCGTGGACGAGCTGCTCGAGCACGGCATCGAGCCGTGGCTCACCCTCTACCACTGGGATCTGCCGCAGGCCCTTGAGGACGCCGGCGGCTGGCCCGAGCGGGACACCGCCAAGCGCTTCGCCGAGTTCGCCGAGATCGTCCACGAGGCGCTCGGCGACCGGGTGCGGAACTTCAGCACCGTCAACGAGCCGTGGTGCGCGGCGTTCCTGGGGTACGCCTCCGGCGAGCACGCGCCCGGACGCCGCGACCCGGCGGCGGCCCTGCGCGCCGCGCATCACCTGCTCCTCGCGCACGGTCTGGCGGTCCAGGCGATCCGGGCGCGCGACGCCGGCACCAGGATCGGCGGGTGCGTCAACCTGTACGCGGTCTCGCCCGCCACCGACAGCGACGTGGACCTGGACGCGGCGCGGCGCATCGACGGGCTGCAGAACCGCTTCTTCCTCGACGCGATGCTGAAGGGCGAGTACCCGGCCGACGTCCTTGAGGACCTGAGCGCGGTGTCCAAGCCGGACCACATCCGGCCCGGCGACATGGAGACGATCTCCACCCCGTTCGACGTACTGATGATCAACTATTACAGCCGGTTCACGGTCACGGGCGTGTCGGGCGGCGCCGCGTCGGCCGCGGCCGCGCCGACCGACTCCGGCTCGCCGTGGGTGGGCAGCGAGCACGTCTCGTTCGTCAACGGCGGGCGTCCGGTCACCTCGATGGGCTGGGAGATCGACACCAGCGGCCTGCTGGAGATCCTGCTGCGGGTCAAGCGGGAGTACCCGGCGATCCCGTTCGTCATCTCCGAGAACGGCGCGGCCTTCGACGACGTCGTCACCGGCGACGGCGCCGTGCACGACGCCGACCGCCTCGCCTTCATCGCCGCGCACCTGCGCACCTGCCACGAGGCGATCGCCGAGGGCGTGCCGCTTGAGGGATATTTCGCCTGGTCGCTCATGGACAACTTCGAGTGGGCCTGGGGATACGGCAAGCGGTTCGGCCTGGTCTACGTCGACTACGCCACCCAGGAGCGCATCCTCAAGGACAGCGCCCGCTGGTACGCCGAAACCATCCGGCGTAACGGGTTGTCACTTCCGGCAGAATAAAGGGGCATCAGACCAAGGAGGGGCAGGCTTTGGCCAACGGGCAGCGCCGCCCGGGCGAGCGGCCGACGCTGGAGGCCGTCGCGGCCCGCGCCGGCGTCGGGCGCGGCACGGTGTCACGTGTGATCAACGGCTCGCCGAAGGTGAGCGAACGGGCCCGCGACGCGGTGCTGCGAGCCATCGACGAGCTGGGGTACGTCCCCAACCGAGCGGCGCGCAGCCTGGTCACGCGGCGCACCGACACGGTGGCGCTGGTGGTCTCGGAGTCCGAGCAGCGGGTCTTCGACGAGCCGTACTTCGCGGGCGTGATCCGCGGCATCGGCGCGGCCCTCTCCGAGACGGGCCTGCAGCTCATCCTCACCATGGCCCAGACGCGGGACGAGCACGCACGGCTGGAGCAGTACCTGACCGGGCAGCACGTCGACGGCGTGCTGCTCATCTCGCTGCACGGCGCGGACCCGCTGCCCGGGCGGCTGGAGGAGATGGGCGTGCCGACCGTGGTCGGCGGCCGGCCCGTCGGCATCACCCCCTACAGCTACGTGGACGTGGACAACCGGGCGGGGGCCCGGCAGGCGGTCAAGTACCTGCTGAGCAAGGGGCGCCGGCGGATCGCCACCATCGCCGGCACCCAGGACATGGGCGTGGGCGTGGACCGGCTCGCCGGCTACCGCGACGCGCTGATCGCCACCGGGGTGCCCGAGTGCGTGGCGTTCGGCGACTTCTCCGAGGAGAGCGGCGCGGCGGCGATGCGCGAGCTGCTGGAGAAGGAGCCGGGGATCGACGCGGTGTTCACTGCCTCGGATCCGATGGCGATGGGGGCGATGCACGTGCTCAAGGAGAGCGGCCGGCGCATCCCCGACGACGTGGCGGTGATCGGTTTCGACGACTCGAGCGCGAGCCGGCTCTACATCGACCCGCCGCTCACCACCGTGCACCAGCCGACCGAGGAGATGGGCCGGCAGATGGCGCACCTGCTGGTCGCCCGGATCAACGGCGAGCAGCTGGAGCAGCCGGTGGTCATTCTCGACACCCACCTGGTCATCCGCGGCTCGGCGTGACCTGCACGCGGGCGGATCCCCATTGACGGGGGGCGGGAGCGCGGTCATGCTTTGGGAGCGCTCCCACTCCCCTACTCCCCCCATCGGACCCCGCGTGCCCACCACACGACGAGGAGAAGCCCGTGACCGACCCCAGACGTTTCCCGTCCGACATCATCCTCGGGGCCGCCACCTCGGCGTACCAGATCGAGGGCGCCGTCGACGCCGACGGGCGCGGCCCCTCGGTGTGGGACACCTTCGCCGCCACGCCCGGCAAGGTCGCCGACGGCGACACCGGCGAGCCGGGCGCCGACCACTACCACCGCTGGGCGGACGACGTCGATTTGATGGCGTCGCTCGGCCTGCAAAGCTACCGCTTCTCGATCGCCTGGCCCCGGATCCAGCCGGACGGCAGCGGACCGGTCAACCCCAAGGGCCTCGACTTCTACCGGCGTCTGGTCGACGGGCTGCGCGAGCGCGGCATCCGCCCCATGCCCACGCTGTTCCACTGGGACCTCCCCCAGGCCCTGCAGGACCAGGGCGGCTGGGAGAACCGGGACGTCGCCAAGCGGTTCGCCGACTACGCGCGGATCATGTTCGACGCGCTCGACGTACGCGACTGGCTGACGCTCAACGAGCCCAAGACGGTGGTGGAGGCCGGCTACCAGCACGGCGTCCACGCGCCGGGCTTCCGGGACGACGCGCGGGCCTACGTCGCCCTGCACCACCTGCTGCTCGCCCACGGACTGGCCGTACAGGCGCTGCGATCCTCCGGCGGCGACCGCAGAATCGGCCCGGCGCTCAACCTGACGCCCGTCTACCCCGCCGGGAGCGGCCCGAAGTCGCAGCGCGCGGTCCGGCACGCCGACGGCCTGGAGAACCGCCTCTACCTCGACCCGATCCTCAAGGGCCACTACCCCGACGACACCCTGCAGTGGATCGCCGCCCGCAGCCCGATGCCGACCCTCATCGCCGACGGCGACCTGACAATCATCAGCGAACGCGTGGACCTGCTCGGCGTCCAGTACTACACGCCGCGCTACGTCACCGACGACGGCGAGCGCGAGTACCGGCACCCGACGACGCAGGCGTGGTGGCAGGAGATCCACGCCGAGGGCATGTACGACCTGCTGCTGCGCATCACCCGGGACTACGGCGACGTCCCGCTCGTCATCACCGAGAACGGCATGCCCGCCCCCGACGAGCCGGACGCGGACGGCGCGGTCCGCGACCCGTGGCGCGTGAACTTCCTACGCGACCACCTCGACGCGGTACGGCGCGCGGTGGCCGACGGCGCCCGGGTCGAGGGCTACCACCTGTGGTCGCTGCTGGACAACTTCGAGTGGGCCGAGGGATACCGCCAGCGCTGGGGCATCGTCTACGTGGACTACGCCACCCAGCGCCGGACCCTCAAGGACAGCGCCCTGTGGTACCGGGATTTCATCAAGACCCGGGACCTGCGCTAGGGACGCCGCTCATCGCCCACGGCTCCGGAGGGCCTACCACGTACCGCCGCACGCGATCTGCCCGGTCCTGGCCCTGGCCGCCACCACCGACGTGGTCGGACGCTCCCGATCAACACCGTATTGACGCGTGGCCGCCCGCGCGGCAACGGCCCCTATGGTGTCCTTCATGGCTGATCAGCCGAGAGAGTAGATACGAGGCGACTCCTTGTCGTGGTCTGCTTTGCTCAGTTCACGCTGTGAGCGCTCCAGGGCGCGCAGGCAGTCCAGGCGGTTCTGGCGGCCGGCGGCGGGGTCTCCCCTCCGCCGACGGAATCCCTCTTTCACTACCGAAGTTGTCAGGATAGTTGACTCCTTGGGCGAGGCTCCTTAACGTATGAGGCCTTGGGAGCGCTCCCAAGTCGGCGCCGTTCATCCATCCGGCCGCTGTGTGTGAGCTGAGATGATGGTGGGGCGGCGTCCGGCGCACTTCGCGGCCCGTCCGTCGCGTCCGGTCCCACCGACGAAAGGACTGCCCGTGCCCCCCAGTACCCTCCGCGCCGGTGAACTGCGTGCCGAGATCAGCGAACGGGGAGGCGCCCTGCGGGTGTTCCGCGCGGGCGGGCGCGACCTGGTCGTCTCCTGGCCGGAGGGCGGGCCGATCCCCTATTTCAGCGGGACGCTGCTCGCCCCGTGGCCGAACCGGGTCGCCGGAGCCGCTTACTCCTTCGACGGGCAGAGGTTCGAGTTGCCGGTCAGCGAGCCCGAGCGCGGGCACGCCCTGCACGGGCTGGTCGCCGATGTCGCCTGGAAGGTCGTGGAGGACGGGCCCGAGTTCGTACGGCTCGCGCACACCGTCGAGCCCATCCCCGGCTACCCCTTCCGGCTGGCGCTCCAGGCCGTGCACAACCTCACGCCCGACGGGTTCACCACGACGCTCACCGCCGAGAACATCGGCGACCGGGCCGCGCCGTACGGGTGCGGGCCGCATCCGTGGCTGCTGGCGGGGGACGGCCCGCTCGACGGCTGGGAGCTGGAGTTGCCCGCGGACCAGGTGCTGCTCGTCGACGAGGCGCTGGTGCCCCGCGAGCTGACCGGCGTGGCGGGTACGCCGTACGACTTCCGCGCCCCGCGCCCGCTCGGCGGCACCGCGATCGACCACGCCTTCACCGGGCTGGCCGCCGGGGACGACGGCCGGGTCCGGGTACGGCTGCGCGGCCCGGCGGGCGGCGTGGAGATGTCCTGGGATCCGGCGGTCCTGCCGTGGGCGCAGGTCTGCACGGGCACCGGGCTCGGGCATCGCGGCCTCGCCGTCGAGCCGATGACCTGCCCGCCCGACGCGTACAACTCCGGCACCGACCTCGTCGTTCTGAACCCCGGCGAGAAGCACGAGGCGAGCTGGACGATCGCGCCGCTCTAGCGGGGCGGTCCCGCCCTCGCCGGGCGGACACGCCCCTTCCCACCGGCAGGCCCCAGGCGACGAGCGTCCCGGCGACACCCTGCACTCCCCGACACAAGGAAGGCGGGATCACCTGAGCATGGACAGCCGGACCAAGAGACAGTTGTCCTCCGAGCAGTTGGCGGCGCTGGCCCGCGACGCGCTGGGCGCGGGCGTCGCCACGGCGGAGGAGATGAGCGACGGGTTCGCCAACGCGGTGTGGCGGCTCGGGCTCGACGACGGCAGGGCGGTGGTGCTGAAGGTGTCGCCGCCGCCCGAGCTGGAGCAGCTCACGTACGAGCGGGACCTGCTGCGCACCGAGGCCATGGTCTACCGCCTCGCCGCCTCCACCGGGCTTCCCCTGCCCGAGCTGTTACACCATTCCTTCGACGATCCGCTGATCGGCGGCGACTACCTGATCCTGTCCGCCCTCGACGGCACCCCCTGGAACCACGCCTCGCTGCCGGAGGCCGACGATAAGGCGATGCGCTTCGAGCTCGGCCGCCTCCTCGCCCGGCTGCACACGATCAGCGGCGACGGGCGCTTCGGCTACCCCCAGGGCGGCCTGAACGGCCCCACCTGGCGGGACGCGTTCCTGCTCATGACCGGCGCCGTCCTCGACGACGCGATCCGCTACGGCATCCCCCTCCCGGTGACCCAGGTGGAGATCGCCAAGCTGGTCCACGCCAACGCGGAAGCGCTGGACGAGGTCACCCGGCCCGCCCTGGTGCACTTCGACATGTGGCCCGGCAACGTCTTCCTCACCCTCACCGGCGGCACGCCCGCCATCCAGGCCCTCATCGACCACGAGCGCGCCTTCTGGGGCGATCCGCTGGCCGACTTCGTCACTCCGACGATCTTCGGCGACCTCTTCCCCGACGACCCGCTCCTCCTCGGCTATCGGGCGGGTGGCGGCGAGATCGTCCTGGACGACCAGGCCCGGGTACGGGACGCCCTCTACCGGACGTACCTGTACCTGATCCTGCTGGTGGAGAACGGCCCGCGCCGGTATCCCGAGGAGGCGTACGGGCGCATCCGCGACCTGGCGAGCCGGCACCTGATCCGCAGCTGCGACTTCCTGAGCCACTGACCGGATCAGGCCGACGGCAGCTTGGTGAGGAGAATGGGCTGGGTGGTCGGCTTGGCCGAGCCCGCCGCGGGTTCGACCGTGAGGCCCACCTGCTCCTCGTCGGCGAGCGGCAGGGCGACGATCGGGACCACGGTGCCGTCGGGCCCGCGCTGGAGGAGACCGGCCGGGCGCGGGCCGTCGGGGCCCATGAGCCACAGCTCGTAGGCCTTGGAGGCGGGCAGGTTCGCCAGGCCGCTCGCGGTGAAGACGATCCGGTTGGCCGACCGGGACCGGACGATGGTGGCGCTGCCGCCGGAGGTGACCGGGCGCACGACGGTCTTGGCGTCGGGCGCGGCCAGGATCGCCGCCACCGTCTGGGACTGGATCCTGACCTGGTTGAGCTGCTGGTTGGTGTCGTAGACCAGGTAGCCGAGGGCCACGGCGGCGGCGGTGGAGATCGTGGCCGCGACGGCCGCGATCCTCGTGCCCCAGCCCGCCCGGGGGGACCTTCGGGCCTGGTCGAAGTCGAGGACCGATCCCCCGCCCGCGTAGGGCGCGCTCCGCCCCCGCCCGGTGGGAGCGGGGTCGGACGGGAGGCCGACGACCGGCCGCGCCGTCCCGGAGGGCGCCGCGTTCGACGGCATGGGCGTTTCGGCCGGTACGGCGGGGCGGTCCCCCGAGGCGAAGGGACCATCAAGAGGACCATCAAGGGGAACGTCGCTGGAGGCGGGGGCCTGCTCGTTCGGGGTGGCCTGCCGCGCGCCCTCCTCGGCGAGGGCGCGCCACTCGGTCGGTCGGCCGAGGCCGGGAGGATAGGCCGGGCGGGCGTCGCGCGGGTAGGGCCGCGTCTGCTCCTGCGGAGGGCTCGCCTCGGCCGGGCGGTTCTGCGCCGACGGCGGGAGGAACGCCTGGTCCGGGAGACGCGGGATCGTCTGGGAGACGTCCAGGCCGTCCTGCCGGTACGACCCGTCCGTGCTCTGCGGGGACGCGGGGCCGGGGTCGGGCGGATAGACCCTGATTCCCTCCGGCGGGTACGAGGCGCCGGGACGGTAGGGCGCTCCGGGATCCGGCCGGAGCCCCGCTCCCGGCTCCTGCGGCAGGCCGGAGTCCTGGCGGTACGCCTGCCCAGGGTCCTGCGAATACGGCGAATACGGTGAATTTGACGAATGCGGTGAATGCGGTGAATACGGCGACAGGGGATCCTGGGGGTGGATTCCTCCGGGATCCTGCGGGTGCCCGGGAAGGCCGCCCGTCGGCAAGGTCCCGTACGGATCCCGATCGTAGGCGTTCCCCAGCCCGCCCAGCGCCCCCGGGGGGACGATCGGCGGCTCCTGCCGTACCTCCGCGATCCTGGCGAGCACGCGGGCGCGCAGCCCAGGCGGGGGCTCCTCCGCGGCGGCGAGGCCGAGCCGGGCGGCGGTCTCGCGCAGGCCCCTGACCTCGATGAGGCAGGCCTCGCAGCGGGCCATGTGCTCCTCGAAGAGCCGCTGCTGCTGCTCGGGCAGCGCGTTGAGCGCGTACGCGCCGGAGAGGGTGTGCAGATCGTCGTTCATCGTTCCACCCCCATGCAGTCGCGTAGCCGTACCAGACCGTCGCGCATCCGGGTCTTGATCGTGCCGAGGGGCACCTTGAGCAGCCCCGCCACCTCGGGATAGCTGTATCCGCCGTAGTAGGCGAGCGTGACGGCCTGGCGTTGCAGCTCGGTGAGCCCGCCGAGGCAGCGGCGTACCCGCTCGCCCTCGATGCGGGTGGTGACCGCCTCGGAGACCTGATCGTAGGCGATGTCCTCGGACATGCGCGCCACCCGTTCCTCCCTGCCCGTGGACGCCTGGGCGGAGCGCACCCGGTCGACGGCCCGGCGGTGCGCCATCGTCAGCACGTACGACAGGGCGCTCCCCCGGGCGGGATCGAAACGCGACGCGGTACGCCACACCTCGACCATGACCTCCTGCGTCACCTCCTCCGCCTGCGCCCGGTCCCGCACCACGCGCCGGACCAGGCCGAACACCGGTGCGCTGAGCTGTTCGTAGAGCCGCTCGAAGGCGGCTTCGTCGCCGAACGACACCTGGCGCATCAGGTCTTCCAGAGTCGGCGGCCGGCTCTCGTCGGGTACGGGCGTCCCGCCGACCAGTCGCCAAACGTCACTCACACCTGTTCCTTCGGTCCGGGCAACTCGGCGGATTGCCGGGTAGCAGAACTTTTTCGGGTCCGGATGGCGCGGGATAGACTTTCAACGGGTGATGAAATATGCGAACCGCATGTGTGATCGCCGGCGGCGGGCCGGCGGGAGCCGTACTCGCGCTGATGCTGGCGCGCGGCGGCGTCGAGGTGACCCTGCTGGAGAAGCACGGCGACTTCCTGCGCGACTTCCGGGGGGATACCATCCATCCCTCGACGCTGCAGTTGATCGACGAGCTCGGGCTGGCCGAGGAATTCCACAAACTCCCTCACCGCAAGGCGTACGGGGTGAGCGTGGAGACCGATCAGGGCACGGTCTCCCTCGCCGATCTTAGGCGACTTCCCGGGAAATATCGGTACATCGCCTTCGTTCCGCAGTGGGACTTCCTCAACCTGATCATCTCCGAGGCCCGACGCTACCCGACCTTCCGCCTGCTGATGAACGCCGAGGCGCACGGCATCGTCCGCGAGGGCGACCGGGTACGCGGCCTGCGCTACCGCACCCCGGGCGGCGAGCACGAGATCCGCGCCGAGCTCACGATCGGCGCCGACGGCAGGCACTCCGACGTACGACGCGCCGCCCTGCTGCGCCCCCGCGAGTTCGGCGCGCCCATGGACGTGGCGTGGTTCCGGCTCCCCCGCGTGCCGTCCGACCGCGAGGACACGTTCCTGCGCCTGGCGGCCGGCCGCCCCATGGTGGCGATCAACCGGGGCACGTACTGGCAGCTCGCGCTCCTGTTCCCCAAGGACGGCTTCGAGGCGCTCAAGGCCCAGGGCATCGCCTCGCTGCGCCGCACGGTCGCCGAACTGATGCCCTTCCTCGCCGACCGGGTGGCCGGGCTGTCCGGGTTCGACGACATCAGCATGCTCCAGGTCAAGCTGAACCGGCTGCGCCGCTGGCACCGCCCCGGCCTGCTGTGCATCGGCGACGCCGCGCACGCGATGTCCCCGGTCTTCGGCATCGGCATCAACCTGGCGATCCAGGACGCGGTGGCCACGGCGAACCTGCTCGGCCCGGCCCTGCTGCGCGGCGAGCCGATCCCCGAGTCGCTGCTCGCCAGGGTGCAGCGCCGCCGCGCCTTCAGCGCCGCCGTCGTCCAGTTCGCGCAGCGGGTGGTGCAGGACCGGATCATCCGCCCGGCGCTGGCCGGCTCGTCCCGCCCGATCCCCATTCCTCCCGACGTCTCCCGCGTGCCCGTGCTCAGCGACGCGCTCGCCCGTTTCGTAAGCGTCGGCGTGCTCCCCGAGCACGCGCGCTTCGGCAACGCCGCCGAGCGACCGTGACGCCATTCCGGACGAAAATCATCAGAAAGGATTGAACAGGCATTCCGCTGGCCAGGTTTCCCGCCCGGTCCGGCAAATGGGTGGTGAGGGATGTCTCTCGACGCGCACTAAGACGCATTAGGGGCGGTGCGGGTGCAATAACCTGGTGTGTCGTGAGCGAGCGAACGAGTATGAACATGATCCAGGGCACGAGGCGGCCACGGCCGGCTAAGGAGGGCTCGTGACCAGGGACCCCATCGACCTCGACGTTTGGCGCCGCCTTCCGGCCGCGCAGCAGCCCGACTGGCCGGACCGCGCGGCGCTCGACGAGGTCGTCGCCGAGTTGGCGACGCTGCCGCCCCTGGTGTTCGCCGGGGAGTGCGACCAGCTCAAGGAGCGGCTCGCCGCGGCCTCGCGGGGCGAGGCGTTCGTCCTGCAGGGCGGCGACTGCGCCGAAACCTTCGCCGGCGCCACCGCCGACGCCGTCCGCAACAAGCTCAAGACGCTGCTGCAAATGGCGGTCGTGCTCACCTACGCGGGCAGCGTCCCGGTCGTGAAGATCGGACGGCTGGCCGGGCAGTTCGCCAAGCCGCGCTCCAAGCCCTTCGAGGTACGCGACGGGGTCGAGCTGCCCGCGTACCGGGGCGACATGGTCAACGGCTTCGACTTCACCCCCGAGTCGCGCGTCCCCGACCCGCGCCGCCTGCTGCGCGCCTACCACTCCGCGGCGGTGACGCTCAACCTGTGCCGGGCCTTCATCACCAAGGGCGGGTACGCCGACCTGCGCCAGGTGCACGCCTGGAACCAGGACTTCGTCGCCGAGTCCCCCGCCGGGCAGCGCTACGAGCGCCTCGCCAGGGACATCGACAAGGCCATCCAGTTCATGCACGCCTGCGGCGCCGACGCCCCGGAGTTCCACACCGTCGAGCTGTACTCCTCGCACGAGGCGCTCATCCTCGACTACGACCGGGCGCTGACCCGCGTCGACTCGCGCACCGGCCTGCCGTACGACGTGTCGGCGCACATGGTGTGGATCGGCGAGCGCACCCGCCAACTCGACGGCGCGCACGTCGAGTTCTTCAGCCGCATCCGCAACCCGATCGGCGTGAAACTCGGCCCCACCACCGCCCCCGAGGACGCACTCGCCCTCATCGACAGGCTCAACCCCGACAACGAGCCGGGCCGCCTCACCTTCATCACCCGCATGGGCGCCACAAAGATCCGCGACGCCCTCCCCACGCTGGTGGAAAAGGTCTCAACGAGCGGCGCCCAGGTCACCTGGATCTGCGACCCCATGCACGGCAACACCTTCGAAGCCCCAAGCGGCCACAAGACCCGCCGCCTCGACGACATCCTCGACGAGGTCGTCGGCTTCTTCGAGGTCCACCACGCCCTCGGCACCCACCCCGGCGGCATCCACATCGAATTCACCGGCGACGACGTCACCGAATGCGTCGGCGGCGGCCACCCCATCGACGAGTCCGACCTCGGCCTGCGCTACGAGACCGCCTGCGACCCCCGCCTCAACCGCAGCCAGTCCCTCGACCTGGCCTTCCGCGTCGCCGAGCTCTACCGCTCCAACTGATCACCGCACGACGTGCTGGGGCTGGGGTCTCCCACCCCAGCACGTCGCCGGCACCTGACCGCGTCGATTCACCGTTGAGCCCTCGGCCGCGGGTAGGGCCGCATGGTCTTCGAAGCGTCCATCCGGCTTCGAATACTCGTTGCGTGGTCGTCGAGCCGCGAGCAGCCGAGCATCCCGCGTGCATTCCATCGGTCGAACAATCACCCATCCGCACAGGCCCTGGCGGATGACAAGTGAAGGTTACGCGGCGTGGACGCCGGTACCGCGCAGGATATACGGCGACGGGGGCGTACCGCCGGTCGCTCGCCAACAACTACAACTATCCGCCCAAGCCCGCCATCGGCGCGTGCAACTGGGGTTCTGCGGATAGCCCCCGAAATCGCGGACGCCATAGCCCGGCGACGCAGAGCGGCCCAGGAGGAGGTGCGGGGCTGGGCCGAGTGGCGTTCGTCGGCGATGGCGCGGCCGTTGCCGGGGCCGTGCAGGGCCAGGTGGTCGCAGAACGAGGCCAGATCGGTGCGAATATTACAGTGACCAGCAGTAGAGCATCTGCGCGTTACCCCTGGCTCGGCGAGCCAACCCAACTAAATCCTGACATGCCCCACGTCTCAAGATCACGGCTGAGTGCGGGCCGCTGACCTCGTGGTTCTTCGCCGAGAGCGGCGAAAAGTGTGCTAGCAACCATGGAAAGCGGCGTGTTCGTTGACAAAGTGCGCACTGAATCGATCACGTCTCTACCCTGGTGACCATGTCTCCGTACGTGCGGACGGTGAAAGCCGCGTCAGGTGCCCGTGCGGTGCAGATCGTGTACTCCTCCCGGCGCGGGTCACGAGAGATCGAGCACATCGGGTCGGCGCACGACGACGCCGAGCTGGAGACGCTTAAGGCGGTGGCGCGGCAGCACGAGTTCTAGTTGATATTCAATTTGGCGATATGTCGGTCCATGGCTTTAACCAGGTCCAGGAATACTTCTTGCTCTAGACCACGTTTATAAGCCGGATCACGATCGGCATTGTATGTAATCTCTACGACATAATTACCATATCGCCCCCCGAACGCCCAGCCAAGGCATTGCGGCCGCCGATCCGGATATCTGTTCACACAGCCCATGGCGGCAGAATCAGCTATCAGATCGGCCTCCGCCAGATCCACCTTCTGAATATGATCTAGATAGATCGGATCATTGAAGATTCGCCCATATGGAGCTGCGGCGGATTCGGCTTTTGCTGACGCTCCATTTGCATAGCGCAGAACAGTCTCCAGGAGCAAGTCCTCATTGCGATGAACACCCCAACCACGTTGCGCGTATCCGTTCGATCCGAAATGATCCGCACCGAAATGTTCAGTAAGAGGACTTATCGTGGCAGCCGCACTCTGGAAGCGAATGAAGGGCTCTTCAGGAAGATCCTTCATATCTGCAAGCAGGTGTACCGGGTGGATGTCATTGGCACCACTAATGTCGGCACTGCCCAACATTGTGACCCCGACTGCTACAGCAGAAAGAAGGGTAGCAGTACCAATGAACGCATATAAAATTTTCACAAACCCTTTCGATGGCTTCTTCATACCCTTTTGACCTGACTCGCGCCCGCATCCTCATAAGTAGGAAGTCCTGACAATATGACACCCATTACTTCCTGAACGGTTAACGTTCTGGGATCGCGCCCGTTTCTGGTTACTTCATAATATAGGGCGATGCCCAGCTCTACCGATATTTGATCTCCGATGTCAGTCCGGCCGGCCAAACTGTAGCCCGAGGCAGGGGACCATGCATATCTACAATTTCTCCACCGATTCCTTCCCTGTGCGGCATCTTAGATTCGGTCTACCCGTGACGTAACTCATGGCTGTCTACTGTGCGACTCGCGGGTGGAGGACTGATATCCACAGATTTTCCCCACGCCATACACGAGGTATCCGCGACGATAGTTCGACTCCGTCCTGCGGGCACATTGAATCTGATGATCACGTAGAAGCGGCGCGGCAAGCCATCTGGGCCAGCCCATATTTTCCATTCAATTCGCCCTCCGGCCCAAGACGTCTTCTTCAGGCTAAAGGCGGTTCCCATGCTCTTCGTCTCGAGCTGTGCCACACTGAAGGCACCAGAGTAAAGGCTCGTGGCGGCCCCACCGACCATACCGCCAGGAGAACTGATGACCTCTCCTGAAGCCGCAATCTTCAAGAACTTCGGATTGATTGCGTCGATCAGATCCTTGGTCCATACAAAACCATCAACATCCCGCCAATGGATCCACACCTTTCCCTCAGGAAGCCTTGCGTAATTCGCATCACTAGTATAACTATCACGACCTACATTGATCAGCCTGAAGCGGCGTCCTTCCTGCATCTCACTGATACTGCATGCAAACACTCCCGAACTTGCGAACCGATATCGTCCCGAAGTATTAGTGATCACGACGGCGTCCGCATAACTATCGCGTGTTTTAGTGATAGTCCGGACGCTGCTTCTCCGCGCGAATTGCCTTTCGATCGCACTGATGATGGATGCCAGCGAGTCAGAGCGGTGCGCCCCGCGTGCAGGACGCCCTTCTGGATCCGCAGATGGAAGCTCGCAACCTGCAGCCGCCAGGCAGCAAATCAGGATTGTTGTCGGCAACCAAAGTCTAGAGATAGTCCCGTTTGGCATGTTCTCCACCGTATACGGCGAACTTCAACCAATAGCCGTTTCTCTCCACGCTGGTGGTGAAGGTGTCGACGAGCGGCGCCCAGGTCACCTGGATCTGCGACCCCATGCACGGCAACACCTTCGAGGCCCCAAGCGGCCACAAGACCCGCCGCCTCGACGACATCCTCGACGAGGTCGTCGGCTTCTTCGAGGTCCACCACGCCCTCGGCACCCACCCGGGCGGCATTGACATCGAATTCACCGGCGACGACGTCACCGACTGCCGGACTCTACCGTTCCAACTGATCGTCGGACGACGTGCCGGGACCTCTCCCGCCCCGGCGCGTCGGCACGCCCTCGGCCACAGGCTGGGCGGGCGTTAGCTCAGCCGCCACATGCGGATTCTTTCGCTCTTTCCGCCGGCCAGCAGTACCTCGTGCCCGTTCACGTCGCCCAAGGCCAGGACGGGGTAGCGGTTGCCCGCCTTGAGCGGCTCACCGATCAGGCGTCCTTCGAGGAGGTTCCAGACGCGGATGTCGCCGTCCGCCGAGGAGGTGACGGCGATGGGAATGTCGCCGAGCCTGCCGAACAGGATGTTCCCCACTCTCGCGCCGTGGCCGGGGAGGGGGCGGGTCAGGTGCCGGCCGGTCCGCAGGTCCCACAGGTGGAGGGTGTTGCGGCGGGGTGTCAGCACGGCCGTGGTGCAGCGCAGCCGGGTCACGCCGATCACGGCCTCGCTTGAGGCGACACCGCGCACCGAGCCGAGTCGCCGGCCGGTCGTGAAGTCCAGGATGCGGGTGCGGCCGTCCAGGTTGACGAGGAGGACGGGCCTGCCGTCGAGGTCCGCCAGGGCCGCGAGGCTCATCGGGACGCGTTTGCCGAGCCGTACCGGCCTGCCGATGGGGCTCATGCTCGCCGCGTCCTTCAGCCATACGTGGGCGCCGCTTCTGCCGAGCAGGACGGGGCGGTCGCCGAGGCGGGCGACCTGCACGTCGCCGATCTTCCATCCGCCCGGCGGCTCGGAGACGTCCAGGTCCCAGAAACGGGGGCTTCCCGCGTCCTCCCGCATGATCACGCTGCCGGCGTCGAGGCGGGCGGCCGGGATGTCGCGGGCGGCGGCGTACGGGCCGGGCGCCGGAAGAGCGGTCCTGCGGCCGGTGACCAGGTCCCAGACGATGGTCTGGCCGTCCCGGCCCTTGGTGACCGCCGCCGGACGGCCCGCGGCCTCGGTCATCGCGATCGAGGCGATCTCGTCGGTGTGGCCGGGCGGCACGGTCGCGGCCAGTTGCCCGGCGGCGGCGAGGTCCCAGAGCCTGACGGTGTTGTCGCCGCCGCCGGTGAGCGCGACCGGCCGGCCGCGGAACTCGCCCACGGCCAGCGAGATCCGCTGGACGGCGCCGCGGCTGACGCCTTTGGGCTCGGGCGGCGGAGGGTGCCCGGGCAGGAACGCGATCTCCCGCCGCGAGACGGGATCCCAGACGGAGAGGGTGCCTGCCTCACGGCGGGCCGTACCCGTGGAGAAAACGCCCCGGTTCACCGTCACCAGGACGGTCCTGCCGTTCATCCGGGTCTGCCGTACCGCGCCGAAGTCGCCTTCGATGCCGTCGAGGCGGGTGCCGCTCGCGACGTCCCAGAACCGCAGGGGAATCGGGCCGGGCACGTTCTCGTCGCCGCCGTCGTCGGCGGTCACGGCGGTGAGCCTGCCGTTCAGGGTGATGAGTTCGAGTCCGTAGACGCCGTTGTCCTCCCCCAGGTCGATGCGTGGCCCGATCTGTCGCCCGGACGCCGCGTCCGTCACATGAAGCTCGTCGTCCGCGGTCGCCTTGACGGCGCGGCCGTTCCAACGGGCGGTGGCCGAATCCGCCGGGCCGGCGGCGGGCACGGTGAGCCGCCGCCCGAACAACTCCTGGGAGATGATCGTGTCGACGTCCCGGCCGACCGGCACCGGTTCCCCGATCGGCTCAAGCCCGGGCAGGCCCCACACGCGCAGGGTGCCCTCCTCCCCCGCGCTGACCGCCACGGGCCGCTCGCCCAGGGTCCCGAGCGCGACGGCCGTCACGTCCGTGTGCCCGTCCCCGCCGAGGATCACGGGTTCCGGGAACGCCCGAGGCTCGGCCGTCGCCGCCTTATGCGCGCACGGCCGCGAGGCATACGGCCAGGACGGCGGCCGGGCGGCCGAGGCCGGCACGGCGACTCCCAGCAGGGCCAGGCAGAGGAGCAGGGAAAGCCATCGGCGGACGCTCCACGCCCGCCCGCGGACCCTCCGGGGGAGAGAGAGCATCCGCCATACATATCATCGGCGCGTATCAGCGGCGGTGACATGATCAAGGACGTGTTCGAGGACGCCGACGCCGCCAGGGCGCACGCCCGGCATCGGCGCCGGAGCGTCGGTCAGGGGCGGGTTCGGGGACGTTTCCTCGCGGGCGGGACGGGGATCTGCGGGACCCCCGCGACGACGGTGTTGCGGATCGAGCCGATGCCTTCGACGGTCAGTTCGACCACGTCGCCCGGGCGCAGCGGGGGCGGGTCCTGGGTGCCGCGGTGGCCCCAGAGTTCGGCGAGGCAGCCGCCGTTGCCGCAGGTTCCCGAGCCGAGCACGTCGCCGGGGTGGACCCAGGTGCCGCGTGAGGCGTAGGCGACGAGGTCCTCGAACGGCCAGCTCATGTTGGACAGCAGGTCGCGGCCGACCTCGACGCCGTTGACCGTGGCGGTGAGGGCGAGGCGCAGGAGGCCGTCGGTATCCCGGTAGGGCTCCAGTTCGTCGGCGGTGACGAGCCAGGGGCCGAGGGTGGTGGCGGTGTCCTTGCCCTTGGCCGGGCCTAGGCCGACCTGCATCTCGCGGCCCTGCAGGTCTCTGGCGGACCAGTCGTTCATGATGAGGTAGCCGGCGATGTGGTCGCGGGCCTGCCACGGGGTGAGGTCGCGGCCGGGCCGGCCGATGACGGCGGCGACCTCCAGTTCGAAGTCGAACGTCCGGCAGCCGGGCGGCACCGGCACCTCGTCGTACGGGCCGGTCACGGCGTAGGGGTTGGTGAAGTAGAAGGCGGGGGCCTCGTACCAGGCGTCGGGGGGCGTGCCGCCGGAGGAGGGGTCGGCGCCCCTGCGCATGCCCTCGACGTGCTCCTCGAAGGCGACGAAGTCGCGGACGGTGGGCGGCTGGAACGGGGCGAGGAGCCGGACGTCGGCCAGTGGGATCGGGTCGAGGGCGAGGGTTTCGGCCTCGGTGAGGCGGTCGTCGCGGATGAGGTCGAGCAGGCCGACGCCGTCGGGGAACGGGCGGACCGTCTCCCCGTCGACGATGCCGGAGCGGACCCGGCCCCCGTGGGTGCCCCGGTCGGTGAAGGTGGCGGCGCGCATCAGACGGGCGGGGCGACGTAGAGGCCGCGGTCGACGTTGTTGAAGGACTCCTTGGCGATCAGTTCGTTGGCCGGGTTCGCCGTGCCCCACTGGTCGGAGACCTCGGGCCGGGTGAAGTCGTGGACCTGCGGGTGCCAGGTGTCCTCGTCGAGTTCCTCCAGTTCGGTGGTGTACTCGACGGTGTTGCCGTGCGGGTCGAGGAAGTAGGAGAAGGTGTTGTCTCCGGCGAGGTGGCGGCCCGGGCCCCAGATCATGCGGACACCGGCGCGCAGGAGGCGGCCGGTGCCGTACATGAACTCGTCGACGCCGCGCAGTTCGAAGCTGACGTGGTGCAGCGAGACGTGCGGGCCGCGGGCGATGGCGAGGCTGTGGTGCTGCGGGTTGCAGCGCATGAAGTGCATCATCTGGCCCATGCGCGGGTGGGCGAGGGTGTCGGACAGGGCGAAATTCAGGTGGGTCTCGTACCAGGCGCGGGTGGCGTCGATGTCCGGGGAGTTGAGGACGACGTGCGAGAGCCGTACGGGGACCGACTCCTTGGGCTCCAGCTTGCGGTGGGCGCGGACGGCGACGTCGGCGGAGACCTCGACGGTACGGCCGTCGCCGTCGAAGAAGCGGAAGCCGTATCCGCCGCCGGGGGTCGTGAGCGCGCCGGGCTCGGTGATCAGCGAGACCTCGGCGGCGCGCAGGCGCTCGGCGAGGGCGTCGACGTCGGCCGGGGTGGCGGCGCCGAAGGAGACGAGGTCGAGGCGCTTGTCGGCGTCCTTGCGCAGCCGGATGATGTACTGCTCGGGCGAGCCCTCGGCGGCGAGGAAGCTGATGCCGGTGTCGGAGGCGACCTCGGTGAGCCCCCACACGCCCGCGTAGAAGTCGCGTTGCCGGTCGAAGTCGGGCACGGCGAGGTCGACGTGCCGTAGATGGGTGATGAGTCGTGACATTTCAGTCCTTCAGGTCGAACAGGGCAAGGGCGTTGGCACCGCGTACGGCGTCCAGCTCGGGGCCGTCGCCGAGCGCGGCGCGCGCCCGGTCGAGGGGGTCGGTGACGCCCATGTCGAAGGGGTGGTCGGAGCCGAGGAGCACCTGGGTGATCCCGGCGGCGTCGATCAGGGCGCGCAGGGCGGCCGGCTCGTAGACGAGGGAGTCGAACCAGATGCGCCGCAGGTACGCGCTGGGCGGCTCGGCGCAGCGGCGGGCGTCGGGGCGGACGCGCCAGCCGTGGTCGGCGCGGCCGGTGTACGTCGGCAGGTAGCCGCCGCCGTGGGCGGCGAGGATCTTCAGGCCGGGGTGCCGGTCGAGCACGCCCGCGAAGATCAGGTGGGAGAGCGCGACGGCGTTCTCCACGGGCTGGCCGACGATGTTGGACAGGTAGAAGCGGTCCAGGCGCTCGTCGAGGGTGCAGCCGAACGGGTGCAGGAACACCACCGCGCCGGTGGCGGCCGCGTGCGCCCAGAACGGCTCGTACGCCGGGTCGGACAGCTCGCGGCCGGGCGCGTGCGAGGAGATCTCCACGCCCTTGAGGCCCAGGCCGAGGGCGTGGTCGAGCGCCTCGATCATCAGCTCGGGATGCTGGAGCGGGACCAGGCCGAGGCCGTGCAGCCGGTCGGGGGCCTGGGCGCAGTGCGCGGCCACCCCCTCGGCCGCCAGGCGGCACACGGTGCGGGCCAGGTCGGCGTCGGCCCAGTAGTGGTAGTGCGACGGCGACGGGCTGACGATCTGCATGTCGACGCCGGCGGCGTCCATGTCGGCGAGCCGTGCCTCGACCCGGGTGAGCCGCGGCAGGCGCTCGGCGATCATCGGGCCGTTGACCTCCAGCGCGGCCGGGCCGTTGCGCCGGTCCTCCAGCGCCCGGAGCTCGGCGAGGCCGGGCCGCCCGGCGACGGCCTGCTCGACCTCCGGCAGGAGCACGTGCGCGTGTACGTCGACGGTCGTCACGGGCGCTCCGACACGAGGGCGGTGACGCGGGCCATCAGGCCGGGCAGGTCGGCGTCGTCGACCTGGTGCAGCCGCCACTCGGCGAGCTGCAGCGAGGCCTCGACGACGGTACGGACCCGGTCGTGGCGGCGGTCCATGAAGGCGTCGAACAGCGACTGGTCGAGCCGGTCGGCGGCGAGCAGCAGCTCGGCCAGCACGGCGGCGTCCTCCAGGCACTGGGCCGCGCCCTGGGCGAGGGTCGGCGGGCAGGCGTGGGCGGCGTCGCCGATCAGCACGACGCGGCCGCGGTTCCACGGGCGGTCGACCAGCAGGGACTCGAACCAGGTGTAGTTGATGCGGTCCGGGTCGGTGATGTCCTTGGCGATCTCCGTCCAGGGCCCGCCGTACCCCTCGGCGAGGGCGCGCATGAGCGCGGGCTTGTCGGCGTCGGCGATCGACTCGCGCGGCCGGGCCTTCTCCACCAGGTAGGCGTACATGGTGTCGGGGCCGGTCGGGCAGTAGCCGGCGATGAAGCAGGGGCCGCCGTAGATGAGGTCGGTGCGCTCGATCGCGGCGGGGCGGCGGGTGTGCACGCGCCAGATGCCCATGCCGGTGGGCTTGGGGGCGACGTCGATGCCGATCATCGCGCGCACCGCCGAGCGGATGCCGTCGGCGCCCACGACCAGGTCGTACGTGCCGGAGGTCCCGTCGGAGAGCAACGCCCGCACGCCGTCGCCGATGTCGGTGAGCGTGTCGACGGTCACCCCGAATTCGACCCGTGCCCCCGCCTCGCGCACGGCCTTGGCGAGGATGGCGGCGAGTTCGGGGCGGTTCATGCCGACGGTGGCGGGCAGGTCGGGCCCGCCGGTGCGGGTGTCGGGGATCTCGGTGAGGAGGGTGCCGTCGGGGGCGCGCAGCCCGAGCGAGTCGAACGGGAAACCGGCGGCGCGTACCTCGTCCCAGACGCCGAGGTCGCGCAGCACCCGCAGGGCGTTGCCCTGCAGCGTGATGCCGGAGCCGAGCGCGGTGACGCCGGGTTTGATCTCGACGACGTCGACGGCGACGCCGGCGCGGGCGAGCGGGATCGCCAGGGCCGATCCCGCCGTGCCGCAGCCGACGATGAGGACGTTTCCTACTGCTGGCATGGGGGGCTCACTTGATCGTGATGGGGTTGACGGGGGATCCGACCGCGCCGATGATCGGCGGCGGGGCTGCGACGAGGAGGAACTCGTAGCGGCCGTCGCCGGCGCAGTGCTCGGCGAGGGCGTCCGGGCCCACATCTCGCCGACGAGCAGGCCGATGTGCGGGATGGCGACCTGGTGCGGGGGCTGGAAAGCCCCGGTTGGAGTACTTGGCGACCGCCTCGGGGTTCGTCCGGTCGGGCATCACGCCTCCTCGGCGACGCAGCGGTTGCGCTGCAGGCCCAGCCCGCTGATGGTGCCCTCCATGACGTCGCCGGGGCGCAGCAGCCTGCCCCAGTGCATGCCGTTTCCGGCCGGGCTGCCGGTGAGGATCAGGTCGCCCGGGAGCAGCCGTACGGTCCGCGAGGCGTAGGACACCAGCCGCGCCACGTCGAAGATCATGTCCTTGGTGGACTCGTCCTGCATCACCTCGCCGTTGAGCCGCAGCGTCACCCGCAGGTCGCCGGGGGCGCCGACGAAGGCGGCCGGGACCAGGTACGGCCCGAGCGGGGTGAACGTGGGCGCGTTCTTGGCGCGCAGCCAGTCGCTGCCGATCGCCGGCATGTCCCGGCGGAACACCGCGTCGCGGGCGGTGATGTCGTTGGCGATCGTGTACGCGGCGACGTGCGCGAGCGCGTCCTGCGGCGCGACCCGGAAGGCGGGCCGGCCGATCACGGCGGCGAGCTCCAGCTCCCAGTCCGGTTGCGCGCACCACGCCGGGAGGACGACGTCGTCGTACGGGCCGGTGATCGACGAGGCCAGGCCGATGAACAGGTACGGCAGGTCCTCGGCGGCGCGGCGGTCCATCACCGCGGCAGCCTCGGCCCGCACCTGTTCGGCGGGCCGGCCGTCGGCGGGCTCGTGCGCCACCGCGAGATCGATCACGTGGGTGCGGTAGTTCGCCCCGGACTGCAGCACCTGCCGGGGTTCGACGGGCGCGTGCACCCGCAGCTCCCCCTGGGGCAGCCACTCCCCGGCCGTCGAGGCGGCGGCGTCGCGCAGCAGCGGCAGGACGTCGTCCCATCGTTCCAGCAGGGCGCGGGTCGTGGGTTCGGGCAGGTCGAGCGCGGGGACGGTGCGCAGGTCCAGGACACGTTCCCCGGCGACCAGGCCGGGGAACGCCGGGCCGGTCCCGACGGAGAAGGTGCCGAGCGCGAACGGGCCCGCGAAGGACGGAGATGTTTCCACGAGATTTCCTCCGGGGTGCGGTGCCCCTAACCTTGACCTATCCGCCCCAATCACGGAAATTGATTCTTCAGATCAACCTCATCCACGCGATGGATACCTAGGACCGCCCCCGTGAACCTCGAAAGGCTCGACCTCAACCTCCTGGTCGCCCTGCGCGCCCTGCTGGAGGAGCGCAACGTCACCCGCGCCGGCGCCCGGATCGGCCTCAGCCAGCCCGCCATGAGCGCCGCCCTCGCCCGCCTGCGCCGCCACTTCTCCGACGAGCTGCTGGTACGGCACGGCAACCGCTACGAGCTGACGCCGCTCGGCACGTCCCTGCGCGCCCCCGTCGCCACCGCGTACGCCATGCTGGAGCGCCTGTTCACCAGCCGAGCCGACTTCAACCCCGCCACCGAACGGCACGAGTTCACCCTGCTGTCCTCCGACTACGCGATCGCGGTCTTCGGCGTCGAGCTCGCCCGCACCCTGCAGGCCGCCGCCCCCGGCGTGAAACTGCGCTTCCGGCACGCCACGTCCGACGTCGTGGAGAACCCCGAGTCCGGCCTCAGCGGCGTGGACGGCATGTTCATGCCGCACGGCATCATCAGCGACATGCCCGCCGTGGAGCTGTACCGCGACGAGTGGGTGTGCCTGGTCTCCGCCGACAACCCCGAGGTCGGCGAGCGCGTCACCATGGGCGACCTGGCCCGGCTGCCGTGGGCGGTCTACCAGCGCACGTTCGACGCGCCCGTCAACCGCCAGCTCTCCATGCTCGGCCTGGACCCGCACGTGGACGTCTCCGTGCAGAGCTTCCAGCTCCTCCCGGCCCTGGTCGCCGGCACCCGCCGCGTCGCCCTGATCCAGCGCCGCCTCGCCTGCCTGCTGCGCGACCTCGCCCCCGTCCGCGCGCTTCCCTGCCCCTTCCCGGCGGTCACGCTGCAGGAGGCCCTGTGGTGGCACCCGGTGCACACCTACGACGCCGCGCACATCTGGCTGCGCGACACCGCCGCCCGGGTGGCCGCCACCCTCTCCGACCTCGACGACCTTCCACCGCTCGACTGACCGGCCACACGTCATCCACCTCATCCACCGCGGGGACGGATGCCGTCAACCGCGGCACCGGCCTGTTCGCCGCCGCCCCGCCGCGTCCTAGCCAGTGAGCGATTCGGTGTCGGCCTTCTTGCCCATGCGCATACGCACCAGGGGCAGGAAGATGTCGTCGACGATCTCGGTGATCACCTCGTCGGGGATCGGCCGTTGGGTCATGAGGAGTTCGTGGCGGAGGAGGTCGGCGGGCAGGGCCATGATCCGCGGGGTGAGGCACCCCGGGTCGATCTCGCCCCGCTCGGCGGCGCGTTGCAGGATCTTCTCCATCATGGGCGGCCGCTGGCGTGCGGCCAGGTACTCCTCGCGCAGGTCCGCGGGGGTCGACTTGGTCTCAGCGAAGTACTCGCCCATCTGGATGGCGATCAACGCCGCGAGTTCGAGCCGGCGGAAGGTCGCCCGGAGCAGTTCGATCAGGTCGCCGCGCAGGGTTCCGGTGTCGGGCATGACGACCGGTTCCTTGCGTGCGTGGTGGGCGATCGCCGCCTTGGCGAGGTCGGCGCGGCTGGGCCAGCGGCGGTAGACGACCGGCCGGCTGGTCTGGGCCCGCTGTGCCACTCCTTCGATCGTGAAGCGGCCGTACCCGACCGCCACCAGTTCGTCCCAGGCGGCGTCGAGCAGGGCCTCTTCGAGCTTGGCCCCGCGTCGCCGGGTCGCGCTGTCGCGGGCCACGCATCCTCCTCTTTAGATACACAACGCATCTTATTGACAAAACCGCCGGACGCAACTTAGATACATGGCGTATCTAAAACTTCCTGAAGGGGTGCCATGACCATCTCGCAACCCTCAGCCGATCCCGCCCCGCAACGCCTGGACCCGGCGTTCATCCGGCTCGCGATCGTGCTGCTGACGGGCCTGCTCGCCGTCGTCTTCGACACCACCATCGTCAACATCGCCCTCGACACGCTCGGGCGCGACCTGCACGTCCCGGTCTCGACCATCCAATGGGCCACCACCGGATACCTGCTCGCCCTCGGCATCGTGGTGCCCGTCACCGGATGGCTGCTGGACCGGTTCGGCGGCAAGAACGTGTGGATGTTCGCGCTGGCCGTGTTCCTGGCCGGATCGGTCGGGGCCAGCCTCGCGGCGAACGCGCCGGTCCTGATCGCGTTCCGGATCGTCCAGGGCATCGGCGGCGGCCTCATGCTGCCCGTGATGCAGACCCTGCTGGTCCAGGCCGCGGGCGGACGCTCGCTCGGCCGGGCCACCGCGGTCATCTCGCTGCCCGTGGTGCTGGGCCCGGTGCTCGGCCCGGTGCTCGGGGGCCTGATCGTGCAGCACCTCACCTGGCGGTGGATCTTCTGGGTGAACGTGCCGTTCTGCCTGGTCGGCCTCCTGCTGGCCTGGCGCATGATGCCGCCGGGCCGCGCCGACCGAACCGCCACCCTCGACGCGGCGGGGCTGGCCCTGCTCGCTCCGGGCATCGCCGCGGTCATCTTCGGGCTGTCCCGGGCCGGTGACACAGCCGGCTTCGCGCAGGCCGAGGTGCTCGTGCCGCTCATCGCCGGCGTCGCGATCATCGCCGCCTTCTCCGTACGGGCGCTGACGATGCGCGGCGAGCCCCTCATCGACCTGCGGTTGTTCCGATTCCCCTCGTTCACCGCGTCGAGCGCCCTGATGTTCCTAAACGGCTTCGTGCTCTACGGCGCGATGCTGCTCGTGCCGCTCTATTTCCAGCAGGTACGCGCGCACGGCGCGATCGCGGCCGGTCTCCTGATCGGCGCGCAGGGCATCGGCGTGCTGCTGAGCCGCACCACCGCCGGACTGCTCACCGACCGGTTCGGCGGCCGGTGGATCACCTTCACCGGCCTGCTGATCGTGGCCCTCGGCACGTTGCCGTTCGCGCAGGCCGGCGCCGCGACCTCGGAATGGTGGCTCGCCGCCGCCCTGGTCGTCCGCGGCATCGGCCTCGGCGCCGTGACGGTCCCCGTCATGGCCAGCGCCTACGAAGGGCTCGATCACGGGCAGATCCCCCACGCCAGCATCATCACCCGTACCGCCCAGCAGATCGGCGGCTCGTTCGGCACCGCCGTACTCGCCGTCATCCTCGACCGCGAACTCGCCGCCCGCGCCGCCCAGGGCCCCGCCGGTGCCGCCCTCGCCTTCGACCACGCCTTCTGGTGGTCGATCGGCTTCACCGCCCTCGCCCTCGTCATCACACTCTGGCTGCCGAACCGCCGCACGAGCTCGTAGGCCGACCCCCATGACACGCCTCGTTCGCCTGCGACGCCGTAGCCGAGGCGCGGAATCGTCTGAGGCACCCTGTACGGCCTGGCCTCACTCGGCAATCTCGACACGATCGGAACCGAACGCACACAACGCCTCGCCGTACAGGCCCTCAGCGCGATCCTCCGCAGCCGGCAAACCGCAGAACCGACGTCCGACCGGCGGACCGAGCCGTGACTCAGACCAGCGTTCCGGCCATCGCCGCCCGATAGTCGGCGTAGGCGCTCCCCTTCCGGCGATCGAGCGGGATCACATTCTCCACCTGCCGCCCGGTGTGCAGAATCATCTGAGTCCGGTACGTCCGTGGGAGGCCGGAGATGATTTCGGTGGCCAGGCCCAGCGCCTCCTCGTGGCCGCCTTCGCGCGCAAGGGTGATGGCCTCGTGCAACCGCAGATTGGCGCTGTTCTGATAGAAGGGCGAGCGTTTCCGCGCTTCCTCACGCGCGGCTTCGGCCGCATCCATCGCCCCCGCGTGGGAGTGCACCCAACTCGCGGTGAACCATGCCGCGTCATCGGTCCACCCGAGGTTCGGCCGCTGGCCGAACCTGCCCGAAAGGTCCTCCAACTGCGCAAGTCTTCCCTGCGCTTCCCGAGCCCTTCCCAATACGGCCAGCGCCTGGGCCTCGGTGGCGACGGCGATGAGCAGACCGGTGGAGAGCCGTCCCTTCGCCAGCTCCTGGGCGGCAAGCGCCACCGAGATCATGCTTTCCGGCGTACGAGGGGCGTACAGGCCGAACAGCGCCTCTTTGGCACGCACCAGCACACGCATGTCCAGATCACCGGACTCGTCGGCGGCGTGTCGCGCGGTCACCCACCACCGCTGGGCACCGCCGAAATCACCGAGCCTGGTGAGGACATTGGCGTGCAGGGCAGCCAGCCAGGCCGTGGTCCGCTGCAGTTCGCGTACGCGTTCGGCGTCCGAAACGGCAAGCGACCGCTTGAGAATCGAAAGGTCGAGAATCAGGTTGTCCCGTACCTCGGTAGGAGGCTGGGCGTGTACCGCGTGGTCGTAGTTTTGACACACCGCCTGCCAGTGCTCGTCGGAATAGGTTTCGGTGGCGCCCAAAAGCTGTTCGATCTGTTGCCGTAGCGGTTCCGCCCCCGCGCCCGCAGGGCCTCCGGTCAGCAGCCCCAGTCCGGCGAGACGAAAGAGCAGGCGTCGTTCCATGTCGTCTTCCTGACGTTGAGAGGCGACATATGTATTTCCACTCTCAACGGCGGCAATCAGATCGTCTACCCGGTGACGGCCCAACCGTTGCACCAATGGCCACAAACCTATCAATTGACCGCTGGCGCACAGCGCGTCATCGAGCGCCCGAACGCGATCGCCCCCATCCGGCAGATTCTCACCACGTTCGATCGCACCGATCATGGAGACCGAATAGCCCGAGCGCGCGGCGAGTTGGGCGATCGTCAGCGACTCACCTACACGCTCGGGGTAGCTGTCACGAAGATCGCGCACCAAAGCACCAAAATAGTGCGCAAGGGACAAATACCTCATCGTGTGCTTGCGAGCAGCAGGCAACGAAACCCACCCTCCCCGAAAACCCAGCGAATACCCATCGGCAATCCGGCCTGGCCTGATTACCCACTGAGTGCGAACGTAAGCGCACCGTACATCAGCTACGGCTCCGCGCGTCAACGTTTCCAGCACTCATCCAGGACACTCAGGAGACACGGCTCCATGGGCATCACCCCGAACGACGCACTGCGACGAATCCGGCAGTGGGACGCGGCCCGCCGCTGGACCCGGCGACACATCACGCCCCTCCCACCCTCCCCCGGCGACCACGAGCGCCCGGTGCCCGGCACCATCATCCTCGGTGCTCTCAAGTTCCCCGCCACCGCGCGCAACGTCACCGACGCCCGCTCCTACCTGACCAGACTCCTCTCCCCCGGCCCCGCCGACGTCCTGGACACCGTCCTGCTGCTCACCACCGAACTCATCACCAACAGCGTCCGCCACGCCACCAACCACCTCAACGGCACGATCACCATGGCCGTCTTGGGCATCCACGACCACCTCCGCATCGAGGTGGCCGACGAGGGCTCCCCCACAACCCCCTGCCTGCGCCCGGACGCCGACGACCTCTCCGACGGCGGCCGAGGCCTCCACCTGGTCGACCTCCTCGCCACCCGCTGGGGCTTCACCCGCGACACCACCGGCACGACCACCTGGTTCGAAATCAACTGCCCGCCGTATTCCGGCGGTGGTGCTGGGTCGCGCGCCGACCGCGCTGGCGGTGCAGGTGCGCAGGCAGTGGATGCATGAAGCGGCGCTGCGGCGGGTGCGTCAGCCACTGCCGCTGAAGGTGCGCTGGTCCTCCACCGGCCGCCCTGTGGCCGCCGACCGGGCGGTGGTGACCGGCGAGCCCGGCACCGGCTGGGCCGAGCAGCCGCTGGAGGGCGACACCGACCAGATCGTGCGGCGGGAAGCGGACGAGCACCGCAGACCTCCCACATCGAGACACGAATCTCTGAGGCTCTTCCAACTTTTCCAACTTGATCGTGCAGGTCAGAGCAGGCGTGCAGGAGTCGAGTTGAAATGGCAATATTCGTCCTCTCCGCGATCATCCTCTCCGCGACCGCCTCCGGCCGCAGTAGCATCCAGCGCCGGGAGGTGATCTCCCGGACCCGGTCGCGGGCGTGCCGCATGGCCTTGTCCGCGGGTCGGCGAGCAAGGAACACAAACGATCGTTTCCCGCTCCCGCCGGTCAGCCCGGGGCACCCGCTCAGGCCGACGGTCTTGGCATCGCAGTCGTCGCCGTTGCCATATCGATCCCGCCGTACCGCAGGTGAGGCACCCTCTCCCGGCTGTCGGCCGCCGTGTCGCGCACCCGCTGCCCGCCGCCGTGCACGCGCCGGAGAGCCGTCCCGCACCGCGAGCACGCCGCCGTGATGCTGCGGGTTCCGGCCCGAGAATCCGTACCGGCCTGCTCGGCCTGCCCAGCCAGTCCGCCTGGCCGGCCAAGCAAAGGAGAAGAAGACCGAAGGCGACTCCGAGATCGCCATCCGGCACCGTCGGCAACCCCGCGGCCAACCGGCGGAAGATCACCGAATCAGTGCCAGGGCCGGTCTTCCGCCCGAACCAGCAGGCGGAACGGGCAGCCGAGGCGGCATGCGCGGCGGTACCGGCCGGTGGCGAGGTGCTCCGTCCGGCGTCCTCGCCTCGTCCTTGCCGGGGTCCTTGCCGGGGTCCGTTGCGGGGGTTCTTGCGGGGGTGGTTGTGGGGTGGGGGGTGTTGCCCCCGGGGGTTGTCATAGGGGGTAGCGGTCGGGGCGGACGGTGTGGGTGCGTTTGGCGGGGGTTTCCCGCACCAGGGTGCCGGGGCTGGGCTGGGTGAGTTTCCACCCATCTGTCTGCTTCAGGCGATGATGCCGCCTGCATAGCGCGGCGAGGTTGCATGGGCAGGTGGGGCCCTTTTCGTCGTAGGGGCGGGTGTGGTCCAAATCGCAGCCGGTGGCGGGGCGGCGGCAGGTGGGGAAGCGGCAGGTCTGGTCGCGGGCCTGGACCAGCCGCCGCATGACCTCGCCGGGGCGGTAGC
>NZ_JBFATZ010000007.1:0-1555 GCF_040678635.1 Thermopolyspora sp. NPDC052614
TCCGAACCCGGTAGTTAAGCTTTCCAGCGCCGATGGTACTGCACTCGAAGGGGTGTGGGAGAGTAGGACGCCGCCGGACATCTTTATAGTGTGAATGGCCCCTGGGCTGGGAGTTTCGATTCCTGGCGTCCGGGGGCCTTCGCATGCCCGCGTGCCTGTCTGCAAGGTTGGTGCGGGGTTGGGCGAGTGTGGGCCTCGGCCAGGCCCCAGCGGGCGACGTCGCCGCCCCAGGGTTGTCGTATGCGCCCGTGGTGCGCCCGCCCTCCGAACTGGGCCTCCAAGCTCCCGTGTCGAGGGCTGGTCAGTTGACCGATGATGTGGTCAACGTGGCAGAGTTCTTCGCCGGCGAATTGCCATCCTTCATCGCCGAGCAGTTGTTGCAGGTCAGCGGGCAAGTGCCAGCCTGACGCGTGGTGACGCGGGCATCGGGGGCAGTCGTCGGCCGTGGCGTCAATGATCACGACGTGGTCATCGAGTCGATGAACAGCTTCGTCAGTGTTCGGACCTTGCTAGGCTGGAGGGGCCGGGCCACCCTTCCGACGGGTGGCCTTCGTCGCGTCAGGCCAGCGAGGGCGGGGCAGCGATTGAGCGAACGGGGCTGGAACCCCGCGGCCAGGACCGCCCGCACGAAGACTGCAGCTCGCACACGTACCGGTCAGGGCGTACGTGCTGAACGGGCAATGAAGGACAGAAGTGAACAGAGACGACGGGCGCGAGGACGCAGGACGGCCCGATGAGAGCGGCTCCCGATCAGGAGGGGCGGACTCCGGCAGGAACCGCGGGTTCCGCGATGACCGCACGGGCACGGGTCGGGACAGGCGCGAAGGGTATGTGAGCCGTTCCGGCGAGCGTTCTGCTCGGCGCCCCGGAGACGGTCCCCGCTACGGCGAGCGGCGAGAAGGCCGCTCCGGCTCCTACGGGGGCCGCGGCCGTGAGGAACAGGGCGGACGATTCGGCGGCCGTGGCGACCAGCGCGGCTACCAGGGCAGTGACCGGGGCCGTCGCGACGAGCGGCGTGGCTTCGGGCGGGATGACCGACCGCGCGGCCGGGAGGGCGGATACGGCGGCGGCGACCGTTCCGGGTCCGGTTACCGCGACCGCGGCGGCCGTGACACCGCCTGGGGCGGCGATCGCGGTGGTTACCGGGAGCGCGATGACTTCGGGCGTGGCGACCGCGACCGTCGGCCGTACGGGGATCGTGACGACGCGCGGCGCGGGTACGGCTCCCGCGACCGGGACGGCCGAGACCGTCCGGGTTCCTACCGGGACCGCGAGAGCGGGTTCAGTGCGCGGGGCGGCGATCGGCCCCAGCGGGCCTACGGCGACCGTGATGGCGGACGCCGAGAGGGCTACGGCTACGGCGACCGGCGTGATCGTGGTGATCGTCCGCAGCGGTCGTTTGGGGATCGTGAGGGTGGACGCCGTGAGTTCGGGCGTGGTCGGGACGATCGCGGGTTCCGCTCGGAGGATCGCGGTTTCCGGGACCGTGAGGGGTTCCGGGGGCGGGATGACCGGCGTGATGATCGTGGTCGTCCGGGGTCGGGTGATCGGCAGG
>NZ_JBFATZ010000007.1:1652-70212 GCF_040678635.1 Thermopolyspora sp. NPDC052614
AGGGCGGTTTCGGGTACCGGGATCGGGCTGCCGGGCGTGGTCCTGGGGGCGGGGATCGTCCCTGGCGTGATCGTGGTGATCGTCCGCAGCGGTCGTTTGGGGATCGTGAGGGCGGTCGCCGTGAGTTCGGGCGTGGTCGGGACGATCGCGGGTTCCGCTCGGAGGACCGTGGTTTCCGGGACCGTGAGGGGTTCCGGGGGCGGGATGACCGGCGTGATGATCGTGGTCGTCCGGGGTCGGGTGATCGGCAGGGCGGTTTCGGGTACCGGGATCGGGCTGCCGGGCGTGGTCCTGGGGGCGGGGATCGTCCCTGGCGTGATCGTGGTGATCGTCCGCAGCGGTCGTTCGGGGATCGTGAGGGCGGTCGCCGGGAGTTCGGGCCTGGCCGGGACGATCGCGGGTTCCGCTCGGAGGACCGTGGTCCCCGAGAGCGTGGTCGGCCCTTCAGCCGGGAGGGCTTCCAGGAGCGGGAGGAGGCGCGTGGCCTCCGTGCGCGGTTCGGTCGTGGTGAGCGTGAGGACTCCGCTGCGCCGTCCCCCCGGGAGCAGCTGCCGCCGGTTCCCCCGGACGTCACGCCCGACGAGCTCGACAAGGAGACCCGGGAAAACCTCCTGTCGATGCCGAGGGATCTCGCCGACCTGATCGCCGTGCACCTCGTCGCGGCCGAGCGGGCGTTGAGCGAGGACGATCCGGACCGTGCGTACGAGCACGCGAAGGTGGCGCGTCGCTTCGGCAGCAGGGTGGGGGTTGTCCGGGAGGCCGCGGGGATCGCCGCCTATCGAGCCGGGCACTTCGCCGAGGCGCTCAACGATCTGCGCGCGGCGCGGCGGCTGCTGGGGGCGGACGACCTGCTCCCCATGCTGGCGGACTGCGAGCGAGGGCTGGGGCGTCCGGAACGGGCACTCGATCTGGTGCGTTCCCCGGAGGCCGAACGGGCCGGGCGGGCCGTACAGATCGAGCTCGCGATCGTAGAGTCGGGGGCGCGCAGGGACCTCGGGCAGAAGGACGCGGCGATCGTCACCCTGCAGCGTCTGCCGGAGCTGCGGGACAGCCGTCCGCGTCCGTGGTCGGCGAGGCTGGCCTTCGCCTACGCGGACGCCCTCGCCGATGCCGGGCACGACGAGGCGGCGGCGGATTGGTTCTCGCGTGCGATGGCGTTCGACGAGGACGGCGAGACGGACGCGGCGGAGCGGTATGCCCAGCTCACCGGCATGGACATCGAGGACATCCAGGATATTGAGGAGGATGTCGAGCAGTTCGACGGTGACGTCGAGGACCGCGACGAATCCGGCTTCGAGGAGACCGACGAGGCGCGGGACGATGCGCTCGATGAGGAGGACGTGCCGGAGGAGACGGCGGAGGACGACTCTGAACGGGACGCGGACGTAGCGTCGGTTTCCGACGCGCGTGGCGGATCCGGCGACGAGCGGGCGGACAATGTGTCCGCGGCCGACGGTGGAGGGGCCGAGGACGCGTCGGGCGTCGGCTCCGACGACGAAGCCGCAGCGCCCGAGGCCGCCGCCGATGCCGCCGAGTCGGCTCCGGCCGACGTCTCCGCCGACCTCGATCTCGATGAGGAGGTACGGGCGAAGCTGGACGACGACGCCGATGACAGTGCCGAGACCGGCGACGCCGATGACGCCCACGACGACGCGGATGACGTGGACGACGTGGTGGACGACGTGGATGCCTCGGACGACGCGGGGGACGGGGAAGCGGTGAGTCCGGCGACCGGCCAGGATGAGGCTGGGCGGGGCGTATCGGCTGCACCGGCCGGGTCCGGCGCGGACGCGGCATCCAATGCCGCAGGCGGCATCGGGCTGGGCCCCGCGTTCATCGAACCGGACTTCGGTGACGATGACACGCGCGACTCTGCGGCGGTGGCGAAGCGCGAGGGGTGAGTTCCCCTGGTCGTGGTGGTGAGCGGCAGGCGCCGCCCCTTCGGGAGGCTGCGCCTGCCGCTCACCACGCTCGAAGGCCGCCGGGCGGGCTCAATCGCCGGTCGAAGGGCTGATCTTGTTGAGCCAGTGGAGGATGCCGGCGACGTTCGACGGGGCTCCGCTGAGCAGTTCGAAGCGTTCGGCGGTGTCGGCGTCGGCGGCGTCGTCGAGCGCCGCGTAGCGTTCCCGGGTGCGGGCGCTCACCATCGCCACCGCGTGGTCGAGGTCGAGCCCCTCGGAGTGGGCCTGTCTGGTGAGGTCCACCCAGACGCGTAGCTCCTCGGCGGATCTCCCCAGCGTCTCCTTCACGTCGCCGACCGGTCCGTAGTGGCTGAACAGCAGGCGCTGCGGGCCCAGCGCCTCGAACAGCGCGATCGAGTCGAGCGCGGTTCGCAGGTCGAAGTCCGGCGGGGGCGTGGCGGGGCGCAGGTCCCCGGTCTCGGGCAGGTAGACCCCGGCGGCGTCGCCGACGTACAGGTCTCCGGTGCCGGAGTCCAGCAGGCCCACGTGATGCTTCGCGTGACCGGGGGAGTAGTGGCTGTCGAGCCGCCTGCCGCCGCCGAGGTCCACCGAGCCGGTGTCGCCGAGCGATCGGATGCGGGCGGCGTCGGTCGGGGCGAGCGTGCCGAACAGCACGTCGAGCTTGTCGCCCCAGACCATGCGGGCGCTGGCCATCAGGCGGCTGGGGTCGGCGAGGTGCCGTGCGCCCTTCTCGTGTACGACGATCTCGGCGGAGGGATAGTGGGCGGCGAGGTCGCCCACTCCGCCGGCGTGGTCGAGGTGGATGTGGGTCACCACGATGGTGGCCAGGTCCTCGGGGCCGACGCCGAGCGACGCGAGCGCGTCGATGACGACCGGCGCGGAGGTTGAGGTTCCGGTCTCGACCAGGCATGGTCGCTCTCCGAGGATCAGGTATCCGGCGGTGATGCCGGAGAACCCGGCCATTCGCGTGTCGATCTCGTAGACGTCGCCGCCGAGCGGTGTGACGTTGTCCACAGCGCACCCCTGGGTGAGAACCGTCATCCACAGAATGACGTTCAGATCTTTGCGCCACCAGCCTACAGACGCAGACTGTCCCGACAGCGCGGCGGGAGAGACCGTGCGGGCCGGAGAAAGGGGCGGTCAGTGGTCAGGAGTTCCTCAGTCGGTGAAGAACGTGCGCAGGACGAGACCTGTGCGTGGCTTTGGCCCGAAGGAGGTGGATTTGCGGGGTACTTTCTCGCCCTGCGCGGCGACGGCCAGGACGTCCTCCGCGGGCAGCGGCCTGAGCAGGATGGCGGTGCCGGAGGTGTCGCGGGCCAGGCGCACGGCCTCCGCGGCGTCGTGGTGCACGATCAGCACCGACCGCTCGTCGTCCGTCACGCCCCAGACCTTCGGCAGCAGGAACTCGGTGAGCACCGAGGTGCCCAGGGACCTCCAGCGCGGGGAGCGCCCGGGGGGCATCGCGCGCTCGACCTGGACGGGGTCGGGGTCGGTGAGCAGGTGCGCGTGTCCCTCGCCGGCGAGCACGAACGCCGGCCCGGGCGCGGTGGCGAGCCCCGCGAGGGCGTCCTCGAGCTCGGTGAACTCCTGGACGCGGCAGGCGCCCTTGGCCCGGTTGACGGCCTCCGGCAGCGGGAGGCCGGGCACGACCCGGTGGATGGCCTTGACCTCCGGCGGGTAGGCGGTGGAGTCGACGAGCAGGGCGAGCCCGAAGTCCCAGGGCCCGTTCGACGCGCCGGCGGCGTGCCGTTCCTGCTGAAGGAGCCGGTAGGTCGCGTAGCGGTGGTGACCGTCGGCGATCAGCGCCTGCCGTTCGCGCATGTCGGCCGCCGCCGCCTCGATCTCGTCCGGGTCCGTGACGGCCCACAGGCGATGGCGGGCGCCGTCGGAGGTGCGCACGTCGATCAGCGGCATACGCGTGGTCGCCACGTCGTCGACGAGACGGGAGGTCGTCCCGCCGCCTTCGTACAGCAGAAAGATCGGCTCAAGGTTCGCCTCGGTGGTGCGCATCAGCCCGAGGCGGTCGGCGACGAGGCCGGGCACGGTCTCCTCATGGGGCAAAATGATCTTCTCTTCGGGGTCGGACAACCCGACGTTGCCGATCAGACCGCGCTGCAGGAAGCCGGGCCCGCTCTGCTCGTAGACGTACAGCGCAGGCAGGTCGTCGACGACCAGCACCCCCTCGGCCAGCCACGCGCGCAGCGTGTCCCGGGCCTCGCCGTAGCGGTGCCGGTCGAAGCCAGGAAGGATCAGGCGCACCACGTTGTTGGGATGGACGTCGAGAAGGTTCCGCACCTCATGCGGTGAGATCAGGTCATACGGAGGAGTGGTGGCCGCCGCCAGGTCGTCCACCGCGTAACGCACTCCCCGCAACGGACGTAGCAGCAGTCCGTCCGGTAACGGCAGTTCGGTACTCCGCATAACGGGCATGCTCCCATAAAGGCCTGGATCATTCTGGGACTGCCCCGACGATGTAGCGGTGCCCGGTTTGTCAGGGAATCGGGAAGATCTACCGTCTGAAGGAGGCCTCACGTAATGATGCAAGGACGAAACAACGCGTCTGATTCCCCCGGTCACGGCTCTGGGGCGCCCGGCGGCGACGTCTACGACTGGTTTCAGCGTGGCGTGAAGCTTCTGGAAGAGGGCAGTCCCGCGGCGGCGGCGGCCCTGCTGGAGCGGGCGGCCGACGCCGAGCCGGAGTCGCGCAGCATCCGCGAGGCGCTGGCGCGCGCCCAGTTCAACTCGCGGCGGTACGCCGACGCCGTGGACAGCTTCCGCTGGATCGTGTCTGCCAACCCCACTGAGGACTATGCCTACTTCGGCCTTGGGCTCTCCCTTTGGCGTACCGGCGACATGGAGGGCGCGCAGGAGCCGCTGGCGATCGCCGTCGCCATGCGCCCCGACATACGGCACTACGCCTCGGCCCTGAAACAGGTCCGCGCCACCCTAGAGGCAAGGCGCGCGTGACCCATGACCCGAACCTCCCGCCCCCTGCCCGCCCATCCGCCTCTACCCTGTCCCCCGTGACCGATTTGTCTCCTGGTTTCCCTCCGGGCGCCGCCGATAAGGCCCTGGTCGACTTCTACGACGCGTTACTGCTGGATCTTGACGGGGTCGTGTACCTGGGGCGGCGGGCCGTGGCGAAGGCGCCGGAGTCCTTGACGAAGGCGGCGGAGCTGGGCGTGCGCCTGGCCTACGTCACCAACAACGCCTCACGTACACCGGGGGCGATCGCCGAGCACCTGGCCTCCCTCGACGTGCCTGCCGCGCCGGAGGACGTCGTCACCTCGGCCCAGGCCGCCGCCCGCCTCATCGCCGAACGGGTGCCGCCGGGGTCGCCGGTGCTGGTGGTGGGCGGGATGGGACTGCGTCAGGCGCTCCGGGCACATGGCCTGCGTCCGGTCTCCACCGCCGCCGACGCCCCGGTGGCGGTGGTCCAGGGCATCGCCCCCGACCTCTCCTACGGCCTGCTGTCGGAGGGGGTGCTCGCCGTACGGCGGGGAGCCTGGTTCGTGGCGGCCAACGGCGACACCACCATGCCGACGGGGCGGGGCGAACTGCCGGGGAACGGGTCCATGAGCCGGGTCATCGCGACCGCCGCAGGCGTGGAACCCGTCGTGGCGGGAAAGCCGGAGCCTCCGCTGCACCGCGAATCGATCCTGCGCACCGGCGCGCGGCGTCCGTTGATCGTCGGGGACCGGCTCGACACCGACATCGCCGGCGCCAACCGGGCCGGTGCCGACAGCCTGCTCGTGCTCACCGGCGTGACCACCCCTCTCGACGTGCTCACCGCCATCCCGCCTCACCGTCCAACCCACCTCGCCGCCGATCTGGAGGCTCTGCATCGACCCCGCCCCGTGGTCGCCCCCGGGACCACAGGGTGGACATGCGGGGGCTGGACCGCCCGGTGGAACGACGGACGCTTGAGCCTCGACCGCCCCAACCCGGTCCGCGACCCGGCCGCCGACCCGGTGGACGGCCTCCGCGCCGCCTGCGCGGCGACCTGGGCGGCCGTCGGAGACGGACACGCCGAAGACGACGAGGTCAAGGCCGCCTTGGCGATCCTGGGCCTGTGACGCATGAGCATTCCGATCGGCGTCTCCGATCGGCGTCCTCCGGCGGACGGCGACGGATGGGGGCACCCCACATCGTCCCCCGCATGGCGCCGCACCCACATCCGCGCCCCGCCACGCTGCCGCCCCGCACACTGCCGGGCAGTGCGGAGTCGGCCCTTGGAAACGCCGTCGCGGCGGCGATCGCCGCGCCGATCTTGCCGCCGCTGGCGTCTCCTGCTCCGGTGTGCGTGCCTCACCGGAGCGGGCCCTCCGGGAGGGGGTGCTCAGCCCCGCGGGCGGGCCCGGCGATCGCCGCGCCGATCTTGCCGCCGCTGGCGTCTCCTGCTCCGGTGTGCGTGCCTCACCGGAGCGGGCCCTCCGGGAGGGGATGCTCAGCCCGGTGGGTGGCCGGTTTGACCGAGGTGCCGTTGGGCGCCTCCACCGGCCCTCGGTGCCGGTCCCGTTCGCCGGTGCCCGGGCGGCGTCTGGCGAGCCGGGGTGGGGGCGGGACGGTTGGGATCAGAGGAGTCGGCGTAGGCGGAGAAGGTCGCCGAGGCTGGCGTCGATCTTCACACGGCCGCCGAGTAGGGCGCGGGCCATGTCGAGTTCCCCGTTGATCAGCCGGATGAGATCATCGCTGGTGATCGTGAGTCGGATCTCGGCTTGGCGGCCGTCCGGGAACGGCGTTTCGGTGAAGGGGCCGAGGCCGTCGTGGTGGATCCGGCCGTAGAAGGTGACGTCGAGATCCGATAGACGGCAGCTTAGGGTGCGTTCTACGACATGTTTGGAACGGGTCTCCTCGTCCACCTCGTCGAACTGCTCGACGAGCTTGTCCAGCGCCGCCCGGCAGTCCTCGACGCTCGCCATCAGTGGTACCCCTCTTCCTGTGACCGGTCGAAACCGTATCTACCTACGGACCGTAGCGGTTCCCGGTGATGTCGCGCGCGACCTGATGGGCGGACATTCGAACATCAGCATCTCGACGTGGATCACAGTTTTCAACTATCCGCGTCGGCGAACCTGACACCCGCCCCAGGATCACGTGTTGGCGACGGCCGTGCACCGGGGTTTTTCGGTCCCGGCACTCTTTTCATAGCGGGTCGAGTGACGTGGGCGACGAGTGGGATGGAGGTCGCGGGGAGCAGGGGCAGGCGCCTGAACCAGATGATCGCTGCGCTCGTATTCGCGAAGAGATCGGGAGATGCGGAACGGACGCGTGGAGGGGGGCGCGGGAGAGGTGTGGAACCGGCGCCTTCGGCGCGCCCGCCGCGTCGGTTCGCATATGCGGCCTTCGCGGGCTCGATCACGATGCCCCCGGTCACCGCGCCACGTTATCCACAGGATGGCGATCGGCGGCGCCCGGCGGACCTGGGGACGGCTAGGGTCGGGGCAGGCACGATGGACGTGTCGCCGAGGTCCGCCGCGAACGCGCGGATCGGAACGACGGCGAGGGTGAGGAGAAGCATGATCGAGAGCGGCGGCGATGGCGCGGAGCGATCGCACGCCTCCGCGTTCCCGCTGGCCCCGGCCGTTGGGATCGAGCCGGCCGTTGGGATCGAGCCGGCCGTTGGGATCGAGCCGGCCGTTGGGATCGAGTCGGGCGATGCCGGAGGCGGCATGCGCGGCGTCGGCTCCGTCGGGGACCCGGGCGACGGGCTGGGTGACGGGCTGGGCGACAGGCTGGGCGACGGACCGGGGGACGGCGAGGAGGCACGAGTGCGCTCGTGTCTCGCACCGCTGGACCGACTGGCGGCCTTGCCGGTTCGCGAGCACGTCGCCGTGTTCGAGCAGGTGTTCAGCGGCCTGGAGTCCACGCTGGCCACGGTGGCCGGGGAGGGCCGGGCCGAGGCCGCCGCGGCGAGTGCCGTCCGTGCCGCGGGAGGATCGGTCGTCGATGGCGGCGAGGCGGGCACGATCGTCGGCCGCGGTGCGGTCGGCGTGGCCGGTGGATTCGTCGGGTCATCCGGTGGAGCCGTCAGATCGTGAAGCGCATTCGGCTCGACAGCGAGCTGGTTCGGCGAGGGCTCGCGCGTTCCCGCGAGCACGCGGCGCGTCTCATCGAGGACGGACGGGTCACGGTGGGCGGCCGGGCCGCCGCCAAGCCGGCCACCCAGGTCGATCCGGCGGCCGCCATCGTGGTCGCCGAGGCGGATGAGGGGCCGGACTACGTCTCGCGGGGCGCCCACAAGCTCGCCGGGGCGCTGGAGGCGTTCGGGCCGCTCGGGCTCACGGTGCGAGGGCGGCGCTGCCTCGACGCCGGGGCCTCCACCGGCGGCTTCACCGACGTCCTGCTCAGGAACGGGGCCGCGCACGTGGTCGCGGTGGACGTCGGGTACGGACAACTCGCCTGGTCGCTGCGGACGGACGAACGCGTCACCGTGATGGAGCGGGTCAACGTCCGGGATCTGACTCCGCAGCTCGTCGGCGAGCCCCCCGATCTCGTGGTGGGCGATCTGTCGTTCATCTCGTTGCGGCTGGTGTTGCCGCCGCTGTACGCGTGCGCGGCGCCTCGGGCGGACTTCGTGCTGCTCGTCAAACCCCAATTCGAGGTGGGCAAGGGGCGTGTGGGCCCGGGCGGCGTGGTCCGCGATCCGCGGTTGCGCGCCGAGGCGGTGCTCGACGTGGCCGGGGCCGCCGAGGGGATCGGCCTGTCCGTGCGAGGCGTGACGGCGAGTCCGCTGCCCGGTCCCTCGGGCAACGTGGAATATCTCCTCTGGCTGGGAAAGGGCCCTGGTGCCGACCCGGTCCACGACGTCCGGGCGGCGGTGGAGCGGGCGGTCGCGGAAGGGCCGCGATAGGCGATGGTGGAAGAGCCTCAGCAGTGGTTGGTCGGTTCGGGAGCCACCGGGTCGCCCCGGAGGCGAAAGCCCGCTGAACGGTTGGAGCCAACATGAATGCCAAACGGTCGGTCTTGCTGAACGTGCACACGGGACGCGAGGCTGCTGTCGAGAGCGCGCGCCTGGTCGTCGAACGGTTCGTCCAGGCGGGCATGACCGTGCGCGTGCTGAGCGACGAGGCCGACCAGATCGCCTGCGCCGGTGCGGAGATCGTGCCGCGCGGCCCGCAGGCGGTGGCCGACGCCGAGATGCTGATCGTGCTCGGCGGCGACGGCACGCTGCTGCGGGCGGCCGAGCTGGCCCGACCCTCGAAGACGCCGGTGCTCGGTGTGAACCTCGGGCACGTGGGCTTCCTGGCCGAAGCCGAGGTGGAGGACCTCACCTCGGTGGTGGACGCCGTCGTCAACGGCGACTACCAGGTGGAGGAGCGCATGGCCATCGACGTCACCGTGCGCAGCAACGGCAACGTCCTGGCCTCCACCTGGGCGCTCAACGAGGTCACCGTGGAGAAGAGCGAGCGCATGCTGGAGGTCGTCGCCGAGATCGACGGCCGGCCGCTGTCCCGCTGGGGCTGCGACGGCGTGATCTGCGCGACCCCGACCGGCTCCACGGCCTACGCGTTCTCGGCGGGCGGGCCGGTGGTGTGGCCGGAGGTGGAGGCGCTGCTGCTGGTGCCGATCAGCGCCCACGCCCTGTTCGCCCGCCCGATGGTCGTCTCGCCGCGATCCATCATCGCGATCGAGGTCCTCCCCGGCTGCCCGCCGGGCGTCCTGTGGGCCGACGGTCGCCGCAGGATCGACCTGCAGCCGGGTGTCCGGGTCGAGGTCTGCCGCTCCAACACCACGGTACGGCTCGCCCGCCTGCACGGTATCGAGCACAGCGGCGCCCTGTTCACCGACCGCCTGGTCGCCAAATTCGGCCTCCCCGTCCAGGGCTGGCGCGGGCGCGTGCGCCACTAGTGCGATGTCCGGGAACGTTCGGCGACGAGTGTCGCGGCGGACGGCGGCCGGGGTGCTCGCAGGCCCCGGTCGCCCGCCCGATCCGGAGATCGCCGCGTGTCCTCGGCCGACACGCGGTCATCGAAAATCTTGGCGATTAGCGCGTAGGATCGATCCCGCACGAGCTGAGATCGTGGCGGAACGGGAGGGGACCAGTGCGGCCCAGGGTCGAGGAGGTCCGAATCCAGGGACTCGGTGTCATCGACGAGGCCGTCCTGGAGCTGTCGCCGGGGTTCACCGTCGTGACGGGGGAGACCGGCGCGGGCAAGACCATGGTGGTCACCGGGCTTGGCCTGCTGTTCGGCGGTCGCGCCGACCCCGCGCGGGTGCGCCCCGGGGCGGACAAGGCCGTCGTCGAGGGCACGCTCGTCGTCACCCCCGGCGGGAGGGCGGCCCGGTATGTCGAGGACGCCGGCGGCGAGATCGAGGACGGCCGTCTCATCATCTCGCGCACGGTGTCGGCGGAGGGCCGCTCACGGGCCTGGCTCGGCGGCCGCACCGTCCCGGTGGGCACGCTGACCTACCTCGCCGACGAACTGGTCGCCGTGCACGGCCAGATGGACCAGCAGCGCCTGCTGCAGCCCGGCAGGCAGCGCGCCGCCCTAGACAGGTACGCGGGCGAGGAACTGACCAAGGCGCTCGCCGCGTACACCCAGGCGTATAAGAGGCACAAAGAGGTCACGGAGCTGCTCGACGAGCTCACCACCAAGGCGAAGGAGCGGTCGCAGGAGGCGGCCATGCTCCGCTTCGGCCTGGAGGAGATCGAAAAGGTCGACCCCAAACCGGGCGAGGACGTGGCGCTGCGCGAGGAGGAGGAGCGGCTCTCCCACGCCGACGCGCTCAGGAACGCCGCCGAGACGGCCCACATGGCCCTGCTCGGCGACCCGATGGCGACCGCACAGGCGGCGCAGGACGCCGCGACGCTGCTCGGGCAGGCCCGCTCGGCGATCGAGGGCGTGCTCGACTTCGACGCGACGCTGGGACCCATCGCCGACCGGCTCGCCGAGGCCGGCTACCTGATCTCCGATGTCGCCACCGACCTCGCCGCCTACTCCGAGTCGGTCGACGCCGACCCGGCGCGGCTCGCCATCGTGCAGGAGCGCAGGGCCATGCTCACCGGGCTCACCCGCAAGTACGGCGGGGACGTGGCGGCCGTGCTCGCCTGGGCGCGGGACGCGGCGGCCCGCCTCGGCGACCTGGAGGGCGACGACGAGCGCATCGAGGTACTGCTGCGCGAGCAGGACGACCTGACCGATCGGCTCACCGAGCTGGCGGGCGCGCTCACCGCCATCCGTCAGGCGGCGGCCGAGCGGTTCGGCGAGGCCGTCACCGCCGAGCTGTCCGCGCTGGCGATGCCGCATGCCCGGGTCGTGGTGGCGATCTCACGCAGCGAGGAGTTCGGCCCCTACGGGGTGGACGAGGTGGAGCTGCGGCTGTCCGCCCACCCCGGCGCCCCGGCGCTGCCGCTGGGCAAGGGTGCCTCCGGGGGCGAGCTGAGCAGGGTGATGCTGGCGATCGAGGTGGTGTTCGCCGGAGCCGACCCGGTGCCCACGTTCGTGTTCGACGAGGTGGACGCCGGGGTGGGCGGCAAGGCGGCGGTGGAGATCGGGCGGCGCCTGGCCCGCCTGGCGCGCACCGCCCAGGTGATCGTCGTGACCCACCTGCCGCAGGTCGCCGCGTTCGCCGACCAGCACCTGGTGGTGGAGAAGGCCGGTGACGGCAGCGTCGTCCGCAGCGGCGTGGTCGCGCTGGACAAGGAGGCGCGTGCCCGGGAGCTGTCCCGGATGCTCGCCGGCCTGGAGGACTCCGAACTGGGGCGCGCCCACGCCGAGGAACTCCTGGCGATAGCCGCCGCGGACAAGACCGCCGCCTCCGGGACCCCGGTGGGATAGCGTCCGTCGCCGTGAGACGCCCGCGCACCTTCTTCCCGGCGAGGCGAGGCCCGTCCACGCCCGGGGCGGTCCCGCTATACGACCCGCCAAATGCCCCGCCAATGACCGCTAATGACCCGCAAATGACTCGGCGGTGACACCTTCAGGGCCCGGCCGCCGCGCCGTACGTGGGGGCGGGACTCGGCGGGCGTCGGCGCGCGGGTGACATGGGCCGAGACGCGTGGCCTTACGGCCAGGAAACAGGATGAGAGATAGTCTTTTCCGCGACCTGGCCGGGGTGGTCCGGTAAAGCACTTGCCCGGTATGGGCAACTGTGGTGGTTTGGTGGGCGGGGACACGATTGATGGTTGATCACGGGGGTAGTCGCCAGGCATCGGCCCCAAGGCCGCAGTACGGGGAAATCGCCCGTTGACGGTGATGAACTGGCACGCTGACAGTGACAAACGTGACACGCCGCGTACGACGAGGTATCACGGCGTGTTCGCTCTGGCAGGATGGTCTTGATGAAGGTGCCGACCTTTAGGGTTCCGGGCCTCCGCCGCTGGAGGGGCGATGACCTTCCCGGGGTGACGGCAGTGGCGAGGATCGATCGACGGACCAAGAGACTGACCAAGCGTCTCAAAGCCGGGGAAATCGCGATCATCGACCATGTCGACATCGACCGGGTGAGCGCGGAGGCGCTGGTGGCATGCGGTGCGGCGGCCGTGGTCAACGTGGCCTCCAGCATCAGCGGCCGGTACCCGAACCTCGGCCCCAAGATCCTGCTGGAGGCGGGCATCCCGCTGATCGACAACGCCACCCCGGAGCTGTTCGACCGGGTGCGCGACGGCGACACGCTGCGCGTGCACGAGGGTCAGGTGTACGCCGGGGACGAGATCATCGGCAAGGGCGAGCCGCTCACCCCGGAGAGCGTCGAGTCCGCGATGACCGAGGCGCGCGCCGGGCTCTCACTGCAGATCGAGGCGTTCACCGCCAACACGATGGAGTTCATCCGCCGCGAGCGGGAACTGCTCATCGACGGCATCGGCGTACCCGAGATCCGCACCCCCATGGAGGGCAGGCACGTCCTGGTCGTGGTCCGCGGCTACCACTACAAGGAGGACCTGGCCACCCTCCGGCCGTACATCCGCGAGTATCGGCCCGTGCTCGTCGGAGTGGACGGCGGCGCCGACGCGCTGCTGGAGTCGGGCTATCAGCCCGACATCATCATCGGCGACTTCGACTCGGTCTCCGCGAAGGCGATCACCTGCGGCGCGGAACTGATCGTGCACGCCTACCGCGACGGCCGAGCCCCGGGGCTGGAGCAGGTGCGCCAGCTCGGGCAGGAGGCGGTGGTGTTCCCGGCGGCCGGCACGAGCGAGGACGTGGCCCTGCTCATGTGCGACGCCAAGGGCGCCAGTCTCATCGTGACCGTGGGCACCCACTGGACGCTTGAGGAGTTCCTCGACAAGGGCCGCTCGGGCATGTCGAGCACCTTCCTCACCCGGCTGCGGGTCGGCAGCAAGGTGATCGAGGCCAAGGGCGTCAGCAGGCTCTACCGCAGCCGCATCTCCACCGGGTCGCTGCTGCTGCTCGTCGCGACCGCCCTGATCACCATCGCCGTCGTGCTGTGGACCGCACCCGTCGGCAAGGTGTGGCTGAACGGGCTGCGTGACTCCTGGAATGGTTTCATCTTCTGGCTGGTCGGACTGTTCTCGTGATCGATTTCCGATATCACCTCGTCTCCATCGTCGCGATCTTTCTCGCGCTCACCGTCGGCATCGTGCTCGGCAGCACGGTGCTCCAGGAGCCGCTGATCAGGTCGACCGAGGAACTGACCGCGCAACTGCAGCAGAGCAATGACGATTTCCGGAAACAGAACACCGGCCTGTTACGGCGGGAGGCGGGGTACGACGCGTTCGTCACCGCCGTCGCCCCGCAACTGCTGCGCGGGCTCCTCACCGGCGAGCGCGTGGTGATCGTCGAGGCGCCGGGCTCCGACGCGGAGATGATCGAGCCGGTCACCGAGGCGCTCGTCGCCGCCGGGGCCTCGGTCACCGGGCGGGTGACGCTCACCGACAAATACCTCGCCCCCGACCAGTCGGGCCTGATCGACCAGCTGGCGGCCACCGTCAAGCCCGCCGAGGTCACCTTCCCCGAGCAGGCCACCCCGTACGACAAGGCGGCCACCGTGCTGGCGGGCGCCGTCGTCACCGGCTCATCGACCGAATCCGGCAAGAAGGACGCCTCCTCCTCCGCCGTGCTCGGCGCGTTCGAGGACGCCGGGCTGATCAGCATCGACGAGGACCCGGCCCAGCGCGCCGGCATGGCCGTCGTGATCGCCCCGACGGCCGTCTACGAGGGGCAGAACGCCGAGACCGAGACGGGCGCCATGGTGGCGTTGGCGTCGGCGCTCGACTCCGCCGGGAAGGGCACCGTGGTCGCCGGGACGACGGCGGCGGCCGGCTCCGGCGGCGTCCTGACCGCGATCCGCGACACCGGAGAGGTCGCCACGAACGTCTCCACCCTCGACACCCTCGACATGGCCGCCGGTCGCGCCGTGCTCGTCTACGCGCTGCGCGAGCAGCTCGACGGCGGATCCGGCCAGTACGGCCTCGGCCCCGCGGCCGGCTCCTTCCTCCCCACCGCCTCGCCGACGCCGTCGCCGACGGCCGGTTCCGGGGGCTGACGGGGCGGTTCCGGGGGCCGATGGGGGCGGGTCGTGCAACGTTTCGGCCGCGCCGTTCGCGCTGTCGCGTTCGCGGTGGCAGGGTGAGCATCGCGGTGCGTTGCCCGACCCGGTCTCCGGCAGGCCCGGTCCGGTCACCCGCCCGCGCGGGCCGCCTGCCGGCCCGAACCGCAAGAGCGTGAGAAGAACTGGAGAAGGGACCTTCCGTGGCGCGTTTACTCTCCCGCGCGTTCCTCGGCGCCGTGGCGGGCGCCGCCCTGGGCGCGGTCGCGGCCCGCGCGGCGTACTCGGCGTTCGGGCGCAGGCCGCCGATCGGCGACGAGAAGACCTGGACGCGGACCAACCACCGCGGCGAGCCCATCACCCTGCTGGAGGGTCCCGCCTTCGTCGCCGGGGCGGGCGCCGCGGCCGCCCTCGCGCCCGGTCTGTCGCTCCGGCAGAAGGCCGCCGCCGCGCTCGCCGGGCTGGGCGGGGGCGCGCTCGGGGCCTACGACGATCTGTACGGCACGACGTCGTCCAAGGGCTTCAAAGGACACCTGACCGCTCTGGCCAAGGGCGAGGTGACCAGCGGATCGGTGAAGATCCTCGGCATCGGCGCGACCGGTCTCGCCGCGGCCGCCCTGGTCTCCCGCGGCCCGGCCGACACGCTCGTCAACGGCGCCTTGATCGCCGGCAGCGCCAATCTGGCCAACCTGTTCGACCTGCGTCCCGGGCGCGCCATCAAGGTGGGGCTGCTCGCCGGAACGCCGCTGCTGGCCGCGTCGCTGGCGAAGGCGGCGCGCGGCGACGCGGGCGCGGCGTCCGCGGCGGCGCTGACCGCGATCCCGCTGGGCGCGGCCGTCGTGCTGCTGCCCGAGGACCTGGGCGAGCGCGCCATGCTCGGTGACGCGGGCGCCAACGCCCTCGGGGCGCTGCTGGGCCTGGCCGCCGCGGCACGGCTTGGCCGTACCGGCCGCTGGACGGCGCTCGGCACCGTCGTCGCGCTCACCGCCGCCTCGGAGAAGGTGAGCTTCACCAAGGTCATCGCGGGCAACCGGATCCTCAACAAAATCGACATGCTGGGCCGCCGGCCCGCACCCGCACCGCTCCCGTCCACGGCGGGGGCGCTCACCCCCTGAGCACCACCTTGATCGAGAACGGCCGCATGACGCCTCGGGCGGCGAGGAGGCTGGGGCAGGGGATCGCCGGGGCGGCGGTTCTGATCGCGGTCATCACGATCGCGGCACGGGTGACCGGGTTCGGCAAGCAACTCGTCCTCGCCCGCACGGTGGGGACGAACTGTCTGTCGAGCGCCTACTTCACCGCCAATCAGGTGCCCAACCTCGTCTTCGAACTGGTCGTCGGCGGGGCCTTGGCGGGCATGGTGGTGCCCGTCCTGGCCGGCGCGGCGGCGCGCGGCGCGGACGCCGAGGCGGGCGAGGAGGCGCGAGCCGCCGCGCGGGCCGACGTCGGGCGCATCACCTCGGCGTTGCTGACCTGGGTGCTCGTGGTGCTGGTCCCGCTGAGCGTGCTCACGGCCGTCGCGGCCGAGCCGGTGATCACACTGTTCACCGGCGATCATGTGAGCGGCTGCGACACGCAGGGGATGGTCGAGGTGGCCGCGCGCATGCTGGTGGTCTTCGCCCCGCAGATCCCGCTGTACGGCGTGGCCGTCGTGCTGTACGGCGTCCTGCAGGCCCACCGGCGTTTCGGCCCTCCCGCCCTGGCCCCGCTGGTGTCGAGCCTCGTCGTCATCGTCGCCTATCTGGCGTTCCCGCCGCTGAGCATGGGCGTCATCGAGCCCGGATCGCTGCCCCTCGCGGCCGAACTGGCGCTGTCGGTCGGCACCACGCTCGGCGTCGTCGCCCTCGTGGCCACCGTCATCGGCCCCGTCCGGCGACTCGGCCTCCCCCTGCGTCCCACGTTGCGCTTCCCCGGCGGCGTGGCCGTCCGCGTGCGTCGCCTCGCCGTGGCCGGTCTCAGCGCCCTGGTCGCCCAGCAGGTGGCGATGGCCTTGGTCATCCTCCTGGCCAACCGTGAGGTCGGCGGGGGCGCCCTGGCCGCGTACAACTTCGCGTGGGCCATCTACCAGGTCCCGTACGCCGTTCTGGCGGTCCCCATCGCCACCAGCGCCTTCCCCGCCTTGTCCGCGCAGGCGGAGGGCCCGGAACCGCAGGCCGCGGGGGAGACGGCGGGCGACGCCGCCGCCTCTGGCGACGCGGGGGCGTTGAGCGGCGTCCGGGTGGGCGAACCGAAGGGCGCAGATTCCCCGGCGGGGGGCGAAGCGGACGGGTTCGCGATCCTGGCGGCGCAGACCACCCGGGCGGTGGTGCTGGTGTCCGGGCTGGCGGCGGGAGTCCTGGCGGCGGTGGCGATGCCGCTGGCGGACGTCTTCATCGACGGTATGCGCGGCGCGGTTCCCGCCTCCTGGTTCGCCCGGTCCATCGCCCTGTTCGCACCGGGATTGATCGGTTACGGCCTGATCGCCCACTTGAGTCGGGTGCTGTATGCCTGTGGCAAGGGCAGGGCCGCCGCGACCGGGACGGTGGCGGGCTGGGCGGTCGTGATGGCCGCGCAGGCCGCGCTCGCCGTGGTCCTTCCGCAGGACTGGAAGCTCGGCGGCCTCGCCGCGGGCAGCGCGGCCGGAATGACCGCCGGGGCCGTCCTGCTGCTCATCTCGGTGATCCGTGCTCGGGGCGCCGGGGCGGTGGCCGGGCTTACGCGGGCGGCGCTCGCCGCCGTGCTCGGCGGCGTCGCCGGGTATCTCGCCGGTACGGCGGTCGTCACCATCGTCGGCGACACCGGCGTCTGGGGGAGCGTGATCGTCACCGCCCTGGCCGCCTGCGTGGCGGTCCTCGCCGGAGCGGGTGTCGCCGGGGTCGTGGACCTTCCTGATGTTCGTGCCGCTGTCACCCGCGTGTTGTCCCGCGGGTCCCGTACGGCGTCCGGGCGCGCCGCGGACAAGCCCGCGACCCATGCGGGCGGGGGCAAGCGGTGAAGCGCCGGCCTCGGCTTCGGGGCGGCGATGAGGGACGGGTTAGTGGGGTGGGGCGATGAGTGAGGGCGTTGCGGCGGGCGGGCGGCCGATGCGGATCGTGCTCGGGCTTGGTACGAGCGCGGGCGGCGTCGGGCGGCACGTGCGGATGCTGTGTGAAGGGTTGAGCGGGCGGGGGCACCAGGTGGTGGTGGCAGGGCCACGCGCCACCGAGGAGACCTTCGGGTTCGCCGGAGCCGGGGCGCGGTTCGTCGAGGTTCCCGTCAGCGACCGTCCGCATCCGGCGAGGGACGTGCGCGCCATCGCCCGGCTGCGGAGGGTGGCCGCGAAGGCCGACGTGGTCCACGCGCACGGCCTGCGGGCCGCGGCGCTGGCGGCGCTCGCGCTGGCGGCTAGCCGTACGCGGCTGGTCGTCACGCTGCACAACGCGCCGACCTCGGGCGGGATGATCGGAGGCGTCTTCGCGGGTCTGGAGTGGATCGTCGCGCGACGGGCGGACCGGGTTCTCGTGGTCTCGGCTGACCTGGGCGAGCGCATGCGCGATCGGGGCGCGGGCGACGTGGCGCCCGCGGTGGTGCCGGCCCCCGCCCTGCGTCCGGCGTCGCGGTCGCCGCAGGAGGTGAGGGGCGAGCTTGACGCGGGGCTGCGGCCGATCCTGCTGACCGTCGCCCGGCTGGCCCGGCAGAAGGGGCTGGAGACGCTGCTGGACGCGGCGGCGGGGCCGTACGACGAGGATCCGCTGTTCGTCATCGCGGGCGGGGGACCGCTGGAGCAGGACCTTCGGGCGAGGATCGACCGGGAGAAGCTCCCCGTTCGGCTGCTCGGCCACCGCGACGACGTGCCGGACCTGCTCCAGGCGGCGGACGCCCTGGTCGTGTCCAGTCGCTGGGAGGGGCAGCCGCTGATCGTTCAGGAGGCCCTCCGGGCGGGACGTCCCATCATCGCCGCCGCCGTCGGCGGGATCCCGGAGATGGTCGGCGACGCGGCCCTGCTGGTGCCCGCGGAGGACGCGGCGGCGCTGCGGGACGGCGTCCGCCGGCTGCTCGCCGATTCCGCCCTGGCCGCGCGTCTGGCGCAGGCGTCGGCCCGACGCGGCGGGGCCCTCCCGGGGGAGAACGAGGCCGTGGAGGCGGCCCTCCGCGCCTATGCCTTGCCCGGTTGAGTCGTTCATGTCCGGAATATGGGGACAGCCAGGGGTGTTGTACGGCGCGCACACCCACCGGGCGGTGCGCTGACCAGCCGATTAGGTGGGGTGGCACCCGGAATCTATACTGGCCGGGTTGGAGGGGAGTATCCCTTCGCGGCAGTTCCGTCATCACGGTTGCCTTTTGGGATGAGGCACCCGGGGCTGTCGGTCCGCGACGACGCGGGCGGGAGAGACCTTCGGTCGTTTCGCCATGCGTACCGGAGGTTCCCGTGGATGTTCCCGTATGGTTGTGGGCCGCCGTCATCGGCGGCCTTCTCGTTGTCCTCGCCTTCGACCTGTGGATCGTCGACCGAGGTGAGCCACGCGAGTTCTCGATGCGTCAGGCCGGCTTCTGGGTCGGTTTCTATGTGGCTCTTGCGCTCCTGTTCGGCATAGGGTTGGCCGTCTTCTATGGGGGCGACGCGGCGGGAGAGTTCGCCGCCGGATATCTCACCGAGTACAGCCTGAGCGTTGACAACCTGTTCGTCTTCTACATCATCATGGCGCGCTTCGCCGTACCCCGGATATACCAGCACAAGGTGCTGCTCGTCGGGATCGTGCTCGCGCTGGTGATGCGGGGCCTCTTCATCGCGGTCGGCGCCGCGGCGCTGCAGCGGTTCTCCTGGCTGTTCTACATCTTCGGCGCGTTCCTGCTCTACACCGCGATCAACATGCTGCGCGGGCACGACGACGAGGAGGAGTTCAAGGAGAACATCATGCTGCGCTGGGCGCGGCGCGTGTTCCCCACCACCCCGGCCTTCGTCGGCTCCAAGATCACCGTGCGCATCGACGGCAGGCGCATGGTCACCCCGATGCTCATCGTGATGATCGCCATCGGCACCACCGACCTGCTGTTCGCGGTGGACTCGATCCCGGCCATCTTCGGACTGACGCAGGAGGCGTTCATCGTGTTCACGGCGAACGCGTTCGCGCTGATGGGCCTGCGGCAGCTCTACTTCCTGCTGGGCGGCCTGATGCAGCGCCTGATCTACATCAGCTACGGCCTCGCCGTCATCCTCGCCTTCATCGGCGTGAAGCTGGTCCTAGAGGCCCTGCACGGAGACGGCGTGCACTGGGCCCCGGAGATTCCCATCTGGCTCTCGCTGGCGGTCATCGGCGTGACCATGGTCATCACGACCATCGCCAGCCTCATCAAAGCGGGAGTGGACAAGCGGCGCGGCGCCGCTCAGGCTGCGACGCAATCCGCTCTGGAGCCCGAGGCGTCCACGGACCCCCCTCAAGTGTCCCCCTCAGCGTCCCCCTCAGTGTCCCCCTCAGTGTCCCCCCAGGTGTCCCCGCAAGTGCCCCCGCAGGCTCCCCCGCAGGAGCCCGCGCAGGATTCCCCTCAGCGGTCTCCGCAGGGCTGAGGACCGCCTACCCTGAAGCGGTACGCCCCTGAATCCGTACGAGCCTGTGCGGTCTTCGCGTCCCGGGTGGCCGAGGCCGTACGGGCCGAACGGGTGGAGCCGGTCGCGGTTACGTGCGGGTGAGGTGCACGTCTCCTCCGGACAGTCAGATCTGACCCCTCGGGCAGATCGAGGGGTCAGGCCGCCCGTGGACGCCGTCGCAGGCAGGCGAAGAGGTCTGCGGGGAGGTCTGAGGGAAGGTCTGCGATGAGGTCTCCGCCCGGCGGCGAGATGATTCCACAGGGGTAGCGAATTGGGCGACGAGGTTGTTTGCTTGTCTCGTTGTGCCGTAAAAGGGGTGGAGGATCGGTAACATCCAGCGTTGGAGCTCAAACCGACCCTTCAGTAAAAATTAACTACAAAGGTTGCAAGTGTCCAACGATGCAGATAGTTGGGGGACGTCACGCCGCCTGCGTCTGGCGCGTGGTGTCTCCCCTTGGCTCATCCCGACCGCGGCCGCGGCGGCCGTCAGCGCCGCGCTCACCCGCCGCTCGTCGCGATGGGCCATCGCGGCGGCCCCGCTGACCGCCCTCACCGGCGCGATGCTGTGGTTCTTCCGCGACCCGGACCGCCGTCCCGGGACCGGTCGCGTCCTGGCGCCCGCCGACGGCGTGGTTCAAAGCGTCGACCCCTGGCCGGACGGCCGCACCCGCGTGGCCATCTTCATGAGCCCGTTGAACGTACACGTCAACCGGGCGCCCGTGGCCGGCACGGTCACCTCGGTCGAGCATGTGCCGGGCGGGTTCGTGCCCGCCTTCAACAAGGACAGCGACAAGAACGAGCGCGTGGTGTGGCATTTCGACACCGCGCTCGGCGACGTCGAGCTTGTGCAGATCGCGGGGGCGGTCGCACGCCGGATCGTGCCGTACGTCGCCGCCGGAGCCAAGGTGGCGCAGGCCGAGCGGATCGGCCTGATCAGGTTCGGCTCGCGGGTGGACGTCTACCTTCCCGAGAACGTCGCATCCGCCGTGACCGTCGGGCAGAAGACCAAGGCAGGGGTGACACGCATTGACCGCGGCTGAAGCAAGCTGGCCCGCCGAGGGCCTGGACGAAGAACCTCAAGGACCGGTCGGAAAGGCCTTCCGGCTGTCGGCGGCCGACTCGCTGTCCCTGGGCAACGCCGCCTGCGGCTTCCTGAGCGTGTGCGTGCTCGCCTGGTCGGCGGTCACCCAACTGCAGAGCGACCTGCCGTTCCGCCCCGACCAGCGGTTCTTCGCCACCGCCGTGGTGCTCCTGCTGCTCGGCGCCACCTGTGACCTGTTCGACGGGCTCGTCGCCCGCAGGTTCCGGGCCTCGGCGATGGGCGCCGAACTCGACAACCTCGCCGATGTGATCAGCTTCGGCTTCGCCCCCGCCTTCATGGTGGTGGCCTGGGCCGGTTTCTCCCACCGCATCCCCTTGCCGTTGGTGCTGCTCGCGGCCGGCTCGGTCCTCATCGCCGGAGTCGTACGGCTCGCCCGGTTCGCCTGCGTCAAGACCAAGAGCGGCGACTTCATGGGCCTGCCCATCCCGATGGGCGCGATGACCGTGGTGTCGATCGTGCTGCTCTTCGAGCCCTCGTACCTGGCGATCGCCGGCATCTTCGTGGTGGCCTGGCTCATGGTCAGCCGCATCGAGTACCCCAAGCCCAAGGGCAACCTGGCCGCGGTCGTGTTCGCCTGGATCATGATCAACGTCGCGTGCCTCACCATCTGGGCGGCCGAGCTGCCCGGCGGCGACGAGCTGATCAAGGTGGGCGCCAGCATGCAGATCGCCCTGGTCGCCGCGATCCCGCTGCGCGTCCTGATGTTCAAGCACGAGCAGCGCAAGGAACGCCGCGAGGCCGAGCGCCTCGGCTGAGACCTTCGCTCCCCGTCGGCGTGTCCCCAAGCCATGCCGACGGGGAATCGCGCGGCACGGACGAGCCCCGGCTGGATCCCCCGGGCGGGTGATGCCCCCAGAATGGGTGTCATGGCTGCTACGTCACGCGAGCACACCCGGACCTACTTCCTGGGGAAGCTGGCCAGGGAGCTGGAGGCGAGAGGGCTTGAGGCGATTCTCCGCACGGATCCGCCGTCGCTGAGGATCATCGACCCGGACACCGCGATGTTCAGCGAGACGATCGACTGCGTCGCCCTCTCCGATGGCTGGTTCTACCGCTGGTCCTGGGGGGACGTGGTCGAGAGCACCGACAACCCGTCCGCCGCCGCCGATCGCATCCGGCACGTCCTCGCCACGGACTCACCTCGCCGCGATGCCTGAGCCACGGGCCGCGTCACCGCGTCCCTCCACACGGCAGGCGCCGGGACACCGGCCTACGCCGTACCCCACCCGCCCCTGACCTGGACGTGCCCTCAGGACAGAGGCCGGAACCCGCACGGCGTGGGACTCCCGGGAAACGCCCCGGGAGCCCCGCCCGATTTCACCAGCCGCGGGCCTTCCATTCGGGCAGCGCGGGACGTTCCGCGCCGAGCGTGGTGTCCTTGCCGTGCCCCGGGTAGACCCAGGTCTCGTCGGGGAAGCGGTCGAACAGGCGCTCCACGACGTCGGTGTAGAGCTGCTCGAACCGCGCCGGGTCCTTCTGGGTGTTGCCGACGCCGCCGGGGAACAGCGAGTCGCCGGTGAACAGGTGCTTGTTCGGCCCGCCCCCGTCGTAGAGCAGCGTGATCGAGCCCGGAGTGTGCCCGCGCAGGTGGATGACCTCAAGGCTGACCACGCCCAGCGCGATGCGGTCCCCGTGCTCGACCGTTTGGGTGACCGGAACCGGCAGGTGCGGCGCGTCGAGCGGGTGGGCGATGGTCTGGGCGCCGGTGGCCTTCGCGACCTCCTCCAGCGCCATCCAGTGATCCTGATGCCGATGGGTGGTGACGATCTTGCTGATCGGCGTGTCCCCGATCAGCTCGATCAGCCGGTCCGCCTCGGCGGCGGCGTCGATGAGCAGCCCGTCGCCGGTCTCGCGGCACCGCAGCAGGTAGGCGTTGTTGCCGAAGTCCCCCACCTCGATCTTCGTGATCGTCACGTCCGTGAGTTCACGCACATCCGGCGGCCCGCCCTGGGTGACGTTCCCGGTATAGCTCACTGGTCTCTCCCTTCCACGTTCCACAGTCCATCATGGAGGGCCATCCCGGAGGGCCATCATGGACGCCATCCTGGAGGCCATCATGGGGGTCACAGTCGGGACCCATCATGTCCGGAGACGCGGACAGAAGCCGCGATTTCGTACGCGTGTTCGCTCGGGATTGGCGTAAGCGACCCTGAACAGGGGCCGGAGCGCATACCCTAGGTGGACGGGGCCCGGGTTCGGGCGCCGGCCGGGCTCGGCCTCCGCCCGGTCACCCCCCGAAAAATGTCAGACCCTCTGGCTACCATGCGCGGGCAACGCCTATTGCCTACACAACCGCCTCTACAGACCTCACCGGATCCGACTTCGATAACGGGACGACCGTGGCTGACCGCCTTATCGTGCGTGGCGCACGTGAACACAACCTCAAGGACGTCTCGCTGGACCTGCCGCGAGACGCTCTGATCGTATTCACCGGCCTGTCCGGCTCGGGCAAGTCCAGCCTGGCCTTCGACACCATCTTCGCCGAGGGCCAGCGGCGGTACGTCGAGTCCTTGTCGGCCTATGCCCGGCAGTTCCTCGGCCAGATGGACAAACCCGACGTCGACTTCATCGAGGGCCTGTCCCCGGCGGTCTCCATCGACCAGAAGTCGACCAGCCGCAACCCGCGCTCCACCGTCGGCACCATCACCGAGGTGTACGACTACCTCCGCCTGCTGTGGGCGCGCATCGGCAAGCCGCACTGCCCGAAGTGCCGCCGCCCGATCGCGCGGCAGACCCCGCAGCAGATCGTCGACCGCGTGCTTGAGCTGGAGGAGGGCACCCGCTTCCAGGTGCTCGCCCCGGTCATCCGCGGCCGCAAGGGCGAGTACGCCGAGCTCTTCCGCGAGCTGCAGACCAAGGGCTTCGCGCGGGCCCGCGTCGACGGCGCCATGGTCCGTCTGGAGGAGCCGCCGACGCTGAAGAAGTACGAGAAGCACGACATCGAGGTGATCGTCGACCGGCTGGCGGTGAAGGAGTCCGCGCGCCGCCGGCTCACCGACTCGGTGGAGACCGCGCTGCACCTGTCCGGCGGCACGATCACCCTGGAGTTCGTCGACCTCCCCGAGGGCGACCCGGGCCGCGAGCGCTTCTACTCCGAGCACCTGTACTGCCCCTACGACGACCTGTCGTTCGAGGAGCTGGAGCCGCGCTCGTTCTCCTTCAACTCGCCGTACGGCGCCTGCCCGGACTGCACCGGCCTCGGCACCCGCATGGAGGTCGACCCCGAGCTGGTCGTGCCCGACCCCGAGCGCACCCTGGGCGACGGCGCGATCTCGCCCTGGTCCAACGGCCACACCAGCGACTACTTCACCCGCCTGATCGAGGCCCTCGGCCACGCGCTCGGCTTCGACCTCGACACCCCGTGGGAGCGCCTCACCAAGCAGCAGCGCAAGGCCCTGCTGTACGGCCACGACGAGCAGGTGCACGTCCGCTACCACAACCGGTACGGCAGGCAGCGCTCGTACTACACCGACTTCGAGGGCGTGGTGCCCTGGGTGCAGCGGCGGCACGCCGAGGCCGAGAGCGACGCCGGCCGGGAGCGCTTCGAGGGCTTCATGCGGGAGATCCCCTGCCCGTCCTGCCGGGGCGCGCGGCTCAAGCCGGTGTCGCTGGCCGTCACCGTGGCGGGCAAGTCGATCGCCGAGGTGTCGTCGATGTCGATCGGCGACTGCGCCAGGTTCCTGGCGGAGCTGTCGCTGTCCGACCGCGACCGGCAGATCGCCGAGCGCGTGGTCAAGGAGATCAACGCCCGGCTCGGCTTCCTGCTCGACGTCGGCCTCGACTACCTGACCATGGACCGCGCGGCCGGGACGCTCGCCGGCGGCGAGGCGCAGCGCATCCGGCTGGCCACCCAGATCGGCTCCGGCCTGGTCGGCGTGCTGTACGTGCTGGACGAGCCGTCCATCGGCCTGCACCAGCGGGACAACCAGCGGCTGCTGGAGACCCTGCTGCGGCTGCGCGACATGGGCAACACGCTGATCGTCGTCGAGCACGACGAGGACACGATCGCCGCCGCCGACTGGGTGGTGGACATCGGCCCCGGCGCCGGCGAGCACGGCGGCCAGGTCGTCGTCTCCGGCACCGTTCAGGAGCTGCTGGCGAGCGAGCACTCGATCACCGGCGCGTACCTGTCCGGCCGCCGCAGCATCGAGGTCCCGGCCATCCGCCGCCCCCGGGACAAGAAGCGGCAGCTCGTGGTGAAGGGCGCCCGCGAGCACAACCTCAAGGGCGTGGACGTCGAGTTCCCGCTCGGCGTGTTCACCGCGATCACCGGCGTGTCCGGGTCGGGCAAGTCCACCCTGGTCAACGACATCCTCTACAACGCCCTCGCCAAGGAGCTGAACGGGGCCAAGACGGTGCCCGGGCGGCACTCCCGGGTGACCGGCACCGACCTGGTGGACAAGGTCGTGCACGTCGACCAGAGCCCCATCGGGCGCACCCCGCGCTCCAACCCGGCGACCTACACCGGCGTGTTCGACCACGTGCGCAAGCTGTTCGCGCAGACCACCGAGGCGAAGATCCGCGGCTACCAGCCGGGGCGGTTCAGCTTCAACGTCAAGGGCGGGCGCTGCGAGGCGTGCGCGGGCGACGGCACCATCAAGATCGAGATGAACTTCCTGCCGGACGTCTACGTGCCCTGCGAGGTCTGCCACGGCGCCCGCTACAACCGGGAGACGCTGGAGGTCCACTACAAGGGCAAGACGATCGCCGAGGTCCTCGACATGCCGATCGAGGAGGCCCTGGAGTTCTTCGACGCGATTCCGGCGATCAAGCGGCATCTGCAGACGCTGAACGACGTCGGCCTCGGCTACGTCCGGCTCGGGCAGCCCGCCACCACGCTGTCGGGCGGCGAGGCCCAGCGCGTCAAGCTCGCCTCCGAGCTGCAGCGCCGCTCCACCGGCCGTACCGTCTACGTCCTGGACGAGCCCACCACCGGCCTGCACTTCGAGGACATCCGCCGTCTCCTCGGCGTGCTCGGCCGCCTCGTCGACGGCGGCAACACCGTCATCGTCATCGAGCACAACCTGGACGTGATCAAGACCGCCGACTGGATCATCGACATGGGTCCCGAGGGCGGCTCCCGCGGCGGGACCGTGATCGCGACCGGCACCCCCGAGGAGATCGCCGAGGTCGAGGCCAGCCACACCGGCCGCTTCCTCCGCAAGATCCTCGGCTCCTGACCGGTCCGAGCCTCGGGGTTCCCCCATCCCCGGTGTCTCCCCGGCGTCGTTCCGCGACGCCGGGGCTCCGCCGTGCCGTCGGCCGTACCCGCCGAACGTGTAATTCTCCCTACTCCGCCGGTGGGAGGCGCGCCATGCTGAACCGCGTGAGCCGGGTGCTCCGTACCTCAGCACGAGAAACGGCTGAGGCCAGTCCCACGAGAAGGGCGAACATGACGGAGACAACGCGCCGGGCGATGGTGGTCGGGGCCGGGGGTGCGGGGCTCGCCGCCGCGCTCGCCGCCTGCAGCGGATACAGCATCGGAACCCCCGAGGCCGTACCGGAGGCCAAACCGGCCGAAGAACTCGTCGGCGGAGTCGGCGACTCCGGTTCCGGCGGGGGTTCCGGTGGAGGCTCGGGTGGAGGTTCCGGCGGCGGGAGCGGCAACGCGGGCTCGGGTGCGTTCGCCAAGACGGCGTCCATACCCGAGGGCGGCGGGCGCATCTACAAGTCGCAGAAGGTCGTCGTGACCCAGCCCACGGCCGGGCAGTTCAAGGCGTTCTCGGTCACCTGCCCGCATCAGGGATGCGCCGTCACCACCGTGTCCAACGGCACCATCAACTGCCCCTGCCACGGCAGCAAGTTCGACGTCAAGGACGGCTCCGTGGTCCAAGGCCCCGCGGCCGAAGGGCTCAAGGAGCGGAACATCACCGTGGCCAACGGCAAGATCTCCTTCGCCTGACGGACGCCCGGGGCCCGCTCGCGAGTTCGCGACGCCGGGGCGCCCGGCGTGATCGTACGGGCGGCGGAGCGGCGCGAACGGGTGAACGGCCCTGGGCGGACATGCACCACGCCGGACCGGGCGAAGGGCTCGCCACGGCCCCCTCACGTGGGCCCTCAGGTGGGCCCTCACATGGGCCCTCACGTAGGCTCTGACCTGCGACGAGCGGGATTCTTAAGCTTTTCTAAGGAAATGTCGCGCAGCTGAAGCCCAGCCGTAGGGTTCACTGGGGCCATGAGCGAGAGCACGAGCGCGACACGGCGCAAGGTGATAGTCGGAGCCGGCATGACCGGCCTGGCGGCGGTGGTCGCGGCCTGCGGCGGGGGGTCGGAGACGACGGCGAGCGCCCCGCAGGAGGCCGGTGGCGCGGGCGGCGGCTCGGGTAGTGGGAGCGGTTCGGGCGGCGGCAGCGGCTCCGGGGGCGGTTCCGGAGCGCTGGCGAAGACCGCCGACATTCCGGTCGGCGGGGGCAAGGTGTTCAAGGACCAGAAGGTCGTGGTGACCCAGCCCACCGAGGGGACCTTCAAGGCGTTCGACGCGATGTGCACCCACCAGGGCTGCCCGGTGGGGAGCGTGGCCGACGGCACGATCGTCTGCCCGTGCCACGGCAGCAGGTTCAGCGCCGCCGACGGCTCGGTGCAGCAGGGGCCGGCGCCGAAGCCGCTGGCCGAGAAGCAGATCACCGTGACCGGCGACGAGATCACACTATCTTGATATTTGCCCATTCCCGTGCGGTGTTTGGTCTTGTGGGGACTCCGTACCGGCAAATCCCTTTTCAGGGGTGTGGTGCCAACACGCACGGGGGGACGTCGTGGCGACAGCGCCGTACGGGTCGATTTTCGGTGAGGAACCCTTCCGCGATTTCGACCTGCTGACCGGCAGGTTGCTCGGCGGTCAGGACATCTGGCCGCCGAGCCGTCCCGGCGTCCATCGGGTGGACATCGGACGTCTGTTCAGCGAGGCGGCGCGGGAGATGCTGCACCGCGCCGCCGAGTTCGCCACCGAGCGCGGCGCGCCCGACCTGGACGTGCTGGACCTACTCGTGGCCGCGATCGAGGGCGAGCCCACCCGCGCGTTCCTGCGTGAGGCCGGAATCGACCGCGAGGAGCTGGCCGAGCGCATCGCCGCGGCCCTGCCCGCCGGAGACGGGGAGCGCAGGGCGCCGGCGACGCTCAGCCCCGCCGCCAAACGGGTGTTCCTGGACGCCCAGCGCATCGCGCGCACGCTGCGCGCCTCCTACATCGGCCCGGAGCACCTGCTGCTGGCCCTGGCCGCCAACCCCGGCTCGGCGGCGGCCCGGGTGCTGACCGCCGCCGGCGTCGGTCCCGACCGGCTGAGGGAGACGGTGCTCGCCGGCGGGCTGGAGCCCGGCCCGGCCTTCCGCCCGGAGACCGGCACGCCGACGCTGGACGAGTACGGCCGCGACCTGACCGAGGAGGCCAGGGAGGGCAGGCTCGACCCGGTGGTGGGCCGCGAGGACGAGATCGAGCAGGTCATCGAGGTGCTCTCGCGCCGCAGGAGGAATCACCCGGTGCTCGTCGGCGAGCCCGGCGTGGGCAAGCGGGCGATCGTGGAGGGCATCGCGCAGCGCATCGTCAACGGCGGCGTGCCCGAACCGCTGCGCGGCGGCCGGATCGTCGCCCTCGACGTGCCTGCCATGCTCGGCGAGACCTCCTTCCGGGGCGAGGCCGAGGAACGCGTCAAGAAGATGATCGACGAGATCCGGATGTGCGGAGACCGTCTGGTGATCTTCATCGACGATCTGCACACGGTGCTCGGGCCGGGCGCGGACGGCCCGCTGAAGAACGCCCTGACCTGCGTCGACCTGAACCTGATCGCCGCCGCCACCGTCGACGGCCACCGCGACCTGCTCGCCGGGGATCCCGCCGCCGAGCGGCGCTTCCAGCCGATCGCCGTCCGGGAGCCGAGCGTCGTGGACACCGTCCACATCCTGTCCTGCCTGCGCGACCGGTATGAGGCCCACCACCAGGTGCGCGTCACCGAGGACGCGCTCGACGCCGCCGCGCTGCTCGCCGACCGCCACATCTGCGACCGGTTCCTGCCGGACAAGGCGATCGACCTGATGGACCAGGCCTGCGCGCGGGTGCGCCTGCGCTCGCTCACGCCCACCGGCGAGATCCTCCGGCTGGAGGACCTGCTCGACGCGCTGCGCCGGGAGCGGGACCAGGCCGTGGTCGGCGAGGACTACGAGCGCGCCCAGGAGCTGCGCCAGCGCATCGACCGGCTGTGGGCGGAACTGCAGGAGGCCCGGCACGGCCTCGGGCCGGTGCCCCAGGTGACCGCGCGGGACGTGGCTCAGATCGTCGCCCGCCAGACCGGTATCCCGCTCGCGCGACTGGTGGAGGGGGAGCGGGAGCGCCTGCTGCGCATGGAGGAGTGCCTGCACGAGCGCGTGATCGGTCAGGACGAGGCGGTCCGGGCGGTCGCCGAGTCGCTGCGGCGGGCCCGCGCGGGCCTGGGCGACCCGGATCGGCCGATCGGCGCGTTCCTGTTCCTCGGGCCCGCGGGGGTGGGCAAGGCCGAGCTGGCGCGGGCGCTCGCCGTGGGACTGTTCGGAGGGGAGGACCACCTAATCCACGTCGACATGGGCGAATATCAGGAAAAATCCAGCGTCGCCCGGCTTTTCGGTACGCGGTACGGCGCTCCGGCGGGCGACGACACCGGCCGCCTCATCGACGCCGTACGGCGCCGCCCCCACGCGGTGCTGCTCCTCGACGAGATCGAGAAGGCCCACCCCGACGTGCTCGGCGTGCTGCTCGACATCCTGCGCCACGGACGCCTCGGCGTGGACTTCACCCACACGATCGTCATCATGACCACCGCCGTCGGCGCCCGCATGATCGGCGACCACGCGGGCGACGTCGCCGAGCTGCGCCGGCCGCTCACCGACCTGCTCCGCCGTACGCTCCGGCCCGACCTGGTCGACCGGATGGACGTCATCGACGACATCGTGATCTTCCGCCGCCTGGAGCGCGACCAGGTCCTGCGGATCACCGCGCTGCTGCTTGAGCGCACCCGTCGCCGCCTGCGCGCGCAGAACATCATGCTGGAGACGTCCGACTCCGTCGCGGAATGGCTCGCCGACCGCGGCCACACGCCCGAGCACGGGGCCAGGCCGCTGCGCCGCGTCGTACGGCGGGAACTGGAGGACCGGATCGCCGGGCTGCTGCTGGCCGGGCAGATCGGCCCCGGCGACACCGTGGTCGTGGGCACCGAGGACGGCGAACTGGACATCCAGGTCCGCATGCCGCTGCCCCGGCGCGACGGCGGCGCCCTTCCGCCGCGCGGCCAGGAACGACGAGGAGGGGAGCAGGAGCCCCTCGTGGCGGGGCCCTGACCACCCGGCCCTGACCATCCGGCCTTGACCGGACCCGCCACCCCGCGCAGGATGATCTTGCTGCTCGCCGGGCGACCGGCCGGTAGGCTTGGTCACGTGGCGAACGCGGGAGTTTCCAGGGCATCCGGCACTACAAAGGGCCCGGCGTCGTACCGGCCCGCCCCCGGCTCGATCCCCGAGTCACCCGGCGTCTACCGCTTCCGCGACGAGCACGGCCGGGTCATCTACGTCGGCAAGGCCAAGAGCCTGCGCCAGCGGCTCAACTCCTACTTCGCCGACTTCGCCGGGCTGCACCCGCGTACCCAGACCATGCTCACCACCGCCACGGCCGTCGACTGGACGGTCGTCAACACCGAGGTCGAGGCGCTGCAGCTGGAGTACTCCTGGATCAAGGAGTTCGACCCCCGCTTCAACGTCAAGTACCGCGACGACAAGTCCTACCCCTACCTCGCCGTCACCATGGGCGAGGAGTTCCCCCGGGTGCAGGTGCTGCGCGGCGCCAAGCAGAAGGGCACCCGCTACTTCGGCCCGTACTCGCACGCCTGGGCGATCCGCGAGACCGTGGACCTGCTGCTGCGCGTCTTCCCGGTGCGCACCTGCTCGGCCGGGGTGTTCCGGCGCGCCGCCCGCATCGGGCGGCCCTGCCTGCTCGGCGACATCGGCAAGTGCTCGGCCCCCTGCGTGAACCGGGTCACCCCCGACGAGCACCGCGCGATCGCCGAGGACTTCTGCGACTTCATGTCCGGCGCCACCGCCCGCTTCATCAAACGGCTGGAGCGCGAGATGCGCGAGGCCGCCGCGGTGGAGGAGTACGAGCGCGCCGCCCGGCTCCGCGACGACATCCAGGCGCTGCAGCGCGCGCTGGAGAAACAGGCCGTCGTGCTCGGCGACGCCACCGACTGCGACGTCATCGCCCTCGCCGAGGACGCGCTCGAAGCCGCCGCGCAGGTCTTCTACGTGCGCGGCGGCCGCATCCGGGGCCAGCGCGGCTGGGTGGTGGAGAAGGTCGAGGAGGCCGGCACCGGCGAGCTCGTGGCGCGCTTCCTGCTGCAGATGTACGGCGAGGCCGCCGCCGACGCCGTGCCCCGCGAGGTGCTCGTGCCCGCCGAGCCGCCCGACGCCGAGGCGCTGGCCGAGCTGCTCACCGAGCGGCGCGGGAGCAGGGTCGAGATCCGCGTGCCCCGGCGCGGCGACAAGAAGACCCTGCTGGAGACCGTCGAGCGCAACGCCAAGGAGGCGCTCACCCAGCACAAGCTGCGCCGCGCGAGCGACCTCACCGCGCGCAGCCGCGCCCTGGAGGAGATCGCCGAGGCCCTCGACCTCGACCAGGCGCCGCTGCGCATCGAGTGCTACGACGTCTCCCACATCCAGGGCGACGACGTGGTCGCCTCGATGGTCGTCTTCGAGGACGGCCTGGCCCGCAAGTCCGAGTACCGCCGCTTCGCGATCCGCGGCCTGGCGGGGCAGGGCGACGTCGCCTCCATCTACGAGGTGATCACCCGGCGCTTCCGCCGCTACCTGGAGGAACGCTCGGCCACCGGGGAACTGGACGGCAACCCGCTGAACGCCCCCGTCGGCGAGCCCATCGACCCCGAGACCGGCAAACCGCGCAAGTTCGCCTACGCGCCCAACCTGGTCGTCGTGGACGGCGGGCCCGCCCAGGCCGCCGCCGCCCAGCGCGCCCTCGACGAGCTCGGCGTGGACGACGTCTCGGTGTGCGGCCTCGCCAAGCGGCTGGAGGAGGTCTGGCTGCCCGGCGACGACCAGCCGGTGATCCTCCCCCGCTCGAGCGAGGGCCTTTACCTGCTGCAACGGGTACGCGACGAGGCCCACCGCTTCGCCATCACCTACCATCGGGCCAAGCGGTCGAAAAGTATGACCGAGAGCGCGCTGGACGGGGTCGCCGGCCTCGGACCCGCGCGCAAGCGGGCGCTTCTGCAGCATTTCGGCTCGGTCAAGCGGCTCAAGGCCGCCACCGCCGAGCAGATCCGCGAGGTGCCCGGGATCGGACCGGCAGTGGCCGAGGCCATCGTGGCGGCGCTCGGAAAGAGCACGAAGGGGGACGACACGTGACTTCGCCGAGGCAAGGCAGGGAAGAGACGGGCCGCGAGGAACCGGGCAACCAAGCCGACGCCAGGGACACCGGCCCGCCCGCGGAGCAGGGGGCGGAGAGCGGCGCGCACCAGGGCGCCGGCCACTCGCTGGTCGTGGTCACCGGCATGTCCGGCGCCGGGCGCAGCACCGCGGCCAAGGCGCTGGAGGACCTCGGCTGGTTCGTGATCGACAACCTGCCGCCGGGGCTGCTGTTCGCCATGGCCGAGGAGGCCGGCCGGGTCGACCTCGCCGCCGACCGGGTCGCGGCCGTCGTCGACGTGCGCAGCCTCGCCTTCACCACCGACCTGCACACCGCCATCGGCGAGCTGCAGCAGCGCGGCGTGGACGTGCAGGTGGTGTTCCTGGAGGCCAGCGACGACGAACTGGTGCGCCGCTTCGAGGCCGTGCGCCGACCGCACCCGCTGCAGGGGGAGGGCCGCCTGGTGGACGGCATCGCCAGGGAGCGCGGCATCCTGCGCGAGGTCCGCGCCAACGCCGACCTGGTCATCGACACCTCCTCGCTCAACGTGCACGAGCTGCGCGCCAAGATCGTCTCGTTCTTCGGCGGCGAGAGCCGTCCCGGGCTGCGGGTCAACGTCGTCTCCTTCGGCTTCAAGTACGGCCTGCCGGTCGACGCCGACCTGATGGTGGACTGCCGCTTCCTGCCCAATCCGCACTGGGTGCCCGAGCTGCGCCCGATGACCGGCCTGGACGCGCCGGTCCGCGACTACGTGCTCGGCCAGCCGGGCGCCAAGGAGTTCCTCGACGCGTACGAGGAGGTGCTCGGCGTGGTGGCCGCCGGATACGTGCGCGAGGGCAAGAGCTACGCCATGCTCGCCGTCGGCTGCACCGGCGGCAAGCACCGCAGCGTCGCGATGGCCGAGCAACTCGCCGCCCGGCTGCGCGACCGCGGGATGGAGGTGCAGGTGAGCCACCGGGACGTGGGCCGCGAGTAGCCCCGGTTCCGGCCCCGGGCCGGGGCGATGCCAGGAGTGTGAGCATGCCGAAAGGCGGGGCCGGTCGCGACGGGGCGATCGGTCTGGGGGCGTGGGCGAGGGCCGGCGATGGCGCGCGGGACGGCGTCGGCGGCGGCCCGGGCGAGAGAGGTGCCGAGGTCGTGAGCAAGCCTGCGGTGGACGGGCCTGAAGAAGGCGGCGGAGCCGGTGCGAGCGGGTCAACGGTGAGCCGGTCGCGAGCGGACGGGCCGGTGCCGCACGGGTCCGAGAGACCCGCGTCGGACACGGGCGGGTCCACGGCGGACGGTCCGCGAGCGGACGGCTCGAAACCGTGCGACTTACCGAACGACCCACCGAGCGGCACGGCCGGGCCTCAGGACGGCGGGCCCGAAACGGCCCCCGAAACAGGCCCCGAAACAGGCCCCGAAACGGAACCCGAAACGGACACGGCCCACGCGGACGGGTTCACGCCGCGGGATCCGCGATCGCGCGAATCGGCGGCGGGCACGTCCGGCGGCGTACGGGACCGGGGCGACGGTCCCCGCGTCGTCGTGCTGGGCGGCGGGCACGGCCTGTTCGCCGCCCTGTCGGCGCTGCGCCGGGTGACGTCGGACCTGACGGCCGTGGTGACCGTCGCCGACGACGGCGGCTCCAGCGGCAGGCTGCGCCGCGAGCTCGGGGTGCTCCCGCCGGGCGACCTGCGCATGGCGCTCGCCGCGCTCTGCGGCGACGACGAATGGGGGCAGACCTGGAGCAAGGTGGTGCAGCACCGGTTCCGCAGCGAAGGCGAGCTGCACGGGCACGCGGTGGGCAACCTGCTCATCGTCGCGCTGTGGGAGCTGCTCGGCGACCCGGTCGCCGGGCTCGACTGGGTGGGCCGCCTGCTCGGCGCGCACGGCCGGGTGCTGCCGATGGCGTCGGTGCCGCTGGACATCGAGGCCGTGGTCGAGCTCGGCGGCGAGATCACGACCGTGCGCGGCCAGGTCGCCTGCGCGCTCACCCCCGGCCGCGTCCAGGCGATCTCGCTGGTCCCGGCCGACCCCCCGGCCTGCCCGGAGGCGGTGCGGGCCGTACAGGCGGCGGACTGGGTGGTGTTCGGCCCCGGATCGTGGTTCACCAGCGTGCTGCCGCACCTGATGGTGCCCGAGCTCGCCGAGGCCCTGCACACCACCCCGGCCCGGCGGCTGGTCAATCTCAACCTCGCCCCGCAGCCGGGCGAGACCGACGGCTTCTCCCCGCAAAAGCACCTGGAGGTGCTTCAGCAGCACGCCCCCGACCTGCGCGTGGACGTGGTGCTCGCCGACCGGTCGGTGGTGGAGGAGCAGGCGCTGCTGGAGAAGGCCGCGGCGGCCCTCGGCGGACGGCTGATCCTGGCCGACGTCGCCGACGCGGGCGGGGCCCCGAGGCACGACGCACGACGTCTTGCCCCGGTGCTGGCCGAGATTTTCCATGAGAACCGTTGAACCTGGTCAGCGCGGCGGCGGCGTGCGAGACACTGAACAGAGCCCATTGGGGCCTATTGGGGGAGGTCGAAGAGCGAGATGGCCATGACGGGCGTGGTGAAGGACGAGCTGAGCCGCCTGCCGGTGCTCAAGCCGTGCTGCCGTAAGGCTGAGGTGTCGACGTTGCTGAGGTTCGCCAGCGGGCTGCACCTGGTGGGCGGGCGCATCGTGATCGAGGCCGAGCTGGACACCAACGCCACGGCCCGGCGCCTGATCAAGGACATCGGCGAGGTGTTCGGGCACCGCGCCGAGGTGCTGGTGCTCCAGCCGGCCGGGCTGCGCAAGGGCGCCCGGTACGTGGTGCGCGTGCACCGCGACGGCGAGGCGCTGGCCCGGCAGACGGGCCTGATCGACAACCACGGCAGGCCCGTGCGCGGCCTGCCCCGCCAGGTCGTCTCCGGCGCGACCTGCGACGCCGAGGCCGCCTGGCGCGGCGCGTTCCTGGCGCACGGCTCGCTCACCGAGCCGGGCCGGTCGATGTCCCTGGAGGTCACCTGCCCCGGCCCGGAGGCCGCCCTGGCCCTGGTCGGGTCGGCGCGCCGGTTGAAGATCCACGCCAAGGCGCGCGAGGTGCGCGGCGTCGACCGGGTGGTGGTCCGCGACGGCGACGCCATCGGCGCGCTGCTCACCCGCCTGGGCGCGCACGACAGCGTGCTCGCCTGGGAGGAGCGGCGGATGCGCCGCGAGGTCCGCGCCACCGCCAACCGCCTGGCCAACTTCGACGACGCCAACCTGCGCCGCTCGGCCCGCGCCGCGGTCGCCGCGGGGGCGCGGGTGCAGCGCGCCCTGGAGATCCTCGGCGACGACGCGCCCGAGCACCTGGTGATCGCCGGAAGACTGCGCGTGGAGCACAAGCAGGCGTCCCTGGAGGAACTGGGTCAGATCGCCGACCCGCCGCTCACCAAGGACGCGATCGCGGGCCGGATCCGGCGTCTGCTCGCCATGGCGGACAAGCGCGCCGCGGACCTCGGAATCGCCAGCACCGAGGCGAGTCTCACCGCCGACATGCTGGCGCAGTAAGCCCTGTTCCCGCGGTCCTCCGGGACCTTCCGGAGGACTCCGGGGAGCCTTCGGGGGGTCGGTGGTCTACACCAATAGGGACCGGATAGGGTTCGTAACTGAGAAGCAATCAAGGAATCTCCGGACCCAACCGGTCCACTTACGCATGAGGAGATCGTGCCGTGAGCATCCGCGTAGGCGTCAACGGCTTTGGCCGCATCGGCCGCAACTTCTGGCGTGCCGTAGCGGCGAGCGGCAAGGACATCGAGGTCGTCGCGGTCAACGACCTGACCGACAACGCGACCCTGGCCCACCTGCTCAAGTACGACAGCATCCTGGGCCGCCTGCCGTACGAGGTGAAGGCCACCGCCGACGAGATCACCGTGGACGGCAAGTCCATCAAGGTGTTCGCCGAGCGGGACCCGGGCAAGCTGCCCTGGGGCGAGCTGGGCGTGGACGTCGTGATCGAGTCCACCGGCCTGTTCACCGACGCGGCCAAGGCGAAGGTGCACGCCGAGAACGGCGCCAAGAAGGTGATCATCTCCGCGCCGGCCAAGAACGAGGACGTCACGCTCGTCATGGGCGTCAACGACGACATCTACGACCCGGCCAAGCACACGATCATCTCCAACGCGTCCTGCACCACCAACTGCCTGGCGCCGCTGGCCAAGGTCCTCAACGACTCCTTCGGGATCGAGAAGGGCCTGATGACCACGATCCACGCCTACACGCAGGACCAGAACCTGCAGGACGGCCCGCACAAGGACCTGCGCCGCGCCCGCGCCGCCGCGCTGAACATCGTGCCGACCTCCACCGGCGCGGCCAAGGCGATCGGCCTGGTGCTGCCCGAGCTGAAGGGCAAGCTCGACGGGTACGCGCTGCGCGTGCCGATCCCGACCGGCTCGGCCACCGACCTGACCGTCACGGTCAGCCGCGAGGTCACCGTCGAGGAGGTCGACGCCGCCTACAAGGCCGCCGCCGAGGGCCCGCTCGCCGGCATCCTCACCTACGCCGACGACCCGATCGTCTCCGCCGACATCGTCACCGACCCGGCCTCGTGCATCTACGACTCCGGCCTCACCAAGGTGATCGGCAACCAGGTCAAGGTCGTCGGCTGGTACGACAACGAGTGGGGCTACTCCAACCGCCTGGCCGACCTTGTCGTGAAGGTGGGTTCCAGCCTCTGATGAAGACCATCGACTCGCTCGACGTCAAGGGCCGGCGCGTCCTGCTGCGCGCCGACCTCAACGTGCCGCTCGACGGTGAGACGATCACCGACGACCGGCGCATCACGGCGTCGCTGCCGACGATCCGGGCGCTGGCCGAGCGCGGCGCCCGCGTCGTCGTCTGCGCCCACCTGGGGCGTCCCAAGGGCAAGGTCGCGCCCGAGTTCTCGCTCGCCCCGGTCGCCAAGCGGCTGGGCGAGCTGCTCGGCGCCGAGGTGCGGTTCGCCTCCGACGTCGTCGGCGACTCGGCCCGCGCCACGGCCGAGTCCCTCGGCGACGGCGAGGTCGCCCTGCTGGAGAACCTGCGCTTCGAGCCGGGCGAGACCAGCAAGGACGACGCCGAGCGCGGCGCGTTCGCCGACAAGCTCGCCGCCCTCGCCGAGCTGTACGTCGGCGACGGCTTCGGCGCCGTGCACCGCAAGCACGCCAGCGTCTACGACGTGCCGAAGCGGCTGCCGCACGCCGCCGGCTCGCTGATCGCGGCCGAGGTCGAGGTGCTGCGCAGGCTCACCGACGAGCTCGCGCGGCCGTACGTGGTGGTGCTGGGCGGCGCGAAGGTCTCCGACAAGCTCGGCGTGATCGCGAACCTGCTCACCAAGGTGGACCGGCTGCTCATCGGCGGCGGCATGGCCTACACGTTCCTCGCCGCGCAGGGCCACGAGGTGGGCAGGTCCCTGCTGCAGGCCGACCAGATCGACCAGGTGCGCGGGTTCCTCGACGAGGCCGCCCGGCGCGACGTCGAGCTGGTGCTGCCGGTGGACGTGGTCGCCGCCACCCACTTCGCCGCGGACGCGCCGCACGAGGTGGTCGAGGCGACCGCGATCCCGGCCGACCGGGAGGGCCTCGACATCGGCCCGAAGACCCGCGAGCTGTTCGCCGCGAAGCTGGCCGACGCCGCCACCGTCTTCTGGAACGGCCCGATGGGCGTGTTCGAGTTCGACGCGTTCGCCGGCGGCACCCGCGCGGTCGCCGAGGCGCTCGTCGCGTCCAAGGCGTTCACCGTGGTCGGCGGCGGCGACTCCGCGGCGGCGGTGCGTCGGCTCGGGCTGCCCGAGGACGGCTTCTCGCACATCTCCACCGGCGGCGGGGCGAGCCTGGAATACCTCGAGGGCAAGACCCTGCCCGGACTCTCGGCGTTGGAGGACTGACCGGTGAGCGCTCCCGCCCGCAAACCGCTCGTCGCGGGCAACTGGAAGATGAACCTCAACCACCTTGAGGCGATCGCGCACGTGCAGAAACTGGCGTTCGCGCTCACCGACAAGGACCACGACAAGGTCGAGGTCGCGGTGCTGCCGCCGTTCACCGACCTGCGCGGCGTGCAGACCCTGGTCGTCGCCGACAAGCTGCGCATCGTGTACGGCGCGCAGGACCTGTCGACGAAGGACTCGGGCGCGTACACCGGGGAGATCTCCGGCGCCATGCTCGCCAAGCTCGGCTGCACCTACGTGCTCGCCGGCCACTCCGAGCGGCGCCAGTACCACGCCGAGGACGACGCGCTGGTCAACGGCAAGATCCAGGCCGCGTTCCGGCACTCGCTGACGCCGATCCTGTGCGTGGGCGAGGGCCTGCCGGTCCGCCGCGAGGGCAACCACGTCGCGTACACGCTCGCCCAGGTCGACGGGGCGCTGAAGGGCGTCACCGCCGAGCAGGCCGCCACGCTCGTCGTCGCGTACGAGCCGGTGTGGGCCATCGGCACCGGCGAGGTCGCCACGCCCAAGGACGCGCAGGAGGTCTGCGGGGCGATCCGGGAACGACTCGCCGAGCTCTACGACGCCGAGGTGGCGGAGAAAGTACGTATCCTTTATGGAGGATCGGTCAAGGCGGACAACATGGCCGGGATCATCGCTCAGCCCGACGTCGACGGCGCTCTCGTCGGCGGGGCGAGCCTCGATCCGGCGGAGTTCGTCAAGATCTGTCGCTTGGGCGAGACCGCCGACTAGAAAACACGGTTCTAGCTGGGCGGTTTTGGGGGTGTGGCTTGACAGTAAGTCGTACCCTCATAGAACAGGTTTGAATCGTCACGCCGACGATGACGCAGACGGACGGACGCGCTTCGGCGCATGAATTGGGAACAGGTCAACGGTGACACTCGGAATCTCCATCGCCCTCATCCTGTCGAGCCTCTTGATGGTCTTGCTCGTCTTGCTCCACAAGGGCAAGGGTGGGGGTCTTTCCGACATGTTCGGCGGCGGCTTCAGCTCGTCGTTCGGGAGTTCCTCCGTGGTGGAGCGCAACCTTGACCGGCTCACCATCATCACCGGGACCGTCTGGTTCGTCTGCATCATCGCTCTCGGCCTGCTTCTGCGGCCGTAGGGGGCGGCGTCCAGCCGGGCCCGGCCCGCGAGGCCCCGCCCGGCCGGGCTTGGCCGGACAACGCGTGACAAAGATTCTTCTCCCCGTGTCCGCGGGGCGACCAAGCGAGGAGTACATCCGTGGGTAGTGGCAACGCGATCCGTGGCAGCCGTGTCGGTGCCGGTCCAATGGGGGAGGCCGAGCGAGGCGAGGCGGCGCCACGAGTACGGGTCTCGTTCTGGTGCGCCAACCTGCACGAGACGCGCCCGAGTTTCGCCAGCGACGCGGCCATCCCCGAGCTGTGGGATTGCCCCCGTTGCGGCCTTCCCGCCGGCCAGGACCGTGCGAATCCGCCCGCGCCGCCACGCAACGAGCCGTACAAGACTCACCTGGCCTATGTGAAGGAACGGCGTAGCGACAAGGACGGCGCCGCCATCCTCGCCGAGGCCCTGGACCGCCTGCGGGCCTCCCGCTCCCCCTGGCAGTAGACCGACTACTCACCCAGGGGGCCGTCCTGCCGCGCCCGCGCGAAACCGGCCACGTGCGAAGATCCCCCGGTCATCCTTTCTAGGAATGGCCGGGGGATTTCGTTGCTCTACCGGGCCGCCTTCGAGGGCTGCGCCATCCCGGCCGGTCGGCTGCCCGGCCTGGACCGGTCTGGAACGGTACGGTCGGCGGCGCTCTGCGGCGGTCGACGAGAAGGCGCGCCGGCGGACGGGCGGGGCCGTCGTGACGCCGTACCCCGCGTGCTAGAGATAATCGCCATGCGAGAGCGTGGAAGAAGGGAGGGCAAGGGACGTGCCGCCCAAAGCGGAACTTCACGTGCACATCGAGGGCACGCTCGAACCGGAACTCGTGGTCGAACTCGCCCAGAGGAACGGGATCGCGCTGCCCGTGCCCGACGTCGAAGGGCTGCGTGCCCGCTACCGGTTCAGCGGCCTGCAGAGTTTCCTCGACATCCTCAACGAGAACATGGCCGTGCTCCGCACCGAGCGCGACTTCTACGACCTGGCCCTCGCCTACCTGCGCCGCGCCAGGGACAACGGGGTGCGCCGGGCCGAGATCTTCTTCGACCTGCAGTCGCATCTGGCCCGGGGCGTTCCGATGGAGGCGGTCTTCGACGGGCTCACGGCGGCGATCGCCGTCGGCGAGCAAAGCCTTGGCGTGTCGGCGGCGCTGCTGCTGTGCATCGTGCGCGACAGGGGGCCCGAGGAGGCCGAGCAGGTGCTCCGCGCGGCCGTGCGGCGGCACCGCGAGCGTTTCATCGGCATCGGCCTCGCCTCCGCCGAGGTCGGCCACTCGCCGTCGCTGTTCCGCCGGGTGTACGACATCGCCGCCGCCGAGGGGCTGCGCCGTACCGTCCACGCCGGAGAGGAGGGGCCGCCCGCCTACATCCGGGAAGCCCTCGACCTCCTCGGCGCCGAGCGAATCGACCACGGCATCCGCGCGGTGGAGGATACGGCCCTGGTCGCCCGCCTACGCGACGAGCGCATCCCTTTGACCGTCTGCCCGCTGTCCAACGTACGGCTCGGCATCGTCCCCTCGCTGCGGGATCACCCCCTGCCGACGATGCTCCGCGAGAACCTCATGGTGACAATCAACTCCGACAACCCGGCCTACGTGGGCGGGTACGCCGACGACAACTACCGCGCCCTCCACGACGAACTCGGCCTCGACGCCACCGCTCTGACGACCCTCGCCGCCAACTCCTTCGACGCGGCCTTCATCGACGCCGCGACCCGCGACCGTTATCGCAGCGGCTTGGACGCTTCGGAAGGCGTCTGACCTCGGCATGGTGATGCCCTCGATCGACCCGGTGAGTAGCGCCCGGAGGTGGCGGCGGTCGCGAAGGATGACGTCGCGAAGCACGAGCAACGACCACCGTTCTCCGAGCATCTCGACGTCGGCGTTGATCGGACAGCCGGACCGCGGTTCCCCGATCCCTCTCGGACGCGCAGCGGGCCCTACCGGACCGGGGCGCTTCGCCGAGTTCGGCGGTCCCGAGCGGCGAGAGCAGGCGGAACGCCCGCTCGACCTCATGCCGGACGGCCTGCAGGTCGGCACGATCACCACCCCTCGGTGACCTTCGGCTGGCTCTTCGGGCGTCGGCCGGGTCAGGCTGAGGCCGGGATGCCGATGCCCAGGGAGCGGAGTTCCTCATCGAGGTCGCGCACGTGTTTGTTCCCCGACCAGGGGTTGAGGAGACTACGCACCTTGCGTACCGAATCGGGAATCCTGGCCGAGGTGTGCTGAGCGGTGAGGTGCGCCGCATCTTTGATCATCGAAGTGGCGGCTGGAATCTCGCGCTTCTGGATCAGGGCATTGGCGCAGAGCAGCAGCGTCTGGCCATGCAGGAGCGTACGGTCTATGGACTTGGCGAGTGTCTGCTGGGCGGCGTCGATCGCCGAGTCCGGGCGGCCCCAACGCAGCATGCAGTCGGTCGCGACGGTGTGTATCTCGTAGGGCAGCCACCAGTAGACGTAGCCGGGGTCGGCTTCGGATCTCGGGTGTTCGGCCTGCTGGAAGGAGGCGGCGACGGCCCGCTCGCTGTCCGGCACTCGCCCGTTCGCCGCCAGTGCGTGGGCGAGGTTCATTGAGTGGAGTGAGCGCATGAGCGTGCTCGCGCTTCGACGCGCCCACCCGTCCCCGGCGAAGGCGTGATCAAGCGCTTCGCCATACCGCTTCTGGTAGACGCACATGCTGCTCATGCTGGTGTGAAGGTACGTGAGAAAAGTGGCGTCACCGATCTCGTGGGCTGCTTCGAGCGCCTGCCCGTAACGCTGCCGGGCCGTCGTGTGATCCACGGAATCGTAGTGCAGGTAGCCGGCGAACTGGGTGAGGTGAGCGTAGGACACCAGGAGTCGCTGCCGCAGGTTGGGGAGCAGACTCCGCTGATGGAGAAGATCGGCGACGAGGACCCGTTGCCGCTCCACAACGGGAAGCACCTTGCCAGGACCGTGAACGTCGTCCAGGCGCCGGCATCTCTCGGTGATCTTCTCGATCGCGGCCACGGCCTCCTCGTCCACACGCCCTGCGGAGTGAAGCACGCCCCCCAGGCGCTCCAACTCGGCGGGAGACAGGTGACGGAGCAGGGTGAGGGCGGGGGTACCGCCAAGGGCAAGGGCGAGTTCGAACAGCAGTTGACGACGCTTCACGTCCGCCTCCTCGGCGTCCAGGACGCGAAGCAGCACGGCGCAGTCCCGGGGCGTGAGCGTCCTCGATGCCGTGCCATCCGCGCTGGTTGCATCTGCGTCCATGCTGACACCTTCCGGCCGTGCTGGTGTACGACACGGGCGGAGGGGATGTTCCCCGCCTGCCCCGGCCCGGGGAGCCGGTCCTGTTCGGCGAGGGCGGCCGTGGGCTGTTCATGGTCGCGGCTGTGGCCGACGAGGTGGGCCGCGAGGGCGGTCCGGCCGTCGGGCACGTGGTGTGGGCGTCCCTGTCCCTGGACGAACCGGGGAGGGGCGTCGAGTGATCGGCGCGTGCGTCGCCCGCCCGCCGAGTTCGCGATCCGTCCGTACCGCAGACCGGCGACGGCACCGATGGGGGACGGCGGGTGGGCGGGCGACGCCGAGTGAGGGCGTTGGTGCGTTACCCGGCGGGACGGAGCCCCGGCCTTCGCGGAGGCCAGGACGATTCGCTAGGCCGGCTCCTCCTCTTCCAGCACGCGTACCGAGACGCGGACGGCCCCCGCGTTGTCGCCCAGGCAGTTGTCGGCGTCGTTGATGCGCAGGCGGATGACGCCGCTGCGGGTGGCGAAGAAGCGCTTGCCCTTGCCCACGACGAAGATGTTGCCGTGCCTGCCGATGGTGCCGAGCAGGGTGCCGTACGTGCGGTCGTCGCGGACCTTGCAGCCCTGGAAGATCTTCTCGTCGGTGCGCCAGGAGTAACCCCACGGGCCGACCCAGGGGAAGCTGCGGCTGTCCACCGTCCACCTGCCGCTGCGGTACCGGATGGAGAATCGTTCGCCTCGCTCGACGTAGACGCCGGTGCTCACCCAGCCGCTGCGCGCGCCGACCAGTACGGGCCTGGAGCTCGCTGCCCCGGTCCGGGACGTGGCGTCGGCGGCCTGTGGCGCTGCGTTGGCGGCGGTGGGGACGAGTGTGAGCGTGGTGGCGGTCGCCGTGCCCAGCACGGCGAGCCCGAGCCGTACGCGCATGAGAGGACCTCGTTTCGAGTCTGCCAGCTCGATTCAGAGTCTAGATCGCGAAAAGCGTCGGTCAACGAGCGCAAGTGGTAGGGCTGATTTCCCGATACGGGCAGGCGGCCGTGATCGTGATTGATCCCGCCGCCGTCTCGGCACTCGGCGGAACGCCGCGCCTGTCGGCCGCGGGCGCCGGTCACTGGTACACGCGTTCGCCGTTGACGAAGGTCATCACGGTCGGGCGGAGGGGCGTTTGCCGCCGTCGGGGAAGCTCTCGTATTCGTACAGGCGGGCCTCGCGTAGGCCGGCCGTCCCGCCGGCCACGACGCGGGCTGCCCGCATCGTGGCCGGTCGGTCCTGCCGCCGGTCTGACCCGCTGCGTCGGGGACCTCGTATCGTCCTGCTGAGCGGGAGGCTTGAGGGTGAATTCGGCACTCGGAATTCCCGGGTAATTCGCTCTGTTCTACCTCTACTATTGGCCCGTGACCGGCCGACGCGGCTGGGTGTCCGTGCAGTGCGAATACCGTTTCGGGACGGCTGTGCGGGAGCACTGGTCATTGGGATTCCCCTCGTTGTCCTCCGGTCGGTGATGGTGGCGGCGGTGCATCGGCGTACTTGGTGGTGATAAACCGGCGGCCCATCCCGTGGTTCAGGCCAACCGGTCGGGCAGGGTTGAAAGTTGTGGTGAATGAAATACGAGGGGATGGGGAAGGGCGTGCATCGCATCGTTGTCGGCATTGGGGTTGTGGTCACCGCGCTGATGCTCCACGCGTGCGGCTCCGCGGAACCGTCCACCACGGCAGGAACCACGGCGGGAACCTCCCGGAATACGGCACGGACTCCCCAGGAGATGCTGCGGCTGATTGCACAGCGTGTGGAAACGGCCGGGAGTTACGTCGTGGTGGCGGATTTGGTCGTCGAACGGGGGCGCGAGCGGCGCCGGGTTACCGGGCGTGTGGTTTATCAGGACGGTCCGCCGCGCGCCGCGAATGTCGCGGTCAAGACGGAGAACTGGCCGGGGCTTAGTGGCGACCGGGTGATTATGATCGGCGACACCGTCTATGTGCACTCCAGTTCACTGCAAGGGCCGGTCAAGTCGCGCAAGCCATGGATCAGGGCGGGCATTCTCGATCTCGACACTTGCGCCAATACCCAGCCGATCGAGGTGGAGGGCTGGGCGAAGCAGTTCGATCTGGTGACGACGGTGCGCGCGATCAGCCGGTCGAAGGACGCGCGGGCCGTCGGCGGCGACCGCGTCGACGGAGTGGCGACTACCCGGTACACCGGCACGTTCGCCTTTGACCGGGACACCGACGGGTTGGAGGAGACCAAGGTCGACCTGTCCGGAATGGAGATGACCTTCGACCTGTGGGCCGACGTCGACCAGATCATTCGCAAGATCGTGGCGACAGCCGTGGCCGACGGCGTCACGGTCACGTACACCGTGCGCGTCACCGATGTCGGGACGGCACGGGTCGCCGCTCCACCGGCGGACCAGGTGGGTGAGCTGGCCGAGGGCGAAACCCTTTACGGGCCCCGCGAGTCGTCCGTCAGCACGATGCGGGTACGGCCGGCGGGTTGGAACGCGAATGGCCGGGCGGGCATGGGCTGCGGCGCCCCGGGGCGCCGGTCGTTCTCCGGCTCGCCGTGAAGGGTGATCTCGATGCGTGTCGGCGGCCCCCTGGATCGGTCGGCTTGCGGGCGGAGAGGGTTTACTCGTGCACGCATTCGCCTCCTACGAAGGTCATCATCGTCTTCGTGGTCCAGATGTCGGCCGGGTCGAGGCGGAACGGGTCGCGGTCGAGGACGGCCAGGTCGGCGGGGCGGCCTTCGGCGATGACTCCTGCGGGGGAGCGGTTGAGCCAGGCCGAGCCCGCCGTGTACGCCGTCAGGATCGTGGCCAGGTCGAGGGCCTGGCCGGGCAGGAACGGGGTCATGGCGGTGGGGTAGGCGGCGTCGACCGGGTCGTCGGGGGGTGTGGTGCGGTTGACGGCCACGTGCATGCCCTGGAAGGGGTCGGGGGAGGAGACCGGCCAGTCGCTTCCGGCGGCCAGGCGGGTGCCGTGCCGTACGAGGTCGGCGAAGGGGTACTGCCACCGTGAGCGTTCCTCGCCGAGGAAGGGGATGCACAGCTCGTCCATCTGGGGGCCGTGGCAGGCCCACAGGGGCTGCAGGTTGGCGGTGACGCCGAGGGCGGCGAAGCGGGGTACGTCGGAGGGCTCGATGATCTGCAGGTGGGCGATGTGGTGGCGGTTGGCCGAGGTGGTGTTCTCGAAGGAGTCGAGGGCCTCGCGTACGGCGCGTTCGCCGATGGCGTGGAAGTGCACCTGGAAGCCTTCTCGGTCGAGTTCGGCGACGTGGCCCTTGAGCAGGGCGGGGTCCACGTAGGAGATGCCGCGTTCGCCGCCGCAACCGCAGTACGGCTCGATGACGGCGGCGGTGAAGTTCTCCGGGATGCCGTCCTGCATGATCTTCACGCTTCCTGCGGCGAACGTGGGCAGGCCCTCGGCCCGGGCGCGGCGGTCCTTCAGCTCCTCGATCTGCTCGGCGCCGCGCGTCCTGTCCCACCACAGGGCGCCGGCCACCCGCGCCTTCAGCGCGCCCGAGGACGCGGCGGTGAGGTAGGTGGGCAGTTGGTCGTCCGAGCCCGCGTACGAGCCGACGATCGCGTCCTGCCAGCCGGTGATGCCGAGGGAGAACAGGTGGCGCTGCGCGTCGAGCAGGGCGTCGAGCAGGTCCTGGGCGGTGGGGCGCGGGGTGAGCAGGCCGACCAGGTCCATCGCCCCCTCGTGGAGGACGCCGCTCGGGGTGCCGTCGGGATCGCGTTCGATGCGGCCGTCGGGCGGGTCGGGGGTGTTCCTGTCGATTCCCGCGATCTCCAGGGCCCGCGTGTTCACCCAGGCCGCGTGGTGGTCGCGCTGTACGAGGTAGACGGGGCGATCTACAAAGTCAAGGTGGCGGCGATGCGGCAACCCGTTGGGAAACGCCGACATATGCCAGCCGCCGCCGTCGATCCACTCCCTGCCGGGGTTGGCCGCGGCATAGGCCTTCACCCGCTCGACGTAGGCGGGCAGGCCGTACACCTCGGACAGCTCACACCTGGCGCGCTCCAACCCGGCCTGCACCGGATGCACGTGCGCGTCCACGAACCCGGGCACCAGCAGCCCACCCTTGAGATCCACGGTCTCGGTACGGCCCGCGCCCGCCTCCCTGGCCCGCCGCACGACATCATCCTCGGCTCCGACGGCGACGATCCGCCCGTCCCGCACCAGCGCCGCACCGTCGAACGGCCCGGACGCGGCGGCGTCCGGCCCGGACGCGGTGAACACGCGGCCGCCGCGAAAGAGCACATCCGACATGTCTGCCTCCATCTTCTCCACGAGGTCAGCCACATCATCTCGAAGGCGTACGCGGGGTGCGACGACCGGGCCCGGCGCCCTATCGCCCGGTGGGCGCCCTCCTCAGGCATTCGCCGATGTGCTCACCCGCCTGGCGTAGGGGCAACGATCTGGCGGCATAGGTCAGTGAGGCGGGCGCGTCCTCCTGGCCGAGCACCTCGGAGTTCGGCCGGACCCTCTCGCCTATGCGCACCAGCGTGAGGCAGGAAGCGTCATGGTCGACGATGCTCTCGTGGAAGCGGTTCGCCGCGATGCGATACCACGTGCCGGCCCGCCAGTCCTGGGCGCCAAGATCGTCGAGGGCGACTCTCCGGTCGGTTCGCCGCAGGATCGACAGTCGGGCATCGGCGGACTCGGCGATGTAGAGCGGCCCATCGGCCTCCGATCCGACGTCCTCCGCCGCGCTGTACTGCCGGTCTCGCAGTTCCCCGGCAAGGATCATGCTCTCCAGGTCCCACAGATGGCGGTGGATGAGCCACGCCGGATCCTGCGTCGATCTCTCATGCTCCGGCCAGCAATGGATGGAGTAGCGCCGTCCTTCCCTGTCCTTGGCGAGATGGACGACGAAGAACCCGAGCGGATGCCATCGAGGGGAAAGGGACCGCCCGCCGCTCTCGTGCAGGATTTCGGTCACTGCCTTCCTGGCCGCTTTGTCATCGCGGGCCGTGAACGAGTCGACGAGTCGGCTCACATATGGATTATCAGAATTCAACATCATGCCGGACATCTCGATGTAAGACATTAACCTGCAGGGTGTCCGATGGGAAGGTCCATGAGGGAAGGTCCTCTTTGGGGTGGCCGTATTTATCGATTGTGTCGATGGAATTGGACGGAGAGGGGTGGGGGCGTGAGGATTCGCGGCCCGCCTCGCCCGCGAGCGGGGTGTCGGAGGCGCCGGTTGCCGGACCCGGCGGCCGGTGAACCTCCGCGACGCGCGGGCGGAGCCGGGGAAACATCCGTGGGGCGGACCATTATGCCGGGCCGAATCGCGGCGCCGCCGAATCGGGGCATTGAGCTGCGGTGCCGGGCGTGCTATATGTGCGGGTGCGGTAAACCCTTGTCAACCTCAAGCTTGCCGGTAAGGACAGGTATGTGCGGCCTTGGCCATCGCATCCCAGGCCGGCCCACAGTGCGGGGTGGCCGTGTTCCGGCCAACGTCAGGCGGGCCCAGTCCGACCTTTCTGGCCAGGTTGAGAAGGGTTCAGTCTTCGATGATTCTCGCTGAATAGCCATCCGAGGTGTTCGCCCTGGCCGGAGACCGCCATTCCGACTACGCGCACGCGGCGGGCCTGGTCGCGCTCGGCCAATTGACCGCGACCAAGCGGCGGGCCGCGGAGACGATTGCCGAGATGGCCGGTACGAGCCGCCTGGACACCGTGATCGATGTCGGATCCGGGGACGGGGAGCTGGCGTACCGGCTCTGCCGTCGGCTGCCTGACATCGAGCGTTGGGTCCTGGTCGACCTCGATCGCGGACTGCTGACCCGCTCGCGACGGCGGCTGCGGCGGGTGTGCGGCGACGTGACCGCCATCGCCGCCGACATGGATGAGCACCCGTTCGGATCCTTGCCGTCCGGCACGGCGGTCGTGCTGGCGCACGTCCTGTACTACAGCGCGGATTGGCGAGTGCTTCTGGGAAGGTGGTTGGCCAGTCGAGCGGCTTTCCTGGCGATAGTGGTGAGATCCGCCGGTTCGTGTTCCTTTCTTCTCCGCAGTGCCGTTCGCCGGACGCCGGAAGGGGTGCGAACCGGACTGGTCGCAGAAAAGGTAGAAAGTGCTCTTTCTGAAAACGGAGCGAAGTTCACGATCGCCAGGCTGGTGTCCACCTATCGGCCAGGCCTCGATCGTGACGACTTGGAGTGCCGACCCGATCGTCTGCGGTCTCTTCTTGTGAGCAGAGCGGACTGTGCGCGACTATTGTCTTTGTGGTGTCATTCGCATCCTGCGGATCTTGACGACGGCCAGTTGCTCGCCCTTCGGGCGTGCATGCTTAAGATGATCCAGAGTGGCGAGGTGGTTTTCACGGTAGAAGACATGGTCATCGGTTGCCACTCTGATCACGAAAGGATTTACGACCTTGCCCCATCTTGATGTGAAATATCGGACAGACAGGTTCGCCGAGGAGGACCTCGCGGGTGCGGTGGACAGCCTGATCGAGATCATCGCCAAGCATTACTCCGAAAACCCTGATTATGTTTCCTTGGAGATCGTTCCGCAGAACGCGGTCACCCGGAACAGGAAGGACGTCGATCTCGAACTGGACTCGGCTCCTGACTCCGAGGGGCATCGGGCCCGGGTCGCCCCGCGGATCGCCGCGGATCTGGCGGCGGCCGTCATCGAGCATCTGGAGCGCCGGGGCCACCACGACTTCGAGGTCAGCGCGTGGATCAGAATCTTCGCGGACGCCCCCTACCACTATCAGAGGACGTAAGGACCGGGTGGACCTCCCGGCCGTCTGGGAATGGGTGATCGACGAGGCATGGGCATCGTACGCCGCGGGGGGATGGGGCGTCGGCGCGGTCGCCATGCGCACGGATGGAACGGTGCTGGCGGCGGCGGGCAATCGCTCCCGCGGGCTTCCCGATGACGTGTTCGCTCATGCGGAACTGCTCACCTTGGCGAAGCTGCCCGTGATCGCCCGATCAGGGTGTGTGATCGTCACATCGCTCGAACCCTGTGTCCTCTGCCTGGGGGCGTTGGCCTATCTCCGCGTGCCCTCGGTGCGTTTCGGCGCACGAGATCTTTCCTTCAGCGCCGCGCGCCAGGCGCTCGCCAAGGCTCCCATCCTCCGCTCCAGGGTGCCGGCGTACGCCGGACCCCGGTTGGACGCGATCGGCCTGCTGTGCCGTCTCATCCCCCTGGTGGCACAACTGGAGACCGGTCTTGGCAGCGGACCCCTTGGCTTGGAGAGATACGTCACGCCACGTCTGCTCGCCTACGCACAAGAAGCCGTCCAAACCGGGCTGCTCCACACGCATCGTGACAAGCCTCGCGGCTGGGCGGTTCCGCTACGGGATATCGAGGAGAACGGCCGGCGGTTGACGGATGAGATCATCGCGGCCGAGGCACGGCTCCATCGACTCGGCCTGAGCTGAGTCAGGTGTGGCGAAGCCCTCCGTCGGCGACCAGTTCGGTTCCGTTGAGGAAGGCCGCGCCGCACAGGAAGAGCACCGCCTCGGCGATCTCCCGGGGGGTTCCCAGGCGCTTGACGGGCGTCCTCTGCTCGATTTGCGAGACGTAATCGCTTCCGGCCCGCCGGGTCATCTCGGTGTCGACGTTCCCCGGTGCCACGGAGTTCACCGTCACTCCGCAAGCGCCGCAATCCACGGCCAGCGCCCTCGTGATCGCGTCCATCCCCGCCTTGGACAGCGAGTACGAGAGCACATACGGCGAGGACTTTTCGCCATAAATGCTGGATATGTTGATGATGCGGCCCCAGCGCGCGTCCATCATGCCCTCGATCACGGCCTGGGAACAGAACAGAGAACCCATGACGTTCGTGGTGTACGCCGCGAGCAGAGTGTCCGCCGTCTCGGTGCGCCAACCGGTATTGTTCGGAATGACTCCCGCGTTGTTGACGAGGATCTGCACTGGTTTGCCGAAGGCCGCCCGGATGGTCTCCACCATCTCGCTCACCTCCCTCGCCGAGCCGACATCGGCACGTACCGCGATGGCGCGGCCACCCTCGCGCTCTATGCCGGTAACGGTGCTTTCGGCACCGGCACGGTCCACCAGATAGTTGACCACCGTCAGCGCCCCCTCGGCGGCGAGACGGGAAGCGATCGCCCGTCCGATCCCCCGGCTCGCCCCGGTCACCAACGCGACCTTCCCCTTCACGTCCTGCGTCATGTGGACCTCCACTCGGTGAATTCCCTGGTCGCCATCGGGGGGCCGAGCCGCGGATCCCCCTCCGCACGGCGTCGTCGTCGGTCCGCGTCGAGTATCTCGGGGTGGGAAAAAAGCGTTTCTTTGAGTTCGGCGGCGGTCGTCCTGCGCCGATCCTCCGGATACGGCGACATCGCCGCCTGATATCGCGCGAACATGTCGTCGGCGAGATACGGGCTGAACCGGCACGCCGCGAGAATGCTCCGGGCCATCTCCGCCCCGACCAGGGCGGCGGGGTCCCAGCGGAGCGCTTCGAGGGCCCATTGCATCCGGGCCACCGACTCGAGATCGTGGAATCCGGATTCATGAGCCAGCGCGCCGCACCGGTGAAATGTCTCCCGCGCGTCGACGGTGGGATCGAGGTCCCGTCCGAGCATCGCGGACCAGAGCATGCCCACCAGCTGTCCGTGGGCGTTGTGGCAGGCGCCGAGGTTGGCGGAGGCCCGTTCCAGCGTGGGCGCGGAACGCGGGTCGGATACGGCGATGTACGCCTCGGCCAGGTTCAGCAGGCAGAGTCCCAGCGAGTACGCTTCACCAACGGACTCCTCCAGCTCCAGCGCGCTTTCCAGCAGGGGGACGGCCAGGTCGGGACGGCCACGGTCGAGTTGGGCCCGGCCCAGCCGGTAGGTGGCGATCGCCTGGTAGAGGCGGCTCTCGCCGCCGGAAAGGTGCTTGATGGCCTCTTGACTCCATGAAATCGATTCATCCAGATCTTTCTTGTGCCGATGAAGTTCAGCCAGATTGAGAGCGGCGAGGCCGCGATGATGGTCGTCCCCGGTCTCCACGAAATAGTCATATGCCAGCGTGGAATATTCAATGCCCTGCGCGATTCGCCCCACCAGCCAGCCATGCCAGCCCAGGCTGCTGTGGGCGAGCGCGACGCCGAACTCGTGTCCCGCCGCGGTCCAGTTGGCCAGGCAGTTCTCCAGATCCCCGCGTCCCTGGGCGAAGTCGCCGAGAAAGAGCATCGTGTGGGCCAGCAGAAGCGACACGTGTCCCGCCATCAGCGGCTCGGAGACCCGAGACAGATGCGTCCGGGCGATCGACGAGTACGCCAGTACCTTCGGGCGGCTGCCGGCCACGCCGTACATCTCCGCGGCCTTGGCGGCGAAGAGCGCGGCGTAGTCCTCGAAGCCTTCGCGGACCGCGAGATCGAGCGCGCTGAGGGCGTTCTCGATGGCCGCCTGGACGCTTCCCCGCCGGTGATCCAGATCTATGATCCCGCTGTACGCGCTGAGGCGCAGGCCCGGTGAGCCGCCCCGCGCCCGGATGACGGCGCTCAACGTGCGATGGGCGGTGGCGAGGTCGTTGGCGGCGTACGCGAGCTGGCCGCGATACAGCTTCACGCGGGGATCGTCGGCCGTCCGCGGGGCCGCCTCGATCACCTCGAAGGTCGCGCCGCAGTGCGCGGCCCACACCCGGACGGGGAACGGCCGTACCGTCTCCTCGAAGAGGTCCAACGCCCGCGGCGGATCCACCGCTGCGGTGTGCACGAGCCACTCGTGGAAGGGCCGCCGCCATTCCAGGCTCATCGGCTCCAGGTCCATGCACCGTCGCCGGTAGTACTCCGCCGCCCTGGCCCGGGCCTCGGCCCAGCGCCGGCCGCTCCTGCGGCGGAACTCTTCCTCGATCACCTCCCGGACCATGTCCTTCAGCGCCGGCTTCTGGTCGTCGTGGAAGGCGAGGAAGCTGTACCGAGACAATTCCTCCAGATGGCCGCGGACATCCGAGCCGACGAGGTGCCGGAGGATGTCCTCGTCAAAGGACGAGAGCAGGGACGCGACCTCAACGATCTCCCGCAACAAGGCGTCCTTGTCGTCGAGCTCACGGAGGAAACGCTGTGCGACCCGGCTTCGGACGTACGCGAGCCCGCCGATGTCCTTGATGGGGGCGTGCTCCCCGGCTTGCAGGGCGGCGGCCTCCACCGTGAGTTCGAGAGCCCAGGGATGCCCTCCCGTGAAGGTCGCCAGCGCGTGCCGTACCTGCCGGTCAAGAACGCCGACCCGGTCGAGGTAGTGTCCGATCTCTCGCGGGGACAGCGGCTGCAGTTCCCACTGGCCGATGACGCGAGCGTAATCCGACCACAGCGCGTCGACGGCGTGCAACGGCTCGCGCCCTGCGGTGATCAGCACGGTGGTGGTGGGCATGCGCTCCACCAGTGCTTCGCGTATCCACCGATCGCTCTCGGACGTGATCACCTCGTAGAAGTCGATGAACAGGAATATCCGCTGGATTCTTCCGGCTCGGGCCAGCCCGTCCAAGAACTCGTCGGTGATGACGCGGGGCCCGTGGAGGAACGCGGTCGCCTCCTTGCCGCTGAGAACCTGGGACAGGAAATTGCGCAGGCGCTCCTCACCGATGGCGCCGCTGACGAAGGCGCCCAGCGGTCCGGTCGCCGCCTCCGCGGCTTTGAGGGTGCCTCGGAGCAGCGGGGCCGCGACGGGCCGAACCCGCGCGGCGATCTCGTCGTAGCTGCGGAGATGCGCGTCAAGCCTGCGGAAGGGCTTGGCGGGAAGGTGCGCGCGCCACGCGCGGATGAGGTCGATGGGCGAGGTGACCCGATCCGCGACCGCCATGCCGACCACCCCCTGGCGGGCCCGCGCGATCGCGGCGAGTTCGTCCAGCAAGGAGGACTTTCCGATGCCGCCGACCCCGTAGTAGTGGAGTACGTGGCGACGGGGTTCCGCGGCGAGTACCGCCTCGTTCAGGAAGGCGGATTTTTCGGCGTCTCGGCCTACAAACGTACTTTGGCGTGCACGGCGAAGCCGGTCCCCGACCGTCTCCTCGTGCCCGTCTTGCCGATCGGTCACGTTCGCCCCTTATGCGTGGCGATGAGGCCATGATCTATGAGAACGCAGAGAAGTGTCGCTTGATGTCGATAATACTAAATAGCATGATTTGGCGGTGGCAGTCATCTTCTCTGATCATTCATTATAGCGCTCGGGGTCGGCACGATCGTGCCTCGCCGTAACCATGGCAATTCTGTGGAAGACCGAAGTCGATTGCCCGCATGTCGCCGCAACCCGGCTATTTCCCGTTAAGCGCGGGGCGATGTAGGCCGCAATTGAGGTTTTGGGGAGGCCGATGTGTTTTCGGGTGTCGGCGGTACGGAGGAGGCGAGACTTGTGCACCTCTGCCTCTACGGCTCTAGGTTCGGGCCCGGCGGTTCGCAGGTGGCAGTCGCAGTACGGTTCATCTCCCGGTGAGTCTGTCGGCGAGGCGGGCCAGGGCCGAGGTGCGGGACAGGCCGGCGCGCTCGCGGGCGTCGGCGACCCGGTAGAGGCGGTACATGGCGTGGACGCCGAGCCAGCGCAGCGGCTCGGGTTCCCAGGGGCGGACCCGGCGGTTGACCCAGGGCAGGACGGTCAGGTCGGTGTCGTGGCCGAGGATGAGGTCGCGGAGGGTACGGCCCGCGAGGTTGGCGGTGGCGACGCCGTGGCCGGTGTAGCCGCCGGCCCAGCCGAGGCCGGTGGCCGGGTCGAGGCCGACGGTGGCGCACCAGTCGCGGGGGACGGCCAGGACGCCTGACCAGGCGTGGGCGACCCTGGCGCCGGAGGCGGCGGGGAACATGGCGATCAGCAGGTTCCACAGGGCCTCGACGGTCCAGGCGTGGGTGTGGCCGCGGCGGTCGATGCGCGAGCCGTACAGGTAGGGCTTGCCGCGGCCGCCGAAGGCGATGCGGCCGTCGGCGGTGCGCTGGGCGTACATGTAGTAGTGGGCCATGTCGCCGAGGAGCTCGTTGCCGGACCAGCCGATGGCGTCCCAGACGTCCGGCGGGAGGGGCTCGGTGACGATGAGGGAGCTGTTCATCGGAAGCCACTGGCGGTGGGTGGCGGGGAAGGTCGCGGTGAAGCCCTCGGTGGCGCGGACGACGTGGGCGGCGCGCACGATGCCCCGGGGGGTGCGGGCCTCGCCGGGGGCGATCTCGGTGACGGGGGTGCGCTCGTAGAGGTCGACGCCGAGGCGGCGGACGGCGGCGGCGAGGCCGCGGGCGAGCCTGGCCGGCTGGACGCGGGCGCAGTGCGGGGTCCAGGCGGCTCCGGTGGCGCCGGCGACGCGCAGGCGGGGGGTGAACTCGTCGAGGGGGAGCGGGCGCAGGTCCTCCTCGTGCCAGCCCCAGGCGCGGTCGTCGTCGATCATCCCGCGCAGGCGGGCCTGCTGGGCGGCGTTGCGGGCGACGTGGAACATGCCGCCCTTGACGATGTCGGCGTCGATGCCCTCGTCCTTCGCGGCCGCGATGACCTCGTCGACCGTGTCGAACATGGCCCGCTGGAGGCGTACGGCGGCGTCGTGGCCGTGGGTGGCGGCGTACCGTTCGCGGGAGCCGGCGAGCTCGGCGGTGACCCAGCCGCCGTTGCGGCCGGAGGCGCCGAAACCGGCGAACTCCCTCTCCAGGACGACGACGCGCAGGCCGGGGTCCGCCTTCTTCAGGTAGTAGGCGGTCCACAGGCCGGTGTAGCCGCCGCCGACGATCGCCACGTCCGCGTCGCGGTCGCCGTCGAGAGGGTCGCCGGGGGCGGGCAGGCCGATCGCGCGGTACCAGAACGAGACGTCGCCGTTGACGAAGTCATCGGACAGCGGGACATGCATGGTCATAACGCCAATACTGCTCTATCCGTGCCTTGATCGGCATCTTGCGACGGAAAGCGTTGCGAAGCTGGCTTTTGGCCAACTTTTCCGGGCGAAACTGCACGATCACTCGTGTGTAGCAATCGCGTAACAGTGGTGGGGCAGTCTTGTCAGCGGACGGAGGGAGTGTTAGACGCCATGGGGTTCCTGAGGATTCGCACGACGGTGGACGAACGACCGGGCCGGCTGGCCTCGCTGGCCGCGGCCATCGCCGCCAAGGGAGGGAACATCCTCGGCCTGAGCGTGCATCCGGACGCCGACGGCACCGTGGACGAGTTCGTCGCCGACATTCCCGCCTCGACCGACAGCGTACGGCTGGCGCTTGAGGAGGCCGGCGGCAGGCGCGTCCAGGTGGTCCCGGCCACCGCCCACGAGCTCACCGACGAGCCGACCCGGGTCCTGCTGCTCGCCGCCCGGCTGCGCGCCGTCCCCTGGCGGCTGCCCGAGGTGCTCGGCGAACTGCTCCGCGCCGACGACGCCCGCTGGGTGTACGGCGCCGAGATGAGCGACCTGCCCGACCCGACGCTGCTCACGGTCCCGGTCGCGCCCCGCCGCGCGGTACGCCTGCGCCGCGCCGGCCTGCCGTTCACGCTCACCGAGGCCGCCCGCGCCGCCGCCCTGGTCCGCCTCGCCCAGCCGCCCGCCGACCACACCACCGGCTCCGAGCGCCCGGTACGGCTCACCGACGGCGTCGAGGTACAGGTGCGCCCGCTGACCATGATGTACCGCGAGGCAGTACGCGACCTGCACGAACGCTGCTCCCCGGAAACCCGCCGCTACCGCTACTTCACCGCCATGCCCGCCCTGCCGCCACGCGCCTTCGAGCGGCTCTGCGACCGCACCCGGGGCCAGACGGTGGTCGCGTGCCACGACGGGCAGGTCGTCGCCATCGCCTCACTGATGTTCACGCCCGAGCCCGGCATCGGCGAGATCGCCCTGCTCGTGGAGGACCGCTGGCAGGGCCGCGGCCTCGGCAAGGCCCTGATGACCATGCTCCTGCAGTCCGCCCGCGACCTGGGCCTCGCCGAGGTCAGGGCCGCCATGCTCTCCGACAACGCCCGCATGCGCCGCCTGCTGGTGTCCCTCGGCGCGACCCTGTCGTACACCGACGACCCCGGCCTGATCGACGCCCGCATCGCGGTCGGCGTGATGCCCGCGCCGCCGCGTACCGGCACCCAATCGGAGGTGGCCGCCCGGGCGAGCTGAACCCCCGGCCTCGGACCCCGGCACGGCGCCCTGTCTCCTGGTGGCATTCCGGTGTTCGAATCGCCGCTGAGGGACGATGCTTGCGGATTCTTCGGCACCTACGCGAAGATCACCTTTCCGGTGTGGAGATCTTTCATGGTGGCGGAGGGGCTATGGCATCCCCAATTGGGGATCTGGTGGTGGATCGTCTGGATGAACGGCCGGTTCGGCAGGGTCAACGCGATTGAGCTGGGTGTGGGTGCCACAGAAGAACACGCCTTCTATACAGCGAACCGTGACCATCTGGATCGGCGGCCCTTGTTCACATTGCGTCCCAAAGCCAATATCGAAGGCGTTCATATTGCCCGCACTGCTTTCGCAGAGTCGTTCCTCTCTTTTTCATCCTGATCGTGGGCCTGCCGAGACCGCCGGCCGCGGCGCCGGTGACAGGTTGACCGTGTAACGGTGCAGGAGGTTCGCTGGGCCCTGCCGTACGCCCGTCCTGGTCATGCAGAGGCGTTCGGTGACGCGCTCGAAGGCGCGGTTCCCGTGGTCGATCTCGGCGTCGTCATGGGAGACAGGGGAACATGGCGGTGCGGTCGGACGTATCTGGGTATTTCCAGCACCGATGGATCTTGACGAGGCCGCGGACCGGCTCTATGGCGTGGCGCCGGCGGAGTTCGTCGCGGTTCGTGAGGAACTCCGGCGGCGGGCGCGGGAGAGCGGCGACGCCGCTCTGGCGCGTGCCATCGCCGGGCTGCGTAAACCGACGGTGGCCGCGTGGGCCGTCAATCAGGTGGCCCGCGACCATCGGGAGGGCCTGGACGAGCTGCTTGAGGTCGGGGAGCGGCTGCGGCGGGCCTGGAGGGACCAGGACGCGGCCACCCTGGCCGAGCTGACCGCACGCCGCTCCACGGTGACCGGGCGCCTGTCGCGGCTGGTCAGGCGTACGGCGGAGGAACGCGGCCAGGCGCTGTCCGGCGCGGCCCTCAACGAGGTGGAGCAGATCCTCGACGCCACGGTGGTCGACGCCGACGCCGCCGATCAGGTACGGCGGGGCCGCCTGGTCCGCGCGCCCGGTTACCGCGGCTTCGCCCCCTCGCCCGGCGAAGCGGAGAAGCCCGCGAAGAAGACCGACGCGCGGGCGGGGGCGGCGGAGGAAGGCCGGGCCGCCGGACGGGAACGTCGGCGTGAGGCTCGTCAGGACGCCGCCGAGGCCGCCGCGCGGGCCGCCGCCGAGGCCGAGCGCGGCCACGCCGAATGGCGGGCCGAACTGGCCCGCGTGGAAGAGGAGCATCGGCGGCAGGCGGAACTCGTCGGGGATCTGGAGTCCCGCCTGGCGGATGCCCGCGAGCGGCTGAGGGCCGTCGAACGACGGCTCGGCGTCGTCCGGCGCGATGAGGGCAAGGCTCGTCGCGAGGCGGCCGCGTCGCGCCGTCGGGCGGATGAGGCCCGCCGTGCGCTCAAGGAGTGACCCGGCCGCCTTTCGGGATGACGCCGACGGCCGCTGGACGGCCGATCACGGTCGTCAGCGGGACTTGATGGGCTGGGCCGGGATGGTGCGCGGCTTGTCCAGAATCACGTCGCTGTAGATGTCGACGATCAGGCCGATGATGCCGCCGACGACGATCGGGCCCAGACCGCCCGCCCAGAACAGGCCCCAGTTCGGGCCGTCCGTCAGCGCGTAACCACCGATCAGGAACCCGGCGAAGATCACGATGACCGCGATCCACGACTTGGGCCTGCCGAGGTGGCTTTCCTTGTGCTCGCTCATGTTGCCTTTCCTGTCCGAGGGGCTTGGTGGGCCTTCCAGCGGCGAACGGGAGTCATGGTATGCCAGCCCGGCCCCGCATCGTGCGCCGCCCTCCTTCGCAGCGCCGTCGGGGCGGCCGGGGCGGGGGCGGGCGTGCCGCCGGTGATCGGGAGTCCCCCGGTGACGGTGAACATGTGCTGGGCGAACGTCGTCCCGGAGTTCGCGGACGCGGCCGAGAAGACGGGGTAGGCGTTGCCGCCGGGGACGACGGAGGTGGAGATGCGGTCTCCGCCCGTCCGGTCCCGCATGGCGCCGGGCAGCCAGGACGGATCCATGGGGCCGGCGAGCCGTACCGGGGCCGACCAGGACGCGCCACCGTCGGTGGAGGTGACGTACTCGACCGTGAAACGGCAGGTCTCGGGCGCGCAGCCGGAGCCGGAGCGACGGCGGTAGGCGACGGCGAGCCGGGCCGACCCGTCGGAGGCCGAGCGGTCCACCCCGATCCCCGGATCGAAGTGATCGCCTTCGCCGTCCGTCACCCGGGTCACCGGCCCCCAGTCGATGCCGTTGGCCGAGGTGCTCATCACGATGTCGTTGCCCGCGCACCCGTCCTGGAAGCGGCAGTCCTGCCACACCACGTAGACCCGCCCGGCGGCGTCGATCTCCGCCGACGGCGGCGCGGGCGTACGCGGGCCCGTCGCCGCGGGCGTCCGCACCTCGGCGACCGGCACGCTGGCCCGCCAGCTCGACCCGCCGTCCGCGGAGCGGAAGGAGCGGATCCGCCGTTCGTCGCCGAACGGCACGATCACCGTGCCGTCCCGCTGCACCACCGGCTGCCCGCCGACGCCGGAGGCCCGGTCGCCGGTCTCCGACGCGGGCTCCCAGGTGAGCCCGCCGTCCGCCGACCGCGACATCTTGATCCGGTCTCCGGACGCCCGGTCGCTCCACTGGCTGTAGCAGTTGCCGTAGAACGGGCTGGACGGGGTGGTGTCGCAGACGATCCAGTTCTCGTGAGGGTCGTTTCCGCTGCTCACCAGCACCGGGGTGCTCCAGGTGCGCCCTCCGTCCGTGGAGCGGCTGACCACGACTCCCGCGCCGCCGCCGGAGTCGCTCACCGCCAGGCTGCTCACCAGCCAGGTGTCGTGTCGCGCGTCGAAGCCCACGACCGGGTGACCGACCCGCTCGTACGGCCCGCCCTGAACGCGGGTCAGGCCCGGCACCACCCCCCGCGTCCACGTGACCCCGTTGTCGGCGGAGGTGGCGAAGACGATGCCGGTCGCGCCCCCATCGGCGAACGGCCCGGCCCCGCCGACGGCGACGATGGTCGAACCGGAGTGGAAGGTGTCGACGACGGCCACGCTCCGGTGGATGCCGTCCCCGTTCACGAACGGATCGGTGCCGAGGCGCGTGAGCCTCACTCCGGCCGCCGCGCGTACTCCCGGCCCTGCGGACGTGGCCGCGTCGCCTCCGGAGGCGGCGGGGGAGGGGGTCGCGAGCGGGGACGGGCTCTCCGGGGCCGGGGTCTCCCGATGATCCGAGCCCTCGGCCGCCGGGGTGCGGCTCGGCTCGGGCTCGGACGACGGAGTGGCGCTCGGAGAGGGGTTCGCCCGCTCGGGTACGTCGGCGGGCGCGGCGAGGCCGGTCAGCGCCGGAACGGTGGCGAAGAGGACCGCGGCCGTCACGGCGGGCAGGACGGCTGCGGGCCGTGCCCTCGACGCCCTCGACGCCCTCGACGCTCTTGACGCCCTCGACTCGTGCGGCCGGGGCGGGGGAGCGGCGGACCGATCCGGAAGCCGAGGCGTCCGGCTCGTGTCCCGGTCCGGATACATCGTCCACCTTTCTGAAGCAGCGGCTGACGCCGCGTCGACGCGAGGTCCGCCCTGCGGACGCGTCGCCACGGTCCGCCGCAGGCAAACGGCGGCCGAGCGAAATGATCAATATTGCCCGCGTCGCAGGATAGGCGGTGGCCGTACGACGGGTTCATGAGAGCGTGCGCCGGATGCCCATTCATGGCCTCACATAGACGTGCTCATGCCGAAGTGGTCCCTTCTCATGACTCGTCCTGGCGGAGCCGTTGGCCGACCAGGGGAAGCCGGGGCGTGTGCCCGGAGGTCCGGGGCCGCGGCATCGGGGAGCAGACAAATCTTCTGGTTGGGTTTACGCTGAGTCTCAAAAGTGGATTCAGAAGGCCGGGAGGGGTTCGGATGGACGGTGAGTGGCGGCCGACCGCCTGTGTGCTGTGCGCGTGCAACTGCGGCGTCGAGGTCAAGGTGGAGGGCAGGCGGCTGGCCCGGATCCGGGGCGACAAGGCGCACCCGTCCTCGCAGGGCTACACCTGCGAGAAGCCACTGCGGCTCGACCACTACCAGAACGGCGCCGACCGCCTCACCCACCCGCTGCGCCGCCGCCCGGACGGCACCTTCGAACGCGTCGACTGGGACACCGCCATCGCCGAGGTGGCCGAGCGCCTGGCGGCCGTGCGCGACACCGCGGGCGGGGAGACGATCTTCTACTACGGCGGCGGCGGGCAGGGCAACCACCTGGGCGGCTCGTACGGCGGAGCCGTCATGCGGGCCCTCGGCGCCCGATACCGCTCAAACGCGCTCGCCCAGGAGAAGACCGGCCTGTTCTGGGTGAACGACCAGATGTTCGGCGACATCGCCACCGGCGACTTCGAGCACTGCGAGGTCGCGCTGTTCATCGGCAAGAACCCCTGGCAGTCGCACGGCATCCCGCGCGCCCGCCCCACCCTGCGGAAGATCGCCCGCGACCCGTCCCGCTGCCTGATCGTCATCGACCCCCGCCGCACCGAGACCGCCGAGATCGCCGACATCCACCTCGCGCCCCGCCCCGGCACCGACGCGTGGCTGCTGGCCGCCCTCGCCGGAACGCTGGTGCAGGAGAACCTCATCGCCCGCGAGTGGCTCGACGAGCACGCGGTCGATCTGGACCAGGTCATCGCCGTCCTCGCCGAGGTGCCGATCGCCGAATACGCCGAGATCTCGGGCGTACCGGAGGGCCTGCTGCGCGGCACCGCCCGCCGCATCGCCGCCGCCGACGGCGTCGCCGTCTTCGAGGACCTCGGCGTCCAGATGAACCTGCACTCCACACTCAACAGCTACCTCGACACCCTCCTCTACCTGCTTACCGGCAACTTCGGCCGCATCGGCACCAACAACCCGCCGATCATGCTCGCGCCGCTCGCCGCCCCCTCCCACTGGAGCGCCAAACGCGACCGCTTCAGCCCCGTCGCCGGCGCCCGCATCATCTCCGGCCTGGTCCCCGCCAACGTCGTCGCCGAGGAGATCCTCACCGACCACCCGGCCCGCTACCGCGCGATGATCGTCGAATCGGCGAACCCCGCCCACTCCGTCGCCGACTCCCCGCGCATGCGCGAGGCCCTCGCCGCCCTGGACCTGCTCGTCGTCATCGACGTCGCGATGACCGAGACCGCCCGCCTGGCCGACTACGTCCTGCCCGCCCCCTCCCAGTTCGAGAAGTGGGAGGCCACGTTCTTCAACCTGGAGGCCCCCGCCAACTACTTCCACCTGCGCCGCCCCCTGCTCGACCCGCCCCCCGGCACCGACCTGCTGCCCGAGCCCGAGATCCACGCCCGCATCTGCGAGGCCCTCGGCGCCGTCCCCGACCTGACGCCTCTGCACGAGGCGGCGTCCCGGGGCCGCGCCGCCTTCGCCGAGGCGTTCCTCCAGGCCGTCACCGCCGACCCGGCCCTCGCCAAGGTCGCCCCCGTCGCCCTCTACCGCACCCTCGGCCCCACCCTCCCGCACGGCGCGGCGGCCGCCGCCTCGATCTGGCCCCTCGCCCACCGGGTCGCCGCCACCCGCCCCGACGCCGTACGGCGGGCCGGCATCATCGGCGAAGGACTCGAACTCGGCGAGAACCTCTTCGACGCGATCCTGAACAGCCCCTCCGGCGTCGTCTACGCCCTCGACAAGGACGACGACGGCCTGCGCCGCGTCGCCACCCCCGACGGCAAGATCCACCTGGCCATCCCGGACCTGCTCGCCGAGCTCGCCGCCCTCGGCGACGGCCCCGCCACCGACCCCGCGTACCCGTTCGTGCTCTCGGCGGGCGAACGCCGCGCCTTCACCGCCAACACCATCTACCGCGACCCGGCCTGGCGCCGCCGCGACGCCTCCGGCGCCCTGCGCATCAGCCCCAAGGACGCCGCCGACCTCGGCATCGCCACCGGCTGCGCCGTACGCGTCACCACCAGACGCGGCACCGTCGAGGCCATCGCCGAACTCACCGACGCCGTCCAGCCCGGCCACATCACCCTGCCGAACGGCCTCGGCCTGACCTACCCGGACGACTCCGGCGAACCCGTCCGGACCGGCACCCCGCCGAACGAACTCACCGCCTCCGAGGACCGCGACCCGTACGCCGGAACTCCCTGGCACAAGCACATCCCGGCGCGGGTCGAGCCGGTGCGGTAGCCGTACGGCTGCCATCGAGGGGCCATCGAGGGCGATCGAGGGCCCTCGATGGCCCTCGATGGCTATCGAGGCGGAGCCGTCCCTGCCGGGCCTCAGCCTCGCCTGCTCACGACGGCCCAACCAGCGATCACGGACGATCCACGCACGATTACGCACAAGTGACAACGGCGCGCCCAACATGCGTAAAAGGAAGCGGAACCTCAGGTCCGGCCCTGGTGTCATTCCCGCGGGGGCCCGGGATCTCAGGAAACGAGGTACCCGCGCATGTTCACAACGCGACGCGTCGCCGCGCTCACGGCCGCGATGATCGCCGGGGCGCTGCTCACGATCCCGCCCGCCGCGGCGGCCCACGCCGACGCCTCCAGGGCGATCGGCGACTTCGACTTCGACGGCTACGACGACCTCGTGGTCGCCTCGCCGCTGGAGGACATCGGCGGCGCCCAGGACGCCGGCGTCGTCCGGGTCTTCTACGGCGGACCGGACGGCCCCGGCTCCGGCGGCATCCAGACCATCCACCAGAACGCCGGCAACATCGACGGCAACGCCGAGGCCGGCGACCGGTTCGGCGCCGCCGTCGCCGTCGGGCACCTCATGAACGGCGCCGGACCCGAGCTGGTCATCGGCGTCCCCGGGGAGGACGACGACGAGATCGGCGGGCGCGCCGACTCCGGCGTCGTGCACGTCCTCTCCGGAGCCACCGGCTCCGAGCTCAACCTCTCGGCCACCCTCACCCTGAAGCAGCCCTTCGCCGAGGTCGAGGCCGGCGACCAGTGGGGCAGCGCCCTCGCCGTCGGCCGCGTCGGCCGCTCCGGCAGCGACCTGGCCGTCGGCGCGCCCGGCGAGGACATCAACGTCGCCGACGCCGGAGCCGTCGACGTGCTCCACTTCGAGGGCGGCGCCTTCACCGGCGACATCCGCAAGCTGCACCAGGACGAGACCCTCGTCGAGGGCGTCGCGGCGGCCGGGGACCGGTTCGGCGCGTCCGTGACGATGGGGAACTTCAACAACGACTCCTTCGACGACGTCGCCGTGGGCGTGCCCGCCGACCAGCCCGGCGCGATCGACCCCGGCGGCGAGGTCAACGTCTTCTACGGCGGCAACCCGCTGCCGCTGTCGTTCGACACCGACCAGTTGTGGCGGCAGGACATGCTCAACGGCAGCCGGGAGGCCGAGGACGACTTCGGCGCGGTCGTGGCCGCGGGCGACTTCGACGGCGGCGCCGACGACCTGGTCATCGGCGTCCCCGGCGAGAACGGCGACGCCGGCGTCGTCCACATCCTGTACGGCACCGGCGCCGGCCTGTCCACCGCGCGTGCCCAGGGCTGGACGCAGAACACCGCGGGCATGTCCGACGCGTTGGAAGGCGGCGACCGCTTCGGCGAGTCCGTGGCCCCCGGCGACTACAACGGAGACGGCCGCGACGACCTGGCCATCGGCGTCCCGTTCGAGTCCGGGGCCGGGGCCGTGCACATCATCTACGGCGAGAACGACGGCCCCCAGTCGCCCAACGACCCCGCGCTCGGCACCGACCACCAGGACTTCTTCGTCCAGGCGTCGGTCGGCGCGACCCCCGAGCCCGGCGACCGCTTCGCCTTCAGCCTCGCCGCCGGTGACTACAACGACAACAACAAGGCCGACCTGACCATCGGCATCCCCGGCGAGGACATCTCGGGCCAGTCCGGCGCCGACCACGGCCAGCTCGTCGTCGTCTTCGGCAAGAACCCCCTCATCGGCTTCGGCGGCCTCGACCCCGACGACCACCTGTTCATCCAGCGCCCCTCCACCACCCAGGCGGGCGGCCAGTTCGCCGCTGTCCTTCACTGAACCCGGCCACCCTGTGAGCGCTCGGCGGCAACCCGGTTGACCGGGCGCCACCTCGCGGCACCGCATCGACCGGCCCGGCCTCCATCACGACGGGCAGGTGAAGGAAGGCCGCGGTTCCTCACACCCGCGGCCTTCCATGCCTGCCTCGAAATGAGGAGCCCGGCTCCCGAAGCCGGCGATGTCGTCCACGTGACGTTGGGTGGTCTTCCCGAACGTCACGACTCCGCGTCCGTGCTCTCGTCATGCGGATGCTCGGCGCACAGGCAGCCGACACCCTTCTCGATCCACTCCTGTCCCTCCCACTCCGGGTGGCGCTCGATCATCAGCGCCTTGACCTCCTCGACGATCGTCTCCTCGCTCATCGCCGAGTCGCGACGCCGCCAGGTCTCGTCGCGGAGCAACTCGAGATAGTCGCGGACGTCGGCCAGCAGCTGCGGGCCGCCGACGTCACCGTGACCGGGCACCACCACCCGCGGGTTCTCGGCGGCCAGCCGCCTCATCACCTCGAGCCAGCGAACGCCGGACACGTCCGTGTGGTACGGCGGGAGCCACGGGAAGATGGAGAACTGCCCGGTCTCCACCAGGTCGCCGGTGAACACCACGCCGGCGTCGGGAACCGTGATCACCTGGTCGCCCTTGCTGTGCGCCGTCCCGACGGCCCGCAGGTGCACCACCCGGCCGCCGAGGTCGAGATCATGGGAGTCGTCGTAGACGACGTCCGGCGCGACCAGTTCGACGCCCTCCAGTTGCCGGGCGACGGGCGCGCCGAGCCCCCGGAACGATTCGAGGTACCCGGGGCCCTCCGCGACCAGGTCGTCGGCCTGCTGCCTGTTGAGCACGAAGGTCGCTTCCCCGGCGAAGACCTGCGCGCCGAAGGCGTGCTCGGGGTGGGCATGGGTCGTGGTCAGGTACAGCCTGCGGCCCTTGGCGTAGTCGGCCGCGAACTTCAGCACCCTCTCGGCGCTGGCCGGGCCCAGGCCGGTCTCGACGACCAGCACCGAGTGCGTGCCGCCGATGACGCCGATGTTGGGCACCAGCTGCACGCCCCGGTTCGGGATCACCATCAGGTCGCGGGCAGGCTCCTGAACGTCCGAAAAGTCCGCGACAAAGTCAGGCCCTGGGTATTCGGTCAAAATCCGGCTCCTCACAATCAACATGAGCGCCGTCGGCGCAGCCCGCCGAATGGGCCGGACCGTACGGCGAGGCCTAGGGGATGGCTCGCACTTAACAATCATGCACCCGATCTTCAACGCGATGCGCAGCCCGACGCCGGATGGGTCACGCTGGTCCCGGTCCGACTCATGCGCGGCGTCCAGGAACTCGACCGCCTCGGCCGCAATCCGGACGGCTACGACGACCTCGTGGTCGCCTCGCCGCTGGAGGACATCGGCGGCGCCCAGGACGCCGGCGTCGTCCGGGTCTTCTACGGCGGCCCGGACGGCCCCGGCTCCGGCGGCATCCAGACCATCCACCAGAACGTCGGCGACAACGACGCCTTCGACGACCTCGCCGTGGGCGTGCCCCCCGACCAGCCCCCCCCGACCAGCCCCCCCCAACCAGCCCGGCGCCATCGACCCCGGCGGCGAGGTCAACGTCTTCTACGGCGGCAACCCGCTGCCGGGGACGGCGGCTCCGCGCCGGCCGGACGACAGCCCGCTCATCCGCTCGTTCGCCCGTATCGCCGCGTCCCTTCTCCGCGCGGCCTGTGCGGCGGGCTGAGCACCTCAGACGTTGGTCACGTCAGTTTCGGCCCGGCTGGGACTGCTGGAGCAGGGCCATGCCGCTCTGGAACTCGTTGATCCACTCCGACGTCTCGTCGATCATGATCGTGGAGATGTCCTCCGCGAAGGAGCGCAGCAGGTCGAGATACTCCTGCACGTGAGCGGTGTCCGCGTTCCCGCCGTCGGCGGCCGTGTCGGCCGAGGCGGTGGTGATCGCCTCGGTGGCGCTGAGAGCCGCCCAGTCGAGTTGGAACCGCTGCAGCCGCTGGTGAATCCTCTGCGCGGTGATCATGTCGCGCATCCACCGGGACGACAGACCGAGGAAATGGTCGATGGCCACGCAGACGCCGGCCCCGGCCAGCAACACATATCCCCATCCCAGGCCCGTCCCGGAAGCGGCCGCGCTGACCAGCGGCTGAAGCCCGCCCGCCGCCCCGAGCACGATCGCCAAAACCCGAAGCGCACGGCTGCTGGCCCGCTTACGCAGCCGATCCCGCATGTACCAGTCATACGCTTCGATCGCCCGCCGCTCCGCGTCCAGATACATCCGGCTCAGCACCTCATGCGGCTGTCTCCACTCCTCGGGGGTCAGCAATGGGAATGGATGAGCCCGCAAATCGGCCCGGCCCGATCCACCCCTCAGCCGCCTACTAGCGCGAGGCTGCTCCTGTGTCTGGTCCCGCCCGGGTCGACTGGGTGGTTGAGGAATGTCGGCGTCTGGAGGGACGGCGTCGGCGGCGAGAGTTGGCTGCGACAGGGGGAAAGCTGCTCCACCGGGAGGGGGCGGAGGCTGGGGCGAGAGGGATGCCCTTTGCCTGCCCGGTGTTGCTGCGGGCGTTCGAGGGACGTCCTTGTCGTGTTCATCCGTGGACATGTCGGTCAGTCCTCCTGGCGTCCACGGGACAGTTCGGTGAGTGGAGTGTCAATGGGAACCCGCCTCAGCGCGGGGATGTACGGGTCGAGTTCGCCTGGCGCGAAGGCACAGAGGTTGATCGCCCACCAGAAGAATCCGGCGGGATTGCCGTCGAATTTGTACGTGAGGCCGTCAGGGCTGAATGCCGCTGCGCCTGTCGGCAACGGTAGGACGATGGCCACGCAGTCCCCACCGCGTGCACTCCACATACGAACCGTGCCGTCGCTGCCTGCGGTGGCCAGGTGGGTGCCGTCGGGGCTGTAGGCGAGGGCGTTGACCCAGTTGGTGTGGCCTTCGAGGGTGCGCAGGTGGGTGCCGGTGGCGGGGTCCCATATCCGTACGGTGTGGTCGCTGCCTGCGGTGGCCAGGTGGGTGCCGTCCGGGCTGTAGGCGAGGGCGTTGACCCAGTTGGTGTGGCCTTCGAGGGTGCGCAGGTGGACGCCGGTGGCGGGGTCCCATATCCGTACGGTGCGGTCCCTGCCTGCGGTGGCCAGGTGGGTGCCGTCGGGGCTGTAGGCGAGCGAGCGTACCCAGTCGGTGTGGCCTTCGAGGGTGCGCAGGTGGGTGCCGGTGGCGGGGTCCCATATCCGTACGGTGTGGTCGTCGCTTGCGGTGGCCAGGTGGGTGCCGTCGGGGCTGTAGGCGACGGCGATGACACAGTCGGTGTGGCCTTCGAGGGTGCGCAGGTGGACGCCGGTGGCGGGGTCCCATATCCGTATGGTGCGGTCGCTGCCTGCGGTGGCCAGGTGGGTGCCCTCGGGGCTGTAGGCGACGGCGATGACACAGTCGGTGTGGCCTTCGAGGGTACGCAGGTGGACGCCGGTGGCGGGGTCCCATATCCGTACGGTGCGGTCGCTGCCTGCGGTGGCCAGGTGGGTGCCGTCGGGACTGTAGGCGAGCGAGCGTACCCAGTCGGTGTGGCCTTCGAGGGTGCGCAGGTGGGTGCCGGTGGCGGGGTCCCATATCCGTATGGTGCGGTCGCTGTTTGCGGTGGCCAGGTGGGTGCCGTCGGGGCTGTAGGCGAGGGCGTTGACCCGGTTGGTGTGGCCTTCGAGGGTGTGCGGGTGGACGCCGGTGGCGGGGTCCCATATCCGTACGGTGTGGTCGTCGCTTGCGGTGGCCAGGTGGGTGCCGTCGGGGCTGTAGGCGAGGGCGTTGACCCGGTTGGTGTGGCCTTCGAGGGTGCGCAGGTGGGTGCCGGTGGCGGGGTCCCATATCCGTATGGTGCGGTCGCTGCCTGCGGTGGCCAGGTGGGTGCCGGT
>NZ_JBFATZ010000007.1:70309-102930 GCF_040678635.1 Thermopolyspora sp. NPDC052614
GGGCTGTAGGCGAGGGCGTTGATGGCGCTGGTGTGGCCTTCGAGGGTGCGCAGGTGGGTGCCGGTGGCGGGGTCCCATATCCGTATGGTGCGGTCGCTGCCTGCGGTGGCCAGGTGGGTGCCGTCGGGGCTGTAGGCGAGGGCGTTGATGGCGCTGGTGTGGCCTTCGAGGGTGCGCAGGTGGGTGCCGGTGGCGGGGTCCCATATCCGTATGGTGCGGTCGTCGCTTGCGGTGGCCAGGTGGGTGCCGTCGGGGCTATAGGCCATGGCGACGGAAACCGTGTGCCTCGATGAAGCGAGGTGCAGGAAGGGAAGTCCGTGGTCTGGGAGGGCGGCCCCGAACGTGTTCTCCAGACCAAGATCAGGGCCAATGACCGCGTTGATCAGAGAAGTACGCCGCCATATCGCTCCGGCTGCCTTAGCAGCATTGAGGTCGGCACCGATGAGAGTGGCAGTGGAGAAGTCCGCCTCCTGCAGTTTGGCGCCAACCAGCTTGAGCCCTTTTCCCGAGCAACCTTGCAGGCGCGCGGCGCGCAAGTCGCTCTTCGAGAGATCAGCCCCGTCGAGGCACGCTTCGCGGAGATCCGCTTCACGGAGATCGGCACTACGGAGATCGGCGTTCGAAAGATCCATGCCCCGGAGGTTCACCTTGGCGAGCTGGGGCGGCCGCTCGTCATGTGGCCGTCGCAGGGATAGTCCCATGTGGCGCAGCGCGAGCAGGGCATTCTTCTTGGCTATCGCGGTCGTCGATCCCGCTTCGGCCTGCAACGTGCGTCTGGCCCACTGCTCGAAGGCGTGCTTGCCCGCGAGCGTGACGAGAAATTCGATCATCAGGTCGGAGATCACCCGCGACCTGAATTCCTTGGGGTCGAGGTCACCGTGCCGGAGGCGTTCGGCGGCATGATTGGTGACCAGCCATTCGAGCACGGAGCGGTGCACGAACTTGAAGCGCTCGTTCTCCACCCGAACCAGCAGCGTCCCTGAGCCGATCATGTGCGCCGCCTGGTCGGCGGTGATCTGACGTTCGGCGAGGTCGTGCAATGCCTGTGTTGCGAAGTTATCGAGTTCTGCTATCCCGAGGGTCTCCTCGCCGGTTTCCCACAGCATGAGCGCCAGTGTGGTGATGGCCTTCCACCGCTCCGCCTCAGTCAGGGCGGGAGCCGCACCCTCCGGGTGCGCCCGCTCGTACTCGAAGCCCAGCCATCGGTCGAGCAGTTCCCGGTACAGTACGGCGGCGCTGATCTCGCCGTTGCGGTCACGGATGTCGCACAGCCGTTTCTCATCGAGCCGCGCGATGAATCCGAGCATGCGGGGGTTGCCGGAGAGCCCCAGCAGATCGCGTACGTCCCTGAGCAGGTCGAGCCTGGCCCGTGCCCGGTCAACGTCGCCATCGAAGAGCTTGGTGAGGAAGTCGAGGATCTGGGCCTCGTCGAACGCCTCGATCTTCACCAGCCTGCGACCCGACATGTCACGCAGTTGGGACGCCAACGCCGTCTCCACCTCGTGCTCGGAAAGGAAATGCTGCGTCCGACTGGTGAGCACCACCTTGGCCCGACCGCCTGCCGCGCTGACCAAATTGGTTAGATGCCGGGCGGCCTGCGCGTAGGTGACCCGCAACGCGAGCTCATCGAACCCGTCGAAGAGCAGCAGCACCCTGCCCTCGTGGATGAGGTTGCGCAACATCCGCAGGTCGATCTTCTCCTCGCCGGCCTCGGCCAGGTGCGCCGCGAGGATCTCCTCGAACCCGTGCGCCTTCTCCAGCGCGCGCAGTTGGATCAGGACAGGAATGACCGGAGGACGTTGTTCCTCGTGGATGCGTCTCGCCAGTTCGCGCAGCAGGAACGTCTTGCCGTGGCCGAAGTCGCCGAGTACGACGACGAACCGGCCGTCATAGTCGGCCACCCACTCCTGGACGCGGGTCAGCAGATCGTGCCCGGTCGCGTCGCCGACGGGCCTGAGGTGGCGAGAAATCAGGCGGAACCGCTGTGGAACATACAGCTCCGATGGATAAATATCGCTCTTTGCCAGCTTCTCAACCTGCCGCTGGGCATACGGGCGCAGATCGTACAGGCCCTGGAACTCCATCAGCGATCGCAGGGCGACTCCTCGCAGCTGAGCCTGCACCCTGAGATGCTCCGGAGCCGGGTCGCCTCCATAAATCAGGAACGAAGTGAGTCCCGGATCGCCCGCGCGATAAAGATCATGCACCCCACGGGCGAACTCCTCCAAGGCGTCCGCCGTCATCGGGCCCTCACACGCGCCTACGGGATACTGCGATACCACCGGACCGTTCCGGGTGATCCGCAGGTAGCGCTGCGGCCGATCGACGCCGACGACGACCTCCTGCACGCACTCCGCGCCGTAGCGGATCTCGCAAACTTTGCGCACCTTGGCCAGAAGGTCGTCCGAACGCTGCGTGCGCGGGTCGCGCAGATACGCGGACTTGCGCAGCGAGTCCTCGTGCCGTTCCTCGTCCTGCTCGGTGCCGAACGTGCCGTGCACGTCGTCCAGCGGTCGCCGGATCTCACGGGTCCAGTCGTTGCGGCCACGTCCCACGCTGGTGTCGCCCTCCCAACGGAAACGGTCGGGGTTGTAGCGCCGCGCGTACACGGTGACGCCGTCGGCCTTGACGCGGATGAGTTGGTACTGGTTCGGCACGTCCTCGGGCCTGGCGTCCTGCCGCACCCCGGCGCTGCCCGCGCACAGCACGGGGACGCCCTCGGGGCCGAACGAGCAGAGCTTCCCCGCGTGGGTGTGGCCGTGCAGGATCAGATTGAGATGCGGGGCGAGCAACTCGGCCAGCATGTCGTGGTCCCGCTGGAAGGCGCTGTCATCCCGACTCTGGATCACCGGATTGTGGTGGAGCGTGCCGATGCGCAGCCAGCCGTCGGCCGCGCGGGCGCGCAGGCGTTCGGCGAACCAGCGCAACTGCTCCTCGCCGCAGTAGCCGTAATGGGTGTCGGGAAGGTGGGTTTCGGCCATGGTCGAGTTGAGCCCGGCGATGACCGTTTTCAGCTCGGGGATCTCGTAGAGAGTCCAGGGCTGGTCTTTGGGAAACATCACGCCCGGTACGCCGGCGTAGAACTCGGCGAACATCGCCGCATAATGGTCCCATTTGGGCCAGTATGGCGGGACAGGCTCTGTTTCGTCCCCTTCGCAGTCGAGAAAGTACGCCCGGCATTTCTGCCAGTTGATGTCGTGATTTCCGGGCACCATCGCCACCCGGTCCCGGCTCAGGCCCAACCCCTGGGCCAGACCCGTCAGGAAGTCCCGTACCAGAGCGAACTCCGACCGGGCGCCCGTCTCGGCGAGGTCGCCTGACGCGACGATCAGATCCGGCCGCAGGCCATGCTTGTCCTCCAGCCAGCGAATGTCGTCGAGAAGCCGAGTGTGCAACTGTGAGAGGTGGCGATCGGCGGCGGTCAACCCCTCCGCGCCGAAGCGGTGTTTGGCACCGAACTGTGTGTCCGACACGTGCAGGATCGTGATCGACGACTTGCCGGACACTGCCCCTCCTCAGCTCCGACCCTGCGGGGCCCTCCCCTGCGGCCCGCATGTCCATATGAATGCGAATAGCGCGAAGCGACAGACATCTTATGTCCGGCGAACGCTCGGTGGACGGGCCTTCGAGGTAAGTAATCAATCCGCCGATAAATCCGGACGAATTGGGATGTTTTCCTGCTGGGACGCGATAAGCACCGCAGTTTGGACGAGGGCCTCCTGCCGACGACCCCGGCGAACCCGTCCGCACCGGCGCCCCACCGAACGACCCCACCCCTCGAAGATCTTCACACCATGCACGCAGACTCTCGGTGCCGACTCCGCGCCGGGGCGACGCGTAGCGAGATGCGCGCGTTCTCCGAGTTCCTGGAGGAGCGATTCCCCATCCTCCTCGACGAGTGGACACCCTGCGCCAGGCCGGACACGACCGCCCACCGTCCCGCGGGGCCGACAACGCTGCGGACAACCAAAAAGAAGGCCGCGGGCTCAGACACCCGCGGCCTTCCGATCGGCTCGACGATCAGGGGGAGGCCGGGCGCACCAGACCCGGAGGAATCTTGGCCGCGGCGGCGCGGTCGAGGAGGAACAGCGTCTCCTGGCGGCCCCGGGCGCCCGCCGCCGGAACCTGGATCGGACCCGCGTCCGACAGGGCGAGCCGTACGGCTCCCGCCTTCTCGGTGCCCGCCGCGACCACCCACACCTGACGGGCCGCGTGAATCGTGGGCATCGTCAGCGAAAGCCGCGTCGGCGGCGGTTTCGGCGCTCCGTGCACGGCGACGACCGGCCGCTCGTCGTACAGGGCGGGCATGCCGGGGAACAGGGACGCCACGTGCGCGTCCGGCCCCATGCCGAGCAGCAGCAGGTCGAACGACGGCACCGGCCCGTGATCCTCGGGCCGGGACGCCTTGCGCAGCTCGTCGGCGTACGCCTGGGCGGCCTCCTCCGGCGTGAGCCCCGAGTCGCTCGACGGCATGGCGTGAACCCGGGCGGGGTCGAGGTCGATCCGGTCGAGCAGCGCCTCGCGGGCCCCGGTCTCATTGCGCTCCGGATCCCCGGACGGAAGGTACCGCTCGTCCCCCCACCACACGTCCAGATTGCGCCAGTCCACCGCCGCGTGCGCCGGCGTCTCGGCCACCGCCGCGAGCGTGGCGATGCCGACCGTGCCCCCGGTGAGCACGATCGACGCCGACCCCTTCGCCGACTGGGCGTCGACCAGCCGGGTGATCAGCCGGGCGGCGACCGCCTTGGCCAGGACCTCGGCGTCCCGGTGGACGACGACCGTCGGCGCGCTCACCCGGACTCCCTGGCCAGCCATTTGATCGCCGAGGCGTACACGTCGTCGGGGTCGAGCCGCCGCAGCTCCTCGGCGAGCAGCTCGGACGTGGGCCGCCGGGCCAGCGCGACGTGACGCTCCGGCTGGCCGGGCCGCTGCAGCGACGCCAGGCGGGCGTCGCCGCGCGTGACGGCGATCTCCCCGCCGGGGACCGACAGCCGCACCGCGGTGAGGCCCGGCCCGGACGACTCGGTCACCTTGATCGGCGCGCCGAGGCGCTCGGCGAGCCAGGCAGCGAGCAGGCTCGCGCTGGGGTTGCCCGTCGCGCCCTCGACCAGGCCCTCGGTGACCTCCCCGACCGGCTGGTCGAACGCGGCGGCGAGCAGGCTGCGCCACGGGGTGAGACGCGTCCACGCCATGTCGGTGTCGCCGGGGACGTACCCGTTCGCCCGGGAACGGATCGTGCGCACCGGGTCGGGGCAGTACCGGGCGTCGGTGATGCGCCGCTGGGCGAGCGCGCCGATCGGATCCTTCGACGGGTATTCGGGGGAGTCGGCCGGCCACCACGCCACCACCGGCGTGTCGGGCAGCAGCAGCGGGCTGACCACCGACTCGGCGTGCTCGGTGAGCTCGCCGTACAGGCGCAGCAGCACGACCTCGCCGGGCGTGGACTCGCCCATGCGGATCTCGGCGTCGAGGCGGGTTCCCTCGTCCACGTCGCGGGCGATCACCACCAGGATCCGGGAGGGGTGCTCCCGCGCCGCCTCGGTGGCCGCGCGGACCGCGTCGTACTGGCGGCTCTCGTCGGTCACCACGACCAGCGTCAGCACCATGCCGATCGCGGGCGCGCCCATCTGGTGCCGCAGCATCGTCAGATGCGAGTCGATCTTCGACGCGGTGGTCGCGGAGAGCATGAAGCTCGTCACAGCCCCTCCCCTGTCCGCCGCGCCGCCCGGCCCCCGCGCGGGGACCCGGTACGGCACGGCGGGTGGATCTGGTCGTGTCGGATACCGGTGCGGAACGTCGCGGTCACAGGCGTCTCCAGGCGCGGCCGTCCCGTGCCATCAGCGCGTCGGCGGACGGCGGGCCCCAGGTGCCGGCCTTGTAATCCTCCGGCGGGCCCTGCTTGGCCCAGAACTCCTCGATCGGGTCGAGGATCTTCCAGGACAGCTCGACCTCCTGCTGGTGCGGGAACAGCGGCGGGTCGCCGATGAGCACGTCCAGCAGCAGCCGCTCGTACGCCTCCGGCGACGACTCGATGAACGACTCGCCGTAGGCGAAGTCCATCGTGACGTCGCGGACCTCCATCGCCGTGCCCGGCACCTTCGAGCCGAACCGCACCGTGATGCCCTCGTCCGGCTGCACCCGGATCACCAGCGCGTTCTGGCCGAGGATCTCGGTGTCGGTGGCGCTGAACGGCAGGTGCGGGGCCCGCTGGAACACCAGCGCCACCTCGGTGACGCGGCGGCCCAGCCGCTTGCCGGTGCGCAGGTAGAACGGCACCCCGGCCCAGCGGCGGTTGGCGACCTCCAGCTTGATCGCCGCGTACGTCTCGGTGGTGGAGTCCGGCGGGATGCCCTCCTCGTCCAGGTAGCCGCCGACGGGCTCGCCGCCCTGCCAGCCGGCCGCGTACCGGCCGCGGGCGGTGCCGAGCGCCAGGTCCTGCGGCAGCCGTACGGCCCGCAAGACCTTCTCCTTCTCCCGGCGCAGCGAGGCGGCGTCGAAGAACACCGGATCCTCCATGGCGATCAGCGCCAGGAGTTGCAGCAGGTGGTTCTGGATGACGTCGCGGGCCGCGCCGATGCCGTCGTAGTAGCCGGCCCGGCCGCCGATGCCGATGTCCTCGGCCATCGTGATCTGCACGTGGTCGATGAACCCGCGGTTCCACAGCGGCTCGAACAGGTTGTTGGCGAACCGCAGCGCCATGATGTTCTGGACCGTCTCCTTGCCCAGATAGTGGTCGATGCGGAACACCGACGACGGCGGGAACACCGCGTCCGTGATCGCGTTCAGCTCCTGCGCCGACTTCAGGTCGTGGCCGAACGGCTTCTCGATCACGACCCGGCGCCACGACGACGGGTTGGCGGAGTGCGCCAGGCCGGTCCGCTTGAGCTGCTGGATGACCTTGGGGAAGAACTTCGGCGGCACCGACAGGTAGAAGGCGTAGTTGCCGCCCGTGCCCCGGGTCTCGTCGATCTCCTTCAGCGCCATCGCCAGCGCGTCGAACGCGCCGTCGTCGGCGAACTCGCCCTGCACGAAGTGGATGCCCTCGCGAAGCTGGTTCCAGACCTCCTCGCGGAAGGGGGTGCGGGCGTGCTCCTTCACCGCGTCGTGCGTCACCTTGGCGAAGTCCTGGTGCGACCAGTCGCGGCGGGCGAACCCGACCAGGGAGAAACCGGGCGGCAGCAGGCCCCGGTTGCCCAGGTCGTAGATCGCCGGCAGCAGCTTGCGCTTGGCCAGGTCGCCGGTGACGCCGAACAGCACGAGCACGCACGGCCCGGCCACCAGCGGCAGGCGCTTGTCCCGTGGATCCCGCAGCGGATTCGCGGCCGCCACCTCCTGACTCGTCGACACCCCGGCGACCGCCGAGGCCACCGTCCACGACTCCTCGGCGGGCACCACACCGTGCCCCCCGCGTCCCTTGTGCTCGTGTTCGGCCTCATGTTCGGTCCCGTGTTCGGGCTGGCCCGACTCGTCCGGCCGCCACTCGGGACCGGCGGCGTCCTCCTGCCTCCCGGCCCCCTCCTGCGGGTCGGGAGGCACCTCGCCCTCGCGGGGCGGTTGATCGTTCATCACAGCTCCTGTGCGACGGCGAGCAGGTGGGCGATGCCCGCCGCCCGGTCGGTCAGGTGAAGACGTACGGCGGGCCGCCCCCGCCCGGTCAGCGCCCGGATGTCGCCGAGCGCCTGGGCGAGCTGCAGCCGCCCCAGCGTGTACGGCTTGCCGGGAACCGCGATGTCGTCCGTCACGGCCCCGGTCACCTGGAGGAACACCCCGTTCTGCGGCCCACCCTTGTGATACTGCCCGGTCGAGTGCAGGAAACGCGGCCCCCACCCGAACGTGATCGGCCGGTCGGTGCGCACCGCCAGCAGCGCCCGCAGCGTCGCCGGGTCGTTGGCCTGCCACGCCTCGGTCAGCTCGTCCAGCGAGGCGTCCTCGCCGGTCGGCGTGTCGAACGCCGACCATCGGTCCAGGTACGCCATCACCGCGAGATACCCGTCGCCGGGGATGGCGTCCAGCAGCGCGGTCAGCACGCCGGCCAGGTCCTTCGCCTTGCCGCCCGGCACCTCGCCGTACACCTCGACGGGCCCGTCCACGAGCACCGGCGCACCCGTCGGCAGCGGCCCCTCGTCCCCGGCCTCGGCGAGGATCCGGGAGGTGTTCTCCTTGGACTCGGCCACGTTCGGCTGGTCGAAGGGGTTGATGCCGAGCACCCGCCCGGCGATCGCCGTCGCGTACTCCCACACCAGGAACTGCGCGCCGAGCGGCCCCTCGACCCGCGTCGTGCCCTCCGGGCCGATGTTGACGACGAACTCGTCGGGCGCCCCGTTCGGGTCCGCGTTCACCACCGGCAGTATGCCCTTGCCCAGCTTGCCGGTGGACTCGGCGATGAGCTGCTCGATCCAGTCGGGCAGGCCGTTGATGTCGGAGAGGCTGTCCTCGAGCAGCAGCTTGTCCCGCCCGGCGAGGGCCTGCGCGCCGAGGGCCGCGCCGAGCTCCAGGCCCGGGTTGCCCTCGTTCGCCGCCAGCAGCGGCAGCACCTCGGCGGCGTCGTCGAGCAGCTTCTCCACGTCCGCGCCCGCCAGCGCGGACGGCACCAGGCCGAACGCGCTCAGCGCGCTGTAGCGCCCGCCGACGTTCGGGTCGGCGAGCACCACCGGGTAGCCGGCCTCGCGGGCGACGGCCTCCAGCGGCGAGCCGGGGTCGGTGACGACGACGATGCGCTCGGCCGGGTCGATGCCGGCGTCGCGGAACGCCCGCTCGTAGACGCGGCGGTGGCTGTCGGTCTCGATCGTGCCGCCGCTCTTGCTCGCCACCACCACGACCGTGCGGTCGATGCGGTCGGCGACCGCGCGCCGTACCTGGTCGGGGTCGGTGGTGTCCAGGACGGTCAGCGGGACGTCGGCGGTCGCGCAGATGACCTCGGGAGCGAGGGACGAACCGCCCATCCCGGCCAGCACGACGTGGTCGAGGCCGCGCTCGCGGACGGTGGCGACCAGCTCGCGGATCTGCGGGAGAAGCTCCCGGCTGGTGGTGGGCAGGGTCAGCCAGCCCAGGCGGATCCCCGCCTCCTGCTCGGCGTCGGGGCCCCACAGGTCGGCCCGGCCGGCCGTCAGTGCCGCCGGCACCCCCTCGGCGGCCAGCTTCGCGGCCGTCTCTGCGGCGAGCGCGGCGACCGCGTCGTCGCCGAACGTTACCGACGTGTTCATTTTTCCCCTCTGATGCGCGGGTTTCGCGTTCTTATGGAGGTTCCCGGTGGTTCTCGGTGGTTCTCGGGTGAGTGCCGTGCGTCCGGGTCAGGCCTTCTTCAGCTCGGCGGCCACGGTCTCGAGCAGGTCGTTCCAGGAGGCCTCGAACTTCTCCACGCCCTCCTCCTCCAGCACCCGGACCACGTCGTCGTAGTCGACGCCGACCTGCTTGAGCCCGGCCATGACCCCCCAGGCGCCCTCGTACCCGTCCCGCACCGTGTCGCCGGTGATCCTGGACCCGGCGGCGACGGCGTCGATCGTCTTCTCCGGCATCGTGTTGACCGTGCCGCGGGCCACCAGCTCGTCGACGTACAGGGTGGGGGAGTAGTCGGGGTTCTTCACGCCCGTGGAGGCCCATAGCGGGCGCTGCGGCCGGGCGCCGTCGGCCCGCAGCGACTCCCAGCGCGGCGTGTTGACCACGTCCTCGAACGCGGCGTGCGCCAGGCGGGCGTTGGCGACGGCGGCCTTGCCGCGCAGCGCGAGCGCCTCCGGCGTGCCGATCTTCTCCAGCCGCTTGTCGATCTCGGTGTCCACCCGGCTGACGAAGAACGACGCCACCGACTCGATCGTGCTCAGGTCCAGGCCCCTGCGGCGGGCCGCCTCCAGGCCGTCCAGCCAGGCGTCCATGACCGCGCGGTACCGGTCGAGGGAGAAGATCAGCGTGACGTTGACGCTGATGCCCTCCGACAGCGCCTGCGTGATCGCGGGCAGGCCCTCGACCGTCGCCGGAATCTTGATCATCAGGTTGGGCCGGTCCACCAGCCACCACAGCGCGCGGGCCTCGGCGATCGTCCGCTCGGTGTCGCGGGCCAGGCGCGGGTCCACCTCGATCGACACCCGGCCGTCCTTGCCGCCGCTGTCGATGTAGACCTGCTTGAGCACGTCGCACGCCCACCGGATGTCATAGGTGGTGATCGCCCGCACGGCCTCGCCCACGTCCACGCCGCGCACCGCCAGGTCGTGCAGCTGCTCCTGGTACGCGTCGCCCTTGCTCAGCGCCGCCGCGAAGATCGTCGGATTGGAGGTGACGCCCACGACCTCCTTGTCGCGGATGAGCTCTTCCAGGTTGCCGCTGCGCAGGCGCTCCCGGCTGATGTCGTCCAGCCAGATCGACACGCCCTGGGCGGAGAGGGCCTTCAAGTTCTCGCTCATGGTCGTTCCTCAGTTCCCGGTTGTCTCGCCCCTGTCGGCCCCCGTCTTGGCCAGGCTGGCCTTCGCCGCCGCCACGACCCGCTCGGGGGTGAAACCGAACTGCCTGAAGAGGGTCTTGTACGGCGCCGACGCACCGAAGTGCTCCAGGCTGACCACTTGGCCCTCTTCCCCTACGAACTCCCGCCAACCCAGGCTGATTCCCGCCTCCACGGCGACGCGGGCGCGGACCGCCGGCGGCAGCACCGTCTGCCGGTAGGCGGGGTCCTGGGCGCGGAACCACTCCACGCACGGCATCGACACCACCCGGGTCGGGAAGCCCTCCGACTCGAGGATCCCGCGGGCCTCGACGGCGAGCTCGACCTCGCTGCCGGTGGCGATGAGGATCACCCGCGGCTGGCCGGTGGAGGCGTCCTGGAGGATGTAGCCGCCCTTGGCGACCTTCGTCGCGTCGGCGGTCTCCGCGTACACCGGCAGGTTCTGCCGGGTGAGGGCGAGCGCGGCCGGGCGGTCGGTGTGCTCCAGCACGGTCCGCCAGGCGGCGGCGGTCTCGTTCGCGTCGGCCGGGCGCACCACGTCCAGGCCGGGGATGGCGCGCAGCGCCCACAGGTGCTCGACCGGCTGGTGGGTCGGGCCGTCCTCGCCCAGGCCGATCGAGTCGTGCGTCCACACGTAGACGACCGGCAGCCTCATCAGCGCGGCGAGCCGTACGGCCGGGCGCATGTAGTCGCTGAACACCAGGAACGTGCCGCCGTAGGGCCGGGTGCCGCCGTGCAGCGCGATGCCGTTGAGGATCGCCCCCATGCCGTGCTCGCGGATGCCGAAGTGCAGCGTGCGCCCGTACGGCCCGCCGGGGAACTCCTTGGTCTGGAACTCCTCCGGGATGAACGACGGCTCGCCCTTCATCGTCGTGTTGTTGCTCTCGGCCAGGTCGGCCGAGCCGCCCCACAGCTCCGGCAGTACCGGCGCGAGCGCGTTCAGCACCTCCCCGGACGCCTTGCGGGTCGCGATGCTCGTGCCGGGCTCGAACGTCGGCAGCGCCTCGGCCCACCCGGCGGGCAGCGTGCGCGAGGAGATCCGGTCGAACTCGGCGGCGCGCTCGGGGTTGGCGGCGCGCCAGCTCTCGTACGACTTGGTCCACTCCGCGTGCGCCCGGCGGCCCCGCTCCGCGACCCCGCGGGCGTGATCAAGCACATCGGCAGGTACGTCGAAGCCGATGTCGGGGTTCATGCCCAGCACGCGCTTGGTGGCCGCCACCTCGTCCGCGCCGAGCGCCGAGCCGTGGATCTTGCCGGTGTTCTGCTTGTTCGGCGCCGGCCAGCCGATGATGGTGCGCAGCCTGATCAGCGTGGGCCGCTCGGTCTCGGCCCGCCCGGCCTCCAGCGCCGCGTGCAGCGCGGCCACGTCCTCGTGGTAGCCGCCGCCATCGGTCCAGTCGACGCTCAGCACGTGCCAGCCGTACGCCTCGTAGCGCTTGGCGACGTCCTCCGACTTGGCGATCGTGGTGTCGTCCTCGATGGAGATGCGGTTGTCGTCGTAGATGACGACGAGGTTGCCGAGCTTCTGGTGCCCGGCGAGGGCGCTGACCTCGTGGCTGATGCCCTCCTCGATGTCGCCGTCGGAGACGAAGCACCAGATCATGTGGTCTAACGGGCTCGTGCCCGGCGCCGCGTCCGGGTCGAACAGGCCACGCTCGCGGCGGGCCGCCATCGCCATGCCCACCGCGTTGCCGATGCCCTGGCCCAGCGGCCCGGTGGTGGTCTCCACGCCCAGCGTGTGGCCGTACTCGGGGTGGCCCGGAGTGCGGCTGTCCCACTGGCGCAGCGCCTTGAGATCGTCGAGCGTCAGGCCGTACCCCGACAGATAAAGCTGGATGTACAGCGTCAGGCTCGAATGGCCACAGGAAAGCACGAATCGGTCACGACCCGGCCACGTTGGGTCGGTCGGGTCATGCCGCATCGTACGTTGGAACAACAGGTACGCTGCGGGCGCGAGGCTCATCGCGGTGCCGGGATGGCCCGAACCCGCCTTCTCCACCGCGTCCATCGCCAAGGCACGTACAACGTCGACGGCTCGGCGATCGAGGTCGCCCCACTCCAGGGTCGGCACGAGTTCGCTGCTCAACTGCTCGATCTCCAGATCTGGTCGTTGGTATTGCGCCGGGTGTGCGTTCCCGCCCATACGCGACCCTAGTGGTTTCGCGCGCACACCGAGGCGTTGACACCGGTTAGTCATCTTTAGGTTTGCCCCTATCCGCCACCTGCCCACGGTCGCGACGGCGACACGGGCCACACGAGGAGCCATCACCCGACTGCACATCCGTACGCGATCGCTCAGGCGCGCGGGCACCGCTCGCCGGTACGCCCTGCACGACGGCCGCACCCGATCGGGCGGAAACCCGATCGGGCGGAGGAGGAAGGGGGGCGCGGCCACCCTCCCACACCGTCGTGAATCCATCATGAGCAGGCATGAACTGGGAATACACGGCCCGGATCGGGTATTCCCCCGGGTCAGGTGCGGACCCGGCCACCCACACGACTACAGTGAGTTCCCGGGCTTGAGCCATAGCCCCACACGCACAAATCCGCTCCAAATCACGAGGTTGACGCGTTGACCCCGCACCCACTGGACGCGCCTTGACGGTCCTGACTAACAAGCACTCGGTGGCCGGCCTGGAGCCGCTCGACCCGATCCCGATGGTCGCCGGTTCGCGGCGCTCCCTGGCCGAGGTGGTGGGGGCGTACGTCGCGCTGACCAAGCCGCGGATCATCGAACTGCTGCTCATCACGACCCTGCCGGTGATGTTCCTGGCCGCCGACGGGTTCCCGCCGCTGTGGACGGCCCTGGCCACGATGGTGTTCGGCACCATGTCGGCCGGCAGCGCCAACGTCCTCAACTGCTATATCGACCGCGACATCGACGCGCGCATGCGCCGCACGCGCCGCCGCCCCCTCGCCCGCCACCAGGTCTCCCCGCGTGGCGCCCTGATCTTCGGCTTCGTGCTGGGCGTGCTGTCGACCGTCGGCCTGGGCCTGTCGGTCAACTGGCTCGCCGGCGGCCTGTCGCTGGCGGCGATCCTCTACTACGTGCTGGTCTACTCGATCCTGCTCAAGCGGCGCACCACGCAGAACGTCGTCTGGGGCGGCATCGCCGGCTGCATGCCCGTCATGATCGGCTGGGCCGGCATCACCGGCCGCCTCGACTGGGCCCCCCTGGTCCTGTTCGGCGTCGTCTTCTTCTGGACCCCGCCGCACACCTGGACCCTCGCCATGCGCTACCGCGAGGACTACGCCGCCGCCAAGGTCCCCATGCTCCCCGTCGTCGCCGGAGAACGCCGCGTCGCCATGGAGAGCCTCCTGTACACCTGGGCGACCGTCCTGTGCTCCCTGCTGCTGTGGCCCCTGGCGGGCATGACCCCCTTCTACGCCGCCACCGCGGCCCTGCTCGGCGGCGCCATCCTCTGGGAGGCCCACCGCCTGCTCAACCGGGTCAACGCCGGCGTGACCGGGGTGGCCCTGCGCCCAATGCGCTTCTTCCACCTGTCCAACGTCTACCTGGCCCTCCTCTTCCTCGTGGTCGCCATCGACTCCCTCCTGTGACCACCTGACCCGCGAATCCGGGCGTACCGGCGTGAACGATTCACTCGCGTCGCGTACGCCCGGAACCGTCTCGTCCCCCAAGCCGCCGTTCCCCGCGCCGCTCGCCGACCCCGTCGCACCGCCCGGTCTCGGCCGTACGCCGGAGATGGCGGGCGATACAAGGTCACAAAGGATCACCCCTGCGCCGTCGCGCCCGGCCGCCAGCCCCACCCCGGCGGATGGTCCACCTTCAGCCTGTCCTCGCCCTGGCCGGTACGGCGACCTCCTCTTCACCCGGTCGGTCCTTCCTGACGCCGGGACGGCGCTTGGGCGTACGGTGCCCCGGCTTCACGGGGTCGGTCTTTCTTCGGCGCCGGGACGGCGCTTGGGCGTAGGGTGCAGCCCGGCTTCACCGAACCGGTCCTTCCTGGCGCCGGGACGGCGCTTGGGCGTACGGTGCAGCCCGGCGCCATATGGACGGCGCCCGGCCCGGTGAACGTTCTCGGTCACCGCACTAATCGCCCTCCACGACCCGGATGATCGTCTTGCCGGCTGTGCGCCGACCGGGCGCGAACGCGGAGGGCGCCTCGGCGAGCGTCCGCACGGCCCCGACGATCGGGCGAAGCCGCCCGTCCTTGACCCGTCGTACCAGATCCGCGAGCCGCGCGCGATCGGGCTCGACGACGAAGAAGATCGCCTTCCCGTCAGGTGGCCGGACCGCGGGCGGCGCAACGATGGTGACGAGCGTGCCGCCGGGCCGCACCAGCGCGGCCGAGCGATCCAGGACGTCCCCGCCGATCCCGTCGAACACCACATCGACCTGACCGGCATCCTCCAGCGCATCGGCCTGCAGATCCAGGAAGACATGCGCGCCGAGCCCGAGCGCCGTCTCCCTGTCGCCCGCCCTCCCGGTGCCGATCACCCGGGCTCCCGCCTCCCGCGCGAGCTGCACCGCGATGGACCCGACGCCGCCCGCGCTGCCGTGGATCAGGACGGTCTGCCCGGCAACCAGACGACCGTGATCGAACAACCCCTGCCACGCGGTCAGCCCGGCGATCGGCAGCGCGGCGGCCACGGCGTGGTCGACGTCGGCGGGCAGCGGCGCCAGGTTACGGGCCTCCACCGCCACGTACTCGGCCAGCGAACCGTTGCGGGCCCAATCGGTCAGCCCGAACACCCGCTGGCCGACGGTCAGCCCCGTCGTTCCGTACCCCAGCTCGGCGACCACACCCGACACCTCATGCCCGAGCACACTGGGCGTGCGGTCGCGTCCGGCGCGATCGGTCCACGTCCCCGGCCAGTCGAGCTCGGTGCGGATGAACCCCGCGGCATGCACCCGGACGACCACGTCGTTCTCGGCGGCGCGCGGGTACGGCTCATCCGTCAAACAGAGCCCGGCCAGACCCGCGGCGCGGTCCCGAACGGTGATGGCTCGCATGACGGTCCTCACTCGCGGCGGAGACATCGAACAGGACGAATGTAAACGCGCGCCCCTCCCCGGACCTGCGCCGACACGACGCGGCGTACCAATCGCCCTCGAAAAAGCGCTCACCGTGACCGCGACGGCCATACGCTCGACCCGTGGTAGACCTTGCGAACTTCGCCCGGCTCATCCCCGAAGACCACGGCCTCTGCGTCGTCTCGACCCTCCGCCCCGACGGAACCATCCGCTCGTCGGTCGTCAACGCCGGCGTCCTGCCCCACCCCCTCACCGACCGGCCCGTGATCGGGCTCGTCGCCAGGGGCACGGCCCGCAAACTCGCGGACCTGCGTGAGCGCCCATACGCGAACATCGTGGTGCGCGCCGGCTGGCAGTGGGCGGGAGCCGACGGCCGAGTGGACCTGATCGGCCCGGACGACCCGGCCCCGGACATCGACGCCGAGGGCCTACGTCTCCTGCTCCGCGACATCTTCACCGCCGCGGGCGGCACCCACGACGACTGGGACACCTACGACCGCGTCATGGCCGAGGAACGCCGCACCGCCGTACTCCTCACCCCGGAACGCGTCTTCGGCAACCGTTGACACCCGCCACGTCCCGGCGCGAGCAGACCGTCGGCTGTGGAACTCTTCGCAACGCCGCTCCGGATGCTCTTCGGCGTCGCCGGAGACCGCCGTGTGCTCGTCAAGCGACCAATCACGTGATTCGAGCTCTGACTTGTGGCGATGGTCGTGGCCCGCAGGTGATTTCGTGAACGACTGGCCGCGTTGTCACCTGCGGGGCCACTTCGGCTTGAGCGCATACGAGTGGACGTGGCAGGTGCTCGGTACGAATTGGCTGGTCAGCCGAGAGAGCGGATGCGGTCGTCAAGGTCAGATACGGCGTGGGTGTTGTTCCAGGGGTTGAGTTTCTCCCGGTCCTCAACGATGGAGCGGGCCAGACGGGGCGAGGTATTACGCCGCGCCAGGGCGGCGGCTTCGCTGATGTGCTCGCAGGCTTGCTCGATGTTGCGGAGTTGCATGTGAGCTCGGGCGGCGTACAGGTGCGTGTAGGCGACGTCGCGAATGAGAGCGGGATCGAGGGTGGCCAACGAGGTCGTCGCCAGGTGCAGTGCCGGTGTGGGAGTGCCCATATCGAGGAGGCATCGGGCCTGCGCGCCCATGTAGGTCGCCTCGCTGTAGAAATAGACGCGGGACGATCCATCACCGGGGTCCGCCCTGCTCAGCTCGCGTTTTGAGCGCTCGAGGGCGCGCATGCAGTCAAGGCGGTCCTTGCGGCTGGCGGATCGGCCGGACCGGCGGGCGATGGCGGCGTGGGCGCGGGCTTCCACGCCATAGGCGTAAGCGCTCAGCAGGGGGTCGTTTGTCCGGCTGCTCCATCTCTGCGCGCCGAGGGCGTGCTCAAGAGCTAAACGGGGGTCGCCGTGCCAGGTCGTCAGGTGGCTCCAGGCGGCAAGGACGAGGCTGCAGGTCGCGTCGTCGGCGGCAAGGTGCGCCATCTTGTGGGCTTGGGCGTAGTAGTGGTGGGCGCTGTTGAAGTCGTTGAGGTTGAACAGCATCCAGGCGATGCTTCGCCCGGCGTTGGCAAGCAAGGACAGCAATTTAGGGCGAACCTGGTCGCTTGCCCCGCCTGCGAGGACAGTTTGGAGCAGCCGGTGCTGCGCGATCATGGTTTCCAGGACGGGTTGGGGGCCGAGAGCGTCCTCCTGACGCATCACGTGTCGTAGGACCGTCTCCATGTGGTCGACGGTGGCGTCGTCCACCCGAACGGGGTCGGCGACGGCCGACGCGACCCGGTCCAGGTCCTCGGGACTGAGGAGGTCGAATGCCGGTGAGGCATAGGCGGCTGTCGCAGCGGCCCCCAGCACGGTCAAGGCGTCTCGTCGTTTCACTTGGGCAGCCCAACGGACTAGGGAGTGGATGAGCCGGTCGTACTCCTGGTCGCGTGGCTCCTGGGTGCGGGCCGGGGAAGAGAAGGGTTCTGGGTGCCATCGCGACAAGATGTTCAGGACATCCTCGACAGCAAGGCTAGGCAGGACTTCGGTTGCGGGAACGTCGCCAGACGGCGCGATTCTCGTGTCGGGAGGGTGAGGGGTGTCGGGGTCGGCGGGGGTGTGGTCCTCGGCGTCGATCAGGTCGGTGGTGCGGCATTGGTAGATGCGGGCCAGGCGGTTGAGGGCGGCCAGGGGTGGTTCGTGGCCGGTGGGGCCGGGCCAGGCCTCCCACCAGCCGAGTTTGCGGACGCTGAGGGGGTCGTCGGGCCACAGGGCGTCCCAGCGGAGGGTGACGGCGGCCTGGGTGAGGCGGTGGGCCTCGCGGAAGGCCTGGCGGGGGTTGAGGCGGTAGCGGCGCCGGTATTCGGCGGCGACCTGGGTCCAGGTCCAGCCGGCCTCGCGCAACTCGGCGGTGAGGCGGTCCATTTCCTGTTTGAGGCTGCGAGGCTTGCGGGGCATCGCCTGCTCCCTTCCCTGCCGCTGGTGGCGCTGCCCGGTCACTCCGACGGTATCGAAAGTGATCGCTCGATTACGTGGCGTTCCCGAAAATCGGAGGCGTGATCGCCGCCCGAAGCCGGTTATCACGTGATGACCGGCGAGGGCGTCAAGCCCCTGGTCGACATCACCATCGACACCGACGGCAGCAGCGGCGACGCCACCGACAAGCCGACCGCCACCGCCACCCAAACGCGTCCACAACCTCACCATCGACGCTATTCACACCTACCATGTGGTCCGCGTATTATGCCGTACTCGAGTTGTGGATAGGTGAAACAGGTGAAATATGTGATCGCTTCATCGGCTGAGCGGACACTGCGCCCATGGATCCAGGGCCTGGATGATCTCCCTAACGCAGATTTCCGTGTGGGACATATCCCCCAAGTTGGGGAAGGATGCGACGCCGAGGTCGTAGCCTTCATGTTCGCACACGACCGGTACGGAGGAACCCCACAGATTGGGAAATCCCAGGCGCTCGTCAACCACCTACGGATGGATCTCCGAGAATCATCTTGGCGACCCCACCGCTTGCGTTGGAGGACCTCAAATCAGAAAACGAATCTTCCGGGTATGGCGATGATTCCATAGAGGAGCATGTGTTCCGGACTGTAAGGGCATGCCTCGATGAGGCTGAGCGTTTGAATCGCATGGATCCCTCGAAGCCCCCTATCCGATGCATTCTCCTTCATATCGTCGGGCTGGGGTTTGATCGTCTCAAACCCGAGCCTGCGCTGAAGGGATTTCGTAGAGCGATTCTTGCGGACTCCAACTAGCCGACGGCTGTTTGATGGATATTCGTGTGGACGGGTGGGGCTTGTCAAATTAATTTGGGTCACATTTCGGGGGTCGGGTCAGTTTGAATGGGTCCAGGAGGTTCAGGGGATACTCGGTGGCAGCTATCTACCAGGGCTGGCGGAGTCTCGAATACTGAGCCGGTGCGACTGTTCGGTCGCGATCCGTTCCCGGACGAAGAGGGCGGTCATGCCGTCGACTGCGGCCGAGCGTGCACCCTTGTTTCCCGCAACCCTCACCCCGGCCATCAGCAGAGAATCTGCAACCCTCGCCGCTCCCACTCGGCACCGGGATGACCCGCGCCCACCGCGCCGATTCACGGTGCCTCCAAGGGCGCTGCTGAAGGAGGGACGCTCGAGACTCCCCGCAGCGTGCCTTTCGCTGCGGCCGCAGGTACGTGCGCGAAGCTGAGCGGACGCCGATGGCGGACGCCCATCAACGCGAGTTGGTCAAACCGATGGTGTGGAGTTGTTCGTCAAGGCGGGCGACGGCGCGCGTCCTGTTCCAGGGGCTCAGCTTCTCGCGGATCTCGGTGATGGTGTGCGTGAGGCGGGGGTAGGCGTTGCGGTGGGTGGTCGCCGCTCTGGCGAGTTCTTCACAGGCTTCTTCGATATCGCGCAGGTGCAGGTGTGCTCTGGCAATCCACAGGTGGGTGAAGGCGATCGTGTGGGTGACCGCCGGATCGATTCTGGTCAACGCGGTGCGGGCGGCGTCCAAGGCTTGCGTGGGCCTGTAGTTCATCGTGATGAGACAACTCGCGTTGGTGGATATGCGGTTGGCGTCGCAGTAGTTGTAGACGAGCCCGGTAGCGGGGTCGCCGGTGTCGATCCTGGTGAGGGCGTTGTGGGCCTGGTCGAGGGCGCGTAGGCAGCGGGTTCGGTCGCCGCGGCTTTCTGCTGCGGCGCTGCGGCTGACGATGCCGGCGTAGGCGCGAGCCTCGACGTCGTGGGCGTAGGCGGCCAGGAGCTGACTTCCTGCCTGGTGCGCCCATCGTGTGGCTGCGAGGGCGTGGTCGAGACCTTGACGGGGGTTGCCTCGCCAGGTGGCCAGTTGGCTCCAGTTCGCCAGGACGAGGGCGGCCACGGCGTCGTCGCCCGCTTCGTGGGCTGAGGTGCGGGCGTGGGCGAAGTAGTGCTCGGCCGCGTTGAAATCGCCGAGGTTGAACAGCATCCATCCCGTGCACCTGCTGAGGTTGGCCAGCAGGGACAACAGCCTGACCCGGTTGTGCTCCTCCACCCCGGCCGTGAGCAGGTGATGGACGAGGTGGCGCTGGGCGAGGACGGTCTCCAGGGCCGCGTGAGGGCCCAGCGCGTATTCCTGGCGCATGCTGTGATGCAGGATCGCCTCGATGTGCGTGATGGTCGCGCCATCGATCCGGGCGGGGTCGGTTACGGCCGACCCGAGGCGCTCCAATTCGTCAGAATTCAGCCGTTCGAACGTCGGCGAGGCGTAGGCCGAGGTGGCGGCGGCTCCTAGCAGGGCAAGTGCGTCACGCCGTTTCATTCGTTCCGCCCATCGAGTCAAGGCGTGGACGAGATCGCTGAACTCTCGTCGGAGCAGCCCTCCCGGTGACACCGTCGCCGCCGGGGAACGTGGCGGCAGGCTCGGAAGGACGTCCTCAACGCTCTCGAAGGTTAGGTTAGCGGCGCGGTCGGGCTGTGCGGCGTGGCCTACGGGCCTGACGTTGCTGTCGGGAGGGTGAGGGGTGTTGGGGTCGGCGGGGGTGTGGTCCTCGGCGTCGATCAGGTCGGTGGTGCGGCATTGGTAGATGCGGGCCAGGCGGTTGAGGGCGGCCAGGGGTGGTTCGTGGCCGGTGGGGCCGGGCCAGGCCTCCCACCAGCCGAGTTTGCGGACGCTGAGGGGGTCGTCGGGCCACAGGGCGTCCCAGCGGAGGGTGACGGCGGCCTGGGTGAGGCGGTGGGCCTCGCGGAAGGCCTGGCGGGGGTTGAGGCGGTAGCGGCGCCGGTATTCGGCGGCGACCTGGGTCCAGGTCCAGCCGGCCTCGCGCAACTCGGCGGTGAGGCGGTCCATTTCCTGTTTGAGGCTGCGAGGCTTGCGGGGCATCGCCTGCTCCCTTCCCTGCCGCTCGGGACGATGACCGGTGACCCCGAAGGTATCGAAAGTAGCCGGTTGATTACGCACCGTGTGTGGAAATCGGAGGTGTGATCGCCGTATTCGGTGTCGCGGCGCAGATGAAGGGGTTGTCGTGGCGGGCGGGGCGGGCAACTGTGAGGCCGCGTCGCGTGTTCTGGACGTGGGTGCGGCGGTGAAGGTGGTGGTCACGCTTTGCTGTCGATCGGTCGCCGAGTGTGTGGCGCGCGGTCGGGCGAAGGTTTCCCCTGCTTTCACACTGGAGTTGCGATAGCGATGAACGGCGTCTCCCCGTTTCCCCGTCAGGCCCGCTGGGATCTGCCCGCCGACCCTTCGATCACCGCGAAGTGCCGTGCCCTGGTGCGGGACACGCTCGACGCCTGGGGGTTGAGTGATCTCGCCGATGACGTCGTGCTCGTCGTGGGCGAGCTGCTCGCCAACGCGGTCCTGTACGGCGCCGCCCCCATCGAGGTGGCGCTGAGCGCCTACCCGGGCATGCTCGTCGGCACGGTCGCCGACCACGGTACGGAGCTGCCGTACATGCGGGAGGTTGAGCCCGGGGACGAGCACGGCAGAGGGCTGGCGATCGTCGACGGGCTCGTTCACAAGTGGGGGGTGCGGCTGCTGCCGGACGGCCGGGGGAAATGTGTCTGGTTTGTGTGCCTGATCCCCTCCGAATGGCGAGACCTCGCGGTGAAGGGGTAGACGACCCGGCTCACCCGCTCGTGAGCCCGGGTGAGCCGCGGCGGGGCACGGTGCCCGCAACCGACCGTGGCCCCCACCAGTGGTGCGGCCCGGTCGGGAAGCGACGTACAAGCCGGTCGTCTCCAGTGATGCGGGCGGCGGTGGGGCGCCGACTCAGGTGCCCCAGATGTGTGCGGGACGAAACCTATCACCCGATTTGCGCCGCTCATCGGACGCTGATCTGGGAGAACGATGTCGGGCGTGTGGAAGGGTCTTTATTTGCCTATGCGGACATTTTCTGGTCGCTAGGATCATGGCCGAGGGTGTTGTGTGCTTGGAGGCGTAGGCGATGGAAGACGCGAAGAGTCCGCTGCCGTGGTCGGACGCACCGGACGCCGACGGGTTGGCCAAGATCGACACGTCGGTCCCGCATCCGGCCCGGGTGTACGACTACTGGCTGGGCGGCAAGGACAACTTCGAGGCCGACCGGAAGGTGGCCGAGGCGGCGATCGCCGCGACGCCCGGCGTGGTGGAGGGGGCGCGGGAGAACCGGGCCTTTCTTGGGCGGGCGGTCCGGTACATCGCCGAGCAGGGCGTCGATCAGTTCCTCGACATCGGCACCGGCATCCCGACGGCGGGCAACACGCATGAGGTGGCGCAGGCGGTCAACCCGGCCGCGCGCATCGTGTACGTGGACAACGATCCGATCGTGATGGCGCACGCCCGCGCGCTGCTGCGCGGCACCCCCGAGGGCAGGACCGCCTACATCGAGGCCGATCTGCGTCAGCCGGAGAGCATCCTCACCCACCCCGGCACGCTGAAGGTCCTGGACTTCTCCCGGCCGATCGGCGTCATCATCGTCGGCACCCTGATGCACATCAGGGACGAGGACGATCCGTGGGGCGCGGTCAAGCAGTTCACCGACGCCACCTGCCCGGGCTCCTACCTGGCGATCACGCATCTCACCGCCGACTTCGAGCCGGAGAAAATGGGCGCGCTGGCCGCCGCCTACAACACCGGCCCGCTGCGAATGACCAACCGCACCCGCGAGCAGGTGGCCCGCTTCTTCACCGGGTTCGAACTCGTCGAACCGGGCATCGTGCCGAACTCGGAGTGGCGCCCGGACGGCCCCGTACGGGAGGGCCTGGTCGCGGGATCCTACGGTTGCGTCGGCAGAAAGCTCTGAGTTCCCGGAGAGTCCGAGCCGTCGGGAGGCCGGGTCGCGCGGCTTCGGCCTGACGCGGGGCGTGCCCGCTCCTGCCGAGGCCGCCCCGGGTGGGCGAACGGGGGCGGCCCGGCCGGACCGCGGCCGCGCCGATGAGCGGCAACGAACTCGTGACCGTCAACGAACTCGGTGCGCTCCGCGACGTGTTCGCCGGCAAGGCTCAGGGGGAGACGCGGTCACGCCTGAGCGAGGGCGTGGCGCTGCCGTGGCCGCGACGCGGTGTTCCGCGCCACTGTTCGGGGCCGGGTTTCTCCAGTTGGCCCCGGAGAAGGTGACATAGCGCCAATGCGTGTTATGTCCCTTTCTGTGGGAAGAGTCAGGACACCCCGGGGGTTGCCCGAGCTGACGGGCCCTCGGCGGATCCGGTGGATGACTTGGAGAAAACCTTGAGAACGCCTGCACTGATGACGGACATGTCGTGTCTGGTCGGTTACGCTCGCGGGCATGAGGAGCCGTGATCCGGGACTGGAACTGAGGGGACGACCTTCCCTGAGGTTGATCATAGGGCTCGTCGTGACGGGGATGTGCGCGTTGCTGGCGCTGTCGTTCGACCTGCTCGACGGCGATCCGGTGCACTTTTTCATCGCACTGGTGCTGGCGCTCGCGCCGGTGCCGCTGCTGCTCGCGGGCGTGCTCGCGCTCGACCGCATGGAACCCGAGCCACGCGGCAATCTGATCTTCGCGTTCGTGTGGGGCGCGGGGGTGGCGGTGCTGATCTCGGGCATCCTCAACCGGCTGAACCTGCTCTACCTCTCGGAACGAATAGAAGACGCGCAGGCGGCCCACGACATCGTGGCCACCTTCGGCGCGCCGCCGGTCGAGGAGACGCTCAAGGGCGTGGTCCTGCTCGGCCTGCTGTGGTTTCGCCGCCACGAACTCGACGGCCCCACCGACGGCATCATCTACGCCGGCATGGTGGGCCTCGGCTTCGGCATGAGCGAGAACGTCAGCTACTACATCGCCGCCCTGTCGGGCGAACGCGGCCCGGAGACCCTGGCCGTCACCGTGGTGCTGCGCGGCGTGCTGACGCCGCTGGCCCACCCGCTGTTCACCTCGATGATCGGCATCGCGGTCGCGTACGCGGCCCAGCGCCCGCGCGGCCAGGGCTGGGCCGCGATCTTCGCCGGCTGGGTGGGCGCCATGCTGCTGCACGGCCTGTGGAACGGCTTCGCCTCCTACCGGGGCTTCAGCGGCCTGGTCGTGGCGTACCTGATCCTGATGGGCCTGTTCTTGACCGAGCTGTACATCCTGGTGCGGGACCGCCGCCGCATCGTCGGGCTGATCCAGCGCTACCTGCCGCAGTACGAGCCGACGGGCCTGGTCAACCAGACCGACATCTTCATGCTGTCCTCCCTGCAGGGACGGCGGCAGGCGCGGCAGTGGGCCAGGGCGCACGGCAAACGGCAGGGGGGCGCCGCGATGAGCGACTACCAGCTCGCCGCCACCGAGCTCGGCCTGCTGCACGAGCGCGCCGGGCGCGGGCTGATCGACCGTGAGACGTTCGACCGCCAGCGGCAGACGCTGCTGTACTACATGGGCGTGACCCGCTCGCGGTTCCCGATCCCGGAACGCCACCACGCGGCGCTCAGCAAAGGGCTTCCGCCGCCCGGGTACGCCCCGGGGGCGCCGCCGAGCGATCCGCCGCAAGGCCCGTACCCTCCCCGGCCACCCGACCTCGGGACGCTACCGGGGCAGGCGCCGACCCAGGAACCCCCGCCTCCAGGCAGAGCAGGGCCAGGGAGCGGTCCGTACGGGCCCTCACGCTGAGGGCCGGGGAGGGACCTGCCTCTATCTCACCACGCGGGCGAGCTTGATCGCTGAGAAATGAAGCAGGAACTCCAGGGGTCCTCGCCGGAACCATCGCCTCCACAGCACGGCGAACGCGGTCGCGCCCGCGATGAAGGCGACCAGGACGGCGAGCGGCGTGCCCAGGTACACCTCCGGGTCCACGTAGTGGATCACCAGGATGTGGGCGACGTACACGGTGAGCGACATCGTGCCCACGGCGATGACGGGCGCGGCGAGCCGGCGCAGGCGGGGCCGCGCCTCCAGGGCGGCGATCGAGGCGACGATCGCGAGGATCACCACGCCCAGATTCCCGATGATCTCGAACGGCGAGTTGCTGTGCGGCGAGGCGACCAGCAGGCGCTCGATCGGCGAGCCCTCGTCGAACACGTCGAAGCTGGAACCGGCGGCGCTCGCCGCGGCGGCGGCCTGGTCCACGGCCTCCTGCACGTGCGTGAACACGTGCGTGGCCAGCCAGGATCCGCCGTACCCGGTCACCGTCAGCGCCACCCCGGCCGCGACCAGGCGGCGCCGGATCCCGGCGGCGGCCAGGTCGAGCCGGGCCAGCGCCATGCCCGCGAACACGTACGCGATCCAGCAGGCCGCCGGGAAGGCCCCGACGAGGACCAGGTCGATGAACCCGCGGCCGCTGAGCGAGTTGATCGGGTCGTAGGAGGCGAAGGTGTCCAGCCAGTCCCCGGGGATCACCATCGGCGCCATCGTCAGCACCGGCCCGGCCAGGGCCGCGACGGCCGCCAGCACGGCCAGGGCGGCGGCGGAGAAGCCGAGCACCGGCAGCGCCATCAGGAAGAACACCCCGTAGTACGGGATGATCACGGAGATGGTGGTGCCCAGCATCGTCAGGCCGGTGCCGAGCAGCAGCAGGATGACCGCGCGGACGCCGATGCGCGTCCGCACCTCCCGCCCGGGCTTGTGCGTCCGGTCCCGCCCGCTCATCAGCACCAGCGACAGACCCGCCAGCGTCGCGAACAGCGCCGCCGACCGGCCCTGCGCCAGCCTCAGTAACAGGCCGGGCAGCCCGCCGACATTGGCCGGGCTCGGGCCCACGTGCACGGCGAACATGCCGAAGATCGCCATGCCGCGGGCCAGGTCGACGCCCAGCAGGCGGCCCGGGCGCTCCCGGACCGGGGCGTCCGGCCCGATTCGACCGGCCGGTTCGCCTGACGGCCGGGCGGACGATTGGGCGGGTCCGTCACCACGTGTCAGGGTGCGACCGCCGTGAACGACGTGACCTGTGGGGTCTGTCTTCCGCATGGAAGCAGTATTCAGCAGTGGCTTGTCGCGCTACACGGGAGAACACGGGAGAAGACGTAAAAGAAACAGAACGAGTGCAGAAACGCCGCCGCGCCGCGTTCGCTCGGCCCGGGTCAGGAGGCGAGGAGGCGCTCGACGGAGGTCTCGCGGGGACCGTCGAAGCGGGGGGAGGAGTCGAGCACGACCGAGTCGAGGAACGCCTTGGCCGTCGCGCCGAACTCGCGCAGCGCCAGCGGCACGACCGTCACCGGACCCCAGCGGGACATGGACTCGTCGCCGACGCCGAAGGCGTCGATGCCCGCCTGACGGCACAGCGTCACGGCCCGGGGCAGATGGAAGTCCTGGGTCACCACCGTCAGCTTGCTCACCCCGAAGACCTTGCGCGCCCGTACGCACGAGTCCCAGGTGTCGAAGCCCGCGTAGTCGAGCACCATCATCCGCGCGGGGACGCCGCGCGCCACCAGGTAGTCCCGCATCGCCGTCGGCTCGTCGTAGCCGACCCTGCCGTGGTCCCCGGACAGCAGCAGCACCCGCACCCGCCCGGCCCGGTACAGCTCGGCGGCCACGTCCAGGCGGCGGGCGAGCATGAGCGTGGGCTGACCGGCGTAGAGGCCCGCGCCGAGCACGAGCGCGACCGGGGCGTGCGGCACCGCCGCCATCCAGCGGGAGGAGTGGTCCGCCGTGACGCGGTGGCCCGAGCTCGACAGCCACGCCCACGTCATCGGCAGCAGCGCGAGCACGCTCAGCGCGACGGCCGCGTGGTAGGCCCGCCGTACCGTGGTGCGCGAAGGGGTGCGCCAAGGGGTGCGCGAAAGGATGCGGGAAGGGGCGCGCAGGAGAGCGCGCCAGCGCCGCGTCCTGCTCAGGGAATCCGGACTTGCCGGAAAGGGTGCCTCCTCAGGTCGTTTGTCGTGAGATATCACGCATCGTCAGACGACGGCTGTGCGGGATTGGTTCGGCTCGACATCCGGGGCGGCGGGGCCCCGTTCCCGCATGAGATACATCACCCGCAGCGTGGCGATCCACGTCAGCGCCGCGCCGAGCACGTGCAGTTCCACCAGCGCCGCCGGTACGGCCAGCGCGTACTGGACCGCGCCCACGAGGCCCTGGGCCAGCTCCAGGCCGAGCAGCACCAGCAGGGCGCGGCGTACCACCGCCGGGGCGCCGGTCAGGTGGACGGCGAACAGCAGCGCGAATGTGAGCCCCAGCACCAGCCACACCGCGTCGGTGTGCAGGCGGGTCACCGCCTCGATGTCGAACGTGAAGCGGGCGGCCGCCTTGTCGCCGGAGTGCGGCCCGGTGCCGGTGACGACGGAGCCCAGCACCAGCAGCACGAACATCGCGGCCAGGAGCACGAAGCCCAGCACGCGGATCTCCCGCCGCACCACGCCGCGCACCGGTCCGTCGCCCTCGCACGACCGGGCGTACAGGGCGTAGGCGGCGAAGACCATGGCAATCGACAGCAGGAAGTGCATGCCGACGGTGACCGGGTTGAGCACCGTGTGCACCACCACCCCGCCCCACACCGCCTGGGCGACCACCCCGAGCGGCTGCAGGGCGGCCAGCGTGAGCAGCGCGTCACGGCGCGGGACGAGCCGCCACGCGGCGACGACGCAGGCCACGGCCACGGCCAGGACGAGGAACGTCACCAGCCGGTTGCCGAACTCGATGGCCATGTTCAGCGGGTCGTGCTCGTTGTGCGGCACCGGGACGAAGCTGTCGGACGTGCACTTCGGCCACGTCGGGCAGCCCAGGCCGGAGCCGGTGAGCCGGACCGACGCGCCGGTCACGATGATCAGCGTATTGACGACCACCGCCGCCAGCGCCCAGCGGCGCATGTCGGCGGAGGTGGGCGACCACACCGAGTTGCGCAGGCGGGCCACGAGACGGGGGGACTGGTCATGGGTGCGGGACACGCCATTCATGCTAGGAGGCCCACCGGTCGGTCCCGCCATCGGCCGGGGGCCGAACGGCCCTCGGTGATGACAACGGGCACCGATCTTGGTATAGGCAGGATGGCGTGATTTGTCTACCGTGGACGACATGCCGGATCACCGGGAACTGCGGGCCTCCGACCACGACAGGGAACGGGTCGTCGAGACGCTGCGCGAGGCGGCGGGCGACGGGCGGATCACTCTCGAGGAGCTCAACGAACGGGCCGACCTCGCCTACACGGCCCGGACGCTGGGCGAGTTGGAGAGGGTCGTCGCCGATCTGCGACCGGCCGAGACCGGCGAGCCCGCCCTGGCCGCCGAGCCCGCCGGGCTGCGGCTGCGCTCCCACGGGCCCAAGGTCGTGCAGGCGGGCCGCTGGACGGTCCCGCGTACGCTGACCGCCGAGGCGAGCCGCTGGGGCACGGTGAAGATCGACTTCACCTCGGCCGACTGTCGGCACCGGGAGATCGTCGTCGAGGTGGACATCACGTCATGGTTCGCCGACATCGTCATCACGGTCCCGCGCGGCTGGGTCGTGCACGACGACCAGGTGGTGCGCCGCCGTCTCGGCGCGGTCTTCAACCGCCCGCGCACGCCGCTCGCCCCCGATGGGGTGACCGTGCGGCTGGTCGGCACCGTGCGCACGGGCGACGTCTGGGTCCGCTACCGCTGATCCGCCGACGGATCCGCCGGCGGCGTCCGCGGCGGACCCGCCCCGCGTCCGCGGCGGACGCCTGCGCTCAAGGAGCCGGGCCGTTTCGGTGCCGGGCTTGACGGCAATGGTCAGGAAAGATGCTCTTTCCGTCCTTGGTACGACAATTGGAATGTGACATATTACTGCCGATGGGCATGCCGGACGTGGTGGTGATCGGAGCGGGCGTGGTGGGGGCGGCCTGCGCCCACTACGCGGCGCGCGCGGGCCTGCACGTTGTCGTCGTCGACCGAGGATCGGTCGCGGGCGGCACCACTGGGGCGGGCGAGGGCAACGTGCTGGTGTCCGACAAGGAACCCGGGCCGGAGCTGGACCTCGCGATGCTGTCCGCCCGGCTGTGGGCCGAGTTGGATCGCGAGGTCGGCGGATTCGAGTACGAGCCCAAGGGCGGGCTCGTCGTCGCCGAGACGCCCCGGGCGCTTGAGGCGCTGGCACGCCTCGCGTACGGCCAGCGGGAGGCCGGCGTGGAATGCACGGATGTGGCCGCCGCGGGGCTTCACGACTACGAGCCCCATCTGACCGGCGGTCTCGCGGGCGGCGTCCACTATCCGCAGGACGCGCAGGTCCAGCCCATGCTTGCCGCCGCCCGGCTGATCGCCGCGCCGACGGGACCCGGTTCGGTGACGCTGCGGACCGGGGAGACCGTCACCGGGATCCTGCGGTCACGGGACGGCCGGGCGCGCGGGGTGCGGACCGCCGCGGGCGAGCTGCACGCGGGAGCGGTCGTCAACGCCGCGGGAACGTGGGGCGGCGAGGTCGCCGCCCTCGCCGGGGTCGAGCTGCCGATCCTGCCGAGGCGCGGATTCATCCTGGTCACCGAGCCGCTGACCGGCCGGGACCTGGTACGACACAAGGTCTACACGGCCGCGTACGTCACCGGCGTCGCCAGCGACTCCGCCGCGCTGGAGACCTCGGCCGTGGTCGAGAGCACCCCGTCGGGCACCGTGCTGATCGGGGCCAGCCGGGAACGGGTCGGCTTCGACCGCACCGTCTCGCCGCCGGTCCTGCGCAGGCTCGCCGCCCAGGCCGTGGCGCTGTTCCCCGCGCTCGCCGACGTCCGCGTCATCCGGGCCTACTGCGGCTTCCGCCCGTACTGCCCCGACCACCTGCCCGTCATCGGCGAGGACCCGCGAGTTCCCGGCCTGTACCACGCGTGCGGACACGAGGGCGCGGGCATCGGCCTCGCTCCCGCGACCGGGTATCTGATCGCCCAGGCCCTCGCGGGCACGACGCCGCGGCTCGACCTCACGCCGTTCCGCCCCGCCCGCTTCGACCAGGCGGCCTGATGGCGGGCGAACGTAGCGGAGGGGGCATATCAGGCGAGGACGCTCGCCCTGCTCCCGGCTTCGACATCGCCGTGGACGGGCGGCCCGTACCGGTCGTACCCGGACAGAGCATCGCGGCGGCCATGCACGCGGCAGGCATCCGCGCATGGCGCGTCACCCGGTTCGACGGACGCCCACGCGGCCTCTTCTGCGGCATCGGCGTCTGCTTCGACTGCCTGATCACCCTCAACGGCGTGCCCTCGCTGCGCGCCTGCGTCATCGAGGCCCGCCCCGGCGACGAGGTGACCACCACATGACCCGAATCAATTCGTCGGCGCGGATCAGGGCCGAGGTACGGCTTGGCGGTGAGGGGGTCGTGCGATGAACCGGCGTGGACATGGGTGGGCGGTGGTCCGGTGGCCTGGTGAGCCCGGTGACGTGAGGGTGATCGGTCCGCAGGCATGGCCTGGTGGGGTGGAGGGCGCGCCATGAGCCGGCGTGGAGACGGGCGGGCGGTGGTCCGGCGGCCTGGTGAGCCCGGTGACGTGAGGGTGATCGGTCCGCAGGCATGGCCTGGTGGGGTGGAGGGCGCGCCATGAGCCGGCGTGGAGACGGGCGGGCGGTGGTTCGGTGGCCTGGTGAGCCCGGTGACGTGAGGGTGATCGGTCCGCAGGCATGGCCTGGCGGGGCGGAGGGCGCGCCATGAGCCGGCGTGGAGACGGGCGGGCGGTGGTTCGGTGGCCTGGTGAGCCCGGTGACGTGAGGGTGATCGGTCCGCAGGCACGGCCTGGCGGGGCGGAGGGCGCGCCATGAGCCGACGCGAACACGGGCGGGCGGGCGGCCGGAGGTCCGGCGAGGCGTACGACCTGGCGGTGATCGGCGGTGGTCCGGCCGGCCTGGCGGCGGCGGTGGCGGCCTCGCGGGCAGGGCTGACCGTAGCACTGATCGACGGCGGGCCGCGGCTCGGCGGACAGTACTACCGGCATCCGCCCCCGGGTCTCCGCCCGTCGCATCCCGGCACGTCACAGCATGGATTCGCTCGGTTCGAGCGACTTCGCGCCGCACTGGACGGGCGGGTCGATGTCCTGCTGCGGCATCAGTCGTGGGCCGTGGAACGCATCGGCGGCGACGCGTCGTCGTGGCGCGACCTCCGTGGCGAGACGTTCGCCGTACGGTGTCTGGCGGGGGAACGGGACGAGACGCCGGAGACCGTGGTGGCGCGGCGGCTGGTGATCGCCACGGGGGCGCACGATCTGCCGCTGCCGTTCCCCGGGTGGGATCTGCCCGGTGTCATGACGGCAGGCGGGGCGCAGGCGCTGCTGAAAGGGAACCTGGTCCTCGCCGGGCGGCGGGTGGTGGTCGCGGGGACGGGGCCGTTCCTGCTGCCGGTGGCCGCCGGGCTGGCGGGAGCCGGGGCCGAGGTGGCGGGCGTGTTCGAGGCCAACGGCGGCCTCGCGATCGCCCCGGAGCTGCTGCGCCGTCCCGGCAAGGTCGCCGAGGCATCCCGGTACGGCTACCAACTGGCCCGCCACGGCACGCCGTACCGAACCAGGCACGCGGTCATCGCCGCGCACGGCGACCGAGAACTGACACACGTCACCGTGGCCGCCATCGACGAGAACTGGCGGCCCCGGCCGGGACGGCGGCGCACGATCGCCTGCGACGCGCTCGCCGTCGGCTACGGCTTCACCCCCCGGCTCGACCTGGCCGTCCAGCTCGGCTGCGCCACCGGCCCCGACGGATCGGGAGGTGTGGTGGTCCGGGTGGACGCGGGCATGCGCACCAGCGTCCCCGGCGTGTACGCGGCGGGCGAGACCACCGGCGTCGGCGGCGCCGACCTCGCCGAGACCGAGGGGTGGCTCGCCGGGCGCGCCGTCGCCGCCGACCTCGGCCGCCCGCTACGGCCCGCCCCCGCCCTGTCTCGGCGGCGTGACCGCCAGGAGGCGTTCGCCCGCGCCCTGCGCCGCGCCTATCCGATCAAGGACGGCTGGACGGCCTGGCTCGACGACGACACCCTGATCTGCCGCTGCGAGGAGGTCCCGTACGCACGGGTACGCGAGGCACGCGACCTCGGGGCCCGCGACGCCCGCGCGATCAAGCTGCTGGCCCGGCCCGGCATGGGCTGGTGCCAGGGCCGCATGTGCGGCTACGCCGTGTCCCGGCTGGCGGGCGAGGACCTCGCACCGCCCCGCCGCCTCATCTCGCAGCCCATCCGCCTGGGCGACCTCGCGGGGCTGGAGCTAGAGCCGCCGTCATCGGACCAGCGCTCTTTTGACCCGGACACCTCCGGGCTGCGACCCCCTGAGCGGCGGCAGACAGAGCTGCGGGTCCCGGGTTCGGAGCCTGCTCAAGGGCGGCATGCGCCACCGCGTTTCGACGAGCGGTCGCATGTGGAGCCGCGGTCCCGGCCGGACGAGACACGCTCCTCCCCGGCACAATCCCCTGAGCGGCGGCAGACAGAGCCGCAGGTTCCGGGTTCGGAGCCTGCTCAAGGGCGGCATGCGCCACCGCGTTTCGACGAGCGGTCGCATGTGGAGCCGCGGTCCCGGCCGGACGAGACACGCTCCTCCCCGGCACAATCCCCTGAGCGGCGGCAGACAGAGCCGCAGGTTCCGGGTTCGGAGCCTGCTCAAGGGCGGCATGCGCCACCGCGTTTCGACGAGCGGTCGCATGTGGAGCCGCGGTCCCGGCCGGACGAGACACGCTCCTCCCCGGCACAATCCCCTGAGCGGCGGCAGACAGAGCTGCGGGTCCCGGGTTCGGAGCCTGCTCAAGGGCGGCATGCGCCACCGCGTTTCGACGAGCGGTCGCATGTGGAGCCGCGGTCCCGGCCGGACGAGACACGCTCCTCCCCGGCACAATCCCCTGAGCGGCGGCAGACAGAGCTGCGGGTCCCGGGTTCGGAGCCTGCTCAAGGGCGGCATGCGCCACCGCGTTTCGACGAGCGGTCGCATGTG
>NZ_JBFATZ010000007.1:103029-145171 GCF_040678635.1 Thermopolyspora sp. NPDC052614
AGGTTCCGGGTTCGGAGCCTGCTCAAGGGCGGCATGCGCCACCGCGTTTCGACGAGCGGTCGCATGTGGAGCCGCGGTCCCGGCCGGACGAGACACCCTCCTCCCCGGCACAACCCCCTGAACGGCTGCATCCGCCGTCCCCGGAACAGCGATCCCCGGAGCAGCAGTACCCGGACATCCCTCCGCCCCAGTGAGAAGGAGCCGTCGTGACCACCTCCACACCGAAACCCCGTGAGCCCTGGCACGGCGTGATGGTGGCGACCGCGCTGCCGCTGCGCGCCGACCTCACCCCCGACTACGACGCCTACGCCGCGCACTGCCGCCGACTGGTTGAGCACGGCTGCGACGGGGTGGTGCCCAACGGGTCGCTCGGCGAGTACCAGACCCTCACCCCCGAGGAGCGGGCGCGTGTCGTCGAGACCGCCGTCGAGGCGGTGGGCGGCGACCGGGTCATGCCCGGCGTGGCCGCCTACGGCTCGGCCGAGGCGCTGCGCTGGGCACGGCAGGCGGCCGACGTGGGCTGCCGTGCCGTGATGCTGCTGCCGCCGAACGCCTACCGCGCCGACCCGGAGGCGGTCATGGAGCATTACGCCGAGGTCGCCTCGGCGGGCCTGCCCGTCGTCGCGTACAACAACCCCATCGACACCAAGGTCGACCTGACACCGCCCCTGCTCGCCCGCCTGCACGCCGCGGGCCTGATCGTCGGCGTCAAGGAGTTCACCGGCGACGTACGGCGCGCCTACGAGATCGCCGAGCTCGCCCCCGGCCTCGACCTGCTCGTCGGCTCCGACGACGTGGTCCTGGAACTCGGCATCGCCGGGGCCGTCGGCTGGATCGCGGGCTTCGCCAACGCCCTCCCCGAGGCGTCCGTCGCCCTCTACCGCGCGAGCGTCGCCCGCGCCCTCGACACCGCGCTTCCGCTCTACCGCACCCTCCACCCCCTGCTGCGCTGGGACGCCAAACCCGAGTTCGTCCAGGCGATCAAACTCGCCATGGACCTCGTCGGCCGATACGGCGGCCCCTGCCGGCCGCCCCGCCGGGCGCTCAACCCGGAGCAGGACGCCGCCGTCCGCGCCGCCACGGAGAAGGCCCTCGCCGAGGGGCTGCGATGAGGCCCGGCGCGATGGCCGCGTGGACCACGCCGAGGAGGGCCCATGCGTAGCCGGAGGATCTTCCACGCGGTGGACTCGCACACCGAGGGCATGCCCACCCGGGTGATCGTCGGCGGCGTCGGCGTCATCCCGGGCGCGACGATGGCCGAGCGGCGTGAGCACTTCATGGCCGAGATGGACCACATCAGAAGGCTGCTCATGTACGAGCCGCGCGGCCACTCGGCGATGAGCGGCGCCATCCTCCAGCCGCCGACCCGGCCGGACGCCGACCACGGGGTGCTGTACATCGAGGTGTCGGGCTGCCTGCCGATGTGCGGCCACGGCACGATCGGCGTGGCGACGGTGCTGGTGGAGACCGGCATGGTCGAGGTGACCGAGCCGGTGACGACGATCCGGCTCGACACCCCGGCCGGGCTGGTCGTCGCGTCCGTCGCCGTCGAGGACGGCGCGGCCCGGTCGGTGACGATCCGGAACGTGCCGTCGTTCAGCGTCGCCCTCGACCGGACCGTCAAGGTGTCCGGCCTGGGGGAGATCGGCTACGACCTGGCGTACGGCGGCAACTTCTACGCGATCGTCCCCATCGAGGCGATCGGCGTGCCCTTCGAACGCTCGCAAGGCCGGCGCATCCTCGACGCCGGACTCGCGATCATGGCCGCGATCAACGAGCAGGCCGACCCCGTCCACCCCGTCGATCCGCGCATCCGCGGCTGCCACCACGTGCAGTTCGTCGCCCCCGGCTCCGACGCCCGATACTCCCGGCACGCGATGGCCATCCACCCCGGCTGGTTCGACCGCTCCCCGTGCGGCACCGGCACCAGCGCCCGCATGGCGCAGCTCCACGCCCGGGGCGAGCTCCCGCTCGGGGCCGACTTCGTCAACGAGTCGTTCATCGGCACCCGCTTCACCGGCCGCCTCGTCGAGGAGACCGAGGTCGCGGGGGTTCCGGCGGTCGTCCCCACGATCACCGGCCGCGCCTGGGTGACCGGCACCGCTCAGTACTTCCTCGACCCGACCGACCCCTTCCCCGAAGGATTCCTCCTGTGAGCGCCCGCGCCGCCGAGCCGCCGATCGACCCGGTGACCGAGCCGGTGACTGAGACGGTGATCGAGACGGTCGACTACCACACGGCGGGGGAGCCGTTCCGCGTCGTCGTCGGGGGAGCGCCGCCGATCCCCGGCGCGACCGTGCTGGACCGCCGGGAGACCGCGGCCGGTTCGGAGGAGATCGACCGGGTACGGCGGCTGCTGTGCCACGAGCCGCGCGGACACGCCGACATGTACGGCTGTTTCCTGGTCCCGCCGGACGACCCCGGCGCCCACCTGGGCGCGCTGTTCTGGCACAAGGACGGCTACTCCACCGCCTGCGGCCACGGCACCATCGCCCTGGGCGTCCACGCCGTGCGGACCGGCCTGGTGCGGCCGGACCCGGACGGCCCGACCGAGGTGATCATCGACGTCCCGTCCGGCCGGGTGAGCGCGATCGTCGTCTGCAGGCGCGGACGCGTCGAGTCGGTCGTCTTCCGCAACGTGCCCTCGTACGTCGTGGCCCGCTCGGTCCCCCTCGACGGCCCCGGCCTGACCGGCGTGACGGTGGACATCGCGTACGGCGGGGCCCTCTACGCCGTCGTCCCGGCGTCCGCATTCGGTCACACGGTGACGCCCGGGGATCTCGCCGCGCTGGTCGCCCGTGGCCGTATGATCAAACACGCTCTGGTGGATCATCCCGCCGCCACCCATCGCGGCGATCCCCGCCTGTCCGGCATCTATGGGGTGATCTTTCACGAGGAGGTCGCCCCCGGCCACCAGCGCAACGTGACCGTCTTCGCCGACGGCGAGGTCGATCGCTCGCCCTGCGGATCGGGCACGGCGGCCCGTCTCGCCCTGCTGCACGCCGACGGCTTCACCGGCGAGCTCCGCCACGAGAGCATCGTCGGGACGTTCTTCACCGCACGCGTGGCGCGGGTGGAAGGCGAGGCGATCATCCCCGAGATCGAGGGCATGGCCTACCGCACCGGCGAGCACCGCTTCACCCTCGATCCGGACGACCCTCTCGGCACCGGCTTCACGCTGAGATAGGCCGGAGATGGGTGTCGTGGGACCGCCTGGAAGAAGACCGGACTCGGGCGGGGCCCGAGCCGGACGAGCGTCGCCTGCGACGGCCCCGGCGCGACCCGGAACACGCGCCAGGACCCGGCACAGGTGAGGCGGCACGATGGGGGCCGCAGAGATGAGGCGGCACGAGTGAGTGAGGGGCGCAGACGATCATCGATCAGAGGAGGAGCCGGCGTGGACGCCGTGATGGATCCGCGCACGCCGCAGCGGCGCCGACCGGGGCCGGGGCCGCTCGTGTTCATCAGCGTCGCAATGGCCTGGGAGGATCTCGGGGTGGCGTCGGCCGCCTACGAGGCGTGGGCCGGTGCTCCGGCCCCGTTCGGAGCGGAAGGGGGACTCGGCGGATGACCACTGGAGCCGGCGACCGGCTCGACCTGCCGATGGTCGGGGGCCGTCAGAGCCTGCGCGAACAGGTGGCGCAGGCGCTGCGCAACGCCCTGATCGCCGGCGAGATGCGCTCGGGCATGGTCTACTCCGCGCCCGCGCTCGCCGCCCAGTTCGGCGTCTCGGCGACGCCGGTGCGCGAGGCGATGCTCGACCTGGCCAAGGAGGGGCTGGTCGAGGCCGTGCGCAACAAGGGCTTCCGGGTCACCGAGCTGTCCGACCGCGACCTCGACGAGCTCACCGAGCTGCGCCGCCTGATCGAGGTGCCCACGGTCGCCGCCCTGGCCGACGCCTCCAGGGCCGCCGAATTCGAGCGCCTCCGTCCCCTCGCCGCCGAGATCGCCGAGGCCGCCGACCGGGGCGACCTGCTCGTCTACGTCAACGCCGACCTGCGTTTCCACCTCGACCTGCTCGCCCTGTCCGGCAACTCCCACCTGGTCGCCGTCACCCGCGAGCTGCGCCACCGCGCCCGCCTCAGCGGCCTGCGCGCCCTGTCCGAGCGCGGCCTGCTCGCCGACTCGGCCCGCGAGCACCTGACCCTCCTGGACGCCCTCGTCCGCGGCGACGCCGAGGCCGCCCGCGCAACCATGAACCACCACCTCGACCACGTACGCGGCATCTGGGCCAACCGTCCCGAGCCGCCGGGGTCCGCGCGGCCCGATCCGGCGACGCGGGCGTCCGGCGAGGCGTGACCGCCCCGGCGGAGCGCTCGGGCGTCGGCGACATCCGGGTCGGCGTCCGAAGGGACCCCCGCCTGCGCCGCCGCGTGCGACCGTTCAGGCGCGGGCGGTGCGGGTCGAGCCGAGGGAGGCGGCCACCACGCAGGCGATGGCGGCCCATTCGCGGATGTCCAGCACCTCGCCGAGGATGACCAGGCCGACCAGGGCCGCGGCTGCGGGCTCCAGGCTCATCAGGATGCCGAACACGTTCTTCGGCATGCGGCGCAGGGCCTCCAGCTCGATCGAGTACGGGATGACCGACGACAGCAGGCCCACGCCCATGCCCAGCAGCAGGATCTCGGGGCTGAGCAGGGCCGCGCCGCCGGTGGCGACGCCGATCGGAGCGGCCAGGACCACGGAGACCATCATCGCGAAGGCGAGGCCGGTGGTGCCGGGGAAGCGGCTGCCCGTGGCCGCCGAGAGCAGGATGTAGGCGGCCCAGAACACCGCCGCGAGCAGCGCGAAGCCGATCCCGGCCCAGCTCACCCGCCCCTCGCCGCCGGGGGCGAGCAGCAGCACCCCGGTGCCCGCCAGCGCCACCCACAGCAGGTCGAGCCGCCGCCGGGACGCCGCCACGGCGACGCCGAGCGGGCCGAGGAACTCGATGGCCACGGCGATGCCGATCGGCAGGCGGGCCAGCGCCTCGTAGAAGGTGAGGTTCATCAGGCCGAGCGTCGCCCCGAACGCGATCCCGACGCCCAGGTCCCGGCGGCTCAGGCCGCGCAGTCGCGGCCGGGCCATCAGCCCGAGGATCAGCGCGCCCGCCGCGATCCGCAGGAACACCACCGAGCTCGGCGGAAGCTGCGCGAACAGGTTCTTGGCCAGGCCCGCGCCGAGCTGGACCGACATGATGGCCAGCAGCACCAGCCCCGGCGGCGGGATCGCGTCCGACGCCGCCCGCAGCAACGCACCCGGCCGGATCCGTCCCTCGCGGTACGGCTCGCCCGACCACGCCGACGCCGTCATGCCCACCCCCGCCAGATCGTCCCCCGCCGGATCAACGCCGAGACGTCAGCGTACCCGGCCACAAAACGGCGCATTTCGACGCCCCCCGCCCGCGGGCCGCCGGGCCCGGCGGCCGGTCACTCCCAGCGGAAGGTGCGGGCGGCCAGGGCCAACGTGACCGCGGCCCAGACGAGCAGGATCAGGGACTGCGCGGCGGGAAAGCCGCCGCCGTCGGCCAGGACCGAGCGCAGACCGGTGGACAGCGCGGTGATCGGCAACAGATCCAGGACGCCCTGCACCCCCTCGGGGAAGCGGTCGACGGGGAAGACGACGCCCCCGACGCCCAGCAGGACGAGGTAGACGAGGTTGGCGGCGGCGAGGGTGGCCTCGGCGCGCAGGGTTCCGGCCATGAGCAGGCCGAGGCCGCTGAAGGCGGCGGTGCCGAGCAGGATGAGCAGGGCGGCGGACGGCCAGCCGCCGGCGGCTGGCCGCCAGCCCAGGGCGAAGGCGACGGCGGAGATCACGACCACCTGGACGACCTCCACGGCGACGACCGCGAGCGTCTTTGCGAGCATGAGGCCGGGGCGGGACAGCGGGGTCGCGCCGAGGCGTTTGAGCACGCCGTACCGGCGCTCGAAACCGGTCGCGATCGCCTGGCCGGTGAACGCCGTGGACATGATCGCCAGGGCGAGCACGCCCGGGGCCACGTGGTCCACCCGGCTGCCCTCGACCTGCAGCAGCGGCGCGGCGGAGAAGCCGACCAGCACCAGGATCGGGATGATCATGGTGAGGAGGAGCTGCTCGCCGTTGCGGAGCACGCCCCGCACCTCCGCCCCCGTCTGCGCGGCCACCATGCGCGGCAGCGGCGCCGCGCCGGGCGCGGGGGTGAAGTCAAGCGTCGTCACGGGTCTCTCCTGATGTGCGGTTCGCGTCGGGGCGAGCAGGCGGCGGCCGATGGGGTCATCGCAGCTCGCGGCCGGTGAGTTCGAGGAAGACGTCCTCCAGGGTGCGGCGTTCGATGCTGAGGTCCTCGGTGGTGACGCCCTCGGTGGCGCACCAGGCGGTGACCGTGGCCAGCAGCTCGGGGCCGACCTGGCCCTCGATGATGTAGTGCCCTGCCGGGGACTCCTTGGCCGCGCTGCCGCCGGGCAGGGCGGCGAGCAGCTCGTCGAGGTTGAGGCCGGGGCGGGCGCGGAAGCGGAGCTGGCGTTCGGCGCCGGTGAGCTCGGCGGGGGTGCCCTCGGCGACCACCCGGCCGTGATCAATGATCAGGACGTGGTCGGAGAGCTTCTCGGCCTCGTCCATGAAGTGCGTGGTGAGCACGATCGAGACGCCCGCCTCGCGCAGCGCGGCGACCATGTCCCAGCAGGCGTGCCGGGCCTGCGGGTCCATGCCCGCGGTGGGCTCGTCGAGGAACACCAGCTCGGGGCGGCCGATCACGGCGGCGGCCAGCGACAGCCGCTGCTGCTGGCCGCCGGAGAGCCTGCGGTACGGCGTGCGCGCGCAGGCGGTGAGGCCGAGGCGGTCCAGCAGCGCGGCCGGGTCGAGCGGATGGGCGTGGAAGCGGGCGACCAGGCGCAGCCACTCGCCGCCGCGCATCGCCGGCGGCACGCCCCCGGTCTGGGGCATCACGCCGACGCGGGCGCGCAGTTCGGGACGGGACGGGGGCAGGCCGAGCACCCGGACCGTGCCGCCGTCCGCCCGCCGGAAGCCCTCGCAGATCTCGATCGTGGTGGTCTTGCCCGCGCCGTTGGGGCCGAGGATCGCGGTGACCGCGCCGGGTTCCGCGGCGAAGGTCAGGCCGTCGACGGCGGTGGCACGGCCGTACCGCTTGACCAGATCGACGACCTCGACGGCAGGGGAACTCATGCCACGAGTCTAGGGAGTGCCGATGGCGCTTCCGCCGTTGCGTGGCGGGTGTTGCGGGCACGTCGTGCCACCACCTGGCCATGACCGGGCCACGACCGCGCCACGACCGGGCCACAATCGGCCCACGATCGGGCGCGGTGGCGGGCGTCTGCTGGGCAAGCGCATATAAGGGCGATTAGCGGTAAATCTCTTCGAATATCCGCGTCAAGTCGATGATTTGGGCGCATTTACGTGCAACGTTGGGAGGCGTTGAGCCCGAGACTGCGGGTAGGCGTCCCGGCGCGAGCCGGAGCGACGGTGCCGGAGCGACGGTGCCGGAGCGTGGTGCCGGAGCGACGGTGCCGGAGCGTGGTGCCGGAGCGATGGGGCAGCGATGGGCCGGGAGCGATGGGGCCAGGAGGGGGTTGCGCCGATGTCAGATAGGGCCGGGTACCAGCCCGGCGTTCCCTGCTGGGCGGATCTGTCGACCACCGACGTCAAGGCCGCAGCCGCCTTCTACGGCGAGATGCTGGGCTGGGACGTGGAGTTCGACGACCGCGCCGACGCCGGCGGCTACGGGCAGTTCTTTCTGCGCGGCCGGCGCGTCGCGGGGATCGGCCCCACCTTCACCGAGTCGGCGTCCGCGTGGAACACCTACTTCGCGACCCGGGACGCGGCCGGGACCGCGGCCAAGGTCGGGGCGTGCGGCGGCACGGTGGTCATGGAGCCGATGCCCATCTTCGATCAGGGCGTGATGGCGGTCTTCCAGGATCCCTGCGGGGCGTTCTTCTCGGTCTGGCAGGCGGGTCGGCACGTCGGCGCCGAGTTGATCAACGAGCCGGGGACGGTGTGCTGGAACGAGCTCACGACCCGCGACGTCGCGGCGGCAAGGGACTTCTACACCAGGATCTTCGGCTGGCAGTCCCGCACCAGCGACATGGGCGGCGCGCCGTACACCGAGTTCCTCGCCGACGACCACTCCGTCGCGGGAGCGGTGCCGATGAGCGCCGTCCACCCGCCCGAAGCGCCTCCGCACTGGCTGGTCTATTTCTGCGTCACCGACACCGACGCCGTCACGGCCCGCGCCGAGCGGATCGGCGGCACGATCCTGGCGCCGCCGCGCAGCGTCCCGGTCGGCCGCTTCTCGGTCCTGGCCGACCCGCAGTCGGCGCCGTTCGCCGTGATCGCCCTGCCCGAGATCCCGCCTGAGACCCCTCTCTAGACCCTTTGCGACCTTTCGAGACCTTTCGAGACCTTTCGAGACCCTTTGCGACATCGCGGCCGCGGCGGGGCCGAGCGGCGGGGTCACCCCGTGATGGCGGCGATCAACTCGGACGCCTTCGGGCGGTTGCGGGGGTCCTTGTCCAGGCAGGCGGCGATCGGCCGCACCAGGGGTCCGGGCAGGCCGGACAGGTCGGGCTCCTTGGTCATGATCTGGTGGAGCACCTGGTACGGGTTCGACCCGTTGAACGCGATCCGGCCGGTGCCGCCGTAGATCATGGTCGAGCCCCAGCTGAATATGTCCGACGCCGGTCCGATCGACTCGCCGTTGATCTGCTCGGGGGACATGTAGAGCGGGGTGCCCTTGATGCCCGCCGTGGTGGTGCCCTGGTCCAGCGCCTTGGCGAGGCCGAAGTCGATGACCCGGGGCCCGTCCGGGGCGAGCAGCACGTTCGCCGGCTTGAAGTCGCGGTGCACGATTCCGGCCCGGTGGATCGCCGCCAGCGCCCCCGAGGTGGCGATGGCGAGGCGGATCAGGCTGTCCCCGCTCATCGGGCCCTCCTTCCGCACCTGCCGCTCCAGCGAGGAGCCCGCGACGTACTCGCTCACGATGTAGGCGGAGCCGTCCATCACCCCCGCGTCGATGATCCGGGCGGTCGAGTAGGACGGCACCCGCCGCGCCGCGGTGACCTCCCGGATGAATGTCTCGCGTTCTCGCTCGCTGACGCGGTGGTGCAGCACCTTCAGGGCCACGCGCGTGCCGTCCGGATGCTGGGCCAGGTAGACCGTGCCCTGACCGCCCTCGCCGATCTTGTCAAGAAGCAGGTACTGCCCCAGCCGCCTGGGCGGGCCCTGGGGCGGCGGCGTCGCGGGGCCCCATGCCGCCTGATTGGGCGAGGGGGTCCAGTCGCGCGGGCCGGGAGAGGGCGGGCCGGGGGGCGTGGGCCACGAGTGCCGCGCGGGGGAGTGGGACCCCGGTGCATGAGGCGCCGGAGTGTGGGGTGCCGGTGCGTGGGGTGCCGGTGCGTGCGGACCGGAATTCGTGGGGACGGTGAACGGCGTCGCCATTGGGAGAGGGGCCGCCGCCGGGTGGGCGGGGAACGGAGCCTGGGGGGCGGGGGCCACCGGCCGAGGCGGCCACGCGTGCGGCGCGGCGTGGCGGTGAGCGGCGCGGGCGGACCTGGGCATGAAGACCGACTGCCGGATGAGGAGGGTGTGCACCAGGCCGCCGATCATGTTGGTGAGCCACGCGATCGCGAAGAACGCTTCGGACAGGGCGTAATCGTGGTCCGAGGCGATGAGCCCCAGGATCATCAGGGTGAAGTAGAAGATCACCGCCATCGCCTGGAACAGGCTGCGTAACCGGATGGCGGCGCTGGCGACCACCGCGAAGGTCAGCAGGCCGAACGTGTAGAGGGGCGCCAACGCCCACACGACGCTGACGGCCTGACGCGCGCCCGACAGGCGGCCGGGCACGCCCCCGTACGGCGGGGAGGGGAGGTGCGGGCCGGGGCCCTGTGGATAGGACACAGCGCGAATGATACGGACTCACCGGCCTTACCGAGGGATAACCGGTGCTGTGGGGGCCGCCGATCCGGCTCCTCCAGGCCCGTCCGCCAGAGCTTAGGTAAGCCTTGCCTGCGTGATGTACGTCATTTCAAGGATCTCGCGCGAGGGTTTGTGTTGCGGGAAGGAATTACGCCACACTGATGTTGTGAAAAACATGGCGGGAATGAAGCAGGGCAGGCAGGAGACCGCGGACGCGCGGCCGTCCGGCGTGCTCGATGGCGTTCCCGCCGCCCTGGCACCGCAGGGGCCGACCGGGGGGAACGAGCGCGGGACCCGCGCGCGTGTCGCCCGGCTGATCCTGGAGCACGGGCCGATCACCGCCGCCGCGCTCGGCGAGCGGCTCGGCCTGACCCCCGCAGCCGTGCGCCGTCACCTCGACGCGCTGCTGGCCGAGGGCATGATCGAGCCGCGTACCGCCCGGCCGCGAGGCCAGCGGGGGCGCGGCAGGCCGGCGAAGCTGTTCGCGATCACCGACGCGGGCCGCAGCGCCTTCGAGCACGCCTACGACGACCTGGCCGGGAGCGCGCTGCGCTTCCTGGCCGAGCGTATCGGCAAGCACGCGGTGACGGAGTTCGCGCGCTCCCAGGTGGCCGGGCTCGTCGAGCGGCTCGCGCCCGCGATGCGCGAGGTGCCCGTCGAGCAGCGGGTGCGCATGCTCGCGCAGGCGCTGTCCGCCGACGGATACGCCGCGTCCTCCAGCCAGGCCCAGTCCGGCGGCGAGCAGCTGTGCCAGCACCACTGCCCGGTGGCGCACGTCGCGGCCGAGTTCCCGGAGCTGTGCGAGGCCGAGACCGAGGCGTTCGCGCGCCTGCTCGGCACCCCCGTGCAGCGGCTGGCGACCATCGCCCACGGCGACGGGGTGTGCACCACCCACGTCAGCCCGCACGCGCTGGCCGTACGGAACAAACAGGCGCGGCGACCGGACGCCGACATCTGACGACGACACCTGACGACACAGACGACAACCAGTGAGCAGACCCAGGGGCGCGTGCCCGGCACGCGCGATAGATCACGCAAGCACGCCTACGGACAAGAGCAAGGAGACCGGAGGGTGACTGTCACCGACCGCCCGGAGCTGGCAGGCCTCGGGAACTACAAGTTCGGCTGGGCCGACCCCGACGCCGCCGGCGCCGCTGCGCGCCGAGGCCTGTCCGAGGAGGTCGTTCGCAACATCTCCGAGCTGAAGAACGAGCCGGAGTGGATGCTCGACCTGCGGCTGAAGGGCCTTCGCCTGTTCGAGAAGAAGCCCCTGCCGACCTGGGGTTCCGACCTCTCCGGCATCGACTTCGACAACATCAAGTACTTCGTCCGCTCCACCGAGAAGCAGGCCGCGTCCTGGGACGAGCTGCCCCCGGACATCAAGAACACCTACGACAAGCTGGGCATCCCCGAGGCCGAGAAGCAGCGGCTCATCGCGGGCGTCGCCGCCCAGTACGAGTCCGAGGTCGTCTACCACAAGATCCGTGCGGACCTTGAGGAGAAGGGCGTCATCTTCCTCGACACCGACACCGGCCTCAAGGAGCACCCGGAGCTCTTCAAGGAGTACTTCGGCTCGGTGATCCCGGTCGGCGACAACAAGTTCGCCGCGCTCAACACGGCCGTGTGGTCCGGCGGGTCGTTCATCTACGTGCCGCCCGGCGTGCACGTGGAGATCCCGCTGCAGGCCTACTTCCGGATCAACACCGAGAACATGGGCCAGTTCGAGCGGACCCTGATCATCGTGGACGAGGGCTCCTACGTCCACTACGTCGAGGGCTGCACCGCGCCGATCTACTCCTCCGACTCGCTGCACAGCGCGGTCGTGGAGATCATCGTGAAGAAGAACGCGCGCTGCCGCTACACGACCATCCAGAACTGGTCGAACAACGTCTACAACCTGGTCACCAAGCGCGCCGTCGCCTACGAGGGCGCGACCATGGAGTGGATCGACGGCAACATCGGCTCGAAGGTCACGATGAAGTACCCGGCCGTCTACCTCATGGGCGAGCACGCCAAGGGCGAGACCCTGTCGGTCGCGTTCGCCGGCGAGGGCCAGCACCAGGACGCCGGGGCCAAGATGGTCCACCTGGCGCCGAAGACGTCCTCGACGATCGTGTCCAAGTCGGTGGCGCGCGGAGGCGGGCGCACCTCCTACCGCGGCCTCGTGCAGATCGAGGAGGGCGCGGCGGGCAGCGCCAGCACCGTCAAGTGCGACGCGCTGCTGGTCGACACGATCAGCCGCTCCGACACCTACCCGTACGTGGACGTCCGCGAGGACGACGTGTCCATGGGCCACGAGGCCACCGTCTCCAAGGTCTCCGAGGACCAGCTGTTCTACCTGATGAGCCGCGGCCTGAACGAGGACGAGGCGATGGCGATGATCGTGCGCGGCTTCGTCGAGCCGATCGCCCGCGAGCTCCCGATGGAGTACGCGCTGGAGCTGAACCGGCTCATCGAGCTGCAGATGGAAGGAGCGGTTGGCTGACCATGGGCCTGGAGACCGTCAAGCCGCTGTCCACCCGCCGCGACGCCGCGTCCTGGGACCTGGCGGTGCTGGCCGGTGACGACCTGGACCGCCACTTCCCGGTGCCGACCGGCCGCGAGGAGGACTGGCGCTTCACCCCCCTGTCCCGGCTCAAGGGGCTGCACAACGGCAAGGCCGTGTCGTCGGGGACGGTCGCCGTCGAGGTGAACGCCCCCGACCCGGTCATGATCGACTCGGCCGGGCGGGAGGACCCCCGGGTCGGCCGCGCGTTCACGCCCGCCGACCGCGTCGCCGCGCAGGCGTACGTGTCGTTCGAGAAGGCGGTGATCGTCACCGTCCCGGCGAACGAGGCGCTCACCGAGCCGATCACCGTCAAGCTGCGCGGCGAGGGCCAGGGCGCCGCCTACGGCCACATCGTCATCAACGTGGGCGAACTGGCCGAGGCGACGCTCATCCTCGACCACACCGGCACCGCCGTCTACGCCGACAACATCGAGTTCGTCGTCGGCGACGGCGCGACGCTCAAGGTGGTGAGCCTGCAGGACTGGGACGACGACGCCGTGCACGTCTCCCACCACCACGCCCGGCTCGGCCGCGACTCGGTGTTCCGCTCGTTCGTGGCGACCCTCGGCGGCGACCTGGTACGGCTCGCCCCCACGGTGACCTTCACCGCGCCCGGCGGCGACGCCGACCTCACCGGCCTGTACTTCGCCGACGCCGGCCAGCACCTGGAGCACCGCCTCCTGGTCGACCACGGCGTGCCGAACTGCCGCAGCCACGTCACCTACAAGGGCGCGCTGCAGGGCGACAACGCGCACACCGTGTGGATCGGCGACGTCATCATCCGCGCCGAGGCCACCGGCACCGACACCTACGAGTACAACCGCAACCTGGTGCTCACCGACGGCGCCCGCGCCGACTCGGTGCCCAACCTGGAGATCCTCACCGGCGAGGTCGCCGGGGCCGGCCACGCCTCGGCCTCCGGCCGCCTGGAGGACGAGCACCTGTTCTACCTGCAGTCCCGGGGCGTGCCGTACGACGAGGCCCGCCGGCTGGTCATCATGGGCTTCTTCGGCGAGCTGATCGAGCGCATCTCGGTGCCCGAGCTGCGCGAGCGGGTGCTGAGCGCGGTGGAAGCGGAGCTGGAGAAGTGACGTACGTCAAGGTCTGCGCCCTCGACGACATCCCCGACTCCGGGGTGCTCGGCGTCGAGGTCGGCGAGACGCCGGTGGCGCTGGTCCGCCAGGGGCACCAGGTGCACGCGCTGCACGACGTGTGCTCCCACGCCAACGTACGGCTCAGCGAGGGCGACGTGTACGACGGCACCCTGGAGTGCTGGCTGCACGGCTCGTGCTTCGACGTCCGCACCGGCAAGCCCACCGGCCCGCCGGCCACCCGGCCCGTGCCGGTCTATGGAGTGAAGATCGACGGCGATGACGTGCTCGTCTCGCTCGACAACGATGGAGATTCCTAAGTGTCCACCCTGGAGATTCGCGACCTGCATGTCGCCGTCGACGGCAAGCAGATCCTCAACGGCGTCGAGCTGACCGTCCGGTCGGGGAAGACGCACGCCATCATGGGCCCGAACGGCTCGGGCAAGTCGACGCTCGCGTACGCGATCGCCGGCCACCCCAAGTACACCGTCACGAGCGGCCGGGTGCTGCTCGACGGCGAGGATCTGCTGGAGATGAGCGTCGACGAGCGCGCCCGCGCCGGGCTGTTCCTCGCCATGCAGTACCCGGTCGAGGTTCCCGGCGTCAGCGTGTCCAACTTTCTGCGCTCGGCCGTCACCGCCGTGCGCGGCGAGGCGCCCAAGCTGCGCGAGTTCACCAAGGAGCTCAAGGCCGGCATGGACGCCCTCGCGATCGACCCGGCGTTCGCGCAGCGCAACCTGAACGAGGGCTTCTCCGGCGGGGAGAAGAAGCGCCACGAGATCCTCCAGCTCGAACTGCTCAAGCCGAAGATCGCCGTCCTGGACGAGACCGACTCCGGCCTCGACGTGGACGCGCTGCGGGTGGTCTCCGAGGGCATCAACCGGTTCCGCGGGGTCGGCGAGGGGGTCGGCGAGGACGGCGGGACCGGCGGCAAGGACACCGGCGTCCTGCTGATCACCCACTACACGCGCATCCTGCGCTACGTTAAGCCCGACTTCGTGCACGTGTTCGCCGGTGGGCGGATCGTCGAGGAGGGTGGCCCGGAGCTCGCCGACCGCCTGGAGGCCGAGGGCTACGAGCGCTACGCGCAGGCCGCCAAGGCGTCGGCGTGACGTCAGGCGTTGACACGCGTCCCCGCGCGGGCCGGTGTGCGGGCGGGGACGCGAGGACGAGAACGGGCGCGAGGGAGATGACGAGGCGGCCATGAGCACGACATTCGACGTCGAGAGGATCCGCAAGGACTTCCCGATCCTCTCGCGTGAGCTGCCCGGCGGACGGCCGCTGGTCTACCTCGACTCGGGCAATTCCTCACAGAAGCCCACGCAGGTCATCGAGGCCATGCGCGAGCATCTGTCCGCCCACTACGGCAACGTGGGCCGCGCCCTGCACGTGCTCGGCAGCGAGTCCACCGAGGCGTACGAGGGCGCCAGGGACAAGGTGGCCGCGTTCGTCGGCGCGCCGAGCCGCGACGAGATCGTCTTCACCAAGAACGCCTCCGAGGCGCTCAACCTCGTCGCCTACGCCTTCGGCAACCCCTCCTGCACCGACGAGCGGTTCGCGATGGGCCCCGGCGACGAGATCGTCATCACCGAGATGGAGCACCACTCCAACATCGTGCCGTGGCAGCTGCTCGCCCAGCGCACCGGCGCCACCCTGCGCTGGTTCCCGGTCACCGACGAGGGCCGCCTCGATGTGTCCGGCCTGGCCGAGCTCGTCACCGAGCGCACCAAGATCGTGTCGATCGTGCACCAGTCCAACGTGCTCGGCACCGTCAACCCGGTCGCGCCGGTGCTCGCCCGCGCCCGCGAGGTCGGCGCGCTGATGATGCTCGACGCCTCCCAGTCGGTGCCGCACCAGAACATCGACGTGGCCGCGCTCGGCGTGGACTTCGTCGCGTTCACCGGGCACAAGATGGTCGGCCCGTCCGGCATCGGCGTGCTGTGGGGCAGGCGCGAGCTGCTCGACGCGATGCCCCCGTTCCTCGGCGGCGGCGAGATGATCGAGGCGGTCTGGATGGACCGCTCGACGTACGCGCCGGTGCCGCACAAGTTCGAGGCCGGCACGCCGCCGATCGTCGAGGCCGTCGGGCTCGGCGCGGCGGTGGACTACCTCACCGGCGTCGGCATGGACGCGATCCGCGAGCACGAGCACGAGCTCACCGCCTACGCGCTCGGCGCGCTCAAGGAGATCGACGGGCTGCGGCTGATCGGCCCGTCCGACCTCGCCGACCGGGGCGGCACGATCTCCTTCACCCTGCCGGACATCCACCCGCACGACGTGGGGCAGATCCTCGACGACGCGTTCGGCATCGCGGTGCGCGTCGGGCACCACTGCGCGCGGCCCCTGCACCTGAGGTTCGGAATACCCGCGACGACACGGGTGTCGTTGTACCTGTACAACACCACGGCCGAGATCGACGCGCTGGTCCGCGGCCTTCATCACGTTAAGAAAGTCTTCGCATGATCGCCGAGTCGCTCTACCAGGAGCTGATCCTGGAGCATTACAAGCACCCGCAGGGACGCGGGCTGCGCGAGCCGTACGACGCCGAGGTCCACCACGTGAACCCGACCTGCGGCGACGAGATCACCCTGCGGGTGAAGCTGAAGGACGGCGCGGACGGCACGCGGCACGTCGAGGACGTCTCCTACGAGGGGCAGGGCTGCTCGATCAGCCAGGCGGCCGCCTCGGTGCTGCACGAGCTGACCACCGGCTCGACGGTCGGGGAGACGCTGTCGGTCGTGGACGAGTTCACCCGGCTCATGCAGGGCAGGGGCCAGGTCGAGCCCGACGAGGCCGTGCTCGGCGATGCCGTGGCGTTCGCCGGGGTGGCCAAGTACCCGGCGCGCGTCAAGTGCGCGCTGCTCGCCTGGATGGCATACAAGGACGCGGTGGTGAGGAGCCAGTGAGCAAGCCAGTGGAGACACCGGTGGGCGCGAACCCGGAGACCGCCGAGGCGGCCGGCGACGACACCAGGCTGGAGGAGGTGCTGGAGGCGCTGAAGGACGTCGTCGACCCCGAGCTGGGCGTGAACGTCGTCGATCTCGGCCTCGTCTACGGCATCAACCTCGACCCGGCCGAGCAGGACGGCGCGGCGCCCGTCGCGACCATCGACATGACGCTGACCAGCGCCGCCTGCCCGCTCACCGACGTCATCGAGGACCAGGCCAACTCCGCCCTGGAGGGACTGGTCTCCGACGTCCGCATCAACTGGGTATGGCTGCCGCCGTGGGGCCCCGACAAGATCACCGATGAGGGGCGCGACCAGCTCCGCATGCTCGGGTTCAACGTCTGACCCTCGGCGCGTCAGGCGGCATCCCTCCGCCGTGGCCGTGCCCGGTACGCGGGAGGGCGGCTCCGGTGACACCCGTGGCGCTCGTCCGCATCAACTGGGTGTGGCTGCCGCCGTGGGGCCCCGACAGGATCACTGACGAGGGGCGCGACCAGCTCCGCATGTTGGGGTTCAAAGTCTGATCGTCGGCGCGTCGGGCGGCGGCGTTCCTCCGCCGTGGCCGTGCCGCGTACGCGGGAGGGCGCTTCGGTGACATCCGTGGCGCTCACACACGCGTCGGTTCGCCACGGCGAGACCGCGGGTCCGGTGACATCCTGCGGCGCTCACACGGCGCGTCGGCGTGTTCGTCCACGATGTGCAGCAGTCCGGCTCGTCCCGGCCGGAACACGGGGGACACGAGGGCGTCCGGGTCGGGCGCCGCGGCCGGGCCGTACCCGGGCCTCAGTGCCGCCGCGAGGTCGGCGTCGCGGCGGAACCGCGGCCGCCTGGACGTTCGCCATGCCCGTCCGAGGCGCTTGCGAGGGGTGCTTCCGGCCCAGGTGATCGAGGCGCTTCCCTGAGCCGTTATAATCGTTCTTGACCCGTGACCTATGGTGCTCTGACACCCCTGGGTCGGCATCCTCCCGATGCCCGTTCCGTGGCGCGGCCACAGCCCCGCCACGTCGGCTCGTCCTTTCGCAGAAGTGACGTGCCGCGATCGTCCTTCTACCGAAAGGCACGCATCATCGTGACCATGCTTGACGCCGCCCTGTCCGACAGCGCCCCGCGGTCGGAGCCCGGAGACCCCGGAGAGGACGGCGCCGCGACCCACGCCCTGCCGGCCACCGCACCGGCCGGACCGCCGGAGTTCGCGCTGCTCGGCCTGCCCAGGCCGCTGGTGTCGGCGCTCGCCAGGCAGGGCATCACCAGCCCGTTCCCCATCCAGACCGCCACCATCCCCGACATCCTCGCCGGGCTCGACGTGCTCGGCCGGGGCCAGACCGGGTCGGGCAAGACGCTCGCCTTCGGCCTGCCCACGATGGCGAGGGTCGCGGGGGAGCGCGCCGCGCCCGGCCGTCCCCGCGCCGTCATCCTCGTGCCCACCCGTGAGCTGGCGCTGCAGGTGTCCGACGCGCTTGAGCCGCTCGGGCGCGGGCTGTCGCTGCGCTTCAAGGCCGTCGTCGGCGGCATGTCGATGAGCCGCCAGATCGAGGCGCTGCGGCGCGGCGTCGAGATCGTGGTGGCGACCCCCGGGCGGCTCACCGACCTGATCCAGCAGGGCGAGTGCTCGCTCGCCGACGTGCGGGTCACCGTGCTCGACGAGGCCGACCACATGTGTGACCTCGGCTTCTTCCCCGTCGTCAGCGCGCTGCTCGAACAGACGCCCGCCGACGGCCAGCGGCTGCTGTTCTCCGCCACGCTCGACGGCGACGTCGACAGGCTCGTGCGGCGCTTCCTCAACGAGCCCGTCACCCGCTCCATCGACCCGCCCACCTCGGCGGTGGAGACGATGGAGCACCACCTGGTGCAGGTCTCCCGGGACGACAAGTTCGCCGTCACCGCCGAGATCGCCAACCGCGAGGGCCGCACCATCCTGTTCGTACGCACCCAGCACGGCGTGGACCGGCTGGTCAAGCAGCTCGCTCGGGTCGGCGTACGGGCCGGCGGCCTGCATGGCGGCAAGCGGCAGAACCTGCGCTCGCGCATCCTGTCGGAGTTCCGCGAGGGCGGGGTCACCGTCCTGGTGGCCACCGACGTGGCCGCGCGCGGCATCCACGTCGACGACGTCAGCCTCGTGCTGCACGTCGATCCGCCGATGGACCACAAGAGCTACCTGCATCGCGGCGGCCGTACGGCTCGCGCCGGCGGCAGGGGCACGGTCATGACGCTGGTCACGCCCGCCGAGCGGCGCCTCACCGACGCCCTGGCCCGCCGCGCCGGCATCCGGCCCCACCGGCTGAAGGCCACCCCCGGCCACCCGCGTCTCGCCGAGGTCGCGGGGGCGCAGCCGCCGAGCGGCGAGGCCGTGCCGGTGTGGGAGCCGCCGCCCCCGGTCAAGCGGCGGCGCCGCGAGCCCATCGGCGAGCGCCGCCCGCGCCGCCACCGCCCCGCGCACGAGCGCTCCGCCGAGGGGCCCCACGATGGCCAGGATGGCCGTCATGAAGGCCGCCACGAGGGACGTCACGAGGGCCGCCACGACGGGCGTCGTGACGGCGGCCCCGAGCGGTCCCATGAACGCTCTCGCGAGCGGGCACACGACCGACGCAACGGACGCGTGCGCGGCGACCAGGCCCCCGGCGAGCGGGGGCGCGGCGACCGCCCGGTCACCGGCAGGACCCCCGTAAGCTCCTAAGATCCGTCGGCCGAGACCGGCCTCCTGCGCCGGAGGCTCCGGCGACCTCTTGACGCGGCGGGCGCGCCCTGCTCGCCATGAAACTTTCACGGCCGTGCGCGGCGGCGGGCCCCCGAGCAGCCGCCCGCCGTACGGACGCCGCATGAAACAGCATGAAAACGCCCCGTCGGGAGACCCCGGCGGGGCTGATCGTTTTCACGTTGGTAACACTTCGGCGCATTGCCGCAACAGGACAGTCCCCCAGCCTTGACAGTGCCGTCACGCCGATTTTACCGTCACGGTACTTATCCGGTTCAGTCCTGTTGGCTTTCGCGATGGACGACCGGGCCCGTGTGGCTGCGTCCGCTCCGCGCAGCCGGTCCCGGCCCGCCATATTTTCCGATGCGGTCGCAGTGCTTTTCGGGACCGCCGTGGCTTCATCGCTGAACCGGTTCAGTGACCAGTCCGCATGCGCCGCTTTTCGTCGAAAAGGAGATTGGGGGGAGGGCCCCGCGAGGGCCGTCCGTTCCCGGGGAGGCGGGGCCGCGCCCGCCGTACGGGCCGGAACCGGACAGCACGGCCGGCCGCTACCAGTGATCCTCCGCCAGGGAGGAAGGAGTTCCGTGATGCGACGTCATCGGTGGAGATTTCTCGCAGTTTCCCTTGCCGCCTGCCTGACCGCCGCGGCGTGCAGCGGGGGGTCGCAGACGCCGTCGGCGCCGACCGGGTCCGCGCCCGCCGCCTCCCAGCCCGCCGCGGGCGGCGGAGCGGCCGGGGGCGCGTTCCCGCGCAACGAGACGCTGTACACCAGCGGCACCCAGTGGGGGCCGCCGGCCAACTGGAACCCGATCCGCGAGTGGGACCACGCCACCGGCACCAAGGGCCTGGTCTACGAGACCCTGTTCCACTTCGACCCCAACACCGGCCGGCACGTGCCGTGGCTCGCCGAGAGCGGGAGCTGGACCAGCGACACCGTCTACGAGCTGAAGCTGCGCCAGGGCGTCACCTGGGCCGACGGCAAGCCGTTCACCGCCGACGACGTCGTGTTCACCTTCGAGCTCGGCAAGCTGAAGACGGTGCCGTACGCGAACCTGTGGACCTTCCTCGACAAGGCCGAGGCGGTCGATCCGCAGACGGTGAGGTTCACCTTCAAGAAGGCCAACTACCAGCAGTGGTCCATCCACCTCTACAGCCGCGCGATCCTGCCCAAGCACATCTGGGAGGGCCGCTCGGAGACCGACGTGATCGAGGGCGTCAACGAGAAGCCCATCGGCACCGGCCCGTACCAGTACCACAGTCACGACCAGGACCGCATGGTCTGGGTGAAGCGTGACGGCTGGTGGGCCACGAAGGCGCTGAACATGGACGTCAAGCCCAAGTACATCGTCGACATCGTCAACTCCAGCAACGAGGTGGCGATGGGCCTGCTGCTGCAGCAGGGCCTGGACCTGAGCAACAACTTCCTGCCCGGCATCGCCAACCTGGTGCAGAACAAGAACTTCGGCGTCTCCACCTTCTACCCCGAGCCGCCGTACATGCTGTCGGCCAACACCGCCTTCCTGGTGCTGAACACCACCAAGAAGCCGATGAACGACCCGGCCTTCCGCAAGGCGGTCGCGTACTCGGTCGACACCAAGAAGATCGTCGAGGGCGTGTACGGCAACCTGGTCAAGGCCGCCAGCCCGACCGGCCTGCTGCCGCAGTGGGAGCAGTACGTCGATCAGAACGTGGTGAACGAGCTCGGCTTCAAGTACGACCCCGCCGAGGCGAAGAAGCTGCTGTCCGACGCCGGCTACAAGGACACCAACAACGACGGCTTCGTCGAGGGCCCCGACGGCTCCAAGATCGAGCTGAAGATCATCGTCCCGGCCGGGTGGACCGACTGGATGGAGTCGATCCGCGTCATCGCCGAAGGCGCCAAGGCCGTCGGGATCAACCTGACCCCCGAGTTCCCCGACTTCAACGCGCTCGTCGACGCCCGCGCGGCGGGCAAGTTCGACATGCTCATCAACAACGAGCGGCAACTCGCCAGCACGCCGTGGCACTACTACGACTACATGTACCAGCTGCCGATCCAGAAGCAGCAGAACACCGTCAACTTCGGCCGCTACGAGGACAAGAAGACCTGGGAGCTGGTGCAGGAGCTGGACAACAAGAAGACCGACGACGTCGCGGGCATGAAGGAGGTCATCTCCAAGATCCAGCGGCGGCACCTGGAGGAGCTGCCGATCATCCCGCTCTGGTACAACGGCCTGTGGTCGCAGGTGACCAGCAACGTCTGGAAGAACTGGCCCACCTCCGCCCCGAACGCGCCCAAGTCGGCGCCCACCATGTGGCGCAACTGGATGGAGCTCGGCGGTCTGGAGACCCTCACCACGCTCCAGCCCGCGGGACAGTGACTGTCCTGACGGTCCCCGCCGCCGTCTGAACGCGACCGGCGCCGGTCCGGCCGGGTCAGCCGATCCGGCCGGACCGGCCAACCCGGGCGGGTCGGCCCGGCCGGATCGGGCCGGCACTTCGCGAAAAGCCGGCGCGGTCCACGCACGCCTCTCTCGCGCACCGCACGCGGGGGAGGAGCTCGTCCACCGTCCCGTACCCGCCGATCGGGGGAGGAACATTGCGGCGATATTTCCAACGGAAGCTGCTCGTCTACGGGCTCACGTTCTTCGTGGCCGTCACGATCAACTGGATGATCCCCCGGTTCATGCCGGGCGATCCCGTGTCGAGCATGCTCGCCCGGGCCAGCGTGGGGCAGCCCGCCGCCGTGGAGGCCATGCGGGCGCACTACAACGCCCTGTTCGGCTTCGACCGGCCGATCTGGGAGCAGTACCTCAACTTCTGGGGCTCGCTGCTGCGGGGCGACCTCGGGGTCAGCATCTGGCTGTTCCCGACGCCGGTGGCCGAGGTGATCGTGCGGGCCGTGCCGTACACGCTGGCCCTGCTGATCCCGGCGATCCTGCTGAGCTGGGTCGCGGGCAACCGCTTCGGCGCGTTCGCGGCGCGGCGCAAGTGGCTGGACAACACCGTGCTGCCGATCGGCTACATCCTGACGGCGACGCCGTACATGTGGCTGGCGATCCTGATGGCGTGGGGCCTCGGCGTGATCCTCGACGTGTTCCCCGTCTCCGGAGGCTACAGCTTCTCCCTCCAGCCGAGCTGGTCGTGGACGTTCTTCTGGGATCTGGCGCAGCACTGGTTCCTGCCGTTCGCCTCGCTGTTCCTGGTGGCGTTCGGCGGCTGGGCGATCGGCATGCGCAACATGATCATCTATGAGCTCGAGGCGGACTACGCGAACTATCTGAGCGCGCTCGGCGCGCCGGCGCGGCTGATCCGCCGCTACGCCTTCCGCAACGCGGTCCTGCCGCAGATCACCGGGCTCGCCCTGCAGCTCGGCGTGCTCGTGGCGGGCGCGCTCGTCACCGAGGTCGTCTTCTCCTATCCGGGGCTCGGCCACCTGATCCTCATGGCGATCCAGAACCAGGACTTCTTCCTGCTGCAGGGCGTGTTCCTGTTCATCGTGATCGGCGTCCTGATCGCCAACTTCCTCATCGACATCGTCTACATCGTGGTGGATCCGCGTACCCGGATCGGAATGGGAGGTGAGGCGGCGTGACCACCTCGGACGTCGCCAAGGACGGGCCGGCCGCCTCCGCGGGACTCGCCGGGCCCGGCGGGCCCGCCCCCGCGCCCGCCACCCGCGGCGTGCGGGCGGAGATGCTGTACTTCGCGATCCGCAACGGCAAGCTCGTGGCCGGTCTTTCGCTGCTGACGCTGCTGCTCGCGGTGGCGATCGTCGGCCCGCTGCTCATCCCCGGCGACCCCAACGCCTACGTCGGCCTCGCCGGGCAGGCGCCGTCGTCGGAGTACTGGTTCGGCACCACCCACTTCGGCCAGGACATCTTCATGCAGTTCGTGTACGGCCTGCAGTCCACGTTCCTGGTCGGGGCGCTCGGCGGCGGCCTGGCGGCGATCATCGGCATGGTGATCGGGTTCTCCGCCGGCTACTTCGGCGGCATCCTCGACGAGATCCTCAACGCGCTCACCAACGTGGTGCTGGTGCTGCCCACCCTCGCCGTGCTGCTCGTCGTCAACGCCTACCTCGGCGTGCGCAGCGTGGCGGTGCAGGCGCTGTTCATCGGGCTCACCTCCTGGCCGTGGGCGGCGCGGGCGATCCGCGCCCAGACGTTCTCGCTGCGCGCCCGCGACTTCACCGACCTGGCCCGGCTGAGCGGGGTGCGTACCTGGAAGATCATCACCAGGGAGATCGCGCCGAACATGAGCTCCTACCTGTTCATGACGTTCATCCTGCTGTTCGGCGGGGCGATCCTCATCGGCGCGTCGCTCGACTTCATCGGCCTCGGCCCCACCCAGGGCATCTCGCTCGGCCTGATGCTCAACAACGCCGCCCGCTGGAGCGCGCTGCACCTGGGCATGTGGTGGTGGTTCGTGCCGCCGGGCGCCGGCATCACCGCCATCGTCGGTTCCCTGTACGTGATGAACGTGGGCCTGGACGAGGTGTTCAACCCCAAGCTGAGGGAGACCTGATGACGCTGCGGGTGAACGACCTGCGGGTCTACTACAAGACGCTGCGCGGCGAGGTGAAGGCGCTCGACGGCGTCACCTTCGACATCGGCGACGCCGAGATCCTCGGCCTGGCCGGGGAGTCGGGCTGCGGCAAGTCCACCCTGGGCAAGGCGCTGATCCGGATGGACGGCCGGATGCGGTACCGCGGCGGCACCGTCGAGCTCGACGGCGAGCGGCTGCCGATCGACGACGACGCAAAGATGAACCGCTACCGGTTCCACGAGGTCTCGCTCATCCCGCAGTACTCGATGAGCGCGATGAACCCCACCCGCCGGATCGGCAGGATGATCCGCGAGCTGCTGGAGTCCCGCGGCGTCCGGTACGCCGACGTGGAGGAGGAGCTGCTGCGGCGGCTGGCCCTGGTGGAGCTCGACCCGCAGGTGCTGGGCAAGTACCCGATGGAGCTGTCCGGCGGCATGAAGCAGCGGACGGTCATGGTCATCTCCACGCTGCTCAACCCGTCGCTGCTGATCGCCGACGAGATCACCTCGGCGCTCGACGTGTCCACCCAGAAGGCGGTGGCCAGGACGCTGGCGGGCTTCCGGGAGCACGGCTTCGTCAAGAGCATGATCTTCATTACCCACGACATCTCGCTGACGTACCAGATCGCCGACACGATCATGGTCATGTACGCCGGGAAGCCGGCCGAGAAGGCCCCCGCCCCGGCGATCGTGAACAACCCGCGCCACCCCTACACCCAGTTGCTGATCTCCTCGCTGCCCGAGGTGGGGGTCCGGTACGCCGACAAGCGGCTGACCGGCATCCCCGGCAGCCCGCCGTCGCTGCTCGACCCGCCGCAGGGCTGCCGGTTCCGCGACCGCTGCCCGCTGGCGTTCGCCAAGTGCGCCGAGGAGCCGCCGGTCACCGAGGTCGAACCCGGCCACTTCGTGGCCTGCTGGAAGGGATGAGCATGCTCAGGCTCGACAAGGTCACCAAGCTGTACGGCGTGGGCGCCTTCGGGGGCGCGAGCCTCACCGCGGTGCGGGAGGTCAGCTTCGACGTGGCCCCCGGGGAGGTGGTCTCGCTCATCGGGGAGAGCGGCAGCGGCAAGTCCACCATCGGCAAGATGATCCTCAAGCTGACCCCGGTGAGCGGCGGCACGATCACCTTCGAGGGGGCGGACATCCGCACCTTCTCGCGCGGCCGGCGCAAGGAGTACTACCGCAACGTCCAGGGCGTCTTCCAGGACCCCTTCAGCTGCTACAACCCGGTGTTCAAGGCCGACCGGGTGCTTTCGATGATCAAGGAGGAGTACTTCCCGAGGGTGCCGAACAAGGAGTGGGACGAGCGCATCGAGTCCTCGCTGGAGGCCGTGCGGCTCGACCCCGGCGCGGTGCTCGGCCGCTACCCGCACCAGCTCAGCGGCGGTCAGTTGCAGCGGCTGCTGGTGGCGCGGGCGCTGCTGCTCGACATCAGGATCCTCATCGCCGACGAGATCACCAGCATGCTCGACGCCTCCACCCGGATCGACGTGCTCAACCTGCTCGCCGACCTCAAGGCGCGCGGCCTCGGCGTGCTGTTCATCACCCACGACCTGTCGCTCGGGAACTACATCAGCGAGAAGACCGTGGTGCTGCGGCGCGGCGAGGTCATCGAGATGGGGCTGACGGACAAGGTGTTCGGCAACCCGCTGCACCCGTACGCGCGCAGGCTGCTCGCCTCGGTTCCGCAGTTGCACGTCAAGTGGGACGGCGACGAGGACGCCGAGGACGTCGGGTGCGCCTTCCACGAGCACGCGCAGGCCGGGGACGGGGAGCCGCTGGTGGAGGCGGAGCCGGGCCACTTCGTCGGCTGCGCCGGGGCCGAGGGCGGATGCGCGGTCGCGCTCGGCGGCAGGACGCAGACGGCCGCGCGACGGTAGCCGGTCGCGCTCGGCGGGCCGGGCCCGTGGGCCGGGGCCCGGCGGATCGCGCCGACCGCGGCCGCCCCCGCGTGATGATTAAGCTGACCGATGCACCTTTGGGCAGGCCGGGAGGGGGCCGGACACGGTGAGGCTTCGATGAGGCGTCCGACGATCGGCGACATCGCGCGGCGGGCGGGAGTGTCCAAGGGCGCGGTCTCGTACGCGCTCAACGGGCGTCCCGGCGTCTCCGACGCGACCCGTCGCAGAATCATCGAGATCGCGGCGGAGATCGGCTGGCAGCCGAGCAGCGCCGCGCGGGCGCTGTCCGACGGCCGGGCCGACGTGCTGGGGCTGGTCGTGGACCGGCCGGCGCGCACGCTGGGCCTGGAGCCGTTCTTCATGCAGCTGATCTCCGGCATCGAGGGCGCGCTGGCGTCGCGGTCGATCGGCCTGCTGCTGCAGATGACCGAGGACCAGAACACCGAGATCGAGTTCTACCGGCGCTGGTGGGCGCAGCGCCGCGTGGACGGCGTGATCCTGGTGGACCTGCGGCTGGACGACCCGCGGGTCCGGGTGCTCGAGGAGCTGCGCATGCCCGCCGTCGTCATCGGCGGGCCGGAGGGCGTGGGCGGCCTGCCCGCGGTGTGGAGCGACGACGGCGAGGCGATCCGCTCGGTGCTGGAGTACCTCGCCGCGCTCGGGCACCGCTCGATCGCCCGGGTCGCGGGGGTGCGGGCGCTTCTGCACACCGAGCTGCGCACCAGGGCGATGGACGAGATCGCGGCCGAGCTGGGCGTGGAGACGATCACCGTCTACACCGACTACAGCGGCGAGGAGGGGGCGAGCGCGACGCGCTCCCTGCTGGCGCGGCGGCCGCGGCCCACGGCCATCGTGTACGACAACGATGTCATGGCGGTCGCCGGGGCGGCCGTGGCCCAGGAGATGGGCGTCCCGGTGCCCGGCGGCCTCTCGATCGTCGCCTGGGACGACTCGCCGCTGTGCCGACTGGTGCATCCGCGCATGTCCGCGGTGAGCCGCGACATCGCGGGCTACGGCGCCCACGCCGCCGAATGCCTGCTCGACGTGATCGCCGGACGCGAGATCACCGCCTTCCAGGACGCCACGCCCAAGTTCGTGCCCCGGGGCAGCACCGCTCCGCCGTCCTGACCGGCCCGCCGGGCGACGGCCGCGCCCGCCGCGCATATCCCTGGTCACGAATGAACCGGTTCAGTTTTTTGTGTAAAGACGGGCCTGGTCAACCCATTGAAACTTTATTGGTTAAGTGTTGTCATGGGTCGCGTCGCCACAAAAATCGCGACGCAGCAACGGGCGCTCCGAATCCCGCGGCACGACGGGCCCGCGCCGTCGAGCGGCACATCACACGGGGGATCGCGTCGAGCGGTCTCAACGACTGACTCACGGAGAGTTGATGAGCTACCGCCCACTACACCACTCCTGGACGCTGCGGCCCGTCACCGAGGCCCACACCCCGGCCCCCACCCAGGCCCCCGCTGAGGCTTCCACCCAGGCCCCCACTGAGGCCCCCGCCGAGGTTCCGGTCGCCGGCCCGATTCCGGCGTCCGTCCCCGGCTGCGTACACACCGACCTGCTCGCGGCCGGTCTGATCCCGGACCCCTATCTCGACGACAACGAGACGCGGCTGGGCTGGATCGGGCGCACGGACTGGGCGTACGAGACCGTCTTCGGCTGGGAGGACACCGGCGACGAGCGGGTGGACCTGGTCTGCGACGGCCTCGACACCGTCGCCGAGATCGAGCTGAACGGCACGCTCGTCGGGACGGGCCAGAACATGCACCGCCGCCACCGCTTCGACGTCTCGGGCGCGCTGCGGCCCGGGGAGAACCGGCTGACGGTGCGGTTCGCCGCGCCGTACGCCTACGCCGAACGATGGCGCGACGAGCTGGGCGAGCGCCCCGGCCCGTACGCCGAGCCGTACCAGTTCATCCGCAAAATGGCGTGCAACTTCGGCTGGGACTGGGGGCCGACCCTGGTCACCAGCGGCATCTGGCGCCCCATCGGCCTGCACGCCTGGTCCGGCGCGCGGCTCGCCCGCGTACGCCCGTTCGCCGACGCGAGCGGACGCCTGCGGGTGCACGCCGACGTCGAGCGCCTCACCGGCGACGAACTCGTCCTCACCGTCGCGGTGGCGGGCGTGACCGCGAGCGCCGTCCTCGCCCCGGACCAGGGCTCCGCCGTCGTCGAGCTGCACGTGCCCGGCGCACGCCCCTGGTGGCCCCTCGGCCACGGCGAGCAGCCCCTGTACGACCTCACCGTCACCCTCGCCGCCGCGTCCCCCGGCGACGCCCCCGAGCCCCACGCCCCCGAGCCCCACGCCCCCGAGCCCGCCGCGCCGGTCGAGCTCGACGCCTGGCGCGGCAGGATCGGCTTCCGCGACGTGACCGTGGACACCACCGACGGCGCGTTCACCCTGATCGTCAACGGCGAGCCGGTGTTCGCCCGCGGCGTCAACTGGATCCCCGACGACTGCTTCCCCCACCGCGTGGACCGGGCGAGATACGCCGAGCGGCTCGGCCAGGCCATCGACGCCGGGGTCAACCTGGTGCGGGTCTGGGGCGGCGGCCTCTACGAGAGCGACGACTTCTACGACGTGTGCGACGAGCGGGGCCTGCTGGTGTGGCAGGACTTCACCTTCGCCTGCGCCGCCTACCCGGAGGAGGGGCCGTTCGCCGCCGAGGTGGAGGCCGAGGCCCGCGACAACGTCGCCCGGCTGCTGCCGCATCCGAGCCTGGCCCTGTGGTGCGGCAACAACGAGAACCTCGAGGGATTCAGCGACTGGCACTGGCAGGAGAGGCTGCAGGGCCGCAGCTGGGGCGCCGCGTTCTACTACGACCTGCTGCCCCGGATCGTCGCCGAGGTGGACCCGAGCCGCCCCTACTGGCCGGGCAGCCCCTACTCCGGCGCCCCCGACCTGCCGCCCAACGACCCGGCGCGCGGCACCATCCACATCTGGGACGTGTGGAACCATCGCGAGTACGGCCACTACCGCGACTACCGGCCGCGGTTCGTCGCCGAGTTCGGATTCCAGGCCCCGCCCGCGTACGCGACGCTGCGCCGGGCGCTGTCGGACGATCCGCTCGCCCCGGACTCGCCCGGCATGATCCATCACCAGAAGGCGGTGGACGGCAACGGCAAGCTCGCCGCCGGGCTCAAGCCGTACCTGCCGCTGCCGGGAGACCCTAGGGACCCCGAGAACCCCGGGATTTTCGACGACTGGCACTACCTGTGCCAGGTCAACCAGGCCCGCGCGATCAGCCTGGGGGTGGAGCACCTGCGCGCCCAGTGGCCGCACTGCGCCGGCGCCGTCGTCTGGCAGCTCAACGACTGCTGGCCGGTCACCTCCTGGTCGATGATCGACGGCGACGCCCGCCGCAAGCCCCTCTGGTACGCCCTGCGCCGAGCCTTCGCCCCCCGGCTGCTGACCGTCCAGCCGCGCGGCGACGGCCTGGCGCTCGTCGCCATCAACGACACCCCCGAGCCCTGGCGTACGGCGGGACGCGCGGTCCGCCACGACTTCGGCGGGGCCGTGCTCGCCGAGCGCGCCTTCGAGCTGGACGTGCCGCCGCGCGGCGTCGCCGAGGTGGAACTCGCCGCCGACGCCTCCGGCGACCTGGCGGCGGGCTCCGGAGACCCCCGGCGGGAACTCCTGGCCGTGACGGCAGGCACGGCCCGCTGCCTCTGGTTCTTCGCCCCCGACAAGGACCTGGACCTGCCCGCGCCCGATCTCGCGGCCACGGCCGAACCGGTCGAGGGCGGAATCGCCGTCACCGTCACCGCCCGCACCCTCCTGCGCGACCTGACCCTGTTCCCCGACCGGCTCGATTCCGCCGCCGAGGTGGACGAGCAACTCGTGACGCTGCTGCCGGGCGAACGCGCCACGTTCCTGGTGCGTACCTCCGCCCGCCTGGACGCCTCGGCGCTGCTGTCCCGCCCCGTGCTGCGCTGCGTCAACGACGTGGTCGCCGCCGAGGGGCCGGAGGCGACTGCGCCGCAGGACTCCGTCCAGGCACGCTGAGCGCCGCCCGGGGAGTCTGGGGAGGCGACCCGGGCGGGGCGGTCGGCCCGGCGCGGCCTGTGGTGGTGCCGTGGCCGGGCCGGCCGGGTTACGGGGGGTGTTGGGGGGTAGCGCGGAAGACGCGGGGTCATCGCGGGCGAACGACACGTCTCGGCGCGGTGCCGGGCCGAGACACGGCTTCGGCGAGACGACCACTATCCTGAGTGGGCACACTCACCGATGCCGAGAGAGACGATGAAGACCTTCGAGGAGCTGTTCGCCGAGTTGTCGGAGAAGGCGCGCACCCGGCCCGCGGGCTCGGGCACCGTCGCCGCGCTGGACGCCGGCGTCCATGCCATCGGCAAGAAGGTCGTCGAGGAGGCCGCCGAGAGCTGGATGGCCGCCGAGCACGAGTCGGCCGAGCGCGCCGCCGAGGAGATCTCGCAGCTGCTCTACCACGTGCAGGTGCTGATGCTCGCCCGCGGCATCGGGCTCGACGAGGTCTACAAGCATCTCTAGGCCGGGTGCGCCCGGGGACCGACCCTTCCGTCCACGGCGCCGCCCGGCCCGGTCCGCAGCATCCGACCTCGTCCCACCCGACTGGAATTCACACCTCATGCTTCGTCTCGCCGTACCGAACAAGGGCGCCCTCACCGAGGCCGCCCAGAAGATCCTCGCCGAGGCCGGCTACCGCCGCCGCAAGGACAGCAAGGAACTGGTGGTCGTCGATCCCGATAACTCCTGCGAGCTGTTCTTCCTGCGCCCGCGCGACATCGCCGTGTACGTCGGCGAGGGCACCCTGGACGCCGGGATCACCGGCCGCGACATGCTGTTCGACTCCGGCGCGCCCGCCGAGGAGGTGGTGCCGCTCGGCTTCGGCCGCTCCACCTTCCGCTTCGCCGCGCCGCCCGGAAGCTACGACAGCGTGCACGACCTGGCGGGCCTGCGCATCGCCACCTCGTACGCCGGGCTGCTCGCCAAGCACCTCGCCGACAAGGGCGTGGACGCCCGCGTCATCAAGCTCGACGGCGCCGTGGAGAGCGCGATCCGGCTCGGCGTCGCCGACGCGGTCGCCGACGTGGTGGAGACCGGCACCACGCTGCGCAACGTCGGCCTGGAGGTCTTCGGCGAGCCGATCGCGCACTCGGAGGCGATCCTGATCAAGCGGGCCGGGGCCCCGGAGGACAACGGCTTCCGCCAGCTCATCCGCCGCCTCCAGGGCGTCATCGTCGCCCGCGACTACGTGATGATCGACTACGACATCCGGGTGGAGCGCATCGACGATGCGATCGCCATCACGCCCGGCATGGAGGGGCCGACCGTCTCGCCGCTGCACCGCGAGGGCTGGGTCGCGGTGCGCGCGATGGTGCCGCGCAAGGACCACCAGCAGATCATGGACCGGCTCTGGGACATCGGCGCCAAGGCCATCCTCATCACCGACATCTACGCCTGCCGCCTCTGATCCTTCAGTCGTAGATTCTCGCCTTTGCGGTAGTTCTACCGCTGCTGGGCGAGATAGGGCATGCGGATATGCGTGCGCCCATGATGGAGATCGACTCGGTCGTCACCGATCGGCAGTGGGCCGAGGAGTGGTCGGATCAGTTGGAGAATCTGCTGGTCGAGGTGGGTGAGCTCTTCCCGCGAGTGGAGGTGCGGCGTCGAGCGGCCGACTTCGTCCGGGGACTGCTGGGGCCGATCCCGCGTACGAACGGCTGGCACCTGCTGGAAACAGCTCAGCGCGCGGCTTCTTTTAGGGTGCCGCGCAGACGGCGTTCGGCCCACAGCAGTCGCGCCACGTAGTGGACGAGTTCACGGAAAACGTCGAGCGTGGCACGATAGGGGATCACGTGGAGCCTTTCTGGCGAAGATGGTTTTGTGGTGATTCCTTCTTCTACCGGGGGCTCCACGCTCATTTCACGACCCGGCGGAACGTCCGCGTGTCTCCCGGAACGTTGGGGATCACCCGATGCCCGCCCTGCCTGAGAGGACGTGAAAAGCGAAACCCGCTGAGACGTCGCGAGCGATAGGAGATGCTATGCAAAGGGCCGCTCTACTCAATTTCGCGTGGTGGGAGATCTCAGGCAAATGTCAACTTGCCTGTGATCACTGTTACGCTTCATCGGGACCTGATGGAACCCATGGGGCCATGACCGTCGCCGATTGGCGGCACGTCATCACGCAGACGCGTGAAGCTGGCGCCAGGCTGGGTCAGTTCATTGGGGGTGAGCCGACACTGCACCCGGCGCTGCCTGAACTAGTACGACACGCTCTCGACACCGGTATGGAAGTCGAGATCTATACCAACCTGGTTCGCGTCACATCGGCTATGTGGGAGACGTTCCGCCTTCCCGGAGTTCGACTCGCGACCTCCTACTATTCCGACCGAGCCGACGAACACGAAGCGATCACCAAGCGACCGTCCTTCAAGATCACGACGAAGAACATCGCCCGCGCTCGCGAGTTGGGTATCCCACTCCGGGTCGGTGTCATCGGGGTTTTCGACAACCAGCGCACTTCCCAGGCGATAGAGGCAATGGAACGGTTAGGCGTTCAGGAGATCGGCTACGACAACCTTCGAGAAGTGGGACGGGGAGCCCGAGAGCAAGGGCCAGGCATCGAACAATTGTGCGGAAACTGTGGCGGCCGGACCCTTGCAGCCCGGACTGTAGCCCGTCATGCAGCCCGCAGGGCAACTGCCGTCCCTCGAACAACTGTCAGCCGAACTATATGTGCGGCCCGTGTGCGCCCAAGGATCAGAACTGCAACCCTGTAAGAAACTGCAACCCCAACAAGTGCCGCCCCACGGGTAAGTGAGGATGTGACATGGTGGCCAGCCGACACCGCCACTCTGAGTCCGGGCAGCGCCGCTTCCTGCGCCGCATCCTCGCCGAAGGATCGAAGCGGTTCGGTGTGGCCCTGACGGGGGACGCGGTTTTCGGCTGGCATGACCGCACGATCGGATCGGCCGCTCTCTCAGAGCAGGGCCGGTCATGGCTTCGCGCCACCGCTGAGCACCATGACTGGGCGTCCGGCGAAGCATGGACCGGCAATCGGGACGCCGCAGCGATCAGAGGCGTCCCGAAACCTGTGCTGATCGCGCGCACCGAGTGGGACGAGCCCCCCGTGTCCATCTACGTTGAACTGCTGACCTACGTCCCCGATGCGCCTTGCTCCAACTCCCCCGAACTGACTGACTCCCTGGCACTTCCCCCCTCTTGGTGGGCCGACCTGAGGTCTGCCGTCGATGTGCTTGCCGGGCACTCCACTCCGCGAGGGGAGCATGATCCCAGGGCGCTCGCCCTTCGCGTTGAAGCCTTCTATGGCCGACCACTCGATTTGCCCGATACTCCGATCCTGCGCACTGAACACACCGATCTCCACTGGGCCAACCTCACTCACCCGCGCGTGTGGCTGCTGGATTGGGAGTACTGGGGCAGTTCCCCCGCCGGCTACGGCGCTGCCGTCCTCTACCTGCACAGTCTGCTGGTGCCCGACATCGCCGCTCAGGTGCACGACGTGTTCGCGGATGTTCTCGATACCCCGACAGGTCGTCTCGCCCAGCTTTCCGCCGCTGCCCACATCATCCACCGCGCCGCTCGGAGCGACGATTACCCGGCCCTTGCCGGCCCTGCACGCGCCCACGCCGCCCGGCTGATCCAGCTCGCAGGAAGGCACTAGCGATGCTGCTCACCCGCCTTACCGCCCGCCACCTTCCGGCAGGTTGGGCTGCCGACCTATCGCCCATTCGCCATCTGGCCGAGCGAGGACTTGCGCTGACCTGCCCCGTTGCCTTCCTCGTTGGAGAGAACGGCTCGGGAAAGTCCACCATAATCGAAGCAATCGCCGATGTATGCGGTATCAACTCCGCTGGCGGCAAGGCGGGTACCAAGTATTCCAGCGCCGGGCCGATGAGCTCGCTAGGGAAGGTTCTTGATGCCGAACTAACCTCGACGGGGCTGCGCCTACTATACGGACCCCGTCTGAAGAGACGAGCATTCTTTTTCCGCGCCGAATCACTGTTCAACCTTGGGCAAAATGTGTCCGGCATGCACGGGTTCTGGGAAGAAGACCTGACAGAGCAGTCCCACGGTGAAGGGTTCTTCACCGTTCTTGAGCACATGGTGTCCGGGCCAGGGCTCTACCTGATGGACGAACCCGAAGCCGCGCTGTCGTTTCAGTCGTGCATGCGCTTGGTCGGCCTCATGGCCCGCGTTGCGCGTGAGGGTGGGCAGATCATTTGCGCCACTCACTCACCGATTCTCGCCAGCATGCCGGGTGCCGAGATCTTCGAACTTGACGACCGCGGCATTCGCAAGACCGAATGGGAAGACCTCCAGTTGGTTGACCACTGGCGGCGATTTCTTGCTAAGCCGGACTTCTACCTGCGGTATGCCTTGGATGCGGACTAGTACGGCAGCCGCCAATTGGGTCCTGGGCTGCCGTGATGCCGAAGGACGCGGAATTTGTGTGACGTGAGCGCAGCCGCCCCGGAATCATGCTGCTGTGCTGACAAACGAAAACAGGGCGGCTGCTGCCAGGATAGGGGCAAGCCGGAGCTTGCGGGAAAGGCTGCCCTGATGGGGCTGCTGCGATCGTGCTTCGCGCGGACGCAGACATGGCTGCAGGCGGGGAAGTAGAGCCCGGCAGGCTACCGCCAGACCCCCGCCGACGCATAGATCTCCCAGAGTGACGGCGGTCTACGACTGAAGGATCTGAGCGTCGAGTCCGCCGAACGCCCCGCCGCGCCGCCTGATCGGCCGCGTGCGGCGGCGGACGTTTGCGGACTCGGCAAGGAGCTCTGCGGGAACGCGGGACCGGGCGGCCGCCTCAGAAGCCGGGGCGGTCGCCGGCGCGTGAGTCGGCGCGTGAGTCGGTGACGTGGCGGATCAGGTCGCTGATGTGGACCACGCCCATGCAGCGGCCGACCTCGTCGATGACCACCAGATCGTCGTAGACGCGGCCGGCGTCCTGTCCGGCCACCCGCATCGCGGCGATGGCCGGCGTCGTCTTGGGGACCGTCCTGGGCGGGTCCGCGAGTCGTTTGGCGGGCTTCCTGCCGTGCAGGGCGTGGCCGTACCGGCCGGCGATCGCCAGCAGGAAGCGGCTGCGGTCCACGCTGGCCTGCGGTCGCTGGTACTCGTCGACCAGGACGACGCTGGTGATCGACGGCTCGGTGCCGAGGGCGCTGACGACCTCCTCGGCGGTCGCCTGCTCCGGCAGCGTCACCGCCGGCATGAGGAACTCCTGTACGCGCGGGCCGAGGTCGATCGGGGCCGCCGGAGCCTCCTCGGGGACCGGCAGCGGCACGTGCACCCTGCCGTGCGAGGGCCGCCAGTCGGCGGGCGCGAGCAGCGGGCCCTGGGCGAGCCTGATGCCCCACCGGCGCAGTGCGGCCAGTTGCGTCGTGTCGTAGACGCCGGGGGCGAGCAGATGCGCCCCCATGCTCTTGGCCATGCCCACCAGCGACTCGGTCAGGACGCTGCGGCGCGGGTCGCGGGGGATGCGGGCGATCATGTCGGGGGAGAGCACGAGCACGTACGGCGAGGCGTCGGCGACCAGGTCGAGCGGCAGGTTCGCGACCCCGACGTCGCCGAAGGCGATCAGGTAGCCGATGGCGCGCAGCCCGTCGATGCCGGTGATCAGCGCCCGGCGGTCGGACGCGCCCACCCCTCCCTTGATGACGAGGGTCACCTCGCGGGGCCGCCGATTGGTGGCCCGCAGCGCCTCGTGCAGCGGCGCCAGGGCGGCGGAACCGTTTGCGACCGCCTCGACGGGCACCGATACCAGCAGCGGCAGCGGGGCCTCGATGCGGGCCGTGCCGTACACGGCGTCGATCGTCGCCAGGAGGCCGATGTCGCCGACGTCGCCGGCCATCGCCTCGACGGCGAGCACGCCGCCGGTGTCGAGGTCGACGACGGGCTGGAAGGCGACGGTGGACTTGGCAGGCTGCACGTCGGGCCCCGGGGACGAGGAGGGCACGCCGGGATCGGGCGTGCGTGAAGGGGAAAAGGCGTGGAAGGCGTGGTCCGCGGAGGCGGGCCGCGAGTGGAGCCCGGCGGAGGCCGGAGCCCATTCCGGCGTCGGGGGAGCGGGCGGCCCGGCGGCGGGTGACGCGGCCACCGCGGACGCCGCCCGCCACGCGGGCAGCGGCGGCGCGGGCGGGGGACCGGCGGGGTGCGGGGGAGACCAGGAGGAAGGCCGCGCGGACGCGGTGGTCAGCGAGTGGGCGACGAGCGGTCCGGAGGACGGCGTGCCGGACGCGGATGCGTCGTCGAGGGGCGCGGTCGTGGGGTGCGGGGAGTACGTGGTCACGGTCGTGCGGTGGGCGGAGGACGTGGCGGAGGACGTGGGAGGCGCGGCAGACCCTGTGGCGGGATCCGCGGTGGCGGCGGTCGGTGCCGCGAGCGGCGCGGGGGGTGCGAGGGCGGGCAGGGGGACCGTCGAGTCCGGCGTCGGGGAGGCGGGAGTGGGTGACATGGGTGGACGCCCGGTAGGAGGTGAGGCGAGCAGGGGGAGAGGTACCAACACCGCCAGATTGTGCCGCTCCACTGACCGATTCTTTTAGCTGCGACGCCTGTATTCACCGACATTTCACTGTCTGTTTGTAAATACCGCGATCTTATGTGTTTTCGCAGCTTAGAAGGAACTTCCTCGCTGGTTGCTCGACTTTGGTCGGGGCTCCAGCTCGTGCTCCGGCGTGTCGATCAACAGGGTGAAGCGTGCGCTTTATGCACCAATTGTTCATGGGAAGGTGTGACGGCGCGAGACCCGCGGCAGCCCGGCGTCCCGTCGGCCGCCGGGAGGCGGGCGGGGTGCGCAGCGGCTCCTCGATCTGGTCGGGCATCTTGTCCAGCACGACCGCCGGCTCCTCGGGGGTGGGCTCCCGCGCGCTGCAACTCGGCCGGTGAGGTGCGCCCCTCGAGGTAGGCGTCCGGCACCCGCGCCACTTCGTGGGGGAGAGGGACATCCCGAGTGCGGCCTCCCTTGCCGAAGATCCGCCACCCGCCGTACCGCGTCCATGTCCACCGCGTCGGCGAGCGGATGCGGTCGCGGGGAAGGCCGAGGGCGGCGCCCTGCCGCGTGTCTGCGATGTCGTCCGGCTCACAGTATTTTCCTTATTCCCCCCCTGGACAGTAGGGATAGTAGGGATTAAGGTCGAGTGCATGAGCTGCACCACCTCCGCGGCCCTCTGTAACGCCACCGCACCGTGCGTGACCGCCGCCTCGTGTCGCTGACGGCCACCAGCCGGTGAGCTCGGCCTGAGACACCGGTACGCACGACCCGGCCGGCCTGCCCGGCACGCCCCGGCGGACGGGTCGCCGCCCCGATCTCCCGTACCCCACTCACCCATTCCTCGGGCGACAGATGCGCGCCGCCGCGCCCGGCCTGAAGCCGACGCCCGCCTCGTGTCCGGTCTGATCCCGTATGCCCGGCGCCGCCCCATGCCGCCGGCGCACGTTCCCACAAGGAGCCACGCCTGATGTCATCGCCCTCCGTGCCCGCGAAGGCCATCCGAGGAGCACCGCCGACGTTCGCGCCCAAGCTGCTGACATCCGTCGCCACGCGCGGGCGCCGCCTGATCGGCCTGGCCGTCATCCTGGCCGCCTGGCAGATCGCAGCCTCCCGCGGGCTCCTCGGCGCGGCCACCCCGCCGCCCAGCCAGGTGATCGAGGCGGGCGCGGACCTGATCCGCTCCGGCGAACTCCAGGTGCACCTGCTGGCCTCCCTGGAGCGGGTGGCCAAGGGCCTGTCCATCGGGCTCACCGCCGGTCTGGTGCTCGGCCTGGCCGCCGGGCTGCTCAGGGTCGCCGAGGACGTCATCGACGCGCCCCTCCAGGCGCTGCGGATGCTGCCGCATCTCGCGCTCGTGCCGGTCTTCATCATCTGGTTCGGCATCGGCGAGACGTCCAAGATCGCTCTCATCGCCATCGGGCCGATCTTCCCGCTGTACATCAACGTGTTCCACGGCATCCGGAGCGTGGACGAGCGCATCGTGGAGTCGGCCCGCTCCTGCGGCGTACGCGGCCTCGGGCTGATCCGCAGGGTGATCCTGCCGGGCGCGCTTCCGCAGATCCTGGTCGGCCTGCGGCAGTCCCTCGGCATCGGCTGGCTCAGCCTGGTGGTCGCGGAGATGACGGCCACCACCTCCGGCATCGGGTTCCTCGTCAACGACGCCAAGGAGTTCCTGCACACCGACGTGGTCTTCGTCGTCCTCGTCGTCTACGCGCTCCTCGGCCTCACCACCGATCTGGCCGTACGGGCGATCGAACGCAAGGCCCTCGGCTGGCGACGCGGGCTGGTGGCGCGATGAGCGGCGGCAACCCGGTCGGCCACCTGAACGGCCCATTGACCGGCTCCCTGACCGGCCCCCTGAACGGTACGGCCGAGGACACGGCCTGGGGGAATGACACGGCCGGGGACCGGCGGCCGGACCTCGCGGGCGGCGTGCGCGTGCGTGGCCTGCGGCGCGCGTTCTCCGGGCGCGAGATCCTGCACGGGGTCGACCTCGACCTGGCGCCCGGCGAGTTCGTGGCGCTGCTCGGGGCGAGCGGCTCGGGCAAGAGCACCCTGCTGCGGGCGGTCGCCGGACTGGACACGCAGGCCGAGGGGCGGCTCGACGTCCCCGAACGGCGGGCCGTGGTCTTCCAGGAGCACCGCCTGTTGCCCTGGTCCAAGGTGTGGCGGAATGTCACGCTCGGCCTCTCCGGGCGCGGACTGCGGGATCGGGCGCTGAAGGCCCTGGACGAAGTCGGCCTGGCGGCCCGCGCGGACGCCTGGCCGACCACGCTCTCGGGCGGCGAGTCCCAGCGCGTCGCCCTGGCCCGGGCCCTCGTCCGTACGCCGGAACTGCTCCTGCTCGACGAGCCGTTCGGCGCCCTCGACGCGCTCACGCGGCTCAAGGCGCAGGCACTGGTCGCCCGCCTGTGGAGCCAGCACAGGCCCGCCGTGCTGCTGGTCACCCACGACGTGGAGGAGGCGCTGCTGCTCGCCGACCGGGCGCTGGTGCTGGCCGACGGCCGCATCGCCGAGGAGTTCGTCGTCGACGTGCCGCGCCCCCGCTCGCTCGATCACCCGCGCTTCGCCGCCCTGCGCCGCCGCCTGCTCATCAGCCTCGGCGTCGATCCCGACCTGGGCCGCTTCGACGCCGCCTCCGGCTCGGCGAACTCCGCCGAGACGGGGCCCGATCCGTCCGCGTCCTCCTCCCCGCCCCCACCCGAGCCCGCGTCCGATCCCATGTCCGATCCCGCTCCGTTCCCCGACCGATCAACCGTGGCGTCACGCCCGCGGTGACACAGGAGGCATGATGGTCGCCGAACCCCTCGATCTCACCACCGACGTCCTCGTCATCGGCGGCGGTCCCGCCGCCACCTGGGCCGCGCTGAAGGCCGCGCAGGCGGGAGCCGATGTCATCCTCGCCGACAAGGGCTACTGCGGCACCAGCGGCGCCGCCGCGTCCGCCGGGACGGGAATCTGGTACACCGAGCCGGACCCGGCCGAGCGCGAGAAGGCCATGGCCTCCCGCGAGGCGATGGGCGGCTTTCTCTCCGACCGGCGCTGGATGGCGCGGGTGCTCGACCAGACCTACCACGGCGTCAACGAGCTGGCCACCGCCGGGCGCTACCCGTTCCCCGTCGTGAACGGCCGGTCGTACCGGCGCGGCGTCCAGGGCCCCGAGTACATGCGGCGGATGCGGATCATGGTCCGCCGGGCCGGAGTCCGCATTCTGGACCACAGCCCGATCACCGAGCTGCTCACCGACCCGCGGGGCGCGGTCGCCGGAGCGGCCGGGCACCGCCTGCAGGAGGACGAGCCGTACCGGGTGCGGGCGTCCGCCGTCGTCCTCGCCACCGGCGGGTGCGCGTTCCTCAGCGGCACGCTGGGCTGCCACGTCAACACCGGCGACGGCCACCTGATGGCCGCCGAGCTCGGGGCCGAGATGTCCGGCATGGAGTTCTCCAACGCCTACGCGATCGCCCCCGAGTTCACCTCGCTCACCAAGACCGCCTACTACTCCTTCGCCACCTTCTACCGGGAGGACGGCTCGGTGCTGGAGGGCGCGGGCAGCACCCGCGGCCGCTCGGTCATCGCCCGCACCCTGCTGCACGAGAAGGTGTACTGCGTGCTCGACCGGGCCGACGCGCAGGTGCAGGCGCGCATGCGGCTCGGCCAGCCCAACTTCTTCCTCACCTTCGACCGCATGGGCATCGACCCGTTCACCCAGCGATTCCCCGTCACCATGCTGCTGGAGGGCACGGTGCGCGGCACCGGCGGCATCCGCATCGTCTCCGACGACTGCGCCACGTCCGTCCCCGGCCTGTACGCCGCGGGCGACGCGGCCACCCGCGAGCTGATCTGCGGCGGGTTCACCGGCGGCGGCAGCCACAACGCCGCCTGGGCGATCTCCTCCGGCACCTGGGCGGGCCAGGGCGCGGCCCGGTACGCCGCCGAACTGGGCCGGTCCGCGGCGAGCCGGCCGGTGACCGCCGCGGGCGAAGCGGGGCTGCGGCCCACCGGCGCGGGCGGACGGCCGGTGGGGCACCGGGACGTGGTGGACGCCGTGCAGGCCGAGGTGCTCCCGTACGACAAGAACCTCCTGCGGCACGCGGACCTGCTGGAGCCCGCGCTCGCCGCGCTGCACGACACCTGGCGCGAGGTGCGCGCCGGCCTGCGCGGCGCGGGCGCCGACGCGGTGCGCGCCCGGCAGGCGGCGGCGATGACCGCGCACGCCCGGTGGATGTACACGGCGGCGCTCGCCCGGCCGGAGACGCGCGGCATGCACAAGCGCGAGGATCACCCCGCGCAGGACGAGGCGCTGCGGCATCGGCTGCTCGTCGGCGGGCTGGACGAGATCTGGACCCGTCCCGACGAGGTCGCGCCGGTCGGCCCGGCCGAGTTCGCCGCCCTCGGATACCCGGGCCTGCCGACCGAGGCCGACGCGTACTCCAGGGCGGCGTCATGATTGAGATCGTGTCCCGGGAGCGGTGCGTCACCTGCGACCGCTGCGTCGAGGTCTGCCCGAGGAACGTGTTCGACCGGGGCGAGGACGGCGTCCCGGTGATCGCCCGCCAGGGCGACTGCCAGACCTGCTTCATGTGCGAGGCGTACTGCCCGGCCGACGCGCTGTTCGTCGCGCCCTTCGCCCGCCCCGAGGAGCCCGGCTCCCCGCTGCGCGACGAGGAGCACCTGGCCGCCACCGGCCTGCTCGGCAGCTACCGCAGGCAGATCGGCTGGGGCCGGGGCCGTACCCCGGGCGCGGCCGTCGCCGTCGGCCCGGAACTGCCGCACTCGCCGCCGCCGATCGTCACCCCCGCCGCCGGGCTCGGCGCGACCACCGAAAGGGGAGCGCGATGAACCTCCGCCGATCCCCCGCCGCGTTCGCGGCGGCCCTTGTCGCCCTGCTGATCGCGCTGGCGGGGACGCTCACCGGGTGCGGTGCGGACCCGCAGGCCTCCGCCGGGGGCGCGGACGGCGAGAAGATCACCTTGCGCGTCGGCGTGATCGGCAGCGGCAACCGGCTCACCGGGCCGGTCGGCTACCTGCACAGCAGGAACGCGCTGGTGCCGCTGCTCGCCGGCGCCGGCGTGGGCGAGGTCAAGGTCTTCTCCTTCCCCAACGGCCCCGACCTCAACCAGGCCCTGGTCGCGGGCGAACTCGACGTGGCCACCTACGGCGACACGCCCGCCCTCGTCGCCCGGGGCGCGGGGCAGCCCACCAGGCTCATCGCCCAGGCCGCCGTCGGCCTCGACGCCGCGATCGTCGCCAAGAAGGGCGGACCCGGCTCCCTCAAGGAGCTCGCCGGCCGCAAGATCGCCACGCAGACCGGCTCCTACATGCACCGCTACCTGCTCGGCGCGCTCGACGACGCCAAGGTGAAGCCCCAGGAGATCCTGCACATCTACGCCCCGGACGTGGAGGCGGCGCTGGAACGCGGCGACGTCGACGCCGCCGCCGTCCCCGCGGCCAACGTGGAGGCGCTGCGCAAGAAGGGCTACCCGGTGATCGACACGCTGGCGATCGACCACCCCCGCTACCGGGGCACCTCGGCCACCGTGGTGACGGATTCGTTCCTCGACGCGCACCCCGGTTTCGTCAAGATCTGGCAGGCCGCCCAGAACGAGGCGACCAGGCAGGCCAAGGCCAACTGGGACGACTACCTCGCGTTCGCGGTCAGCGTCGGCGGCTTCCCGGCCGACATCGTCCGCAAGACCACCCTGAAGGAGCAACTCCCCGACACACCGTTCACCGACGAGGGCCTCGCCCTGCTGGAAGGCACCAAACAATTCCTGGTACGCCAGGGCTTCATCCGCAAGGACTTCGCCATCGACGACTGGATAGCGCCCGGAGCCCGCGGCTGACCACCCGCCCGGCCGACACGCGTCGGCCGGGCTTTCGGGCAGGGGAGGCCGGTGTTTCGAGGCCCGGAGGGGACGAAACCGGCGAGGTGGCCTGCCGTGCCATGAGCGCGCGTCCCGCCGCGGGCGGAGGCCGATGGGTCGAGGTCGCCCCGGAGCGGCTGCGCGGCCGGCTCTCCGGCTTTGTGACGCGGTACGGACC
>NZ_JBFATZ010000007.1:145261-283771 GCF_040678635.1 Thermopolyspora sp. NPDC052614
GGTACGGACCGGCGATGGGGGCGATCGAGAGGAGACGGGCCGAGCGGGGCGGAAACGACACGACCGGCGGGGTCGCCGAGGTGGTCCGATTCGTGGCGGCGGGCGGTGCCGTGGCCGAGTGTCACGTGCCGTTTCTGCCGCTTCCGGCTTTGTGACGCGGCAGGGACCGGCGATGGGGGCGATCGAGAGGAGACGGGCCGAGCGGGGCGGAAACGACACGACCGGCGGGGTCGCCGAGGTGGTCCGATTCGTGGCGGCGGACGGCGCCGTGGCCGAGTGCCACGGGCCGTTTCCGCCGTTTTCGCCCGGCCGTGGGGATCGCCTCTCGATCACATCGCGCCGGGCCGGGGCAGGGACGAAGACGTGCGGGTGCGTGCCGTCGCGGGACGACTTCGGGGCGTTCCGGGCCGTACACTGATCGGTATGCGCACTCCCGACTGATCGGCGTTCCGGTTCCCTCCTTCCTCGGCCTCTTCGTTTCCCCTGCCCGGGAGTGTTCACCTCACCATGATCATCGCTTCTGACATCGAACTGCGCGCGGGTTCGCGCCTGCTCATCGAGCACGCCACCTTCCGGGTCAACCCCGGCGACCGCATCGGCCTGGTCGGCCGCAACGGCGCGGGCAAGACCACGTTGTGCCGGGTGCTGGCCGGCGAGGGCATCCCGGCGGCCGGGAGCGTGACGGTCGCCGGCACGGTGGGCTATCTGCCCCAGGACCCCCGTACCGGGGACCTCGACGTGCTCGCCCGCGACCGTATCCTGTCCGCTCGGGGCCTCGACGAGGTGCTGCGCGAGATGCGCGAGACCGAGGAGGCGATGGCCGCGGGCGACAGCCGTACCCGGGATCGCGCGGTCCGGGCGTACGGCCGGCTGGAGGACCGCCTGCACGTGCTGGGCGGTTACGCGGCCGAGTCGGAGGCGGCGTCGATCGCCTCCAGCCTGGGGCTGCCCGACCGGGTGCTCACGCAGCCGCTGCGCACCCTGTCCGGCGGGCAGCGCCGCCGGGTGGAGCTGGCCCGGATCCTGTTCAGCGGAGCCGAGACCCTGCTGCTCGACGAGCCGACAAACCACCTCGATGCCGACTCGATCGGGTGGCTTCGTGATTTTTTGCGCTCTCATCAGGGCGGATTGGTGATCATCAGCCACGACGTCGGGCTGCTTGAAGCCACGGTCAACCGCGTGCTGCACCTGGACGCCAACCGCCAGGTGATCGACGTCTACAACGTCGGCTGGAAGGCCTATCTGGACCAGCGGGAGACCGACGAGCGGCGGCGCAAGCGCGAGCGCGCCAACGCCGAGAAGCAGGCCTCCGCGCTGCTCGCCCAGGCCGACCGCATGCGCGCCAAGGCCACCAAGGCCAAGGCCGCCCAGGACATGGAGCGCCGCGCCAAGCGCCTGCTGGCCGGGCTCGGCGAGGAGCGCCGCGCCGACAAGGTCGCCAGGCTGCGCTTCCCGTCGCCCGCGCCGTGTGGGCGCACGCCGCTGCAGGCGATCGGCCTGTCCAAGTCGTACGGCTCGCTGGAGGTCTTCACCGGCGTCGACGCGGCCGTGGACCGGGGCAGCCGAGTGGTCATCCTCGGCCTCAACGGCGCCGGCAAGACGACCCTGCTGCGCCTGCTCGGCGGCCTGGAGCCGCCCGACAGCGGTGAGATCATCCGGGGCCACGGCCTGAAGCTCGGCTACTACGCGCAGGAGCACGAGACGCTCGACCCGGACCGCACGGTCCTGGAGAACATGCGCTCGGCGGGGCCCGACGTGCCCGACGTGGACCTGCGCAAGGTGCTCGGCTCGTTCCTGTTCAGCGGCGACGACGCCGACAAACCGGCGGGCGTGCTGTCGGGCGGTGAGAAGACCCGGCTGGCCCTCGCGACCCTCGTGCTGTCGAGCGCGAACGTGTTACTCCTGGACGAACCGACCAACAACCTAGATCCAGTGAGCCGGGATCAGGTACTTTCTGCACTTAGGTCCTATTCTGGGGCAATCGTACTAGTTACGCACGATGAAGGTGCCGTTGAGGCCCTGCGACCGGATAGAGTGATCTTGCTGCCGGACGGAGTTGAAGACGCGTGGAGCGATGAATTTTCCGATCTTGTGGCACTTGCCTGATCTCAATTTTATCGGGTACGGATCTTTTCCCGTCGAGTGGGTAGCCGATCCGGCCGAAATGACTGATCATGGCGTGAGTAACGCTGCGGAAGTCTGGCACTACAGGAGGTACTCGTGGCCGAGACTCTGAAGAAAGGCACCCGGGTGACCGGTGCCGACCGCGAAAAACTGGCCGCCGATCTCAAGAAGCGCTACGCCGCGGGTGAGTCCATCCGGGCGCTGGCCGCTTCCACCGGCCGGTCGTACGGGTTCATCCACCGCATCCTCAGCGAGTCCGGCGTGACTCTGCGGGGGCGCGGCGGGGCGACCCGAGGCAAGTCCAAGCGCTAAAGCCGCCAGGAACGCGCGACCGCAGCAGCTCCTCCATCCCCGTCCACGCCGTCCCGCCCGAGTCGCTAGAACCTGATTCTGTAGGAATCGGTAGGCTCGGGCGTGACGAGGGCCCGGAGCGAGGTCCTCACCGGGTAGCCCGGTCGGCGGTCTGATCGGGAGACCGGTCAGGGGAGAGGGACCTGGACAGGCGGATGGAGCGGCCGATGACGGAAGCGATACTTGGGGGGAGCGCGGAGGTCTCCGCGACACGGCTCGCGGAGATCGGACTGCGATTCGAGATGGACGGCGCGATCGCGACGATCACGCTGGACCGGCCGGAAAAGCGCAACGCGCAGACGTTCGCGACATGGTCGGCTCTGGCCACGATCGGGGAGAACCTGCCGGAGGGGGTTCGCATCGTCGTGATCCGAGGTGAGGGGCCGTCCTTCTCGTCGGGCCTCGACCTGGGCATGTTCGGGCCGCAGGGGGGTGACGAGGCGAAGCGGGGAGGGGAATCGCTCGCCTCGCTCGCCACCGCCGACGACTCGACCATGGAACGGCGCATCGCCGAGGCCCAGAGGGGGTTCCTGTGGCTGCGGCGACCTGAGATCGTCTCGATCGCCGCGGTTCAGGGCCACGCGATCGGCGCGGGCTTCCAGCTCGCGCTCGCCTGTGACCTGCGGGTGCTGGCCGACGACGCCAAGCTGTGCATGAAGGAGCCCGCCCTGGGCCTGGTCCCCGACCTGACCGGCACCAAGCCGCTGGTCGACATCGTCGGGGTGCCCAGGGCCATCGAGATGTGCCTGACCGCGCGCACCGTCCACGCGGAGGAGGCGGCGCGGCTCGGCCTCGCCGAGCTGGTGGTGCCCCGGGCCGAACTCGACCGGGCGGTGGCCGACCTCGCCGCCGCCCTGCTCGCCACCGACCGGGGTGCCGCCGCCGCCACCAAACGGCTGCTCCAGGGCGCACCGGACCGGACCCTCGACGAGCAGGCCGCCGCGGAGCGCCACGAGCAGGCCATCCGCATCAGGACCCTGTTCGCCGCCATGAACGGCGGCTGACGCCCGCGTCTCACGAGCGCCCGGCGGGAGGCGGTCTCGCCGCCCGCTCGGGCGCATCGGCCTGCCGGTGGCGGATCCGGCAGGACCCCGCGCGTCACATCGCGCGTCACATCGCGAGTCTGGCGGCGTTCGCCGGTAGCGGAGCGCGGAATCACCGGCCGGGGCGCGGCGCTGCACCGCGGTGAGATGAAGGAAAGGCTGTCATGACGCTGATGGGCGGGGGCTACAGCCCCATGGTGATGAGGTCGCTTCGACGGGACAGTTCCGTCACCAAGGAGCGGCTCTCGCCGGGCATCGTCTGGCGCATCGCCCGCTACGCCCGGCCGTACCGGATGCAGATCGCCGCCTACCTCGCGCTGGTGGTGCTCGACGCGGGGGTGGTGGTCGCCAACCCGCTGCTGCTGAAGGCGATCATCGACCAGGGCATCACCGCCCGGCGGACCGGCGTCGTGATCGGCCTCGCCGTCGCCGTCGCCGCGCTCGCCGTGGTGGACGCCGGGCTCACCCTCGCCCAGCGCTGGTTCTCCTCGCGGATCGGCGAGGGGCTCATCTACGACCTGCGCACCGAGGTCTTCGACCACGTCCAGCGCATGCCCGTGGCCTTCTTCATGCGCGCCCAGACGGGAGCGCTGGTCTCCCGGCTCAACAGCGACGTGATCGGCGCCCAGCGGGCGCTCACCAGCACGCTGTCGTCGGTGGTCTCCAACGTGGTCACCCTGGCCCTCGTGCTGGGCACGATGCTGGTGCTGTCCTGGCAGGTCACCCTGGTCGCGCTGGTGCTGCTGCCGGTGTTCATCCTCCCCGCCAAATGGGTCGGCCGGCGCATGTCCGGGCTGAGCCGCGAGCAGATGGAGCTCGACGCCCAGATGAGCTCGGTGATGACCGAGCGCTTCAACGTCGCCGGCGCGATGGTCGCCAAGCTGTACGGCAGGCCCGCCGAGGAGGCCGAGCACTTCGCCGAGCGCGCCGCGCGGGTGCGCGACGTCGGCGTGACCGTCGGCATGTACGGAGCGTTCTTCCGCATCGCCCTCGGCCTGGTGGCGGCCATGGCGACCGCCCTGGTGTACGGCGTCGGCGGCGCGCTCGTGGTCAGCGGCGCGTTCCAGCTCGGCACCCTGGTCGCCCTCGCGGCCATCCTGATGCGCCTGTACGGCCCGCTGACCAGCCTGTCGAACGTGCACGTGGACGTGATGACGGCCCTGGTGAGCTTCGACCGCGTCTTCGAGGTGCTCGACCTCAAGCCGATGGTCGCCGAGAGGCCGGACGCCGAGCCGATCCCCGACGGCCCGGTGACGATCGAGTTCGACGACGTGCGGTTCCGCTACCCGGCGGCGTCGGAGGTGTCACTGGCCTCGCTGGAGTCGATCGCCCGCCCCGACACCGGGCCCGGCCAGGAGGTGCTGTCGGGGGTGTCGTTCACCGCCCGGCCCGGCGAGCTGATCGCGCTCGTCGGCCACTCGGGCGCGGGCAAGACGACCATCACCGCCCTGGTGTCGCGCCTGTACGACGTGACCGAGGGAGCCGTGCGCCTCAACGGCCGGGACGTGCGCGACGCCACCATGGCGTCGCTGCGCGAGACGATCGGCGTGGTGACGCAGGACGCCCACCTGTTCCACGACACGATCGGGGCCAACCTGCGCTACGCCCGCCCCGGCGCCACCGACGAGGAGATCTGGGAGGCGCTGCGCGCCGCGCACATCGCCGACCTGGTCGCGGCGCTGCCCGAGGGCCTGGACACCGTGGTCGGCGACCGCGGCTACCGCCTGTCCGGCGGCGAGAAGCAGCGCATCGCCCTGGCCCGGCTGCTGCTGAAGGCCCCCCGCGTGGTCGTGCTCGACGAGGCCACCGCGCACCTGGACTCCGAGTCCGAGGCGGCCGTGCAGAAGGCCCTGAAGGCCGCCCTGAGCGGCCGGACGTCCCTGGTGATCGCCCACCGCCTCTCCACGATCCGGGAGGCCGACACGATCCTCGTCGTCGACGACGGCCGCGTCGTGGAACGCGGCACCCACGAGGACCTGCTCGCCAAGGGCGGCGCCTACGCCGAGCTGTACCGCACCCAGTTCGAGCACCAGAGCTGACGCGTGCCGGGTGGCGCTGTGATCCACGGCGATGGGCGGCGATCGGCGGGCGCCGGTCAGGAGGCGGGCTGCAGGTAGCCGAGGCGGGTCAGCTCCTCGCGGGCGACCTTCTCCACGAGCTTGCGGTCCTCGGGCTTGAGCCGCTCGCGCCAGGAACCGGGGCGGGGCGCGCCGGTGAGCAGGGCGACCTTGGAGACGCGGGTCCCGAGGAAGCCGGAGATGGCCTCGGCCGTGTCGCCCGGGGAGGCGACCATGTCCTCGAAGCGCACGGTGAGCAACTGCTCCCGGGGCAGCTCGCGGCGCAGGGCCGCGCTGAGCCGTACGGCGCTGCGCCAGCGCAGGGCGCACTTGCCCGCAGCGGGCATCTGCTGCCACTTGTCCCGGTGTTTGCCGGAGTTGATGCCGAGGAACGGGTTGGGAAACTCGGCCTCCTCGCCGAGCATGCCGGGCCGGAACCATGTCATGCAGGAGGGGTCGGCGAGCATGTCGGCGGCCACGTCCCGGCCGTCGCGGATCACCTGCACGAATCGCGCGTCGGGAAACGCCTGCAGCAGCACCGGCGCGGTGTAGAGCAGATCGGGGTTCGCGTCGCCGAACCGGGTGATTTCGGCCGGCGTGGTACACAGCGTGGCGCCGACCACGCCCCCGGCCTCCCGGCACGCGGGCGGGCACTCGGCGCACGCCCCCGGCACGAGCTGCCACGCCTCGGCGAACACGTCGCGCATCACCCGCGCGGGCCCGCCGGCCTGTCCCCGCATGATCGACGGCCGCCGCGCGAAGGCGTACACCACCCGCGACACATCGGGCCGTCCCATCGTCAAGTGCATGCCCGGAGACCGTTTCAGGGCGCGCCCGATCAGGTCCGCGCCGGAGTGCGGGGCCGACAGCACGAACACCGGATGACGGACCTTGACGCCGTTCACCACGAGGATGATGTGGGTCGGAGGTCGCATAGATGAGGCCAAGTCTGACACCCTTTGCGACGTGAACGAACCGGCCACGCCTCTGGCGTCGTGGGCGCCAACCATCACATCGGTAACGGTACTCACTGGAGCGGGCATTTCCACAGATTCAGGAATACCGGACTTCCGAGGTCCGCAGGGAGTCTGGACCAAGGATCCGGCGGCTCAGGCCCTGTTCACCCTCGACACCTACCTCGCCGACCCCGACGTACGGCGCCGCGCCTGGCTGGCCCGCCGCGACCACCCGGCCTGGCACGCCATGCCCAACGTCGGCCACCGGGCGCTGGTCGATCTGGAGCGCGCCGGACGGCTGCGGGCGATCGTCACCCAGAACATCGACGGACTGCACCAGCGCGCCGGCTCGTCGCCGGAGAAGGTGATCGAGGTACACGGGACCATGTTCACGGTCGAGTGTCTGTCGTGTCAGGCGCACACGCCGATGCGCGAGGTGCTCGACCGCGTCGACGCCGGCGAGGAGGACCCGCGCTGCGCCGCCTGCGGCGGCATCCAGAAGGCCGCCACGATCTCCTTCGGCCAGGCGCTGCGCCCGGAGGTGCTGAGCGCCGCCGTCGCCGCCGGCCGCGACTGCGACCTGTTCGTCGCCGTCGGCTCCTCGCTGACCGTGCACCCGGCGGCGGGCCTGTGCCTGGAGGCCGTGAACGCCGGCGCGCGCCTGGCCATCCTCAACGCCGAGCCCACCCCGTACGACGCGTACGCCGACCTGGTGCTCGACGAGCCCATCGCCACGTCCCTGCCCCTCCTCGTCGCGGCCCTGACGTCATGACCCGGTCAGGCGTCATGCCGCCTGACGGCATGACCCCGCAAGGCGCCATGCCGCCTGACGGCATGACCCCGCAGGCGGCGGCGCGGCAGATGAGAATGCCGATGTGAGGACAGAACCCGAGACGGCGAAGTCCACAACGCCGCAGCCCATGACCCCGGACCCCGAGGTGCCCGCCAGGCTGCGCCCCGGCGACACCGTGGCGCTCATCGCGCCCTCCGGACCCGTCGACCCGGAACGGTTCGCACGCGGCGCCGACGTCCTGACCGGCCTCGGCCTCAACGTGGTCACCGGCTCCGGCGTCTTTAACCGCGCCGGCTACCTCGCCGGACCCGACCGTGAACGCGCCCGCGACCTGCAGGAGGCCTGGTGCGACCCGGCCGTGTCGGCGGTGCTGTGCGCCCGCGGCGGCTACGGCGCGACCCGCCTGCTCGACCTGCTCGACTGGACCGCGATGCGGGCGGCCCGCCCCAAGATCCTGCACGGCTCCAGCGACGTCACCGCCCTGCACCGCGCCTTCGCCGACCGGCTCGGCGTCGCCACCAGTTTCGGCCCGATGCCCGCCTGCGCCACGATCAGCGATCCCGAGGGACCCGAGCCGCTCTCGCTCGCCGGTCTGCGCGCCGCGCTGTTCGACGGCGAGGAGCCCGCCGTCGTGCGGGGCACGCGGGTGCTCGTGCCCGGCAGGGCCCGCGGCCCGCTCACCGGCGGCAACCTCGCCCTCCTCGCCGCCCTGTGCGGCACGCCGTACGCGATGCGCGCGGCCGGGCGGATCGTGCTCCTGGAGGACGTGCGGGAGCATCCGTACCGCATCGACCGCATGGTCACCCAGCTCCTGCAGGCGGGCTGCCTGGAGGGCGCCGCCGGCATCGTGCTGGGTTCGTGGGTGGACTGCGGCGACCCGCTGCCGGTGCTGGCCGAACTGCTCAGCCCGCTCGGCGTCCCGGTGATCGTCGGCCTGCCCATCGGCCACGGAACGCCGCAACTCACGGTGTGGTTTGGGGCTGATGCGACGATTGATACAGAATCGTGCTCCCTGACTTCCTTGTTCCGCGACGAGCACCCGGCACTTTAGGCAAGAGTGGTTCCCGGAACGGTTTCGGAACGTCCCGGAACAGTCCGGCAACGTCCGGGAACGGTCCTAGAACGTCCGGGAGCATCCGGAACGTCCCGGGAGCACCGTCACCGGACTCGATCCGGCTTCCCGGGCGGGCTCCACGGCCTGCGAAGGACCTTTCCGGAATCCGTGATCGTTGCCCTTACCGAGGGCGGTGGTGGTCGAGCAGGGGGAGACGTACGGTGGGCTTGTTCCGGCGGCAGGACGATCGGCGGTCGCGCGCACGGCGGCGGCGCGCCGAGGAGGCCGACCTCGACTCGCTGCTCGCGCTGGTGGCCGAGACGCTCGGCTACGAGCACACCTTCGCCCGCGACGGCTCCTCGATGCTGCTCACCGGCCCCCGCACCATCACCGTGCGGCTCGTCGGCCTGCGCCGCGAGGCCGCCCGCCGCCCCCGCGAGGACTGGCCCGCCCTCGCCTCGGAACACCTGTCCCGCGCCGCGTCCGGCGACGCCCTCGACGTGTGCGACCTCGCCCAGGTCCGCCCCCTGCTGCGCACCCGCGTCCTGCTCGAGGACGACCTGTCCGCCAGCGGCCTCGGCGACCCCACCCGCCTGATCGGCCGCCACCTCACCCCCGAACTCGTCGAGATCCTCACGGTCGGCTACGGCGGCAAGGTCCGCCCGGTCCGCCCCGAGGAGGCCTTCTGCTGGCCGATCCCGCCCGGCCAGGCCCTCGACCTCGCCGTCGCCAACGCCCTCGCCGACGAACGCCTCACCGCCGCCCCCCTCGACCTCGGCGGCGTCACCGTCACCAAGCTCACCGGCTTCACCGCCGCGGCCGCCGCCCACCTCCACGGCCTCGACGCCTACCTACGCGTGCCCCGCGACGGCGTCCTGGTCGCCCTCCCGTACCCGGGCCAGCTCATCGCCCACCCGGTCGACGGCCTGAGCGTCGTCCGCGCCATCGAACGCATGCGCCTGTACGCCCACCGCGTCTACAGCGACCACCCCGAGGGCCTCAGCCCCCAGGTCTACTGGTGGCGCGACTCCCGCCTCACCCGCATCCCCGCCGAATTCACCCGCCACAAGGGCCAGGTCAAGCTCGTCGTCACCCCGCCCCCGGAGTTCGCCCGCCTCCTGGCCGCGATGGCCTCCCGCCGCCCGGCCTGACCCACCCGGGCCCCCGACAAGGCGGCCTTGCCCGCGACCCGTCGATCAATTCCATCCGGCACAGCGTCGCAGTCGCCGTTCGTCATCATCTGAGAACCGAACGCGATTTTCCGCCTTCGGTCGGGTGCGATCTCGTGTACGTTCATTCACGCATAGTCATCGGAGGGTAACGGCGCGGTCATCCACAGACTCGTCACCACAGGCGCGCCCTCCTTCGGCTCTGGTGGACGGGAGGCACATCGGATGCGGCGCATCTCCGAGTACGTGGACCCCAGCCGCTCGCCATGGCACCTGCTGGGCGCCGAACTGCGCCACTGGCGCGAGAAGGTGCTCGGGCTGAGCATGCGCGAGGTGGGCAAGCAGGCGTTCTGCGACGACGGTGACCTGTCGAAATGGGAACGCGGCCTCACCCGCCCGCACGCCGACACCGTCCGACGCCTGGACGACATCTACGGCGCGGGTGGCCGTCTTGTAGCCCTGCACGCACTTGCGGTCGAGGTGGAGCGCCTGCGTACCCTGCCGAAGAAGGGCACTTCCACAGAGGAGGCCGCCACGGAACGCCGACAGCTTCTACGTCTCGCCGCCGTGAGCGCCGGAATCGGAACGCTCGGCATCTCCAGCGAATCGGTCCGCCAAATGATCGGCGCGTCATTCCACGACGACTTCCGCACCATCGCGAACTGGGAGTTGACCTGCGCCGACCACCTGTACGCGCTGCGCACCCGTCCTCCCGCGCAAGTGGCGGCGAACCTCGTCATGGACCTGTACGCCGTTCAAGCGCAGACGCGCTCGTCCTCGCCCGCTGACACGACCGAACTCCAGCGGGTGCTGGCGACGCTCTCGGTCATGCACGCCAACGCGCTGACCCGTTTGGGCGATCACGGCGCGGCGATCCGTTGGTGGCACACCGCGCGCCAAACCGCCGACGCCTCCGGCGATCTCGGCCTTCGGTTGCTCGTCAGAGCACAGGAGGCGGGTCACGGTCTGTACGGCCAACGCGATCCGGAAATGATCCTGCGCCTCGTCGAAAGCGCCGAGCAGATCGCAAAGCCCGACCAGCCCTGCCTTCAGTTGCTCACCACAAAGGCCAAAGCCCTATCGGTGCTCGGGAGGCACGATGAGGCGCGGCGCACGCTGGAAATCCTGCGTCGTGCGGCCGACAAGGACCCCGGCCCGGATTCGCTCGGCTTCTGGTACTGGAGGCCGGACCAGGTTCACTTCGCCGAGAGCTGGGTCTACGCCGCCGCGGGCGAGGAACGGAAAGCGGATACGGCCCGCGACCACGTACTCGGCACCGCACAGGACTATCAATACCGGGCGAACGTCCAACTGCATGACGCGATGTGCATGATTGTCAACGGCGGCGTGACCGAGGGAATGCACCGCGCGGCCTCGGTCATCGACGCAGTGCCTTCCGCCTACCGTAGCAACCACATCCTGGAGACAGGCCGACTCGTCCTCCAGACCGTACCCCTGCCCCAGCACGAACGCCCCGAGGTCACCGAGTTCCGGGAGTTGCTGTTCTCCTCTCCCTGACCCCGCGATCGTTCGCCCTCTCGCGGAGCTGGCGACTATCACCTGCCCGGCTGGGATGGGCGGACCCGCGCTGGGAGCCGGGACGCCCACCCCCGGACGCGGGTGATGGCTAGGCGAGGGCGTGGGCGGTGTGGATGAGGGGGACGTGGCTGAAGGCCTGGGGGAAGTTGCCGACGAGGCGGCCGTGGCGGGGGTCGTACTCCTCGGCGAGGAGGCCGACGTCGTTGCGGAGGGCGAGGAGGTGTTCGAACAGGTCGATGGCCTCCTGGCGGCGGCCGATGAGGGCGCGGGCCTCGGCGAGCCAGAAGCTGCAGGCGAGGAAGGCGCCCTCGCCGCCGGGGAGGCCGTCGACGGAGTTGTCGTCCGCCATGGGGTAGCGCAGGACGAAGCCGTCGGTCATGAGTTCGCGTTCGATGGCGTCGACGGTGCCGATGACGCGGGGGTCGTCGGGAGGGAGGAAGCCGGTCTGCGGGATGAGCAGGAGGGCGGCGTCGAGTTCGCGGGAGCCGTACGACTGGGTGAAGGTGTTGCGGGCGGGGTCGTAGCCCTTGGCGCAGATCTCGGCGTGGACTCGGTCGCGTAGTTCGCTCCAGCGGGCGGCGGGGCCGTTGCGGCCGAAGCGCTCGACCTGGCGGACGCCGCGGTCGAGGGCGACCCAGGCCATGAGCTTGGAGTGGACGAAGTGGCGGCGCGGGCCGCGCACCTCCCACAGGCCCTCGTCGGGCCGGTCCCAGTTGGACTCCAGGAAGTCCAGCAGCTCGCGCTGGATCGCCCAGGCTCGGTCGTCGGCGCTGAGGCCGTTGTCGCGGGCGAGGTAGAGGCAGTTCATGACCTCGCCGTAGACGTCGAGCTGGAGCTGGTCGACGGCGCCGTTGCCGATGCGGACCGGGCTGGAGTCCTCGTAGCCCGGAAGCCAGGAGAGCTCCAGTTCGGGGAGGCGGCGTTCGCCGGCCACGCCGTACATGATCTGGAGGTCCTGCGGGCGGCCCGCGATGGCGCGCAGCAGCCACTCGCGCCAGGACTTCGCCTCCTCCAGGAAGCCGGAGCGGATGAGCGCCTCCAGCGTCATCGTGGCGTCGCGCAGCCAGCAGTAGCGGTAGTCCCAGTTGCGTACGCCGCCGAGGTCCTCGGGCAGCGAGGTGGTGGGGGCGGCGACGATGCCGCCGGTGGGGGAGTAGGTGAGCGCCTTGAGCGTGATCAGCGAGCGGGCGACCGCGTCGCGCCAGCGGCCCTGGAACCGGAAGCGGCCGATCCACTCGGTCCACATGTGCTCGGTCTCGGCGAACTGGGCGGCGGGGTCGATCATCGGCGGCGCGGGCTCGTGGGAGGGGTGCCAGGTGAACACGAACGGCAGGCGCTGCCCGGCCGACACCCGGAACGTGGCGTGGTGGGCGTGGTCGCCGCCGGTGAGCGGCACGGGGGAGCGCAGCCACACCGAGTCGGGGCCGCCGATCGCGTGCAGCAGGCCGTTGGCGCGGCGCACCCACGGGACGATGCGCCCGTAGTCGAAGCGGATGCGGATGTGGGTGGCCATCTCGACCGTGCCCGACACGCCCTCGACGACCCGCACGATGTCGGGGTTGGCGTGCCGGGGCGGCATGAAGTCGGTGACGCGGACCGTGCCGCCCGGGGTGTCCCACTCGCTTTCGAGGATCAGCGTGTCGCCGCGGTAGCGCCGCCTCGTCGCGGGGCGGCCCGCCGCGTGATCGGGGCCCGCGCCCGGGTCGGCCGGGCCGATCCACCATCGGCCGTTGTTCTCGTCGCCGAGCAGGGCGGCGAAGCACGCCGGGGAGTCGAAACGGGGCAGGCACAGCCAGTCGACCGATCCGTCCCTGCCGACGAGGGCGGCCGACTGCATGTCGCCGATGAGCGCGTAGTCCTCGATCCGCATGGCGCGTACGCTACCGTCAGCCGCGCCGCCGCGGGGGTCGGCCGAGCGTGGAGCCGGGCCGTCGATGGGGCCTTCCGAAGCCCGGGGAAGACGATTTCCGGGGCGACGGAAGGGAATTCGACGGCATTCGACACTAAATGTGGCTGATGTTAGTTGTATGTCCGAAAACTGTGGTCGGTCTTCTCACGGCGTGACCCTTGTCCATAGTGAGCGCGGTGTGATGCGATGCCACTCATTCGAGGGGCTCACCACGGGTTTCCCAGGGGTTGACTGACTGGAGGGCATGATGGCCGACTCCCAAATCCTTGCGGAGCGGGCCGAGATCGAGCAGGAGATCGCCGGTCGCACCATCTGCGCACAGCTCGAAGAGACGGCCCGAAGCCATGCGGACGCACCGGCCTATTCCGATGCGGCCGACGGGGGCTGGCGCACCATGACCTACGCGGAAGCCCGCCAACGCGTGCTGGAGATCGCCGCGGGGCTGGCGGCCCTGGGCGTCGGACCCGGGGACGCGGTGGCCCTGATGATGGTCAACCGCAGCGAGCACGTGCTCGCCGACCTGGGCGCCGTGCACGCCGGGGCGCGGACGTGCTCGGTGTACAGCACCTTCGCCCCCGAGCAGGTCGCGTTCGTCGCCTCCGACGTCGGGGCCAAGGTCGCGGTGCTGGGCGGCAAGGCCGAGCTGGCGCGCTGGCAGCCGATCCTCGACGAGCTGACCGCGCTGGAGAAGGTCATCGTGCTGGAGGACTGCCCGGCGGGCGAGCCGTACCTGTCCTGGGACGACTTCCTGGCGCTCGGGCGCGAGCGGCTCGCCGCCGACCCGGACGGGGTCGAGGCGCGGTGGCGCGCGGTCAAGGCCGACGACGTGCTCACCGTGCTGTACACCTCCGGGACGACCGGCAACCCCAAGGGCGTGCCGCTCACCCACGGCAACATCTTCTTCGAGGTCGTCTCGACCGACCGGATGACGTCGCTGCCGTTCGGCGGGGCGCAGATCTCCTACCTGACCTACGCCCACATCGCCGAGCGCGTGCTCAGCCTGTACCTGCCCCTGTTCAAGGCCTCGCACATCCACTTCTGCACCGATCTCGCGCAGCTCGGCGGCACGCTCGGACAGGTCAAGCCGGTGCTGTTCTTCGGCGTGCCCCGGGTGTGGGAGAAGATCATGGCCCGGCTGCAGGCCATGCTCGCCACCCAGCCCGAGGAGCAGCAGGCGGCCGTGCACAAGGCGATGGCGGCCGGGCTCGCCTACATCGATTCCTGCCAGTACGGCAGGACGCCGACGCCCGAGGTCGAGGCGGCCTTCCAGGAGGCCGACGCCTCGCTGCTGTCGATCATCCGGTCCCTCATCGGCCTCGACCAGGCCCGCTGGGTCGTCACCGCCGCCGCCCCGATGCCGGGCGAGGTGCAGCGGTTCTTCGCCGGTCTCGGGCTCAAGGTCCTGGACGTGTACGGCATGACCGAGACGACCGGCGCGTTCACCGGCAACTCGGTCGACTGCTACAAGCTGGGCACCGTCGGCCGCGCCAACCCCGGCGTCGAGGTGCGCATCGCCGAGGACGGCGAGATTCTCACCCGCAGCCCGATCAACACGCGCGGCTACCTCAACCGGCCGGAGGCGACCGCCGATCTGCTCGACGACGACGGCTGGCTGCACACCGGCGACATCGGCTCGATCGACGAGGACGGCTTCGTCCGGGTCGTCGATCGCAAGAAGGAGCTCATCATCACCGCCGGGGGCGAGAACATCTCCCCGGCCAACATCGAGAACCTGCTCAAGGAGCATCCGCTCATCGGGCAGGCCCTCGCCTACGGTGACCGCCGGCCGTACCCGGTGGCGCTGCTCACCCTGGACGGCGAGGTCGCGCCCGGCTGGGCGCAGGCGCGGGGCATCGAGTTCACCTCGCTCGCGGCCCTCGCCGAGCACCCGGACGTGCTCAAGGAGGTCGAGGCGGCCGTCGCGGCGGCGAACGAGCGGCTCGCCCGGGTGCAGCAGGTCAAGCGGTGGCGGCTGCTGCCGGAGGAGTGGACCATCGACACCGAGGAGCTCACCCCCAGCCTCAAGCTCAAGCGCCGCGTCGTGCACGCCAAGTACGCCGAGGTGATCGCCTCCCTGTACGAGGAGTGAGCATTCCCTCTTCCGCCGCGGCCCCCGTGTCCGACGCGCTCCTTCTCCCGGTGCGCGCCTGACACGGGGGCCGCGGTCTTCGCGACCGTTCTGGCATGGATTTTGCGTGTCGGGACGCATGGCTTTGCCCGGCGCTCCCTACTGTCGCGATCATGAGAAGAGCGCATCTGATCGCGTCGTTGCTGGTCGTCGGGGGTACGGCGCTGGCGGTGCCCGGCGTGCCGCAGGCGTCGGGCCGCCCGGCCGCGCCGACGCGGCATCCAGGGCAGGCGCCGGGGGAGGCGTCCGGCGTGCTCCTCGGCGCGTACGGTCCGGCGATCCGGTCGGTGACCGTCATACCGCGCGATCCGGTGGTCCGCGCCAGGGGCGGGGTGGACCTCACCGTCGAGGTGGTCGCGCGCGGCGCGGCCGGGCCGGACGCGGTGACCGTCCGGGTGGAGCCCGGCCCGCCGCCGCCACCGCCGCCGTCGGCGCGCGGGTCGGGCGGCCCCCGGATGGCGACGCGGCCCGCGCGGTCGCTGCCCGCCGTGTCGGCGCCGCGATCCCTCGGAGGGGACAGGGGCGGATGGGAGACGTGGCGCTTCCGCGCGCCCGTGCGGCTCTCGCGCCTGTACCCGCCCGGCGTGTGGACGGTGGAGGCGCGGGTGCGCGGCACGTCGGGCCGTCAGGCGGTCGAGCACGAGACGTTCCTGCTGCGCGGCGTCACCCGCCTGCGCGACCTGCGCGTCACGCCGGAGCGGGCCAAGCAGGACGCCGTCCGGGTGAGCGGCAGGCTGACCCGGCTCGATCCCGCCGGGCTCAGCGGGCAGCGCGGCTTCCGGGGACGCCAGGTGGCGATCCAGCGTCTCGATCCGCGCACTGGGGCGTGGCGTACGGCCGCGTGGACGGTCACCGGGCGAGACGGCGAGTTCGCCGCGTCGGTTCCGGGGCGGGACGCCGTCCGCTGGCGGGTCGTGTACGAAGGCGACGACCGGCACGCGCCCGCGGACGGACGGGTGAGCCGCCGGGACGACTCCGCGCGCTGAGGATTCCCCGCCGGACGGCCGAACGCCCGGCCCCGCTCAGGGGACCGGGCGTTCGCGCGTGCTCGGCCTCGTCGGATTCGCCGCCCGACTAGTGGACGCGAGCCTGGGCCACGATCGCGGCCGCGCCTACGACGAGACGATCATCGCCCGCACCGCCGCCCTTCTCGTCCAGGCCCTGGGCGAGAGGACCTGACACGTTCACCGGACGAACGGCGTCACAGCCGGTCGCGGGCACGGACCTTGCGGCTGCGCGGCTTGTCCGCGGCTGGTTTGTCTGCGGCTGGTTTGTCCGCGGCTGGTTTGTCCGCGGCGGGCTTGACCTTGCCGGGCCGCACCGCGCCGCCGGGGCAGCGCACGTTCGGGTTCCAGGGCTCGAAGATGCCGTGCGGGTTGGGCTTGAAGATCCACACGTGCAGCGAGTAGTGGACCGGCATGCCGTCCTCCAGCGGAGGGAACGGCCCGTCGAACGACTTGCCGAACACCCGCGGCCGGTCGTGGGTGGTGGACAGGCGGCTGTCGTCGTCGTATTTGAGGTACTCGACCGCGCCGAGCCTCCGCCCGCCGTCCTTGCCGGGCACGTAGACGAGAATCTCCGGCCGGTACGGGTCGATTTTTGAATCCGCCGCCAGTCGCTTGTTGACGTAGTGGTATCCCATCGCGCCGAGGTGTTCGCCGCGCGGCCCCTCGAACGGAAACTGCTTGCACGAATCGGTGCGCGTGTATCCGTACCTCTCGGCGACCTTCGGGTCGTGGAAACGCCGCATCGCCGAACGCAGGGCGTCCTCCCAGGTCCGGTCCGCGGCGGCGCTGGGCTGGGCGTGCGCCGCAGACGGCGGCTTGACCAGCGCGGACGCGGTCGGAATCGATCCCGTCAGGGCGAGCCCGCAGGCGGCGGCCAGCGCTCCGGCAGTGATTATTCTCATGGCATCGCATCTTTCGGCCCGGCACGCCGTCACGTCATCGGCGAACCACCCTCTGGACGATCTTCTTTGTCAAACATGGGCCCTTCTTGATGCGCGTGAATAATCCGCCGAAGACGTTTCCAGCGGTATTCCGGATATAAGGGAAGGGGCCCCGGCACGGCCGGGGCCCCTTCACGGGAGCGATCGGAGCGGTGCCTCGGGAGCGTGCTAAAGGGGACTCCGAGGTGGAACAGGATGCCGGTCAGCGGCGGACGCGGACCTCCGGAACCTGCGGCGTCGCGCTCCGGGCCGCGGCGTTCGCCGCCGCCAGCGGCTCGGGGTCGGGCACCGGCGCGCACAGCGCGTCGGGGCCGGGCCGGCTCGCCGGCACCGTGCCGTCGGTCAGGTAGGCGGCCAGGTGTCCGTCGAGGCAGGCGTTGCCCGCCAGGGTGACGCCGTGGTTGCCGCCGCCGTCCTCGACGATGAGGCGGGAGGAGCGCAGCAGGCGGTGCATCTCGACCGCCCCCTGGTACGGCGTGGCCGCGTCCTTGGTGGACTGGATGATCAGCACCGGCGGCAGCCCGTGCCCGGAGATGCGCACCGGCCGCTCGGGCTTGGCCGGCCAGTAGAAGCACGGCGCGTTGAACCAGGTGTTGCCCCAGGTGAGGAACGGCGCGGTGCGGTGCAGGGTGGCGGCGTCACGGTGCCAGGTGGCCCAGCTGCGCGGCCAGGCGTTGTCGGTGCAGGAGGTGGCCAGGTAGAGCGCGTGACCGCTGTCGGAGTCGGTCGCGGCGAGCGCGCCGTACAGGAACACCAGGAAGTCCTCGCTGCCGGCCGCGTACTCCGCCAGCCCGGCGGCGAGGAAGGGCCACACGGAGTTGGCGTAGCCGCCGACCAGGAAGGTGTCGTCGAACTCGCTCGGCCCGACCTTGCCCCCGGCGGGCTTGGCCTTCAGCGCGGCGCGGATCTCGTAGTACTTCTTCTCCACCGCGTCCCCGGTCGTGCCGAGGTGGTAGACCGAGTCGTGCTTGGCGGTCCAGGCGAAGAAGTCCTTGGCGCGGGCGTCGAAGGCGCGGTTCTGGTCGAGGTTGTCGGCGTACCAGACGCCGCTCGGCCGTACGACGCTGTCCAGGACCAGGCGACGGACCCTGTTGGGGAACAGCGTGGCGTAGGTGGCGCCGAGGTAGGTGCCCCAGGAGTAGCCGAGGAAGTTGATCTGCTTCTGGCCCAGGGCCTTGCGGATGCTGTCCAGGTCGCGGGCGCTGTCCTCGGTGGTCATGTAGGGCAGCAGCCAGCCCAGCGCCTGGCCGCACTTGCGGGCGAAGTCCTTGGCGCGGGCCAGCCAGGCCTTCTCCTCGGCGAAGTTCGCCGGGACGTAGTCGGCGCGCACCGGGTCGTCGTAGCCGGAGCCGCAGTCGAGGCGGGGCTCGCTCGCCCCCGCGCCGCGCGGGTCGAACCCGATCAGGTCGTAGGCGCCCGACGCGGCCTCGGCGCCGCTGCCCGCGAACCAGGTGGGCATGGCCAGGCCGCTCGCGCCCGGGCCGCCGGGGTTGAGCAGCAGCACGCCCTGGTACTTGTCCGCGGAGACGGTGTGCGGCTTGCGGCTCAGCGCGATCTTGATCTTCTTGCCCCACGGGCGCCGGTAATCCAGCGGCACGGGGATCGAGGCGCACTCCAGCCCCTCCAGGGCGCCGGTGCAAGGGCTCCAGGCGATGGCGCTCGGCTTGGGGGCGGTGCTGTTCCGGCTCGGCGCCGCGTTGGCCGGTAAGCCTTGCAGCAGCACGCTCAGACCGGCTCCGGCGATGGCCAGTGTGGCGACGGTCTTCCTCATATGAGTCCCTTCGGTGCCCGCGGCCTCGTCGGTGAGACCGGCGTACAGCGTTGACGACTGTGATCTTTCAGATAAGGAAGACATAAGTCCGCTTTATCTATGGAGAGTTGTGAAACCGAAACTTCGGCTTTCAAGTGCGTTCGGCCGGCCCGCCGATCGCCGCCCGTTCCGGAGCCGCCGTGCCGGTGCGGGCGGGACGTGCGGGCCATGGCACCCCCCGAGGCGCGGAATGATAGATGTCTGCGGAGCCGGGCATCCGTGACATCGATGCCCTTGCGTGACCACGTCCGGAATGAGGAAACCGATCATGATCCCGAACGCGGCCGACGCCGGCGGATTCGCCGACCTTGGGCTGCGGCCCGAGCTGTTGCGCGCCATCGCCGGCCTCGGCTATGAGGAGCCCACGCCGATCCAGCGTGAGGCGATCCCGCCCCTGCTGGAGGGCCGCGACCTGCTCGGGCAGGCGGCGACCGGCACCGGCAAGACGGCCGCGTTCGCGCTCCCGCTGCTGGAGCGCCTGACCGGCGGCGGAGGCGGCGACCCGGTCGCGCTGGTGCTGGTGCCGACCCGCGAGCTCGCCATGCAGGTCTCCGAGGCCGTGCACAAGTACGGCAGGGATCTGGCGGCCCGCGTGCTGCCCATCTACGGCGGCCAGCCGATCGGCCGCCAGCTGCGGTCGCTGGAGCGCGGCGTCGACGTGGTGGTGGCCACCCCCGGCCGCGCCCTCGACCACCTCAACCGCGGCACCCTGCGCCTGGGCGACCTGGCCACGGTCGTGCTCGACGAGGCCGACGAGATGCTCGACATGGGCTTCGCCGACGACATCGAGGCGATCCTGCAGGAGACCCCGCCCGAGCGGCAGACGGTGCTGTTCTCCGCCACGATGCCGCCCCGCATCGAGGGCATCGCCCGCCAGCACCTGCGCGACCCCGTACGCATCCTCATCCACGCCCAGGAGGCCGCGCCCGGCGAGGCGCCGCAGGTGCGCGAGAGCGCCTACGTGGTCGCCCGGCCGCACAAGCCCGTCGCGCTCGGCCGCATCCTCGACGTCGAGGCCCCCACGGCCGCCCTGGTCTTCTGCCGCACCCGCGAGGAGGTCGACGCGCTCACCGAGAGCATGAACGGCCGTGGCTATCGGGCCGAGGCCCTGCACGGCGGCATGAGCCAGGAGCAGCGCGACCGGGTGATGGGACGGCTGCGCTCCGGCGTCGCCGACCTGCTCGTCGCCACCGACGTCGCCGCCCGCGGCCTGGACATCGAGCACCTCAGCCACGTCGTCAACTACAACGTGCCGTCCGCGCCCGAGGCGTACGTGCACCGGGTCGGCCGGGTGGGGCGGGCCGGGCGCGAGGGCGTGGCGATCACGCTCGCCGAGCCGCGCGAGCACCGCATGCTCAAGACCATCGAGCGGGTGACCAAGCGCCGCATCCCGGTGGAGAAGGTGCCGACCGTCGCCGACCTGCGCGCCCGCCGGCTGGAGCTGACCCGCGCGGCGCTGGAGGCGAGCCTGCTCGAGGACGACCTGGACGGCTTCCGCGTGGTCGTCGAGACGCTCGCCGACGAGTTCGACGTGATGGAGGTGGCGCTCGCCGCGGTGAAGCTCGCCCACGAGGCCGGCGGCGTCGCCGACGACGAGGAGGAGATCCCCGAGATCGCGCTGCGCCCCGAGCGCGACGGCAGGGACGGTCGCGACGGCAGGGACGGAAGGGACGGCCGCCGGGGCCGCCGGGACCAGACCGCGCAGGGGGAGCGCCGCCGCGGCCGGACCGGCGGCGGGATGACCCGCCTGTTCGTCGGGGCCGGCCGCAGCGCCCGCATCCGGCCGCAGGACCTGGTCGGCGCGATCGCCGGCGAGACCGGGCTGAGCGGGCGCGACATCGGCGCCATCGAGATCGCCGACCGGTTCTCCCTGGTCGAGGTCCCCGAGGCCGCCGCCAACGAGGTGATCAACGCGCTGCGCGGCACCACCATCAAGGGCCGCAAGGTCAACGTCCGCCGCGAGCGCTTCTGACGCGCTCCCCTCCCGCGCGACTCTCGCGAACCGCCGCGAAACCCCCGCGCCGAAGGCGTGAAGCCCGCGCGCGGGGGCAGTACTCCGGGACGCCGTGAGACCGGTCGTATGCCCGTCTCACGGCGGACTGGGCGGCGGTCATCGGGGTGGGGCCGCACATCCGGGCACGTCCGACCGGGGCCGCCGAACCGACGGTTCGACCGGCGCTCGGTGAGGAGGAGACGTGTCCGACGATCAGCGCTCGACCGGCGGGGAGACCTCCGGCATCGGCTCGGGGGCCGCCCCGCGCCGCCTGTGGGACCGGACGATGCTCGGCGAACTCGCCGCCGAGTTCGTCGGGACGATGATCCTGATCCTGTTCGGCGTGGGCGCGGTGGCCCAGGTGATCGCCGGCGGCCTCGGCGACCACGACAGCATCGCCTGGGGCTGGGGCCTCGGCGTCACCCTCGGCGTCTACGTCGCCGCCCGGATGAGCGGCGCCCACATCAACCCGGCGGTGACCGTCGCGCTCGCCGTCTTCAAGGGCTTCCCCTGGCGCAAGGTGCTGCCGTACTCGCTGGCGCAGACCCTCGGCGCCTTCGTCGCCGCCCTGCTCGTGCGGTGGAACTACGCCGAGGTGCTGGCCCAAACCGACCCCGGCCACACGGTCAAGACCCAGATCGTGTTCTCCACCCTGCCCGGCAACGGCGAGCTGCCCGTCGGCACCTGGGGCGCCTTCCGCGACCAGATCATCGGCACGGCGATCCTGCTGCTGCTCGTCCTCGCCCTCACCGACCTGCGCAACTCGCCCCCCGCGGCGAACCTCGCCCCGTTCGTCATCGGCCTGGTCGTGGTGGCGATCGGCATGGCCTGGGGCACCGACGCCGGCTACGCCATCAACCCGGCCCGGGACCTCGGGCCGCGCGTGGCGTCGTGGCTCACCGGCTACTCGACCGCCTGGCGCGACCAGTACGGACAGCTCTACTTCTGGGTGCCGATCGTCGCGCCGGTCATCGGCGGCGTGCTCGGGGCGGGTCTGTACCAGCTCTTCGTCGGCCGCTTCCTGCCGCGGGAGGAGGAACCCGAACCGGGGCGGGTACCCTCCGCCGAGGGCGAGCGCGCCCGCAGCATCTGACCCCGCGTACCAGAGGAGACGACCGATGGCCGACTTCGTCGGAGCAGTCGATCAGGGCACCACCAGCACCCGCTTCATGATCTTCGATCACGGGGGCAACGAGATCGCGCGGCACCAGCTCGAACACCAGCAGATCCTGCCCCGCGCCGGCTGGGTCGAGCACAATCCGGTCGAGATCTGGGAGCGCACCCGCGCGGTCATCGAGACCACCCTGGGCAGGGCCCGGCTCACCCACGCCGACCTGGCCGCGCTCGGCATCACCAACCAGCGCGAGACCACCGTCGTCTGGGACCGGCTCACCGGCAGGCCGTACTACAACGCGATCGTCTGGCAGGACACCCGCACCGACCGCATCGCCTCCGCCCTCGACCGCGACGGCCGCGGCGACGTGATCCGCCGCAGGGCCGGGCTGCCGCCGGCGACGTACTTCTCCGGCGGCAAGATCCAGTGGATCCTGGAGAACGTCGAGGAGGTGCGCCGGGCCGCGGAGGAGGGGCGGGCGCTGTTCGGCACCACCGACACCTGGCTGCTGTGGAACCTCACCGGCGGGGTGGACGGCGGCGTGCACGTCACCGACCCGACCAACGCCAGCCGCACCATGCTGATGGACCTGGAGACCCTCGACTGGGACGACGAGCTGCTGTCGTTCTTCGGCATCCCCCGGTCGATGCTGCCCGAGATCCAGCCCTCCTCCAACCCGTCCCTGTACGGCGTCACGCGTCCGGGCGGCCCCCTCGGCGGCGAGGTGCCGCTCGCCGGGGACCTCGGCGACCAGCAGGCGGCGACCGTGGGCCAGGTGTGCTTCGCGCCGGGCGAGGCCAAGAACACCTACGGCACCGGCAACTTCCTGCTGCTCAACACCGGCGACGAGCCGGTCCGATCGCGCAGCGGGCTGCTCACCACCGTCTGCTACCGCTTCGGCGACGACAAGCCCGTGTACGCCCTGGAGGGATCGATCGCCGTCACCGGCTCGGCCGTCCAGTGGCTGCGCGACCAGCTCGGCATCATCTCCAGCGCGCCGCAGAGCGAGATCCTCGCCCGCCAGGCCGACGACAACGGCGGCGTCTACTTCGTGCCGGCGTTCTCCGGCCTGTTCGCCCCGTACTGGCGCAGCGACGCGCGCGGCGCGATCGTCGGACTGTCCCGCTTCAACACCGCCGCGCACATCGCTCGGGCCACCCTGGAGGCGATCTGCTACCAGTCCCGGGACGTGGTGGAGGCGATGCGCGAGGACTCCGGCGTCACCCTCGACGTGCTGCGCGTGGACGGCGGCGTCACCGCCAACGAGCTGTGCATGCAACTCCAGGCCGACATCCTCGGCGTGCCGGTGTCCCGGCCCGTCGTGGCCGAGACCACCGCCCTGGGCGCCGCCTACGCCGCCGGGCTCGCCGTCGGGTTCTGGCGCTCCACCGACGACCTCAAGCGGAACTGGAACGAGGACCGGCGCTGGACCCCGACCTGGAGCGACGAGCGGCGCGAGGAGGGCTACGCGGGCTGGAAGAAGGCCGTCACCCGCACGCTCGACTGGGTCGACGTCGACTAGACGTCGATTGGCGACGGCCGGCGCGCGACGGGCGTCGGCGAATGATTAATTTTCAACCATTCTCCTCGTGGTGCCGATGGTGTCCGCTACGATCTCGGTTTGTCAAGAATGATCACTATTTGGCAGAAGCGAGACATGTCGGCTACTGAGGGTGATGGTGAGGTTCGGGTGCGCGGAAGGCGCCACGTCGACGTGAACCCGGAAATCAGCACGAGACCGGACACGGCAGGGATCCCCGCGGTCGCCGACGGCGGTGACGGCGGTGACGGCGGGAGCGTCGTCAGCCTGCTCGAACGCGCCGGATCGGTCGTGGTGCCGATCGCCGTCGGTCTGTACGCGCTGCTGTACTTCGGCGTCGAGCAGGTCTACGGGGCGTTCAACGTCACGCCGGAGCAGGTCGGCATCGACCAGGCCACCATGTTCGGCCGGCTGATGGCCACGATCATCCTGGGCGTTCTGGCGGGCGCGCTGCTTGTCGGCGTCGTCGTCGGGATCGCGTGGCTGATCGATAAGATCACCCTGGGCTACGCCGGCCGGGGGGTCCGCTACATACGGCAACGCCCCTGGCTTGCGGCGGCGGTGGGCGCGGTGTGGTGCGGCGCGACCTACTGGGGATTCCTCGGCTACCTGGGCGCGGATGCGGCCTCCAACGCGCTGCGGACCGTGCTCGTCGCGACGATCATCGGCGTGCTCGCCTTCCTCGTGCCGTTCCGGCTGCTGCGCCGCCGCCCGGTGGGCCGGGCCGGGATGAAGATCGCGGTCGGCGCGCTCACCGGCATCGGACTCGGCTTCCTTTTGGTGGGCCACATGGAGGACTCCGCGGTGCGGGTCGCCAAGACGGGAGAGGAGAGCTTCACGCTGTCCCTGCTCGGATTCCAGGACCAGTGGGTGATCCCCTTCGAGAACGAGAGCGGCAAGCCGCTGCGCGACGGCGGGAAGGTCATGCTGCTGGGGGAGGCCGACGGCGTTTACACCTTCTACGACTGCCGGGCCGCGGAGACGTTCCGGGTCCCGGCCGAGGCGACCGGCATCAAGGCGATCAGCCTCCAGCCCGACGCGAAGGAGCGCGTCTGCGCGGCCCGGTGACCGGCCGCGCCGCCCGCAGCCCCCGGCGATCGGGAGGCGGTCAGAAGCGGCCGAGCCGGTGGGCCAGCGCCAGCAGCAGGTACGGCACCGCGGCCACGGCGATCAGCGGTCCCGGCCCCGCCCACGCCGAGCCCAGCCCGTAGGAGGCGTAGGCGGTCACGGCGGCCACGTCGGAGGCGAACCCGGCCATCGAGGAGACCGTCGCCCGGGAGTCGTCGCCGATGCGCTCCTGCAGCCGGGCCTCGGCCGACGCGATCGCCCACCGCAAGACCCCGAAGGCGGCGGCGACGAGCACCATCGCCGCCGGCGTCCCGGCGAGCGCCCCCGCCGCCAGGCACAGCGCCGCCACGGCGAGGGCCGCCGCCTCCCACCGCGAGCCGCGCCCGGCCAGCCAGCCGCCCACCGCCTCCCCCGCGGTGATCAGCAGGATCACCAGCGGCACCGCGGCCTCCGCGACCCCCGTGGACAGCGCCAGCAAAGGGAGGTACTCGTCCACGGAGGTGACGCCCATGAGCACCGACACGTACACCAGGGCCCGCCGTACCGGCGGCGTGCGCCGCACCTCGGCGAGGCCCGCGCGCAGCGTCCGGAGGTAGGAGCCGACCGCCGTCCGCCCGTCCTCCCCGCCGCCGCCCTCCCCGTCGTTGCGGTCGCGCGACTCCGGGAACGACCGGCCTATCGCGGCGGCGACCAGCATGGTGGCCACGCTCGCCGCGCCCAGGGCCGGATAGCCGCCCACGGCCAGAACCGGCGCCGCCACCGCCGTCGCCAGCAGGAAGGCGGTCGTGCGCACCGCCGTGGCCCTGCCCATCACCCGCGCGTACGACCCGGCCGCCCCGGCGCGGTCCAGCTCCTCGTAGACCAGCGCCTCCAGCGACCCCGACACCAGGGCGCCGCCGATCCCCCACAGCACGAACCCCGCGGCGAAGGCCGGATACGAGGGGAACGCCACCCACAGCGCGAACCCCGCTCCGGTCACCAGCGGCCCGGCGGCGATCAGCCGGCGGCGCGAGAACACGTCCGCCCACACCCCGGACGGCAGCTCCGCCGCGAACGAGGTCACCGACCACACGATGAACAGCGAGGAGATCTCCGCCGCCGACAGCCCGGTGGTGGTGAACAGCACCGCGTACACCGGATACAGCAGGACGAATTCCTCGAAGAACGCGTAGGCGTAGAGCCTGCGCGCGATTCCGGCTCCGGATGAGGATCAATGTCGCCACGTCACGCCTTGGACACTACCCGCGAGGCGGGCGGAGCGCACCCGGGTTTTCTCCTGACCGGAATCACGGAGTCTTATGGACGGTTGGCCCTGGTGATGCCGGGGTGATGCCGGTTATCTCCTTGTCGGTGACGTGTGGTGGGATTCGGCTGTGACGATGTTCGTGAGCCGCCGAAATTCGCCCTCGCCGGAGGGCTGGCCTAAGCTGCCTCTTATAAGTGGACTCAGGAGGGGACGCCGGTGCTGAAGGACTCATTCGGCCGGGTGGCGACGGATCTGCGCGTCTCCCTCACCGACCGGTGCAACCTGCGCTGCTCGTACTGCATGCCGCCGGAGGGGCTGCAGTGGCTGCCCAAGCCCGAGCTGCTCACCGCCGACGAGATCATGCGGCTGGTGACCATCGGGGTCGAGCGGCTGGGCATCACCGAGGTCCGCTACACCGGCGGCGAACCCCTGCTGCGCCGCGAACTCGTCGAGATCGTCCAGCGGACCGCCGCGCTCACGCCACGCCCCCAGGTGTCCCTCACCACCAACGGCATCGGCCTGGAACGGCTCGCCGCCCCGCTGGCCGAGGCCGGGCTCGACCGCGTCAACGTCTCCCTCGACACGCTCGACCGCGACGTCTTCATCCGCCTCGCCCATCGGGACCGGCTCGCCGACGTCCTGTCCGGTCTTGAGGCCGCCCACCGGGCCGGGCTGGCGCCGGTGAAGGTCAACACGGTGCTCATGCGCGGCGTCAACGACCACGAGGCCGCCGCGCTGCTGCGCTACGGGATGAAGCACGGCTACCAGCAGCGCTTCATCGAGCAGATGCCGCTCGACGCCCAGCACGGCTGGAAGCGCGAGGACATGGTGACCGCCGACGAGATCCTGGCCATGCTCGGCAAGGAGTTCGACCTCACCCCGGCCGACCCCCGGGAGCGCGGCAGCGCCCCGGCCGAGCTGTTCCTGGTGGACGGCGGCCCGTACAGGGTCGGCGTGATCGGCTCGGTGACCCGGCCCTTCTGCGGCGCCTGCGACCGCGTCCGCCTCACCGCCGACGGCCAGATCCGCAACTGCCTGTTCGCCCGCGAGGAGTCCGACCTGCGTACGGCGCTGCGCTCGGGCGCGTCCGACGAGGAGCTCGCCGAGCGCTGGAAGGCGGCGGTACGCGGCAAGCGCCCCGGCCACGGCATCGACGATCCGACGTTCCTCCAGCCCTCCCGGCCGATGTCGGCCATCGGCGGCTGAGTGAGGACTGAGTGAGGCCGCGACCCGGCACCGGCGATAATGATCGACAATTACTGCCAACCAGCGACGAGCAACGGAGCCGCCGTGAACGTGCTTGAGGAGTGGACCGCCCTGGTCTGCAAGGAACTCGGCATCGACCCCGCCCGCCTGGACCGCGACGCGATCCTCGGCGTCACCAAGGACGTCGCCCACGGCGTCGCCCGCCCGGCCGCGCCCCTCACCGCCTACCTGCTGGGCCTCGCCCAAGGCGCGGGGACCGCGCCGCAGGACGCGGCCGCGCGTCTGTCGGCCCTGGCCGCGAACTGGGGCAAGGCCACCGAGGAGACGATGAAGGACGCCTGAGCGCCTAGGCTTCGGGCGCGCGGAGCCGGGCCCGGGTCAGGGCGATGAGGCCGATGGCGATCCAGGCGATGTTGAGGATCGCCGAGGGCCAGGCCTGGTGATAGCCGGAGTTGGCGGTGAGCGCGACCGCGCCGAGCAGGTTGAGCCCCTGGAAGGCCGGGCCGTCCGCGGGGATCCGGTTGGCGGAGGCGAGCGCGTAGGCGGCCAGCAGCACGCCGGCGCCGGCCCAGCCGACGACGTCGATCAGGATCTCGATCACGCCTCACCGTCCGCGGGACCGCACAGGGCGTAGGCGCGTACGGGGAAGCTTCCCATGCCCACGACCGGCGGCGGCACGGCGTGGAAGCGGAAGCCGCTCGGCGGCAGCGCGTCGAGGCCGCGCAGGTGTTCCACGATCGGGACGCCCGCGGCGAGCAGGGTGGTGTGCGCGGGGCGGGTTCCGTCGGCGGTGTCGTCGATGTTGACCGAGTCGATGCCGACCAGGGCGGCGCCCTGCTCGGCGAGCCAGGCGGCCGCGTCCCTGGTCAGGTACGGGTGGCCGACGCCGTACCGCTCGGTGCCGAAGTGCCGGTCCCAGCCGGTGTGGATGAGCACGGCCCGGCCGGCGACGTCATGGGGGAGCAGCGCGGGCCGGTCGATCGCCCGCGCCGAGGCGCCGGTGACCCGGACCACGACGCCGTCGAGATCGGTCAGCCGGTCGAGGGGGAGGGCCGCGAGATCGACGCCCTCGGCGAACCGGTGGAAGGGGCTGTCGACGTAGGTGCCGGTGTTGGCGACCATGCTGATGCGGCCGATGCTGAACTCGGTGCCCGGCGCGTAGCCGGCGCGGGAGTCCTGCCGGGTCAGATGCTCGCCGATCACGGGTCCCGGCAGTCCCGGATAGGTGATCATGCCGTCGCGGATCGGGTGGCTGAGGTCGATCGCACGCACGCCGGAGGCGCCCTTTGGAGCGTGCCAGGCCCCCTCCTCCGTGGTCCGCCGGGAGCCCTTGTGCGGCTCACGGATGCGCCGTTTGCCTGATATATGCACCTTGTCGACCATGAGCAGGCCCAGGTGCCGGATGAACAGGTCGGCGAGTTCGTCGTCGTCGATGTCGGCGCGGGGGATGTCCAGCCGGAAATCGCGTACGCGCAGGTCGCCGCCGTTGCCGAAGGTGACCTCGGCGTCGAGGCCGACCCGCCACTGAACGTTGTCGTCCATACCGTCAATGATCAGTGCAACCAAGCTGAAGGACAATCGAGATTTTTTGAAGCAGCGCTACAGTATGCCTTCATGGAACTTGATCCACGGCGCCTGCGCGTCCTGCGGGCCGTCGCCCTGCGCGGCGGCGTGGTGGACGCGGCGCGACTGCTGCACCTGACCCCCTCGGCGGTCTCCCAGCAGCTTCACCTGCTCGAACACGAGGTGGGGGTGCCGCTGGTGGATCGCAGCCGCCGCAGGGTGGGGCTCACCGCCGCAGGGAAACTGCTGGTCGCCCGCGCCGAGCGGATCGAGCAGGAACTGGTTGAGGCGCGCCGCGAGCTCGCCGAGCTGAGCGGCCGGGTGAGCGGCCCGGTGGTGATCGCGGGCTTCCTGACCGCGATCGTGCATCTGCTGATTCCGGCGTTGCGCGCGATGTCCGGCACCCACCCCGAGCTGCGGCCCCGGATCCTTGAGATGGAGGGCCCCGAGGCGCTGCGCGAGCTGCGCACCGGCGGCGTCGATCTCGTGGTCGCCGAGCACGACGTGGACGGGCCGGACCCGAGCCCGGACCATCCCGACCTGTTCGCCGAGGCGGTGGCCGACGACGAGTACCGCATCGTCATCCCGGCCGCCTGGACCGCGTCGCACCATTCGATCCGCGACCTGGCCACCCGGCCCTGGGTCGCCGCCCCCTCCGACACCGCCTGCGGACGCGCCCTGGACCGGCTCGCCACGGCGTACGCGTTCACCCCGGACCGCGCCCATGTGTGCGTGGAGTTCCCCGTGGTCCTCGCCCTGGTGGCGGCCGGGTTCGGGGCCGCGATCCTGCCCACCCTGGCCCTGGGCACGGGCGCGCCGGAGGGGACCGCGGCCCTGAGCGCGCCCGTCCCCGGGCGGCGCCGCATCACCGCGCTGCGCCGGGTGTCGCGCTCGGGCCCGGAGCCGGTCGCCGGCGCCCTCGTGGCCGAACTGCGCGCCGCCGCCGTCCAACTCGGCCTCGCGGCCGACCGGCACACCACCGGTACGACCCGCGGTGGCGCGGGCGTGTGACGGCGTGGGCGTGTGAAAGCGGGTGTGTGACGGCGCGGGGAGCGGCGGTGCGGATTCGGCGATCGAAAGCCGGAGAAGACGGAGAGGCGGGCAGGCGGAAAGCCGATGCGAAGTCAGGGCAAACGGGAAGTCGGGGCGGATGGAAAGCCGGAGGAAAGGAAAGGCGGCGCCGGGTGGTTACGGGGGCAAACCACCCGGCGCCGCTTCATCGGTGTTCCGACGGGGGCCCGGAACACCGGCACCAGCGCTCCGACGGGGGACCAGAGCGCTTGGCTAAACTGTACACCTCCCACCCATGGGATGCGTCAAGAGTTAGTCACGACCCGATCTCGCGTCGATGGCGTGGTATCTCGTTTTGGTTAGCTTCAACCTCGTCCATGGCCGAAAGGTCGGGCGAATTACCCTGCTCGCGTCCGGCGTTGGCACCGATCACGGCAATGTATGGCAAAAATACCGCGGCGGCGACGAGCAGCGCCTTGACCGGCCAGGGGGCGTTCACGACGACGGCGAGGATGAGGCAGATCGTCCGGATGCCCATCTGGATCAGATACCGCTTCTCTCTGCGCCCGATGTCCTCGGACAACGAGGGTTTCGCATCCGTGACCTGGTGGACGACCCGACGACGGCGCCATGACTTCACGTATCCACCGTAAACGTATGGCGGTGTGCTCGATCCCTGCCCCTCACCCGGTGATCCGGTGGCGTACGATCGCGGCTCGGAACAAGGAGGCACGATGACAGATCGGACGTATCGCGTAACCGAGATCGTCGGAACGTCGCCGGAGAGCATGGAGCAGGCCATCCGCAACGGCATCCGCCGCGCGGCCCAGACCCTGCGGCACCTGGACTGGTTCGAGGTCACCGAGGTCCGCGGCCAGATCGTCGACGGCGACGTGGCGCACTTCCAGGTCGGCATGAAGGTCGGCTTCCGGCTGGAGGACGCCTGACCGGCCGCACCGGGACGCCCGGCGGAACGCGGGCCCGCGGAGAACCGGGAACGCCGGGGCCGGTCCGGGACACGCGTCGAGGGAAGCCTGACAACATGATTCCGGCGGGCGACAATCGAACCGTCACCTCTCCGCACCGGAGGGAGCGGCTTCCCGCGTTCCCGGCCCGGCCGGGGCAGGCGACGGTCAGGCCCTGCCCGTCGCGAGCGACACAAGCAAATGAGGGAGGCGATTCCCCTGCCAGGTGAATCCAGCGGTCCCCTCGCCAGATTGGATGGGCGGTGCGCATGAGCGAGTACCGGACCGGCGACACTGCGGAGTTCGGCGGCTGGATCACCATGTACGAAGGCGTCGGGCTCGATCCGCAACGCATCCACGACGGCATGGCGGAGCTGGCCGCCCAGGCCGACGTCCAGGCCGAGCGGTTGCCCGAGCAGCTTCGCGAGGACGTCGAGGCCATCCTGGAGGAGATCGAGGAGGGCCGCGGGCGGTCCCGAGAGGTCAGCCGCCGCCTGATCAGGATCCGCCGGGCAGCCGACCCCGCCACCCCGCTCGCCCCCCTCGGCAGAGCGGCCGAGGCCCTCCTGGCCGCCCTCGGCCTCGGCACCTGACGTCACAATCGCCGGCCGTGCCGTGCAATGCGGCCTGGCCTGGCGCCGGCGGCGCGTGGCGTCACCGTCGTCGCGTCGTCGCGGCCGAGCGGCGCCCGGGAGGCCACGCCGTGCCTCATGAGGCGCCGCTCGCCGCACTGCGGCCGTGCGACCCGGCCGCGCGTCAGCTCGCCTGGCTGACGGTGGACATGTTGAAGTCCGGGACGCGGATCGGCGGCATGATCGTGCGGGTGAAGTAGTCGTTCCACTCGCGCGGGAGCGTGTGGCCGCCGCCGCCGACCTCGGTGAGGCGGCCCAGCAGGTCCACCGGGCTCTCGTTGAAGCGGAAGTTGTTCACCTCGCCGACCACCTCGCCGTCCTCGATCAGGTAGACCCCGTCCCGGGTGAGGCCGGTGAGCAGGAGCGTCTGCGGATCCACCTCGCGGATGTACCACAGGCAGGTGAGCAGCAGGCCGCGCCGCGTCGCGGCGACCATGTCCTCCAGGGAGCGCCCGCCGGCCGGGCCCTCCATGATGAGGTTGTCGATCGCCGGGGTGACCGGCAGGCCGGTCAGCTCGGCCGAGTGGCGGGTCTGGCGCAGGGCGGTCAGACGCCCCTCGGAGATCCACTCGGTGCGGTCCATCGCCAGCCCGTTGTCGAACACCGACTGCTCCCGGCCGGAGGCGTGTGCGACCACGAACGGCGCGCACTCGATGCCCGCGGCGGCGGGGTCGCTGTACAGGGTCAGCGGCGTGCTCGACAGCGTCTCGCCGACGCGGGTGCCGCCGCCCGGCTTGGAGAACACCGAGCGGCCGTCGAAGGCGTCGCGGGCGCCCGCCGACCAGTACAGGTAGATCATCAAGTCGGCCACGGCCGTCGGCGGCAGCAGCGTCTCGTACCGGCCCGCCGGCAGCTCCACCCGGTTCTTCGCCCAGGCCAGCCGCTGGTCGAGGACGGCGTCGAGCGCGGCCACGTCCACGTCGGTGAAGTCGCGGGTGGCCACGCCCGCCCACGCCGAACGCGTCATGTCGGGCGACTTGGCGTTGAGCTCAAGACGCCCGGTGGGCTGGTCGTGCCGCAGCCGCAGCCCCTTGGACGAGCCGAGGAAGGTCGTGGTGAGGATGTGCTCGGCGAAGCCGTACAGGCGGCGGCCGCCCGCCTCGGCCGCGGCGAAGGTGTCGCCGAGCGCGGCGGCGAAGTCGCGGAACACCTCGATCGAGGTGGGCTCGGCGGGATCGTCCCAGCCGGGCCCGGCCCCGGCGCCGTCGATGAGCGGCCGGGCGTCCTCGGCGGGCGCGGCGTCACGGGCGGCGGCGTCGGCGGCGGCGACCACGTCGGCGATCTGGTCGTCGCGTACGGCGGCGCGGGAGACCACGCCGACGCCCGGCCCGGCGATGGAGATCACCGTGAGCCGGGAGGAGCGGGCCACGCCGTTGGTCGTGAGCGTGTTTCCGGCGAAGCGCAGATTGGCGGTGGAGGTCTCGTCGGCGATCACCACGCAATCGTCCGACCGGGACAGCTCAAGCGCCCGCTCCACCATCTCCTGCGGTCTCATCGAACCTCCAAAGCGCGGAGACCCGCGCCGATGGGCGTGGGAAGGGAACCAACCGGGGCGCGGAGCGCCCGCGAAGCGGGAGGATCCGGCACGTGCGCGCGGGCCGCTGCGGGCCTCGACCCGGCGGAGCCCGACCGAACGAAACCCGGACGAACGATACCCGGCCTAACGAAACCCGGACGAACCAAACCCGGCCGGGGCGAGCCCGACCGTGGGAAGCGGATCAATTCCCGCCCTCCTGAACCGTGTTGAGGACGCGGACGCCGCGGAACAGGGCGGCAGGGCAGCCGTGGCTCACCGGGGCCACCTGCCCCGGCTGGCCCTTGCCGCAGTTGAAGGCGCCGCCGAGCACGTACGTCTCGGGACCGCCGACGGCCTCCATCGAGCGCCAGAAGTCGGTCGTGGTGGCCTGGTAGGCGACGTCGCGCAGCTGCCCGTCGAGGCGGCCGTCGCGGATTCGGTAGAACCGCTGCCCGGTGAACTGGAAGTTGTAGCGCTGCATGTCGATCGACCAGCTCTTGTCGCCCACGATGTAGATGCCGCGCTCCACCCCGGAGATCATTTCATCGACCGACGGGCCGCCCTGCGCGGGCTGCAGTGACACGTTCGCCATGCGCTGGATGGGCATGTGCCCGGGGGAGTCCGCGAACGCGCACCCGTTCGACCGGCCGAACCCCTTCAGCAGGGCCATGCGCCGGTCGAGCTGGTAGCCGGTGAGCACGCCGTCGCGCACGATGTCGAACGACTGCCCGGCCACGCCCTCGTCGTCCCAGCCGATCGTGGCCAGGCCGTGCTCGGCGGTGCGGTCGCCGGTCACGTTCATGATCGGCGAGCCGTACACCAGCTCGCCGAGCTTGTCGAAGGTGGCGAACGAGGTGCCCGCGTAGGCGGCCTCGTAGCCGAGCGCCCGGTCCAGCTCGGTGGCGTGCCCGATCGACTCGTGGATCGTGAGCCACAGGTTGGACGGGTGGATCACCAGGTCGTACTCCCCGGCCTCGACCGACGGCGCGGCGAGCTTCTCGGCGAGGTACTCGGGGACGCGCTCGAGCTCGGCGGGGAAGTCCCAGCCGGTGCCGGTGAGGTACTCGTACCCGCGCCCGGCGGGCGGGGCGAGCGTGCGCATGTCGTCGAAGCGGCCGTCGTCGGTGACCTTCATCGCGGTCAGCGCGGGGTGCAGCCGCACCCGCTGCTGGGTGGTGGTCGTGCCCGCCGTGTCGGCGTAGAACTTCTGCTCCTTGACCTGCATCAGCGACGCCTGCACGTGGTCCACCCGGTCGTCGGCGAGCAGCCGGGACGACCACTCGGCGAGCAGCTCGGTCTTGTCCTTGAGCGGCACGCCGAACGGATCCACCTCGTACGCCGACACCCAGGTGACGTCGGCGTACACGGGCTCGGGGGCCAGCTCGACCGGCTCCCGGTTCACCGGCGCGCTCACCGCGGCCACCCGCACCGCCTGCTCGGCGGTCGCCGCAGCGGCCTCGGGCGTCAGCTCGATGCCCGCGGCGAAGCCCCACGTGCCGTCCACGATCACCCGTACGGCGTAGCCGAGGTCGTCGGCGTCCATGGACCCTTCGAGCCGGGCGTCGAACAGCCGCAACGTCTCGGCGCGTATCCGTTCCATGCGGAAGTCGGCGTGCTGCGCGCCGAGGTCGCGGGCGCGCTGGAGGGCTGCGTCGGCGAGCCGCCGCAGCGGCAGCGCGAGGAAGTCGGAGTCGATCTGGCGCATGTCCACGATCCTAACCCTGTGATCTTGTCCGGGCCGGACAAGGTGGTTACCGGAAAGTAGCCGATACCGTCGGTACATGCCTCGTTCAGTTCTCATCACCGGCGGCAATCGCGGCATCGGTCTGGCGATCGCCCGCGAGTTGTCGGCAGCCGGGGACGCCGTCGCCGTGACCTACCGCTCCGGGGAGCCCCCGGAGGGGCTGTTCGGCATCCGATGCGACGTGACCAGCGCCGCCGACGTCGATGCCGCCTTCGAGAAGGCCGAGGCCGAGCACGGCCCGGTGGAGGTCGTCATCGCCAACGCGGGCATCACCAAGGACACGTTGCTGGCGATGATGAAGGAGGAGACCTTCACCGAGGTCATCGACACCAACCTGACCGGGGCCTACCGGGTGGTCAAGCGCGCCACCCGCGGCATGCTGCGCATGCGGCGGGGCCGCATCGTGCTGATCTCCTCGGTGGTGGCGATGCTCGGCTCGGCGGGGCAGACGAACTACGCCGCGTCCAAGGCGGGGCTGATCGGCTTCGCCCGCTCGCTCGCCCGGGAGCTCGGGTCGCGCGGCATCACGGTCAACGTGGTGGCGCCGGGGTTCGTCGAGACCGACATGACCGCCGAGCTCGACCCGGCGCACATGGAAGAGATACGCAAGCGCATCCCGCTGGGGCGGCAGGCGACGGCGGCGGAGATCGCGCGAGTGGTCAGGTTCTGCGTGAGCGAGGACGCCGCCTACATCACCGGGGCCGTCATCCCGGTGGACGGCGGCCTGGGAATGGGGCATTGAGATGGGACTTCTCGACGGCAAGAGACTTCTGATCACCGGCGTGCTCACCGAGGCGTCGTTCGCGTTCTCGGTGGCCAGGCTGGCCCAGGAGCAGGGCGCACGCGTCGTGCTCACCGGCTACGGCCGCCTGAGCCTGGTCGAGCGCATCGCCAAGCGGCTCCCCGAGCCGCCCCCGGTGATCGAGCTGGACGTGACCGACCAGGACCATCTCGACACCCTCGCCGACCGCACCGCCGAGCACCTCGACGGCCTCGACGGCGTGGTGCACTCGATCGCGTTCGCCCCGCAGAGCGCCCTCGGCGGCAACTTCCTCAACACCACCTGGGAGGACGTGGCCACCGCCGTCCAGGTGTCCACGTTCTCGTACAAGTCCCTGGCGGTCGCCTGCCTGCCGCTGATGAAGGACGGCGGCGGCTCGATCGTCGGCCTCGACTTCGACGCCACCAAGGCCTGGCCCGTCTACGACTGGATGGGCGTCGCCAAGGCCGGCCTGGAGTCCGCCAACCGCTACCTCGCCCGTCACCTCGGCCCGCACGGCATCCGCGTCAACCTCGTCGCCGCCGGCCCGGTCAAGACGATGGCCGCCCGCAGCATCCCCGGCTTCGAGGAGTTCGAGGAGATGTGGACCGCCCGCGCCCCCCTCGGCTGGGACCTGGCCGACCCCGTCCCCGCCGCCAAGGCCTGCGTGGCCCTGCTGTCCGACTGGTTCCCCGCCACCACCGGCGAGATCGTCCACGTCGACGGCGGCGTCCACGCGATGGGCTCGTGAGGCGGGGCCAACCGTCCCGACCTCAGGCCCCATCTCGGGATCGGCACAGCACGGAAGTGACGATCTCCGGCGCCGACGCGGCGTCCTGCCAGGACGGCCCGCAGACGCCGGACCGTCCGGACGCGGCAGCATCGTCCCCCGACCGCGCAGAACCACGTTGACGCGCATCAGGCGCTCCGCCTCCGGCGGCGGCACACGCCGCGCCCCGGCGCAGCGCCTTGGACTGGGCGCAGCGGCCTTGGACCTGGGCGTGGCACCCGCCGTACCCGCGTGCCGACCCGGGGCTGCCTCGCTCAGGCGCGGCGGCCTCCGACTTGGGCGTGGCACCCGCCGTACCCGCGTGCCGACCTGGGGTCGCCTCGCTCAGGCGCGGCGGCCTCCGACTTGGGCGTGGCACCCGCCGTACCCGCGTGCCGACCCGGGGCTGTCTCGCTCAGGCGGCCCTTGGTGCCGCTCGCGGCCGCACGCGGGGCGCGCGGCGCTTTAGGCGAGGCGGTGGCCGCGGGCGCCGGTGGGTTCCAGGGGGATGGTCGCGTGCTGTTCCTGGCGGGCGCGCCGGGTCGAGACGACGCGGGCGGCCAGGACCGCCGACAGCAGCAGCGCCGCGGTGAGCGTCGTCCCCAGCACGTCGTCGTACGGCTTGCGCGGCGTGAGCGCCGTGGGGCGGACCGTCTGCTTGATCGGCGGCACCGAGGGGCCCGGCCAGAGCAACTGGAGGTCGGCCTTGTCCACGTCGGCGCGGCGCGGCTCCGCGAGCGACGACCGCTCGTCGTCCTTCCCGCCGGCCGAGGAGTCCTCGCCGTCGCCCGCCGTTCGGCCGGGGGCGGTCCCGATGGCGGCCGCGTCGCCCTGCCGGCGATCGCCCGTGCCGCCGCCTTCGCCCTTTTCGCCCGAAGGGTGGTCGCCCGCAGGCTCGTCCTCGTCCGTGCCGGGCCGACGCCCGTCGCCTGCGCCCGAGCCGCCGTCGCTTCCGGCTCCCGCCTCGCCGTTCCCCGTACCGTCTTTTCCGACCCCGCCCTTGCCGCACGCGGCCGACGTGGCGGGACAGGAGCCGGTGCCGCCGCTGCCCCGGCTTCCGCCGGATCCCCCCCGCGGCGCGGCCGGGGCCCCGGCGGACGGGGTGGACGCCGTGGACGGATTGGACGCCACGGCCTCGGCGGCCTTCCCGGCCGCGTCGCTCACCATCCCCGAGGCCGCCTCACCGGCCTCCTCCACGGCGTTCCCGGCGGCGTCGCCGGCGATGCCCCCGGTCGCCCTCCCGACGGCCTTCCCGGCGGCGTCCACGCCGCCTCCCAGGGCCTCGCCGACCCCGCTGACCGTGTCGGAGAGACCGCCCACCACCTTGCACAGCCCTTTGGTAACCCCGGACAGCAGGCCCGTCCCCCCACAGGCCTCACGCGGCGCGGCGGCGGAGGCGGCCGCCGGCGCCGCCAGCCATATCCCTCCACCGAGAGCCAGCGCGAGCAGACCGGCCGAGATCGCGGACGTATGACGTCCGGGTCCCATGAATCGCCTCCATGCCGTTTTGTCCCGCACGTCTGCGGGTCCGCCTCCCCATCCCCGAGGTCAGTGTTTGCCCACCTGCCGACGGTTTCTGGAGCAAGACGGCTATCGGTATGGATGTGTAATACGTGAGATGGACTCTTATTCGGCGCTGGAGACGTCGTCCAGCGCCTGGCGGATCTCCTGCGGGAGGGTGAGCTCCTCGGCCTCCAGCACGCCGGTCAGTTGCGCGTGCGTGCGGGCTCCGACGATCACGGCGGAGACGCCCGGCTGGTCGCGCACCCACGCCAGCGCCACCGCCAGCGGCGAGACGCCCAGCCCTTCGGCCGCCGTGGTGACCGACTCGACGATCCTGCGGCTGCGTTCGCCCAAATAGGGGCGGACGAATTCGGCGAAATGCGGGGTGGCCGCCCGCGAGTCGGCGGGGATGCCCGTGCGGTACTTGCCGGTCAGCACCCCCCGCCCCAGCGGCGACCCGGCCAGCACCCCGGCCCCCACGTGCTCGGCCGCGGGCAGCAGCTCGCGCTCGGCCTCCCGGGCCAGCAGCGAGTACTCGGTCTGCGCCGACACGATCGGCGCCCGCCCCGCCACCGCCTGCTGCCAGACCGCCGCCGCCGCGAGCTGCCACCCGGTGTAGTTGCAGACCCCCGCGTACGCCGTGCGCCCGGAGGAGACGGCGGTATCCACGGCGGCGAGCGTCTCCTCCAGCGGCACCTCGGGATCGAAGGCGTGCAACTGCCACAGGTCGACGTCGTCGAGCCCCAGCCGCTCCAGGGACGCGTCCAGCGCGGAGATCAGATGGCGGCGCGAGGCGTTGCGCGAGCGCGGCCCGTCCGGCGTCAGCACGGCCTTGGTGGCCAGCACCAGATCCGCGCGCGGCACCAGGTCGTGGATCAGCCGCCCCAGCAGCAGCTCGGCGTCGCCGCCGCCGTACACGTCGGCGGTGTCGATCAGCGTGCCCCCCGCGTCGACGAACGCCGTGATCTGGGCGGATGCCTCCTCGACGCCGGTGTCCCGCCCCCAGGTCATCGTGCCGAGCCCGATGCGGGACACAGATAGACCGCTACGCCCGACAAAACGCTGATCCATGGTCGGCCCAGAGTACTAGAGAGGCATCGGCCGGGTCTGCAGACCTACGACGTCCGCCGCGGGCCGGGCCGAAGCCTCGCCCGCACTAGTGATCGCGGGGGAGGCATAAGCTGTCTGTCGTGACGACGCTCCTGTTGGTACGGCACGGCCTGACCGATATGACCGGTCCGGTGCTCGCCGGGTGGACGCCGGGCGTACATCTGAGCGAACGAGGACGCGCGCAGGCCGAGGACCTGGCCGGGCGGCTGCGGGATCTCCCCCTCGACGCGATCGTGACCAGTCCGCTGGAGCGCTGCCGGGAGACCGCGGCGGCGGTGACCGAGGGGCGCGGCCTCGAGGCGGCGGTGGACGACCGGTTCGGCGAGTGCGGCTACGGGGAGTGGACCGGCCGAAAACTGGAGGAGCTGGCCAAGGAGCCGCTGTGGCGGGTGGTGCAGGCGCATCCGAGCGCGGCGACGTTCCCCGGCGGGGAGTCGATGACCGCGATGCAGCACCGAGCGGTCGCCGCCGTGCGCGACTGGAACGCCCGCCTCGGCGAGAAGGCGGTGTATCTGGTCTGCAGCCACGGGGACGTGATCAAGGCGATCGTCGCCGACGCGCTGGGGCTGCACCTGGACCAGTTCCAGCGCATCACCGCCGACCCCGCCTCGCTCACCGTGATTCGCTACACCCCCTTGCGTCCCTTCCTCATCAGGATGAACGACGTCGGCGGAGAAATCGGAAATATCATCCCAGTGGAGTCCCCAAACGAGGGTTCGGTGGACCAAGATGGGGGAGGAAACCTCACCGAGAGCGATGCCGCGGTCGGCGGCGGAGCCGGGACCACGTAAGGTCTGGGTTATGCCGGTCTTCGACTACGATCCGCCAGACAGGTTCGTGGCCGGTGCCGTTGGGCAACCGGGCTCACGCGCCTTCTTCCTGCAGGCCCGCGCCGCGGGCCGGATCACCACCGTCGGCTTGGAGAAGTTCCAGGTGGCCGTGCTCGCCGACCGGCTCGACGAGCTCCTCGACGAGGTGCTCCGCAGAAGCGGCGGGCGTGCCCCCGTGCCCGCGATGGCCCCCGCCGAGCTGGCCGACAAGGCCCCCCTGGACCTCCCCATCGACGAGGACTTCCGCGTCGGCACGATGGCGCTGGCCTGGGACCCCGAGACCTCCCAGGTCGTCATCGAGGCCCAGGAGGTCACCGAGGACGACGAGGACGACGAGGAGGGCCTCGCCGACGACGACCGCCCCGAGCCCGCCGTCCTGCGCGTACGGCTCAGCCCCGGCCAGGCCCGCGCGTTCACCAAGCGGGCGCTGGAGATCGTCGCCGCCGGCCGTCCGCCCTGCCCGCTGTGCGGCCAGCCCCTCGACGCCGAGGGGCACATCTGCGTGCGACTGAACGGTCACCGTCCCCAGGAGATCCGGTGAGTGCCCGGTGAGCGCAGAAAGCGACCCCACGCTGAGTTTCCCCTCCGGCCCGAGCTCGGGGAGCACCGAGCTCGACGACGCCGCAGCCATGCGCCTGCTCCGCGAGGGCACCCTGGAGGTGGCCGGCCGCCTGGTCGAGGCGACCAACATGACGCTTTACTGCGGCATCCGGCTCGGCGACACCGTCGCGGCGTGCGTGTACAAGCCGGTGCGCGGCGAGCGCCCGCTGTGGGACTTCCCCGACGGCACGCTCGCGGCCCGCGAGGTCGCCGCCTACGAGGTGTCCGCCGCGACCGGGTGGCGGATCGTGCCCCCGACCGTCTACCGCGACGGCCCCTTCGGCATGGGCATGGTCCAGCTCTGGATCGACAGCGACGCCGAGATCGACCTGATGTCGCTGATGCGCAGCCGCAATCCGGCCCTGCGCCGCCTGGCCGTGTTCGACGCGATCGTCAACAACGCCGACCGCAAGGGCGGGCACCTGCTGCCGCTGTCCGACGGGCACGTGTACGGCGTGGACCACGGCGTCTGCTTCTCCACCGAGGACAAGCTGCGCACCGTGCTGTGGCAGTGGCAGGGCAAGCCGCTGCCCCGGGACGCGGTGAAGGTCCTGGTCCGGATCGAGCAGGAGATGGAGCGCGGCCGTCTCGGCCGCCGCCTGCGCGAACTGCTCACCCACGCCGAGGTCGAGGCGACCTGGGACCGGGTCCGCCGCCTCCTCGACACCGGCATCCACCCTTTCCCATCGGAGGACTGGCCCGCGATCCCCTGGCCGCCCATCTGACCCGCGCCTGCTTCGCTCCAGAGGGACAGGTCTACTCTTCGGGAGTGACCATCTCTACCAAATCTGGAGGGAACGGGCGTGTGTACGGTTGTCCTCGGTTTCGCCCCGGAAGCGGACATACCACTCATGCTGGTGGGCGTCCGCGACGAGTTCGCCGGGCGCGCGTGGCTCCCCCCGGACCGGCACTGGCCTGACCATCCCGGCGTGATCGGCGGGCTCGACCTGCTGGCCGGCGGCACCTGGCTGGCCGTCGATCCCGCCCTGCCCCGGGCCGCGGCCCTGCTGAACGGGCGCGGCGCCCCCGCGCCCGAGGACCGGCGCCGCTCGCGGGGCGAACTGCCGCTGCTCGCCGTACGGGCCGGTGACCTGCCCGACCGGGACCCCGCCCACTACGACCCCTTTCACCTGGTGCTCGCCGAGCCCACCGGCGTACGGCTGTGGCACTGGGACGGCGAGGTGCTGACGGAGGACAAGCTCCCCGAGGGCGTCCACATCATCGTGAACAGCGGCTGGGAGCGCGGCGACGAGAACGAGCGCGTCGCCCACTTCCGCCCTCTTTTCAGCGCCGCCTGGCCCGTCGGCTCGGGCCCACGCCCGGCCGCGCTTCGAGAGGATGACGCGGAGCGCCGGTGGCGCCGGTGGCGGGATCTCGCGTCGGGGGAGGGGATCCCGGTCGACGACCCCCGGGCGCTCGTGGTCCGCCACGATCTCGGCGAGCGGGGCGTCTGGGGAACGTCCTCGATCACCCTGCTGGCCCTCGCGCCGGGCGGCGTGCGCTACGACTTCTGCCCCCGGCCCGACGACCCCTCGACCTGGTACCCCGTGCTCGGCGAGGACCCGGCCGCCGCGATGCCCTGAACCGGAACGCGTGGTGTGCGAGGGGAGGGCGTGAAAACGGACACCCCGGGGTGATCCGAACCGACCAGGGCGGATATAGGCTCTGGCATATGCGTTCGTGGTCCGCGCCCAAGCTTCCTCACCTGCCCGGAGCAGGTCGTCGCCTGCGGTTGTTCGACACCGCCGCCCGAGAGACCCGCCCGGTCGGCCCCGGAGAGGGGGAGGCCCGCATGTACGTCTGCGGCGTCACCCCCTACGACGCCACCCACCTCGGTCACGCCAACACCTACGTGACGTTCGACCTGGTGAACCGCGTGTGGCGGGACGCCGGACATCCGGTCCACTACGTGCAGAACGCCACCGACGTGGACGATCCACTGCTTGAGCGTGCCGAGCGGGACGGCGTCGACTGGCGCGACCTCGCCGCGGGCGAGACCGACAAGTACCGGGCGGACATGGCGGCGCTGCGGGTCATCCCGCCGCGGGAGTACGTCGCCGTCACCGAGGTGATCGACCAGATCGCCGAGCTGGTCGTCCGGCTCAGGGAGAAGGGCGCGGCCTACGACCTCGACGGCGACGTGTACTTCTCGGTGGCCGCCGCGCCGAAGTTCGGCGCGGTGTCCGGATACTCCGAGGCCGAGATGCTGGACCTGTTCGCCGAGCGCGGCGGCGACCCGGACCGCCCCGGCAAGCGCAACCGGCTCGACTGGCTGCTGTGGCGCGCCGAGCGCCCCGGCGAGCCGTCCTGGCCCTCGCCGCTCGGCCCCGGCCGCCCCGGCTGGCACATCGAGTGCACCGCGATCGCCCTGAACAACCTCGGCCCCGGGTTCGACCTGATGGGCGGCGGCAGCGATCTGATCTTCCCGCACCACGAGATGGGCGCGAGCGAGGGGCACGTCGCCACGGGGGAGTGGCCGTTCGCCAAGGGCGTCGCGCACAGCGGCATGGTCGCCCTCGACGGGGAGAAGATGTCCAAGTCGCGGGGCAACCTGGTGTTCGTCTCCGCGCTGCGCAACGATCTCGACCCGATGGCGATCCGCCTCGCGCTGCTGTCCCACCACTACCGCGCCGACTGGGAGTGGACCCCCGCCCTCGGCCGCGCCGCCACCGAGCGCCTGGAGCGCTGGCGTGCCGCCGTCGCCCGCGACCGGGGGCCGGACGCCCTGCCGTCGCTCGCGCAGGTCCGCGACCGCCTCGCCGACGACCTCGACACGGTCGCCGCCCTGGCCGCCGTCGACGCCTGGGCCGCCGCCGACGGCGACGATCCGGACGCCCCCGCGCTCGTCCGCGACCTCGTCGACGCCCTGCTCGGCATCGCCCTGTAGCAAAACGTTCTGTAAGCGATCATCGCGTCGCCCTGATCGACGCAGAGTGATCGCGTGCGGGGCGGGCGTGTTACGGCCACGAGTATCGGGCCGCCCGCCCCGGCGTCCGTTACGGGGATTCGTTCCCGGCGGTCGCGCGGGACTCGGCGAACGCCGTCAGGAAGCGCCGCCGCTCCTCCTCGGGGAGGCGGTCGACGAACAGGACGCCGTCGAGGTGGTCGACCTCGTGCTGCAGGACGCGGGCCAGGGTGCCGATCGCCCGGATGGTCTGCGGCTTGCCGTACATGTCCCGGCCACGCGCCACCACCGAGAAGGCACGTTCCAACGGAAACCACAGCCCGGGCGCCGACAGGCAGGCCTCGTCGGCGGTGACCCGGCGGTCGGCGAGTTCGAGCCTGGGGTTCACCAGGTGGCCGCTTCGGCCGTCCACGTCGAAGGCGACCACGCGAAGCGGGACGCCGACCTGCGGGGCGGCCAGCCCGGCGCGCCCCACCCCCGCGCGCATCAGGTGATGCAGGGATTTCACCAGGTCGCGGACGGATCGGTCGAACGTCACCACCGGTTCGCACACCGATCGCAGCACCGGATCGTCGAACAGCCGGATCCGATGCCTGGCGCCTGCGGTTCCCTCGCCCCTTGTGGCCAACCCCACTCCCCGAAGCCGTGACGACACTGGAAGAGCTTCCCCGCCCCTCCGGACACCAACCGTATCGTCACGCCGCCCCGCCCCGCGATCTTGGCGGTGTTTCGGCCGTGTTGCCCAGGTGAAACGTGTGGATTGCGTGTTACGCCGGTGCGTTACATGTAACCGGCGCACGGTCACGATGCGTCAAGGTGCGTAACCACCTCCTCCTAGCTTCGGTAACCGAACAGGCCGAGAAGCCACACTCGCGGGAGGAACGATGACGGTGGCCGACGTGGCCCGGACCGGCGACGGGAAGGGACCGACCAAGGGGCGCTGGATCAGCGACTGGCGCCCGGACGACCCCGCATTCTGGGAGACCACCGGCAAGAAGGTCGCCCGCCGCAACCTGATCTTCTCCATCCTCGCCGAGCACCTGGGCTTCACCCTGTGGACGGTGTGGAGCATCGTCGCGGTCAAGCTCAGCGCCTACGAGTTCTCCACCGACCAGCTCTTCTGGATCGTCGCGCTGCCCAACCTCGTCGGCTCGGCCCTGCGCCTGCCGTACACGTTCGCCCCGGCCAAGTTCGGCGGGCGGAACTGGACCACGGTGAGCGCGGCGCTGCTGCTGATCCCCGCGGTGCTGCTCGCGGTGGCGGTGAGCAACCCCGGCACGCCGTACTGGCTGTTCCTGGTGATCGCGGTGACGGCGGGGTTCGGCGGCGGCAACTTCGCCTCCAGCATGGCCAACATCACCTACTTCTACCCCGAGAAGCGGCAGGGCTGGGCGCTCGGCCTCAACGCCGCCGGGGGCAACATCGGCGTCAGCTCCGTGCAGCTCGTCATGCCGCTGGTGATCGCCGGGTTCGGCCTGGCGGCGGCCGGGCTGTTCTGGGTGCCGTTCATCATCGCCGCCACGGTCTGCGCCTGGCTGTTCATGGACAACCTCACCACCGCCAAGGCCGACCCGCGCGAGCAGATGCGGGTGGCCGGCAAGGCGCAGACGTGGATCATGTCCTTCCTCTACATCGGCACCTTCGGGTCGTTCATCGGCTACACCACCGCCTTCCCGCTGCTGATCAACAGCCAGTTCCCGGAGTACGGCGGCCTGGTCGGCCTGGCCTTCCTCGGCGCGCTCGTCGGCTCCCTGGTACGGCCGCTCGGCGGGCTGCTGTCGGACCGCATGGGCGGCGCGCGGGTGACGCTGTGGAACTTCGCCGCGATGATCGGCGCGGTCGCGCTCGTCGGCGCCGGCCTCAACGCCCACAACGTCTGGCTGTTCTTCGGCGCCTACATGCTGCTCGTCACCACCACCGGCGTCGGTAACGGCTCCACCTACCGCATGATCCCCGCGATCTTCCGGGCGAAGGCCGTCGAGGGCGTCTCCCCGGCCGACGAGAAGGCGTACGCGGCGGCGCTGCTGACCGGCAAGCGCAACAGCTCGGCCGCGATCGGCATCATCTCGGCGATCGGCGCCTTCGGCGGATTCTTCATCAACCGCGGCTTCGGCACCTCGATCGCCGCCACCGGCGGGGCGAGCGCCGCCCTGATCGCCTTCGCCGCCTTCTACGCCATCTGCTTCGCCGTCACCTGGTGGTGCTACCTGCGTACCGTCGGCGTGCGGTTCGCCCCCAGCCTCGCCGCCGCACGGGTCTGACCCCGGCGGCGCCGAAACGACCCCATATCCGACCCCACCACCCAGCCTCACCACCCAGCCCCGGCGGGCCGTACGGCCCACCGGGGCGTCGGCGAGCCGGTGGAAACCCGATCGGCGCAGGCCACCGGCGGAGCGCCGCGCATCCCCGCACCCCGATCGCACTCCGGACGCACACGCCTTCGCACGCCCGCCGGCCTCACAGCGGAGCCGCCTCACTGTGGGGCCGACCCGGTGTGAATTCGGTTAGCGCCTTGTAGCACAGCGGTAACAGAAGGGACCCAGCGGTGAAACCCCCTATAAGCACCATCGGACGCATGCCGATGGCCTCACTAAGCCCGGCGGGGCCTGTGATGCCACAGGCGGACGCCGGCACGCCCACCCACTGCCCGTACTGCGCGCTGCAGTGCGGAATGCGGGTGGGCCGGGTGAGCACGGCCGGCCCCGGCGGCCTCCCCGGCGCGATCACGATCACGCCGCGCGAGGACGTCCCCGCCAACTCCGGCGGCCTGTGCCAGAAGGGCTGGACCGCCGCCGAGCTGCTCACCGGCCCCGGCCGCCTCACCACGCCCCTGCTGCGCGAGCGCCGCGACGCGCCGCTGCGGCCGGCGGGCTGGGACGAGGCCCTCGACTTCGCCGCCGCCCGGATCGCCGCGATCCAGGCCGAGCACGGCGCCGACGGCATGGCGGTGTTCGGCGGCGGCGGCCTCACCAACGAGAAGGCCTACCTGCTCGGCAAGTTCGCCCGCGTGGTGCTGCGCACCAGCCAGATCGACTACAACGGCCGGTTCTGCATGTCCTCGGCCGCCGCGGCCGCCAACCGGGCCTTCGGCATGGACCGGGGGCTCCCCTTTCCGATCACCGACGTCGCGAAGGCGGGCGCGGTCCTGCTCGCCGGCGGCAACCTCGCCGAGACCATGCCGCCGTTCGTACGGCACCTGGCCTGCATGCGCGACAACGGCGGCCGCCTGATCGTCGTCGATCCCCGGCTCACCGCCACCGCCAAGCTGGCCGACCTGCACCTGCAGATCACCCCGGGCACCGACCTCGCGCTCGCGCTCGGCCTGCTGCACATCGCCATCGCCGAGGGGCACGTCGACGAGGCGTACATCGACCGGCGCACCACCGGCTTCGACGCCGTGCGCACCTGTGTGTCGGCGTGGTGGCCCGAGCGGGCCGAGCGCGTCACCGGGGTCCCCGCCGCGAGCATGCGCGAGGCCGTGCGCATGCTCGCCGCCGCCCGCGACGCCATGATCCTCACCGGCCGGGGCGCGGAGCAGCACGCCAAGGGCACCGACACCGCCACCGCGTTCATCAACCTCGCCCTCGCCCTCGGGCTGCCCGGCCGCCCCGGCTCCGGCTACGGCTGCGTCACCGGCCAGGGCAACGGCCAGGGCGGGCGCGAGCACGGGCAGAAGGCCGACCAGCTGCCCGGCTACCGGCGCATCGACGACCCCGCCGCCCGCGAGCACGTCGCGCGGGTCTGGGGCGTCGATCCGGCCGACCTGCCCGGGCCCGGCCGCTCGGCGTACGAGCTGCTGGACGCCCTCGGCACCCCCGCCGGGCCCAAGGGCCTGCTGCTGCTCGGCTCCAACCCGGTCGTCTCCGCCCCCCGCGCCGGGCACGTCACCGGACGGCTGGCCGCGCTCGACCTGCTGATCGTCTCCGACCTGGTGCTGTCGGAGACCGCCGCGATGGCCGACGTGGTGCTCCCGGCCACCCAGTGGGCCGAGGAGACCGGCACCATGACCAACCTGGAGGGCCGGGTCCTGCTGCGCCGCCGGGCCGTCGCCCCGCCTGCGGGGGTGCGCGGCGACCTCGCCGTCATCTCCGGGCTCGCCCGCCGCCTCGGGCACGACCCCGCGGGCTTCCCCGAGGACCCGCGCACGGTCTTCGACGAGTTGCGCCGGGCCTCCGCCGGCGGGGTCGCCGACTACGCCGGCATCACCTACGAGCGCATCGAGGCCGAGACCGGCGTGTTCTGGCCCTGCCCCGGCGAGGACCACCCGGGCACGCCGAGGCCGTTTCTCGACCGCTTCCCCACCCCCGACGGCCGGGCCCGGTTCGTGCCCGTCGAGCATCGGGCCCCCGTCGAGGACGTCGACGAGCACTACCCGATCTACCTGACCACCGGGAGGGTGCTCGCCCAGTACCAGAGCGGGGCGCAGACCCGCAGGATCCGCCCGCTCAATGAGGCCGCCCCCGAGGTCTTCGTCGAGCTCCACCCCGACCTCGCCGAGCGCCTGGAGATCAATCCGGGCGAGCGGGTCCGGGTGATCAGCCGGCGCGGCGCCGCCGAGGGCGTCGCCAGGATCAGTTCCGCCATCCGCTCCGACACCGTGTTCATGCCATTCCACTGGGCCGGGAACGCCCGCGCCAACCTGCTCACCAACGCCGCTTTGGATCCCCACTCGCGCATGCCGGAGTTCAAGGTCTGCGCGGTCAGGCTGGAGAGGGTCGCATGAGGAACGGTCAACGGCACCGGGGTCGGCCGCCCAGGCTGGTCGTCGTCGGCAACGGCATGGCGGGCTCGCGCCTGGTCGGCGAGGTGCGCGCCCGCGACAGGAACATCCGGATCACCGTCTTCGGCGCCGAGGCGTGGCAACCGTACAACCGGGTGCTGCTGTCCAACGTGGTCGCCGGCACCTCCCGGCCCGACCAGGTGCGGCTGCTCGACCCCTCCTGGTACGGCGAGCACGACGTCACCGCCCGCCTCGGCGTCGAGGTGACGGCGATCGACCGCGAGGCCAGGACGGTCGTGGCGGCCGACGGGACGCGCGAGCCGTACGACATCCTCGTGCTGGCCCTCGGCAGCGAGCCGGTGGTGCCGCCGATCGAGGGCGCCGAGCGGGCCGTCGCCTTTCGCACGCTCGACGACTGCGAGCGCATCGTCAAGGAGGCGCAGACCGCCCGCCGCGCCGTCGTCGTCGGCGGCGGGCTGCTCGGCGTCGAGGCGGCGCGCGGCCTGGCCGGGCGCGGCATGCCGGTCACCCTGGTCCACCTCGCCGAGCACCTGATGGAACGCCAGCTCGACGCCGAGGCCGGGCTGGTGCTGGGGCAGACCCTCGCCGGGCTCGGCGTGGACATCCGCACCGGCGCCAGCGTCACCGCCATCCGCGGCGACGGCCCCGGCCACCTGGTCGAGCTGACCGGCGGCGAGACGATCGAGGCCGACCTGGTGGTGTTCGCCTGCGGCGTGCGGCCCGTCACCGCGCTGGCCCGCGAGGCCGGTCTGGAGGTCGAGCGCGGCATCGTCGTCGACGACGAGATGCGCACCGACGACCCGGCGATCTACGCGATCGGGGAGTGCTGCCAGCACGCCGGCACCGTGTACGGCCTGGTCGCCCCCGCCTGGGAGCAGGCGGGCGTGGTCGCCGACCTGATCACCGGGACCGACGCGGGCGCGCGCTACACCGGCTCGCGGCTGGTCACCCGGCTCAAGGCGGCCAGCGTGGAGCTCGCCGCGATGGGGGAGACGCACCTGACCGAGGACGACGCCGAGATCGTCCGCTTCAGCCACCGTCGCAACGGCACCTACCGCAAGCTCGTCATCCGCGACGACCGGCTGGTCGGGGTGATCCTGCTCGGCGAGAGCCCGGCGGTCGGCACCCTCACCCAGTTGTACGACCGGGGCGCCCCGCTGCCCGGCGACCGGGCCGGGCTGTTGTTCCCCGGCGTGGGCGGCGGTGCCGCGGTCGCCGACAGCCCGGTGCGCATGCCGGACTCGGCCAAGGTGTGCCAGTGCAACAACGTGACCAAGGGCCAGATCCGGGCCTGCTGGGAGTCCGGCGCCCGGGACGCCGACGCCGTGGCCGCCGCCACCCGGGCCACCACCGGGTGCGGGAGCTGCCGCGACGCGGTGGAGGGCATCGTCGGCTGGCTGTGCGAGCAGGAAGGGGTTTCGGCGTGAGCGCCGTAGCGGCGAACGGGAACGGAACGGACGCGATGAGGCTCGTCGTCGTCGGGCACGGCCCGGCCGCGCACCGGCTCATCGAGAAGCTGAAGGCCCTGGGGTTCGGCGGCGTGATCACCGTGCTGGGGGAGGAGCCCCGGCCCGCGTACGACCGGGTCGCGCTCACCTCCTACCTGGGCGGCAAGAGCGCCGAGGACCTCACCTACCCGGTGCCCGAGGACGTCACGCTGCGGCTGGGCGACCCGGTGACCGGCATCGACCGCCAGGCCCGGCGGGTGCTCACCGCCTCCGGGCACGCCGAGCCGTACGACGTGCTCGTGCTCGCCACCGGATCCAGGCCGTTCGTGCCGCCGGTGCCCGGCCACGACCTGCCCGGATGCTTCGTCTACCGGACCATCGAGGACCTGGACGCCATCCGGGACCGGGCCCGGGACGCCGCCGCGGGCGTGGTGGTCGGCGGCGGCCTGCTCGGCCTGGAGGCCGCCGACGCGCTGCGCGGGCTCGGGCTCGCCACCCACGTCGTCGAGATGAGCCCCTGGCTCATGCCCCGGCAGGTGGACGAGGGCGGCGGCGCGGTGCTGCGCGGCCACGTCGAGGCCCTGGGGCTGACCGTGCACACCGGCGCGGGCGTGGAGCGCGTCGAGGCCGGGCCCGACGGGCGGGTGGCCCGCATGGTCATGCCCGGCGGCGCGGTCATCGAGACCGACCTGGTGGTCTTCTCCGCCGGCGTACGGCCCCGCGACGAGCTGGCCCGCGGCTGCGGCCTGGAGGTCGGCCCGCGCGGCGGCATCGCCGTCGACTCCGGCATGCGTACCAGCGACCCGGCGATCTACGCCATCGGCGAGTGCGCGCTCGTCGGCGGCATGGTCTACGGCCTGGTCGGGCCGTGCTTCACCCAGGCCGAGGTGGCCGCGGGCCGCATCTGCGGCGGCGCGGACGAGTTCACCTCCGCCGACCTGTCCACCAAGCTCAAGCTGCTCGGCGTGGACGTGGCCAGCTTCGGCGACATCACCCCCGAGGGCGCGCTCGACGTGACGTACCTGGACCCGATCGAGGGCGTGTACAAGAAGCTGTTCGTCAGCGACGACGCGCGCACCCTGCTCGGCGGCATCTGCGTCGGGGACGCCAAGCCGTACGACAGCCTGCGGCCGATGGTGGGCCGCGAGCTGCCGGGCAGCCCGACCGAGCTGCTGTTCGCCGGGACCGGCGGCGTCGCCGTGGACCTCCCCGACGACGCGCAGGTGTGCTCCTGCAACAACGTCACCGCCGGGCGCATCCGCGCCGCCATCGCCGACGAGGGCTGCGACGACGTCGCCACAATCAAGAAGTGCACCCGGGCCGGCACCACCTGCGGAAGCTGCGTCCCGATGCTCCAGACCATCCTCGTCAAGTCCGGCGTGGAGGTCGGCAAGGCGCTGTGCGAGCACTTCGCCTACAGCAGGGCCGAGCTGTTCGACATCGTGCGGGTGCGCGGCATCACCACCTTCTCCCAGCTCATCGCCGAGCACGGCACCGGACGCGGCTGCGACGTGTGCAAGCCCACGGTCGCGTCCATCCTCGCCTCCCTCGGCAACGGCCACATCCTCGACGGTGAGCAGGCCGCGCTGCAGGACACCAACGACCACTTCCTCGCCAACATCCAGAAGAACGGCACCTACTCGGTCGTGCCGCGCATCCCCGGCGGCGAGATCACCCCGGAGAAGCTCATCGTCATCGGCGAGGTGGCCCGCGACTTCGGCCTCTACACCAAGATCACCGGAGGCCAGCGCATCGACCTGTTCGGCGCCCGCGTCGAGCAGCTCCCGCGGATCTGGAAGCGCCTGGTCGACGCCGGCTTCGAATCCGGTCACGCGTACGGCAAGGCGCTGCGCACGGTGAAGTCCTGCGTCGGCTCGACCTGGTGCCGGTACGGCGTACAGGACTCGGTCGGCATGGCCATCGCCCTCGAACTGCGCTACCGGGGCCTGCGCTCCCCGCACAAGATCAAGGCGGCGGTGTCGGGCTGCGCCCGCGAGTGCGCCGAGGCGCGCGGCAAGGACTTCGGGGTCATCGCCACCGAGCAGGGCTGGAACCTGTACGTCGGCGGCAACGGCGGCTTCAAGCCCCGCCACGCCGACCTGCTCGCCGCCGACCTGTCCGACGAGGACCTGGTGCGCGCCATCGACCGGTTCCTGATGTTCTACATCCGCACCGCCGACCGGCTGCAGCGTACCGCCGCCTGGCTGGAGGCCCTGGACGGCGGGCTCGACTACCTCCGTGAGGTGATCATGGAGGACTCGCTGGGCATCTGCGCCGACCTCGACGCCCAGATGGAGCGGCACGTGGCCGGATACGTCGACGAGTGGCGCGCCACCATCGAGGATCCGGAGAAGCTGCGCCGCTTCGTCAGCTTCGTCAACGCGCCCGACACCCCCGACCCCTCGATCGTCTTCGAAACCGAACGCGACCAGATCAAGCCCATCCTGATCCCATTGGAGATGGTCCGATCATGACGATGCTCGACACGATGACCACGGCGACCACGGCGACCACGGCGACCACGGCGACCACGGCGACCACGGCGACCACAGTGACCACCACGAGCACGGCCACCACGAGCACGGCGACCGCGACCCGCCCGGGTGCCTGGACCGCCGTCTGCGCGTACACCGACCTGCTCCCCGAGCGCGGCGCCTGCGTGCTGGTGGACGGCGAGCAGATCGCGATCTTCCGCACCTTCGACGGCGAGCTCTTCGCGATCGGGAACCGCGATCCCTACAGCGGCGCCTACGTGCTCTCCCGCGGCATCGTGGGCACCAGGCGAGGCGAGCCGACCGTGGCCTCGCCCATGCACAAGCAGGTCTTCTCCCTGGTCACCGGGCGCTGCCTGGACGACCCCGAGACGGCCGTGCCGGTCTACCCGGTCCGCGTCCACGACGGCGCGGTGGAGGTCGGCCGTTGACCCATCCCGCAGCGCGGTGCGGACCGGCCCTCGCGGCACCGGCCGGTCCTCCCGGCCCGCCCCGGACGCCGCCCGGCGCCGGGCGGGACGGCGGGCCCGTTCCGGCCGCGGCGGCGGGGACGCCGCGAACCCGTCCCCAGGCGCGCCGCCTGGGGACTCACGCACACAAGGAGATCTTATGACGCACAGTGGTGAGGGGCTCGGGGGACCGAGCCCGGGGCTGCCGCGCAGGCGGGTGCGCCCGGACACGGGTCCGGCCCGGGCCGCCGGACGCGGCCGAACGCACGGGCCGGCGGAGGGGGCCCGATGACGGCGCTGCTGGAGGAGACGTTGACCCCGTCCGAGAGCCAGTCGGAATTCTCATCGGAAACCTCGCCGGAGACCGCGCCCGACGCCCTGGCCGGCTTCACCATCGGGGTGACCGCGACCCGCCGCAAGGAGGAGTTCGCCGCCCTCCTCGAACGGCGCGGCGCCCGCGTCGTCCGCGCGCCCGCCATCCGGCTGGTGCCGCTGTCAGAGGACGCCGACCTGCTCGCCGCCACCCGCGAGTGCCTGGCCGGGCCCATCCACGACGTCGTGGTCACCACCGGCGTGGGCTTCCGCGGCTGGATGGCCGCGGCCGAGGGCTGGGGCCTGTCCGGCGACCTCGCCGAGCACCTGAACGCCGCCCGGCTGCTCACCCGCGGCCCCAAGGCGCGCGGCGCGGTGCGCGCGGCCGGCCTCAACGACCACTGGACGCCCGACTCCGAATCCTGCGAGGAGGTCAAGGACTACCTGCTCGAACAGGACCTGACCGGCCGGCGCATCGCCGTGCAGCTGCACGGGGAGCCGCTCACCGGATTCGTCTCCGCGCTGCGCGAGGCGGGCGCGGACGTCATCGAGGTCCCCGTCTACCGCTGGCTGCCCTACCGCGACCCCTCGCCGCTGCGCCGCCTGGTCAGCCAGGCGATCTCCGGATCGGTCGACGCGGTCGCCTTCACCAGCGCCCCGGCCGTGCTGGCGATGCTCAACGCCGCCCGCGCCGAGGGCCTGGAGGACGCGCTGCTCGCCGCCTTCAGCGGGCCGGTCGTCACCGCCTGCGTGGGCCCGGTCACCGCGGGGCCGCTCGTCTCCCGGGGCGTACCGGTGATCCAGCCAGAACGCTCGCGCCTGGGCGCGCTGGCCCGCCTGCTCGCCCGGCACCTGCCCGAGCACAGCGTCACCCGCCTGGTCGCCGGCGGGCACCGGCTGGAGATCCGCGGCCACGCCGTCGTCGTCGACGGCGAGCTCAAGCCGCTGCCGCCGGCCCCGATGGCGGTGCTCAAGCGCCTGGCCGACAAGCCGGGGCACGTGGTCTCCCGCGCCGACCTGCGCCTGGTGCTGCCCGGCGGCCCGTCCAGGGATTCGGCCGAGCACGCCGTGGAGATGGCCATCACCCGCCTGCGCCGGGCCCTCGGCCCGTCCGGCATCGTCGAGACCGTGGTCAAGCGCGGCTACCGGCTCTCCTGCGACCGGGACGGCGCGCAGTGACGGCACGACCGGCGTACGGCGGCGGGGGCGCGGGTTGAGGCGCGGGTCGCGGCGCGGGCTGAGTACCGACCGCCCGCGTCTCACCCTGGCCGCCTCGGCGGGCCTCGCCCGCGAGGCGGGGGGACGAGACGACCCGGCCCCGGGCGGCCTCCAGCGGACCCTGGTGCTCGTGGCCCACGGCACCCGGGACCCCGCGGGGGAGGCCGTGCTCGCCGCGCTCGCCGCCCGCGTGCGCGCGCTCCGCCCCGGCAGCCGCGTGGAGCTCGGCTTCCTGGAGATCAGCTCCCCGCCGCTGCCGGACGTCCTGGCGGGCGTGCGCGGCCCGGCGGTCGTGGTGCCGCTGCTGCTGGCCGGCGGCTACCACGTGCACATCGACCTGCCCAGCGTGATCGCCAGGACCCGGCCCGGCACCCTGGTCGCCCGGCAACTCGGCCCGCACCCCCTGCTCACCTCGGTGCTGACCCGGCGCCTCGCGTCGGCGGGGCTGCGCACCGCCGACGCGGTGATCCTCGGCGCGGCGGGCTCCTCCGACCCGTGCGCCCTGGAGGACGTGCGCGCCGCCGCCCGCCTGCTGTCGGTACGGCTCGCCCGCCCGGTGACCGCCGCCTTCCTGTCCGCCGGAGGCCCCACGGTGACCGAGGCCCTCGACCTGACGCGCCGCGGCCCCGCGCCGCGCGTCGCGGTCGCGTCCTACCTGCTGGCGCCCGGCCACTTCCAGCGGCGGCTGGAGTCCTGCGACGCCGACCTGGTCACGGCCCCGCTCGGCGTCGACGCCGACCTGGCCGCCCTGGTCTGGACCCGCTACGACGAGGCCCTCGCCACGACCGGCCGCGACGCCCCCGCGAACCTGCCGGGCCCCATCCGGCGCCGCGACGGCAGCCGGGCCGGATAGCCGGCCCGCGTCCGCCCGGCGCGGGGCGGGCGCTCAGCGGTCGTTGTCGCCGTCGCGGCGGCGCAGGTAGCGCTCGAACTCGGCGGCGATGGCGTCGCCGCTCGCCTCCGGCAGCTCGGTGGCGTCCTTGCGCTCCTCAAGCTCGCGGACGTACTCGGCGACCTCGGAGTCCTGCGAGGCGAGCTCGTCGACGCCGCGCTCCCAGGCCCGCGCCTCCTCGGGCAGGTCGCCCAGCGGCATCGGGACCTCCAGCATGTCCTCCACGCGGCGCAGCAGGGCGAGCGTCGCCTTCGGGTTGGGCGGCTGGGCCACGTAGTGCGGCACCGACGCCCACAGCGAGACCGTCTCCAGGCCCGCCGAGCTCAGCGCCTGCTGGAGCACGCCCACGATCCCGGTCGGGCCCTCGTACCGGGTCTGCTCCAGGTTCAGCCGGCGCGCCAGCCCCGGGTCGCTCACGGTCCCGACCACCGGCACCGGGCGGGTGTGCGGCGAGTCGTTGAGCAGCGCGCCCAGCAGCACCGCCCGCTCCACGCCCAGCTCGTGGCACAGGCCCACGATCTCGGCGCAGAACGTGCGCCAGCGCATGTTCGGCTCAATGCCGCGCAGCAGCACCACGTCCCGCTCGCTGCCGGGCGGGCGGGCGTACAGCAGCCGCGTCGTCGGCCAGATGATCGAACGCGTCATGCCCTCGCCGAGTTCGACGATCGGGCGGGTGACCTGGAAGTCGTAGTAGTCCTCGGGGTCCAGCGCCACCAGCAGGCTGGCCTTCCACTCGGTCTCCAGGTGCGCGAGCACGCCGCTAGACGCCTCGCCCGCGTCGTTCCAGCCTTCGAACGCGGCGATGAGCACCGGGTCGACGAGCTCGGGAAGCCCTTCGAGCTCGATCACGCGCCGCCTCCTCCTTCGCCCGGCCGCCAGGGCGCGGCCTTCGCCTAAGACTATTCGCTGGCCGTGCTTGAATGCGACGGCATGGCCCCGCCGCCTTGGACGGGCTGGGTGGGAGCGCTCCCGCCGTGCTCCGGTCCGTGCCCCCGCCTGTGCTTCCGTTCGTACGCCCGGCGAGCGCCGCCGATCGTCCCGATAAGCTTGGCGCATGAGCAGACCATCCTTCCGAGAGGCCCTGTCACAGCGCATCCTGGTCGCCGACGGGGCCATGGGGACGATGCTGCAGCGCCACGAGATCACACTCGACGACTTCGAGGGCCACGAGGGCTGCAACGAGGTGCTCAACGTCACACGGCCCGACGTGGTGCGGGCCGTGCACGACGCCTACCTGGAGGTCGGCGTCGACTGCGTGGAGACCAACACCTTCGGGGCCAACCTCGGCAACCTCGGAGAGTACGGCATCGCCGAGCGCGTCTACGAGTACTCCGAGGCGGGGGCGCGGCTGGCCCGCGAGCGGGCCGACCACTGGTCCACCGCCGACCACCCGCGCTACGTGCTCGGCTCGATGGGCCCGGGCACCAAGCTGCCCACCCTCGGCCACGTCTCGTTCGCCCGGCTGCGCGACGCCTACCAGAGCAACGCCGCCGGGCTCGTCGCCGGGGGCGTCGACGCGATCATCGTCGAGACCTGCCAGGATCTGCTCCAGCTCAAGGCCGCGGTCACCGGCGCCAAGCGCGCCGTGGCCGAGTCCGGCCGCGACGTGCCGATCATCGCCCAGGTGACCGTCGAGACCAACGGCGCCCTGCTGCTCGGCTCGGAGATCGGCGCCGCCCTCACCGCCGTCGAGCCGCTCGGCGTGGACATGATCGGCCTCAACTGCGCCACCGGCCCCACCGAGATGAGCGAGCACCTGCGGTACCTGGCCAGGCACTGCCGCCTGCCGCTGTCGTGCATGCCCAACGCGGGCCTGCCCGAGCTCACCTCCGACGGCGCCTACTACCCGCTGAGCCCCGCCGAGCTCGCCGACGCCCACGACGCCTTCGCCCGCGACTACGGCCTGGCCCTGGTCGGCGGCTGCTGCGGCACCACCCCCGAGCACCTGCGCCAGGTGGTCGAGCGCATCGGCGGGCGCGAGCGCGTCGTGCGCCGCCCCCGCCCGGAGGCGGGCGCCGCCTCGCTGTACCAGCACGTGCCGTTCCGGCAGGACACCTCGTTCCTGGCCATCGGCGAGCGCACCAACGCCAACGGCTCCAAGGCGTTCCGCGAGGCGATGCTCGCCGAGCAGTGGGACGAGTGCGTGGAGATCGCCCGCGCGCAGGCCCGCGACGGCGCGCACATGCTCGACCTGTGCGTCGACTACGTCGGCCGCGACGGCGTCGCCGACATGAAGGAGCTGGCGTTCCGCTTCGCCACCGCCTCCACGCTGCCGATCGTGCTCGACTCCACCGAGCCCGCGGTGATCCAGGCGGGCCTGGAGATGCTCGGCGGCCGGGCCGTGATCAACTCGGTGAACTACGAGGACGGCGACGGCCCGAACTCGCGCATCGCCCGCATCATGCCGCTGGTCAAGGAGCACGGCGCGGCGGTGGTCGCGCTCACCATCGACGAGGAGGGGCAGGCCCGCACCGCCGAGCACAAGGTGCGCGTCGCCGTACGGCTGATCGAGGACCTCACCGGCAACTGGGGCATGCGGATCGAGGACATCATCGTCGACTGCCTCACCTTCCCAATCGCCACCGGCCAGGAGGAGACCCGCCGCGACGCCCTGGAGACGATCGAGGCGATCCGCGAGCTGAAGCGGCGCCACCCGAACGTGCAGACCACGCTCGGCGTGTCGAACGTCTCGTTCGGCCTCAACCCGGCCGCGCGCATCGTGCTCAACTCGGTCTTCCTCAACGAGGCCGTCAACGCCGGGCTCGACTCGGCGATCGTGCACGCCTCCAAGATCCTCCCGATGGCGCGCATCCCCGCCGAGCAGCGCGAGGTCGCGCTCGACCTGGTGTACGACCGGCGGCGGGAGGGCTACGACCCGCTGCAGCGGTTCATGGAGCTGTTCGAGGGCGTGGACGCGGCCTCGATGCGCCAGGACCGGGCCGCCGAGCTGGCCGCCCTGCCGCTGTGGGAGCGGCTCAAGCGCCGCATCATCGACGGCGAGCGCAAGGGCCTGGAGGCCGACCTCGACCTCGCGCTGGAGACCCGCCCCGCCCTGGAGATCATCAACGACGTGCTGCTCGACGGCATGAAGACCGTCGGCGACCTGTTCGGCGCGGGCGAGATGCAGCTTCCGTTCGTGCTCCAGTCGGCCGAGGTGATGAAGGCCGCGGTCGCCTACCTGGAGCCGCACATGGAGAAGGTCGAGTCCGGCGGCAAGGGGCGCATCGTGCTCGCCACCGTCAAGGGCGACGTGCACGACATCGGCAAGAACCTGGTCGACATCATCCTGTCCAACAACGGCTACGAGGTGATCAACCTCGGCATCAAGCAGCCGGTGTCGGCGATCCTTGAGGCCGCCGAGGCCAAGCGGGCCGACGTGATCGGGATGTCCGGCCTGCTGGTGAAGTCCACGGTGGTGATGAAGGAGAACCTCGAGGAGATCAACTCCCGGGGCATCGCCGCGCGCTACCCGGTGCTGCTCGGCGGCGCGGCCCTCACCCGCGCCTACGTCGAGCAGGACCTCGCCGACCTGTACCAGGGCGAGGTGCGCTACGCCCGCGACGCCTTCGAGGGCCTGCGGCTGATGGACGCGTTCATGGCCGTCAAGCGCGGCGAGGACGGCGCGACGCTGCCGCCGCTGCGCACCCGCCGGGTGCGCACGGGCGCGCGACTGGTCCGCACGCCCGAGGACGAGCTGCCGACGCGCTCCGACGTCGCCGTCGACAACCCGGTGCCGAAGCCGCCGTTCACCGGCGACCGGGTGGTCAAGGGCATCCCGCTCGCCGACTACGCCGCCTACCTCGACGAGCGGGCGACGTTCATGGGCCAGTGGGGACTCAAGGCCGCGCGGGGCTCGGGGCGGCACGCCGGCCCGTCGTACGAGGAACTGGTGGAGACCGAGGGGCGGCCCCGGCTGCGCATGTGGCTGGAGCGCCTGCAGACCGAGAACCTGCTCCAGGCGGCCGTGGTCTACGGCTACTTCCCGTGCGTCAGCGAGGGCGACGACCTGATCATCCTCGACGACTCCGGCGCCGAGCGCACCCGCTTCACCTTCCCCCGGCAGCGCCGCGACCGGCACCTGTGCCTGTCGGACTACTTCCGGCCCCGCGAGTCGGGGGAGACCGACGTCATCGCCCTCCAGGTGGTCACCATGGGCTCGCGGATCAGCGAGGCCACGCAGGAGCTGTTCGCCAAGGACGCCTACCGCGAGTACCTCGAACTGCACGGCCTGTCGGTGCAGCTCACCGAGGCGCTGGCGGAGTTCTGGCACGCGCGGGTCCGCGAGGAGCTCGGCCTGTCCGCCGAGGACCCGGACGACATGGACGGCATCCTCGACGTGCGGTACCGGGGCTGCCGCTACTCCTTCGGCTACCCGGCCTGCCCCAACCTTGAGGACCAGCGGCAGGTGTTCGAACTGCTCGACCCGGCCCGGATCGGCGTCGGCCTGTCGGAGGAGTTCCAGCTCCACCCCGAGCAGTCCACCTCGGCGCTGATCGCCCACCACCCGGAGGCCAAGTACTTCAAGGTGTGAGAGGCCGTTCACCCGTTCGCCGCGAACGGGTGTGACAATCCGAACGGAACGGGCACGGCGGCGTCGTGCCCGTCCGCGTGACCGTTCGAAACCGGATTCGGGGGTGGGCATGGAGGCGGTCCTGTTCGACATGGACGGCCTGCTGGTGGACACCGAGAAGGTGTGGTACGCCGTGGAGACCGAGGTGGTCGAGAGCCTCGGCGGCACCTGGGGCCGGGCGCACCAGCAGGAGCTCGTGGGCGGCTCGATGGCCTCCACCGCCGCGTACATCGTCAAGGTGACCGGCACGGACGTCGGCGCCGACGTCGTCGCCGCCCGGATGCTCGCGGGCATGACGAGCAGGCTGGCCGAGGGCGTGGACCTCATGCCGGGCGCCGACGAGCTGCTGACCGCCGTGCGCGAGGCCGGCGTGCGCACCGGCCTGGTGACCTCCTCGGCCTCCGCCATCGCGGGCGCGGTGCTCGACGTGGTCGGCCGCGAGCGGTTCGACGTCGTGGTGACCGGCGACGACGTGGCCCGCCCCAAGCCCGACCCGGAGCCCTACCTGCTGGCGGCCCGGCTGCTGGGGGTGCCGCCCGGGTCGTGCGTCGTGCTGGAGGACTCGCCCAACGGGGTGACGGCGGCGACCGCCGCGGGCTGCCGGGTGGTGGCCGTCCCCAGCGTGCTGCCGATCCCGGACGCGCCGGGGCGGCTCGTCGCGGGCTCCCTGCTCAAGGTCACCGTCGAGCGCCTGCGCGGCCTCTTCGCCGACGTCTAGCGGGCCCATAGCGGGTCCATGACGGGTCCATGACGGGTCCACAGCGAGCCCCGCGACGCGTCCTGCGGGCGCTCCCGGGGCATTCCGGGTCTTTACCGGCATTTACCGGGGATTCCCCTAGGGGAAGAGCCCTCCCTGCGGAGGAGAGGCGGGCGCCGCCCGACGTGCCAGGATGGAAGGGATAACCGAATCCCCACGGTGCGAGGCGGATATGACATTCGATCAAATCGCGTGGTTCCCGCTGTGCGCGGGCCTGACCGCGGCCGGCCTGGTGCTGGCCTTCCTGGCGTTCCGCCGCCGCGGCGTCGGCTCCGGCCTGCGGATGACGGCCTGGGCGTTGCTGCCCATGGCGGCCTACCTGACCGGGGCGCTGCAGACGCTGTGGCAGATCGGCACCGCGGCGGTCTCGTTCGTGACCGGTCTGGTGCTCTCCCCGGCGGTGTGGGCGGGCGTGATCCTCGCCGGCCTGTCGGCGCTGCTGTTCGTGGTGTCCGGCGTGATCCGGCGGCGCGGCCGGTCCGCCTCGGGCGGGGCGACGGCGCAGGCCCCGGCCGCCGCCGGGCGGGATCGCGGGCGCGCCCAGCCCGCCGCCCAGCCCGCCAGGCCCACCCAGCCGCTGCCGCCGAAGCGGCAGGAACCGGTCGCGGACGATGATTTCTCGGACATTGAGGACATTCTCAAGCGGCGCGGCATCAGTTAACGGAAATCGCCGCTTCGGCGGTTATCCGCGTCGTACCGGGGTAAAAATGTGTCCCTGTTTTTCCCTTGTCTGTCACGGTTCTGAGACACAACCATGACACTTTCCTGACACTTCCACCAAGATCAACACGAATGAGTTTCGCATGAATCACAGTTGCGCTACATAGCCCGTTCATGTACTGGTCAGCGCAGCTCAGCACATAGATTCTGCCTCCTGGGACCACATTAGGGTGGTCCGAAGCCGCGCTGTCCACAGACAGTCGGCGCGTTAGTCATGTCGTCTGCAACCCAGGGGGCCGACAGTATGAGCGCACCGCTCGACGTGCCGGGCAGCACGCTTGAGGCTCAGCCGGAGTCCGTGCTCGAAGGAGCGAGCGGAAAGGCGATCCAGGGCCGTTCACTCGGCCGGATCGCCTGGAACCGCCTCAAGCGGGACAAGGTGGCGATGGCCGGTGCGCTGGTGGTGCTGTTCCTCATCCTGGTCGCGATCTTCGCTCCGCTGGTCGTGAAACTGCTGGGTCATCCGCCCCTCGAGTACCACGAGGAGATGATCGACCCCGTCACCCAGTTCCCCAAGGGCGGTTCGGGCATCAGCTCCGACTTCCTGTTCGGCGTCGAGCCGCAGACCGGCCGCGACCTGTTCAGCCGGGTCGTGTACGGCTCGCGCATCTCGCTGATGATCGCGTTCTTCGCCACCCTGCTCTCGGTGCTCATCGGCACCGTCATGGGCATCGTCGCCGGCTACTTCGGCGGCTGGGTGGACTACCTCATCAGCCGCCTGATGGACGTCTTCCTCGCCTTCCCGCTGCTGGTGTTCGCCCTCGCCCTGGTCGGCGTGCTGGCCCAGTTCGAGCAGCAGCTCGGCGTCAAGGGGGACACCCTGCGCATCGGACTGCTGATCTTCGTCATCGGCTTCTTCAACTGGCCGTACATCGGGCGCATCATCCGCGGTCAGACGCTGTCGCTGCGCGAACGCGAGTTCGTCGACGCCGCGCGCAGCCTCGGCGCCCGCGGGCCGTACATCCTGTTCCGTGAGATCCTGCCCAACCTGATCGCGCCGATCCTGATCTACTCCACCCTGCTGATCCCGACCAACGTGCTGTTCGAGGCGGCGCTGTCGTTCCTCGGCGTCGGGGTCCAGGCGCCCACGCCCACCTGGGGAGGCCTGATCTCCCAGGCGGTGAAGTACTACACCGTTCCGCACTTCATGTTCTTCCCCGGCATGGCGATCTTCATCACCGTGCTCGCGTTCAACCTGTTCGGCGACGGGTTGCGCGACGCGCTGGATCCCAAGTCATCACGCTGACCACCGCATCACATCCCCGTTATCCCAACCACCAAGGGGTGCTAGCAATGACAAAGAGATCCCTACTGGCTCTCACGGCGGCGGGCACGGCCCTCGCCCTGAGCCTGTCCGCCTGTGGAGGTGGCGGCGGCGGTTCCCAGTCCGGGGGCGGCTCCTCCGCGGCCGCCGCGAAGGACGTCCAGAACGCCGCGCTGGAGAACGTGTTCAACCCTTCGGACAAGAAGGGCGGCACGCTCAAGTTCGCGATCTCCGAGGACTGGGACTCGATCGACCCCGGCGACACCTACTACGCCCTGTCGTGGAACCTGATCCGCATTTACGGCCGGCCGCTGGTCACCTACAACCCCGCGCCAGGCGCCAAGGGCCGGGAACTGGTGCCGGACCTCGCCGAGAGCCTGGGCACCCCCAGCGATGACGGGAAGACCTGGACCTACAAGCTGCGCTCGGGCGTCAAGTTCGAGGACGGCACGCCGATCACGTCCAAGGATGTCAAGTACGCCGTGCTGCGGTCGCTGGACAAGGAGACCTTCCCCAACGGCCCGACGTACTTCAACGACTGGCTGGACCTGCCCAAGGACTTCAAGACCGTCTACAAGACCCCGGACGTCAACACCGACCAGGCGATCGAGACGCCGGACGACCAGACGATCGTCTTCCACCTGAAGAAGCCCTACGGCGGCTTCGACAACTTCGCCGCGCTGCCCCCCACCATCCCGGTGCCGCAGGCCAAGGACACCGGCAGCAAGTACCGGGACCACCCGATCGCCTCCGGCCCGTACATGTTCGAGAGCGTCCAGGCCGGCAAGCAGTACACGCTGGTGCGCAACCCGAACTGGGACCCGGCCACCGACCCGATCCGCAAGGCGCTGCCGGACCGGTACGAGATCTCCCTGGGCGTCAACTCCGACGACCTGGACAACCGGATCATCTCCGGTGACCTGCACGTCGACCTCGCGGGCACCGGCGTGCAGCCGGCCGCCCTCGGCCGCGTGCTGAGCGACCCGACGCTGAAGGAGCGGGTGGACAACCCGACCGGCGCCCGCACCTGGTACATCCCGATCGTTCCGGACGTCAAGCCGTTCGACAACATCGAGTGCCGCAAGGCCGTGCTCTACGCGGCCGACCGGGTCAGCCTGCAGAACGCCTACGGCGGCGAGTACGCCGGCGGCGAGATCGCGACCGGCCTGATGCCGCCGTCGATCGGCGGCTGGAAGAAGCTGGACCTGTACCCGACCGGCACCGGCGACGTGGCCAAGGCCAAGGAGGCGCTCGCCAAGTGCGGCCAGCCCAACGGCTTCGAGACCACCATGGCCTACCGCTCCGACCGGCCCAAGGAGAAGGCCGCCGCCGAGTCGCTGCAGCAGTCGCTCGCCAAGGTCGGCATCAAGCTCAACCTCAAGGGCTACCCGACCAGTGACTACTTCACGCTGTACTTCGGCAAGCCGAAGTTCGTGAAGGACAACGGCATCGGCCTCGGCACCCACGGCTGGGGCGCCGACTGGAACGACGGCTTCGGCTTCATGTCCCAGATCACCGACAGCCGGACGATCCGCGAGTCGGGCAACTACAACATCAGCATCAAGAGCCCTGAGATCGACAAGGTGATCGACCAGGCCTACGTGGAGACCGACAAGGCCAAGCGCGACGCGCTGTGGGGCCAGGTCGACCAGATGGTCATGGAGCAGGCGTTCGTGCTGCCGATCGTGTGGTCCAAGGCCGTGCTGGTCCGTCCCAAGGGCGCGACCAACGTGTTCGTCACCGGCGCGTTCGACATGTACGAGTACCTGAACATGGGCGTCGCGTGACCGATCGGTCCGTTCGATAGCCGAGACCGCTAGGGGCCGGCCCGTCGCGGGCCGGCCCCGGAGCCGGGGGAAGGTGTGGGCACTTACATCGTTCGGCGCCTGATCGGCGCACTGTTGATGCTCATCGTGGTGAGCATGGTCACCTTTTCGATCTTCTTCGTGGTGCCGCGGCTGGCCGGCGCGACGGCGATGGACATGGCCAACCGCTACGTGGGCCGTGCCGCCAACGCCGAGATCGTCGCCCTCCAGGCCGAACGGCTGGGTTTCAACGACCCGCTGGTCGTGCAGTACGGGCGCTGGATCGCGGGGGTGTTCACCGGTGCCGAGTACGACACCGGCGCGGGCGTGGAGCAGTGCCCCGCCCCCTGCTTCGGCTACTCGTTCATCACCCGGCAGCCGGTCTGGCCCGACCTGCTCGACCGCCTGCCGGTCACGGTCTCGCTGGCCTTCGGCGCCTCGGTGCTGTGGCTGGTCGGCGGAATCGCCACCGGCGTGCTGTCGGCGCTGCGGCGGGGCAGCCTGTTCGACCGGGCCGCGATGGGCGTGGCGCTGGCCGGCGTCTCCCTGCCGATCTTCTTCACCGGCATCGCGTCGCTGGTCCTGTTCAGCTACACGCTGGGCATCACCGCGCCCGGCGGCAGCTATACCCCGTTCTCGGAGAATCCGGCCCAGTGGGCCTACAACCTGATCCTGCCGTGGATCACCCTGGCCTTCCTCTACGCCGCCGCGTACGCGCGGCTCACCCGGGCGGGCATGCTGGAGACCATGGGCGAGGACTACATCCGCACCGCGCGCGCCAAGGGCCTGCCCGAGTCCCGGGTGATCGCCAAGCACGGGCTGCGCGGCGCGCTCACGCCGATCGTCACGATCTTCGGCCTGGACTTCGGCCTGCTGCTCGGCGGGGCCGTGCTCACCGAGAGCACGTTCTCGCTGAACGGCGTGGGCAAGTACGCGGTGAACGCGATCGTCAAGAACGACCTGCCGCAGATCCTGGGCGTCACCATGCTCGCGGCGTTCTTCGTGGTGTTCGCCAACCTGATCGTCGACCTGCTGTACGCGGTGGTCGACCCGAGGGTGAGGCTGTCATGAGCGAGACGACCAGCGCGCCGGCCGCCGAGACGGGCGGCAGGGCCCCGCGTACCGATTCGTTCCTGGAAGTGAACGACCTGCGCATCCACTTCCCGACCGACGACGGCCTGGTCAAGTCCGTCGACGGGCTCTCGTTCCGGCTCGACCGGGGCAGGACCCTCGGCATCGTCGGCGAGTCCGGCTCCGGCAAGAGCGTCACCAGCCTGGGCATCCTCGGCCTGCACAAGGGGGGCCGGGCCAGGATCTCCGGCGAGATCTGGCTGGACGGCGAGGAACTGGTCGGGGCGAGCGCCGAGCACGTGCGCCGGCTGCGCGGCAAGAAGATGGCGATGATCTTCCAGGATCCGCTGTCGGCCATGCACCCCTACTACACGGTGGGCGCCCAGATCGTCGAGGCGTACCGGGTGCACAACAACGTCAGCAAGCGGGTCGCCCGCAAGCACGCGATCGACATGCTCGGCCGCGTCGGCATCCCGCAGCCGGACCGGCGCGTGGACAACTACCCGCACGAGTTCTCCGGCGGCATGCGCCAGCGCGCGATGATCGCGATGGCGCTGTGCTGCGACCCCGAGCTGCTCATCGCCGACGAGCCGACCACGGCGCTCGACGTGACCGTGCAGGCGCAGATCCTCGACCTCATGCGCGACCTGCAGCGCGACTTCAACGCCGCGCTGATCATCATCACCCACGACCTCGGCGTCGTCGCCGAGCTCTCCGACGACATCCTGGTGATGTACGCCGGAAAATGCGTCGAGTACGGCTCGGCCGAGGACATCTTCGAGCGTCCCGAGCACCCCTACACCTGGGGCCTGCTGGGGTCGATGCCGCGCCTGGACCGGGAGCCGACCGAGCGGCTCATGCCGATCAAGGGCACCCCGCCCTCGCTCATCAACGTGCCGCCCGGCTGCGCCTTCCACCCGCGCTGCGGGTACACCGACCGCACCGACGGCAAGTCCAACACGGTCGTGCCCGAGCTCGTGGAGACCGGCGGCGGCCACCTGGTGCGCTGCCACATGAGCAGGCAGGACCGGCGCGAAATCTGGGAAAACGAGATCAAGCCCAACCTGGAGTCGATGTGAGCGGCAAGGCAACGCGGACGCCACGGGGGTGCCGCGACCACCGGGTCCGCCGCCGCGGGCGCGTTTCGGCGGGCGGGCAGGGCATCCTGGTCGAGGAGCCCGCGAAGGAGGTCTCATGACCGAGGAACAGCCGCTGCTGTCCGTGCAGGACCTGCAAAAGCACTTCCCCGTCACCAAGGGGCTGCTCCAGCGGCAGGTCGGCGCGGTCAAGGCGGTCGACGGCGTCAGCTTCGACGTGCGCAAGGGCGAGACGCTGGGCCTGGTGGGCGAGTCGGGCTGCGGCAAGACCACCACCGGCAGGCTCATCACCCGGCTGCTCGAACCCACCGGCGGGAAGATCGTCTTCGAGGGCCACGACATCACCCACGTGTCGCAGGGGCGGATGCGCCCCTTCCGCCGCGACGTACAGATGATCTTCCAGGATCCGTACTCGTCGCTGAACCCCCGGCACACGGTCGGCGCCATCGTCGGCGCGCCGTTCCGGATCCAGGGCATCAAGACCGAGCAGGGCACCAAGAAGGCGGTCCAGGAGATCCTGGAGCTGGTCGGCCTCAACCCCGAGCACTACAACCGCTACCCGCACGAGTTCTCCGGCGGCCAGCGCCAGCGCATCGGCATCGCCAGGACGCTCGCGCTCAAGCCCAAGCTGATCATCGCCGACGAGCCGGTCTCGGCGCTGGACGTGTCCATCCAGGCCCAGGTCATCAACCTGCTGGAGGACCTGCAGAACGAGTTCGACCTCACCTACGTGGTGATCGCCCACGACCTGTCGGTGGTGCGGCACATCAGCGACCGGGTCGGGGTCATGTACCTGGGCAAGATCGTGGAGCTGGCCGACCGCAAATCCCTGTACGAGGCGCCCATGCACCCGTACACCAACGCCCTGCTGTCGGCCGTCCCCATCCCGGACCCCAAGCGCCGTCAGGACCGCGAGCGCATCCGCCTGCAGGGCGACGTGCCCAGCCCGCTCAACCCGCCCCCGGCGTGCCGCTTCCACACCCGCTGCTGGAAGGCCCAGGAGATCTGCAAGACCGTCGAGCCGCCGCTCGACGCGCTCGCCCCCGGGCACCAGGTGGCCTGCCACTTCCCGGAGAACGCCCCGCCCAAGATCGACAACGCCGAGGCCGCCGAAGGCGCCGTGAGCGCGTGACGGCGCGCGCGATCCTTTGACGCTTTGACGCTTCTTCACGCCCCCGCAGGGCTCCGCCGGCCCCGGCCGGGCCGCGTCAGGAGATCGCGCCGGGGGTGACCAGGCCGGTCTCGTAGGCGAGGACGACGGCTTGGACGCGGTCGCGCAGGCCGAGCTTGGTCAGGACGTTGCCCACGTGGGTCTTGACCGTGGTCTCGCTCACCACGAGCTCGGCCGCGATCTCGGCGTTCGACATGCCCCGCGCGATCAGGCGCAGGACCTCCAGCTCCCGCTCGGTGAGGCGATCGAGGCGGGGCGGGGTGGGCCGGCGGTGCGCCGACGGCAGGCGGGCGGCGAACTTGTCGAGCAGGCGGCGGGTCACGCTCGGGGCCACGATCGCGTCCCCGGCCGCGACCACCCGGATCGCCTGCACCAGGTCGTCGGGCGGCACGTCCTTGAGCAGGAAGCCGCTCGCCCCGGCGCGCAGCGCCTCGACGATGTACTCGTCCAGGTCGAAGGTGGTCAAAACCAGCACCCGGGGCACGTGCGCGGACGGGGAGGCGTCGCGCACGATGTGCCGGGTCGCCTCGATGCCGTCCACGCCGGGCATGCGGATGTCCATCAGCACCACGTCCGGGAGCAGCGCACGCGCCTGCTCCTTGGCGGCGGCGCCGTCCCCGGCCTCGCCGACCACGGTCACGTCGGGCTCGGCCTCCAGGATCAGGCGGAAGCCGGTACGCAGCAGCGGCTGGTCGTCCACCAGCAACACCCTGATCGTCATATCTCTCCTGGTGGGACCGTTTTGATGGGGAACCGGGCGCACACCTCGAACCCGCCGCCCTGCCGAGGACCGATCCGTAGTACCCCACCATAAAGGGCGACCCGCTCGCGGATGCCCACCAGACCGTGACCGGATCGGTCGCCGGTGGCCCGCCCCGCCGATCCGGCCGGCCCACCGGCCCCTCCGGGCGCGCCGCTCGAATCGCCGGTACCGCTCGATCCGTGCCGCCCCTTCGCCACGCCGCGCCCGTCGTCCTCGACCCGCACGGTCAGCTCGCCGGGCTCGTGGCTCACCGTCACCCACGCCCGCGCCGACGGTCCGGCGTGCCGCAGGCTGTTGGTGAGGGCCTCCTGGACCAGCCGGTAGGCGGCCAGGTCCACGCCCGGAGGCAGCCGGAACCGCTCGCCCTCGATCCACAACTGGGTGCGCAGGCCCGCCTCCCGCATCTGCTCCACCAGGCCGGGCAGGTCGCCGACGCCCGGCTGGGGGGCGCGCTCGCCGGCCTCCTCGCCGTCGGTGCGCAGCACGCCGACGATGCTGCGCATCTCCGCCATCGCCGTACGACCCAGCTCCTCGATCGCCGACAGCGCGTCCGCGGCCAGCTTCGGGTTGGCGGCGAGCACCTTGCGGGCCGCGGCGGCCTGCACGGTCATCACGCTGACGTGGTGGGCGACCACGTCGTGCAGCTCCCTGGCGATCCGGGAGCGCTCCTCGACCCTGGCCGCCCGCCGATCGGCCTCCCGCGCCCGCTCCAGCCGTGCGGCCCGGTCCTCAAGCTCGGACATGTACGCCCAGCGCAGCCGGGCGCTGCGGCCCGTCATCCAGGCCGCGAAGATCAGCGCCGCGGCGAGCAGGTGCGTCGCCCACACGCCGTCGTGCAGCGCGACGGTGATCACGTAGCCGATCCCGACCGTCGCGACCGCGATCAGGCTGACCGCCAGCCCGCGATGGGCCGCCACCGAGTGCAGCAGGACCAGCGTGGCCAGGTCGGCCGATCCCGCGTCCGCGCCGATCGCCGCCAGGGCGATGATGGGCGCCTGGCTCAGCACCAGCATCGCGTACGGCCGCCGGCGTTGCAGCGCCACCGGCGCGCAGGCCGACACGATCAAGACCATGCCGAGCACGCTGTCCTCGCCGGTCCCCGGGCCGCGGGCCGGGCCGCCGGCGAGGCCGAGGACGGGGTCGAGGGCGGGGTCGACGATCGCGGCGATGATCATCGACGCCAGCGCCAGCAGCAGCGCGAGCATCGAGTCCCCCAGCACGGGGTTGTCCCTCAGCCGGTTCAGCGGGCCGCCCGACGTCACACGCACCATCTCAATGTAGGCCGCCGTCCAGGCCCGCGACCCTGCCGCAGGCGGATCCTCGGCTCCTCCCGTGGGAGGAGAACGACGGTGGTCAGGGCCGCGGGGGAGGCGGTCACAGCTCGTCGGTGGCGGCGCGGCGGCTGCGGAAGATGTCGGCGGGCTCGCGGTCGGGCACCGGGGGCGGGGTGCCGCCGAACTCCGGGCACAGCGCCTGGTGGTCGCACCAGTCGCACAGGCGGCTGCGACGGTGCCGCCACTCCCGCGTGCGCACGGCCCGCTCGATCGCCTGCCACAGCGCGTTGATCTTGCGCTCGGTGGCGCGCAGGTCGGCCTCGTCGGGCGAGTAGCGCAGGATCTCGCCGTTGCCCAGGTACATCAGCTGCAGCAGGCGGGGGACCGTGCCGCGCAGCCGCCACAGCACCAGGGCGTAGAACTTCATCTGGAACAGGGCCTTGGCCTCGAAGCCCGGCCCCGGCGAGGCGCCGGTCTTGTAGTCCACGACGCGGATGTCGCCGCTCGGCGCCACGTCGAGCCGGTCGATGTAGCCGCGCAGCAGCAGGCCGCTGTCGAGCACCGCCTCGACGTACAGCTCGCGCCGGGCGGGCTCCAGCCGGCGCGGATCCTCCAGCCCGAAGTAGCGCTCCAGCATGCCCGCGGCCTGGCCGAGCCAGGTCTCCCGCTCGGCGTCGTCGGCGAACAGGTCCGCGTACGCGGGCTCCTCGTCCAGCAGCCGCCGCCACTGGGGCAGCAGGAGGTCCTGGGCCGCCGCCACGGTGCGCCCGTCGGCGGGGAGGTCGTACAGCCGCTCCAGCACGGCGTGCACCAGCGTGCCGCGCACGGCGGCCGGTGAGGGGCGCTCGGGAAGCTGGTCGATGACCCGGAACCTGTACAGCAACGGGCAGGTCATGAAATCTCCGGCGCGGGAGGGGGAGAGCGCGCCGACGATCGGCCGTGCCGCCTCCTCACCGGCCGCGCCGCCGGGCCCACTTACGCCGGGCCCACTTACGCCGGGCCCACTTACGCCGGGCCCACTTACGCCGGGCCCACTAACGCCGTGCCCACGCACGCCGGATCCACGTACCCCGGACCCACCCGTGCCGCCGACGTCGATCGCACCGCCGTCCGCGATGTCCGCCGTCCCCGGCCCGCCCCCGGTCGCCTCTGCCGCCATGGGGGCACTCTAGGTCACGCGACGGACCGTTTGGCGAGCGCCCGCCGGATGCGTTTGAGCGACAGGTGTCCGGGACGCGTAGCATCTAGGCACCATGACCATGCCAGCCGCCGCCGCGGGGGACCGCCGATGAGCAATGATCGACGTCAGCAGCGCTCGCCCGGGCTGCGCATGGGCCGTCCCTTCGGCATTCCGGTCTACGTGTCGCCGACCTGGCTGATCGTCGCCGCGTTCATCACCTACACCTTCCAGCCCGCCGTGCTGAGCTTCCTGCCCTGGCTCAGCTCCGCCTCCGCGTACGCCGTGGCGTTCGTGTTCGCCGTCTTCCTCTACCTGTCGGTGCTGCTGCACGAGCTGGCCCACTGCGTGGTCGCCCTGCGCTACGGCCTGCCGGTCCGGCGCATCACCCTGTACCTGCTGGGCGGCGTCTCGGAGATCGAGCGGGAGCCCGACCGCCCGGGCCGGGAGTTCCTGGTCGCCTTCGCCGGCCCCCTGCTGTCGCTCGGCCTCGCCGCCGTCGGCTACGTGCTGTACCGGGTCGTCCCCCCGGACACCATCATCGGCGTGCTCATCCAGCAGCTGTGGCTGTCCAACCTGATCGTCGGGATCTTCAACCTGCTGCCCGGCCTTCCCCTCGACGGCGGCCGCATGCTGCGCGCCGGGGTGTGGAAGGCCACCAGGAATCCCGGAGCCGGCACCGTGGCCGCGGCCTGGGTCGGCCGCGTCCTGGCCGTCGCGCTGGTCGTCGTGCCGGTGGCGCTGACGATGATCACCGGGCAGGGGCAGGACCTGACCTTCCTGCTGTGGTCGGTGCTGCTGGCGTCGTTCATCTGGATGGGCGCCTCCCAGGCGCTGCGCTCGGCCCGGGTGCGCGCGAGGATCCCGCAGGTGCAGGCCCGCGCCCTGGGCAGGCCCGCGATCGCCGTCACCGCCGACGTGCCGCTCGCCGAGGCGCTGCGCCGGGCCCGGGAGGCGGGGGCGCGGGCGATCGTGGTCGCCGACCACGAGGGCCGCCCGGTCGCGATCGTCAACGAGGCCGCCGTCGGCGCCACCCCCGAGCACCGCAGGCCCTGGATCAGCACGGGCGCGGTCGCGCGCAGCCTGGAGCCCTCGCTGGTGCTCGCGGCCGATTTGGAGGGCGAGTCGCTGATCGACGCGATGCGGGAGACCCCGGCCGCGGAGTACCTGCTCGTCGAGCGCGGCGGCGAGGTCTACGGCGTGCTCGTCACGGCCGACGTCAACAGGATGTTCACCGGCGTTTGATCGCGAACCAATGGCGTTGAGAGAGCGTCAGACCAGTAGCGTTCCCGTCACGAGGGAACAAGGGGGAGACTCTCCCAGGAGAGAATTGTCCCACTCGTGTTCGGGGCGCGCCGAGACTAGTGTTCTTGTCATCCGATCAGGTTGGCGACGACCCGTAAGGAACTTGGATTGGCTACCCCCCCGACGCCCGCCACCGCGGGCGATCTCACACCGGAATTGCTCGGTACCGCCGAGTGGACCGACCAGATGGTCGCTCAGGCCGGCATCCCGATGCACGACATACCCTTCGTGACCATCGGCGGCGGCATGGGCTCGTTCGTCACCGTCGACTACCTGCGCATCTACGGCGTGCCGACCTCGCAGATGCGGGTGCTGTCGAACATCGACACCCCCTGGCAGACCTACGAGTTCCTCACCAGGTGCTCGCAGATCCCCCGCCCCGAGCGCATCCGCTCCGACTCCTCCTCCCGTCCCGACAACCTCTGGGGCTTTCCGTCGTACGCGCTGGAGGAGGCCTGGCGGGAGAAGAACATCAAGCACCTGATCCAGGTGGGATTCCTCGAGCCGATCTTCGAGGACTACTGGACGCCGCGCGCCGGCACGGTCTTCCGCAACCTGGAGCGCGAGGCCAACCGCATCGGCTACTGGGACATGCTCATCAAGGGCCAGGTCCGCATGGTGCGCAAGCGCGTCGGCGGCGGCTACTTCACGATCATGAACCCGCCCGAGGGCACCTCGGCCACCAAGCGGGTGGCGTTCCGCTCCCGCTTCGTGCACATCGCGGTGGGCTACCCCGGCCTGAAGTACCTGCCCGACCTGCAGGAGTTCCGGCAGAAGTACGGCGACTTCACCCACGTGGTGAACGCCTACGAGCCGCACGAGCACGTGTACGAGTTCATGAAGACCCGTCCGGGCACCGTGGTGGTCCGCGGCGGCGGCATCGTGGCCTCGCGCGTGCTGCAGCGCCTGTTCGACGACCGGGAGAAGTTCAACCTGCAGACGCAGGTCATCCACATCTTCCGCACGTTCGTCACCGGCTCGCACGGCCCGCACATCTGGGCGCGGCGCAAGGGCGGCGACGGCTGGGCCTACCAGGGCTTCAACTACCCCAAGTCGGTGTGGGGCGGCCAGCTCAAGGCCGAGATGCGCAAGCTGGAGGGCGAGGCCCGGCGGCAGAAGTACAAGGAGATGGGCGGCACCAACACGCCCAAGCGCCGCCGCTGGCAGGAGCAGATGAAGGCCGGCCGCGCGGGCGGCTACTACCACCCCTTCCAGGGCATCGTGGAGCGGGTGGAGCCGACGCCGGACGGCAGGCTCGTCAGCCACGTGCGCAGCAACGACGGCACGATCCGCCAGCCGGTCTCCGACTTCATCATCGACTGCACCGGTCTTGAGGCCGACATCGCCGAGCACCGCATCTTCGCCGACCTGCTGCAGTACAGCGGCGCCTACCGCAACCCGGTGGGCCGCCTGGAGGTCGAGCGGCACTTCGAGGTCAAGAACACCGCCAGCGGGAATGGAGCGCTCTACGCCTCCGGGTCGGCGACGCTCGGCGGCTACTTCCCCGGCGTCGACACCTTCCTCGGGCTGCAGGTGGCGGCGCAGGAGATCGCCGACGACCTCGCCAAGCGCGGGTTCTGCCGAAAGATGGGTCCGCTGCGCTCGACCGCGCAGTGGTTCAAGTGGGCCTTCAACAAGCCGGTCTAGAAGGAGAAGTTCCGTGGTTCCCACGCTGATGGGCAGGATCCAGACACGGATCTTCCTGCTGGCCACCGTCGGGGTCGTCATCACCGCGCTGATCGTGCCGATCCTGCCGGGACTCGAAGGACCGATGTCGGAGCGGTACCGCATCGGCTACCTCGTGCTGGCCGCCGTCGCCGTGCTCGGGGTCGGCTGGGAGTTCATCTACCACTTCCTCATGCAGTTCCGCTGGGAGAAAGACTGGCCGACGCTGTTCGGGCTGGTCACACTTGTACCGGAAGGTCTACTACTGTTCTTGTTGCTGCGGTCTGGAGCGATCGGGATCATTGACCCCGCGCCCCCGGCCTCGGCCTTCTGGACGATGTTCATCGTGATCTGGATCGCCGTCTGGCTGGTGGCGAACGGACCGATGCGAGTGCCGTTCATCCGGTGGCGCTTCCGGGGAGGGAGAGTTCTTTGACGGGCCAGGGATACGGGGTGGTACGTCCCCTGCCGGGCGACGGCATCGTCGCCCACGCGGGCGGCCTGCTGCTCGTCTGTGACGCCGGAGACGCCGTGGAGGGCCTGCTCGCGGCGTTGCGCGAAACCGCGTCGTCCGGGGGCGACGGGCTGGCGCTGGCCCGTCGCGCCGCCCAGGTGCTCGCCAACACGATGATGGGGGAGCCGGCGACCTGCGCCGTCGCCGGCCCCTGCTCCGGCGGCGTCGCCGTGCTGGTGAGCGGCGACGCGCAGGCGAGCGTCAGCGGAGGGCCCGACGGTTCGGTGCAGTTGTCCGGCCGGGACTCCCTCACCTGGACCGACCGCCTCGTCGCCGGGCCGGTGGGGCGGATCGAGCTGCGCCTGCCCGGGGCGGGGCAGCCCAACCCGCACGCGCGCCTCGACGGCGGCGTGATCGGCGGGGCCGGCCTGGTCTGCGACTTCTCCGAGTCCGCGGTGCCCATCGCGCCCGTCGTGCCGGGCGCGGGGGGCGGCATGGCCGCGGGCCAGATGTCGCGCCAATCCCCGATGTCCCAGCCCCAGATGTCCCAGCCCCAGGCCTCCCAGCCCCAGATGGCGCAGCCGCAGATGGCGCGGCAGGCGCACGCCGCCGCGCCCGAGGTGCTGCCCGCGGCCCAGCCGCGTGAACCGGCCCCGCTGCCCGCGCCCACGCCGTCCGTGCAGCCGGTGCACGAGCCGGTGTCCGGCCCGGCGGGAGGCCATTCCGGGCCGCAGCCGGGAGTGCTGTCCGGTCCGATGCCGCAGACGGGCCAGCAGGCGTCCGTCGGCGGCCACGCGGGCCATTCCGGGCATGCCGGGCACGCCCACGAGGACGACGCGATGGCCGGTCGCGGCAATGGCGTGCCGTCCGAGCAGGTCCCCGCCGGGGTCGGTCCCAACCAGCCGTTCGAGTCGGTGCTGCTGCTGCCCGGCCAGGACGAGCCCGGTCAGGACGCGTCCCCGGCCGTGCCGGAGTCGACCGAGTACATGGCCGAGCCCGAGCCGCGGCCGATGGTCTACGGGGTGGACTGCAAGAACGACCACTTCAATGATCCCCGCGTGCCGTACTGCGCGGTCTGCGGCATCGCCCTGGTCCAGCGCACGCTCGTGCCGTACAAGGGACCCAGGCCGCCGCTCGGCGTGCTGCTGCTCGACGACGGCATGACGCTTCGCCTCGACACCGACTACCTGCTCGGGCGCGACCCGGAGCGGGCGAGCGAGGTGCTCTCCGGCGAGGCCCGCCCGGCCAAGGTCACCAGCCCCGACGGCTCGGTCTCCCGCCGCCACCTGCGGGTCAAGCTGGACAACTGGGACGTCAACCTCATCGACCTCGGCTCCGTCAACGGCACCCAGGTACAGCCCCCCGGCGACCCGAACTTCTACGACATCCCGCCCAACGAGCCGGTGGCGATCCTGCCCGGGACCACCGTCCGCATCGGCGTCTCCCGCACGATGCGCTACGAGTCCCACCGCAACAGCTAGGCGCTGCTCCGATGGCCGCGCGCCGCGAGCCGGCGGCACGGGCGACCATGCGGGGTGGTGCCCGGCGACGATCTCGGGCGTGGTGCGCCACGCTCGTACGAACGGGGGACGAATCGGCTTACGGGGTACGGGGTTGAAACGTTCGCGCGTCCGGGCAGGAGGGGGTGCCGCCCGGCCGAGTCCGCCATGCTCACGAAGCCGCTCATGTAGGCGCTCACGAAGGCATCGTGAAGGTGGCGGGAGACGCGCTTCCCGGTGGTGCCCTCGACGGCCCGGATCGCGGCTGGCGCGCCTGTCCGGCTGTGATCGTGCCTCTTGATCGAGATCCATGCGCTTCGAGACCTCTTGACGATCCGCGGTACGCGACGCGTGCACCGTTTTCATGTGACTATGTCGGCTTCCTCCCTAACATGCGATAGGCCGCCGCATCGGTGAATGCGGCGGCCTATCGCGTCCATTGCCGGGGAACCCGGCGAGCGCCTCAGGACGGGCTGGAGGCCGGCGCGTCGGATTCGGGCTGGGCCGGGCGATCGGCCTCGCCCGCCGGCGGCTCCGGTGTCGCCTGGGCGGGCACCAGGGCGGGCACGACCGCGGCCCAGTCGATTGGGTCCGCGTCCTGCTCGGCGCGTACCAGCAGGTCGGCCCCGGCGTCGGCGCTCGCGGCGACCGTCAGCGCGTCGGGGATCGGCTCCGCGGAGGCCGGGGAGGCGTCCACGCCCAGCCTGCGCAGCCGCTGGGCGAGCGAGGTGGCGCGGCCGCCGCCGGTGAGCAGCAGCGGGCGGCGCAGGCAGAGGGCGAGGTTGAGCGCCACCCTGGTGCTCACGTCGCCCGCGGCGCCCGAGCGGTGACGGGCCACCACGGGCCCGACCCTGCCGTACGCCGACGGCGCGACGGTCACCACCCGGCAGGTGGCCGCGGCGAGGATCGCCTCGTGGCCGGGGGTGTCGGCGGGCAGCAGGAGCAGATCCGGACGCGCGGAGGAGACCAGGTGCGGCAGCTCGCCCGCCACGTCGGCGGAGAAGCGGCTCACCACCCGGGCGTCGTGCCCGTGCTCCCGTACCCGGGCCGCCAGCGCCTCCAGCGCGCCCATCACCTCGGTCATCTCGGCCAGCTCCGACGACAGGCCCGTGCCCACCTCCAGCCGTCCCGCCGGGTAGGGCCGCAGGTGGGCGAGGACCACCTCGGCCGAGGTGCCGGGCGCGGCCATGCCCGCGGCGAGATCGGCGAGCGGCTGGGCCTCGCCCGGGGGCCCCGGGATGACCGCGAGCACCCGGTAGGCCGCGGTGGCGCCGAGCGCGGCCCGCTCGGCCTCCTCGATGTCGCGGGCGATGCGGCGGTCCGGGTAGACCCTGCGCAGCAGCGGCCCGGTCATCGCGGTGGTCACCAGGGCCATCAGGACCATCAGCGAGTACAGCTCGGAGTCGAGCACGCCCTTCTGCAGGCCGACGTTCAGGATGACGATCTCGGTGAGGCCGCGCGTGTTCAGCAGCGTCGCGATCGCGGCCGCCTGCCGGTTGGGCACCCGCTGCAGACGGGCCGCGACGTACGAGCCCAGCAGCTTGCCGCCGATCGCCACCGCGAGGATGCCCGCCAGCACGCCCAGGCTCCCCACGCTCAGCTCACGCAGGTTGACGCTCAGGCCCGCCACCACGAAGAACATCGGCAGCAGCAGGAGCACCGCGAGCTGCTCCAGGCGCTCCAGGATCTGGTGGTTGAGCCGCTCGGCGCCCGCGCGGGGCATCACCGCGCCGAACAGGAACGCGCCGAAGATGAAGTGCACCTGCATGAACTCGGTCGCCCACGACGAGGCGAGCAGGCCGATGAGCACCAGCGCGAGCAGGCCGGGGGTGAGCCGCCCGGCCCGCTCGAAGGCCGGCACGAGCCGCGCCAGCAGCGGCCGTACCACCAGGAACATCACCAGCACGTACGGGATCGTGAGCAGGACCTTCCACTGGCCGGTGTCGGCCTCCGCCCCGGCGATGGCGACCACGACCGCCAGCACGGTCCAGGCCAGCACGTCGATCACGGCCGCGCACGCGAGCGCGAGCCCGCCCAGCGTGGTGCGGTGCATCTCCCGGTCGGTCAGGATGCGCGCCAGCACCGGGAACGCGGTCGCCGACATCGCCGCCCCGAGGAACAGCACGAACGGCAGCGTGTTGCCGTCGGAATGGTCTCCGGCGAGGCCCAGCGCCAGCACCACGCCGAGCACGAACGGCACTCCGGTCGAGCCGAGGGCGACCGTCGCGGCGACCCTGCCCTTGCCCTTCACCAGGTTCTGGTCGAGCTCCAGCCCGACCACGAACATGAAAAGGATCAGGCCGACGTTGGCGAGCGCCTGCAGCGGCCCCCGCACCTGCGGGCCGAACAGGGTGTCGCCGATCCACGGCCCGAGCAGCGTGGGCCCGAGCAGGATGCCCGCCACGATCTCGCCCACGACGGGAGGCTGACCGAGCCGGCGCGCCAGACCACCGAGTAATCGCGCCGCGACCAGCACGATCACCAGGTCCAGCAGAAGCACATCGACGTGGAGCATCGCTTCTTCCATAGGTAAAGATGGACCCCTGACAGAACCATGCGACGTTACCGTGTGAGCGAAGGACGACGCGAGCGAACCAACGCGCGTGGCGCGGCGTCATACGAACTCGAATGGGAAGCATCGCTCGATGCAGGTCAACGCTCGAATGGCAAGCACGGAAGATAGGGGTCTGCGGGTGGAGGGCATCGCCGACTATGAGTTCGTCAGGTCGCTGGGGACGGGGAGCAACGGTGAGTTCTTCCTGGCCCGGCGGCCGCCCAGGCTGCCGGTGGACGCCGAGTACGTGGCGGTCAAGGTCGTGGGGGGCACGGGGGAGGACGCCTTTCGCCGCGCCACCCGTGAGCTGAAGGCGTTCGCCGCGGTCCGGTCGCCGTTCCTGGTGACGTTGTACGACGCGGGCCAGCAGGCCGGCGTCTTCTACTACTCGATGGAGTACCTGCCGGGCGGTTCGCTGGCGGCCCCCGCGGAGCGGCCGTCCCGCGCGACGGTGCTGCGGGCGATCGCGTGCGCGGCGCGCGCGGCGCAGGCGTTGCACGAGGAGGGCATCGTGCATCGGGACATCCGCCCCGGGAACGTGCTGCTGACCGAGGACGGGGGCAAGCTGTCGGACCTGGGCCTGTCCCAGGTGCTGCACCCCGGCGCCACGGTCACCGGCATGGGCGGGCTCAGCTCGGTCGAATTCACCGACCCCGCGCTGCTGCAGGGCGACAAACCCACTCCCGGCGGCGACGTCTGGTCGCTCGGCGCCACCTTGCACTGGGCGATGACGGGCACCGGCCTGTACGGCGAGCTGCCCACCCACGACCCGCTGCTGACCCTGCGCAAGGTCTACAGCACCCCGCCCAGGGTCAGCGACGACACCGAGCCCGCCATCGCCGAGCTGATCACCAACTGCATCGGAGACGTCGCCAAGCGCCCCACGGCGTCGGGCGTCGCCGATCGCCTCTACCAGCTCGCCGGCTGAACGCCCCCCGCCCCCGTCCCCGTCCTCCGGGCGACGCCGTCGCCGCGGGATGCCGAGCACTGTCCGGCCTCCGGAGACGGCGGGGGCGCGGTCCGGGGGGTGCCGATCCTCCTGCGGATCCACCGGAGAACCCGGGGGACCCGAGGGACCCGGGGGGCGCGGCCTCACCGGCCCTCACCGCCCTGGCAGGGTCTCATGCCGATGGCGGCGAGTTCGGCCCGGCCGGAGATGCCGAGCTTGGTGTAGACGGCGCGCAGGTGGTTGTCGACGGTGCGCACCGACATGCCGAGGCGGGCGGCGATCCGCTTGCTGGTCAGGCCGCCCGCCGCGAGGCAGGCGACCTGACCCTCGCGGTTGGTCAGGCGGGGCTCGCGGACCCGGGCCAGGGCCGGCGTGCGCGCGCCGGCGCAGCGGAGGGACAGGTACCAGGCGCGGGCGGAGGGCGCCCGAGCCGCGACGTCGCGGCCGGCGGCCGCCAGGACGTCCGCGGCCTGCGCGGCGGCCTCGGCGGCGTGCAGCGGCATGCCGATGCGCTCCAGGTCCCGGGACGCGGCCATCAGGCCCGCCGCGTCGGCGGTGGCGGCGGCACGGGCGTGGGCGGCGGCCACCGGGGCCAGATCGCCCTCGAAGACGGTGGCGATGACGCCCAGGCGGGCCGCCGCGGGGTGGCAGGGGGCCGAGCCCGGCGGCGCGAGCCGTACCGCGTCGTGCAGGGCGAGCAGTTCGAACGCGTGCAGCCCGGCTCCACGGGCGCGCCCGGCCGTGGTGAGCGCGGCGGTGGTCGCGGCGGCGGGGCCGTCGCGGAGCGCGATCACCCAGGGCCGGGCCAAATCGAGCCAGAAGCCCGGCAGGCGGGTGGCGGGGAAAGCGGCGCGGCGGGCCGCCGCGAGGGCCTCCTCGGCCTCGGCGAGGTCGCCGCGCAGGGCGGCCAGGTGCGCGGTCTCCGCGGCGGCGGCGACGGTGGCGGCGTCCGCGGCGCCGGAGCGCGGCGCGAGCGTCCGCCGGGCGCGGCGGGTGGCCTGGTGGAGGGCGCCGCCGAGCCGCTCGGCCTGCAGCAGGCACACCTCCAGCAGCGCCCTCGTGGCGTCGCATGGCCCGCCGGTCTCGGCGTTGAGGAACCCCGCGAGCAGGACACGGGTGCGGGCGGCCTCCCCGGACAGCAGCCCGGCGGAGTGCCGGGCCAGTTCCAGCGCCATGCGGGCGTCCGGCGGGATGGGAGCCGTGCGCGCTCGGCCGCCCGGCGTCGTGTGGTCCGCCACCATCTGGTTGTGCGCCGCCTGGTTTTGCACCGGTTTGTTCGGCACCGTTGCGTTTGGCACCGTTGCGTCCGGCGCCGGTTTGTTCGGCGCTGTCTCGTCCGGCTTGGTCCCGGACAGCGCCGACTCGCGCAGAGCCGACTCACACAGCACCGACTCGCACAGCGCCACGGCCTGGCGGCAGCGGCCGAGCTGGGTCAACGCGATCGCCCTCGCCGCGACCGCCACCGGGTGGGCCGCGGCGGGCCCCCGAGACCGGCCCGGCCCGGCCGGGCCGAGGAGATCCAGGGCGCGTCGGCACTCGCCGCGCATGGCCAGGTGGTAGGCGTGCTGGGCGACGAAGGCGGAGGTCAGGGCCGGGTCCCGCAGTCGGCGCAGGGCCTGCCTGAACACCGCGTCGGCCGCGTCGGTGCGGCCGAGCCCGAAGTTGAGCGTGACCAGCCGGGCGAAGAGCACCCGGGCGAGTGACCGCTCGCTCAGCGCCGTCTCGTCCACCGCCTCCAGGGCGGCGTGCGCCTCGTCGGCCCGGCCGTCCTGAAGGAGGACGCGGGCGAGGGCGGCGGCGTCCCGCGCGGCCATCTCCGGGTCCGCGTCGGCCTTCACCGCGGTTCGGCCCGGCCGCCGCGTGCCTCGCCGCGCCGGGCGTCGATCGCGAAGGCGTCACCGACCCCGGGGCTTGGCCGGGGGTCACGCGCCGTGAGGGGGTCCCGGGCGTTCCGTTCCGTGAACGGCCATGAGATCGTCACAGGGTGATAATAAGAACGCGGAGAGCAACTTTGAACCGTTCCTTCGCGGTGAAACGGGAGTCAATCCGCGCACCGGTACGCATTGGACGGTCCCGGGCGCTCTCGGGCGCTCTCGGGCATTCTCCGGCGCCGACGGCGGCACCGTCGCCGGACGGCCCGCCGGGAGGGGGCGGTCAGGGGCGCAGGCGTACCCACTGGACGTCGTCGCGGCGGGCGCCGTCGAGGCCGGGGAGCCGGCCGCGCAGGAGACCCTCGCGGGTGAACCCGGTCTTCTCCAGCACCCGGTGCGAGGCGGTGTTCTCCGGGGCGGTGCCGGCGATCAGCCGGACGAGCGGGGTTGCCGCGAAGGCCCAGGAGACCAGGAGCTCCACCGCGCGCGGCGTGTAGCCGCGGCCGCGGTACTCGGGCCGCGTGCTGTAACCGATCATGGCCTCGTCGAGCGCCGGGATGATGTTCGAGAGCTGGATCTGGCCGACGTAGGCACCGGTCTCCGCGTCCCTGACGGAGAAGTCGGCGCGTTCGCCGGCGAGCCAGCGGGTGCCCGCGTAACGGCAGCGGTGGACGATCTCCTCGTACGACGGCGGGACCGGCGGAACCGAGAACCGCACGACGTCCGGCTCGCACGCCAGCGCGTGGTAGTCGTCGGCGTCGGCCGAGGTGAGCGGCGTCAGCCGTACGACGCCGTCGGTGAGCGAGCCGCCCGGCACCGGCGGCAGGTACGGCCGCACGGGCTCGCCGGAATCCCCGGGCAGCCGGGCGAACAGCACCAGGTCGTAGCGGCTGCCGTCGCGCTGGGTCTCGCCGCCCCGCAGCACGCCCTCGCGGACGTACCCGGCCGCCATCGCCACCCGCTGGCTGGGGACGTTCTCCACGTCGCACATGATCTCGGCGCGCGGGAGGCCGTGCGAGAACGCCCACGCGGTGAGGGCACGGGTCGCGGCGGCCGTCAGGCCCCGGCCCCTGCCCCAGGGGGCCATCAGGTAGCCGATCTCACCGGAGCCGTGCACGTTCATCGGCTTGAGGCCGATGTTCCCCAACCAGCGGTCCGAGGCGGCGTCGGCGATGGCGAACGAGGCACCGCCGTGCGCCCAGGTCTCCTGGACGAAGGTGCGGATGTAGGCCAGCGCGTCGTCTCGGGAGTACGGCACCGGAATACTCGGGATGTGCCGGATGATGTCGGGGTCGGCGCATCCTTCGGCGATGGCCTCCGCGTCCGCCTCGACGGGTGGGCGGAGCACGATCCGGCCGGCGGGAATCACCTCGCGTGGAAACACCCCAAACACGTATCAGTCAATGGCCGCTGAACGCGAATCGCTTTTTTCCACGAGTCGAGCGGCGGCCCCGGGCGCAAGGCCCGGCCCTCCGGGGTGAGAAACCGGATATCGCGCGGCATCCAGGCGGCATCCAGGGTGAATCACGCCCAACCGAGGGCGGCCCGTCTCATCCCGGCGGTGCTCGACCGGCCTCGCGCGCCCCCGCGCGGCCATAAGCTACCCGCATGGGTTTTCGCAGGCACGGGCCCTTCCGCCCGGGGGATCAGGTTCAGCTCACCGACCCCAAGGACAAGCGGCACACGGTGACGCTGCGCGAGGGCGGCGTCTTCCACACGCACAAGGGGTCCATCCCCCATGATGAGCTGATCGGCCTGCCCGAGGGTTCGGTGGTGCGCTCCTCGAACGGCACGCCCTACCTCGCCTTCCGGCACCTGCTGCGCGACTACGCGGTGTCGATGCCGCGCGGCGCGGCGGTCGTCTACCCCAAGGACGCCGCCCAGATCGTCGCGATGGCCGACGTGTTCCCCGGCGCGCGGGTGGTCGAGGCCGGGGTCGGCTCCGGCGCGTTGACGTGCTTCCTGCTGCGGGCGGCCGGGGAGAGCGGCACCGTGACCTCCTACGAGCGGCGGGCCGACTTCGCCGAGGTGGCGCGCAAGAACGTGGAGCGGTTCTTCGGCCCGGAGCCGGACGGGCCGGTCGGGCGCTGGCGGCTGGTGGTGGGCGACTTCGTCGACTGCCTGGACGAGACGGACGTGGACCGGGTGATCCTCGACATGCTGGCGCCCTGGGAGTGCGTGGACGCCGCGGCGAAAGCGCTCACGCCGGGTGGCGTTATCTGCTGTTATGTTGCCACCACGACCCAACTGTCCAGAACGGTGGAGACCTTGCGCGAACACGGGAGTTTTACCGAGCCTCACGCGTGGGAGACCTTGATTCGCGACTGGCATGTCGAAGGGCTCGCCGTACGGCCGGATCACCGCATGGTCGGGCACACGGGATTCCTCGTCACCGCCCGCCGCATGGCGGACGGCGTGTTGCCCCCGCCGAGGCGCCGGCGCCCCGCCAAGGGCGCGTACGGGGAGGAGGCCTCCAACGAGCCTTAGAACCGGCTGTTATGACGATTCGGCCACAACCAAGCCTCGATACGCGAACATGGGAACAGATCGTCGTGGTCCCGTGCTGGCACTCGTAAACGGACCTTCGAGGATGAAATACCGGAAACTGGATGTGACAGCACGAACACTGCATGGCCAGGTTACGGATAGCCCCGAGATAGGTAGGGTCTTGAGTAGTCGCCCTCGACTGGGAAGGAGGTGACGGGGCGTGGCAGCTCGCGACGACGCAGAGGCTCGGGCCGCGCAGCGCGAACGGGAGGTCGCGGATCTCACAACACAGGTCTCCTTCCTGCAGGAGGAGATCGCCGCGCTGCGTCGCAAGCTGGCGGAAACCCCCCGTCAGAACAGGGTTCTGGAGGAGCGTCTCCACGAGGCGCAGGCGAACCTGGCCGCCGTCACCGGCCAGAACGAGAGGCTCGTGGCCACCCTCAAGGAGGCCAGGGACCAGATCGTCGCCCTCAAGGAGGAGGTCGACCGGCTGGCGCAGCCGCCGTCCGGCTTCGGCGTGTTCCTTGACGCCCGTGACGACGGAACCATCGAAGTGTTCACCGGCGGCCGCAAGCTGCGGGTGAACGTCAGTCCGGCGGTCGACGTGGACTCGCTGCGGCGTGGCCAGGAGGTCATGCTCAACGAGGCGCTCAACGTGGTCGAGGCCCTCGGCTTCGAGAGCGTCGGCGAGATCGTGATGCTCAAGGAACTGCTGGACGACGGCGAGCGCGCGCTGGTGATCTCGCACGCCGACGAGGAGCGCGTGGTCCGCCTGGCCGACTCGCTGCTCGACCAGCCGATCCGGGCCGGCGACTCGCTGCTGCTCGAGCCCAGGTCCGGATATGTCTACGAACGCATTCCCAAGGCCGAGGTCGAGGAGCTCGTGCTGGAGGAGGTCCCCGACATCTCCTACGAGGAGATCGGCGGCCTGTCCCGGCAGATCGAGCAGATCAGGGACGCGATCGAGCTTCCCTACCTGCACTCGGACCTGTTCAAGGAGCACAAGCTCCGCCCGCCCAAGGGCGTGCTGCTGTACGGCCCGCCCGGCTGCGGCAAGACGCTCATCGCCAAGGCGGTCGCCAACTCCCTGGCCAAGCAGGTCGCGGAGAAGACCGGCCAGTCCGGCAAGAGCTTCTTCCTCAACATCAAGGGCCCGGAGCTGCTCAACAAGTACGTCGGCGAGACCGAGCGGCACATCCGCCTGGTCTTCCAGCGCGCCAGGGAGAAGGCCTCCGAGGGCACCCCGGTGATCGTGTTCTTCGACGAGATGGACTCGATCTTCCGTACCCGCGGCTCGGGCGTCTCCTCGGACGTGGAGAACACCATCGTCCCGCAGCTGCTGTCGGAGATCGACGGTGTCGAGGGCCTGGAGAACGTCATCGTCATCGGCGCCTCCAACCGCGAGGACATGATCGACCCGGCGATCCTGCGGCCCGGCCGCCTGGACGTCAAGATCAAGATCGAGCGGCCGGACGCCGAGGCGGCGAAGGACATCTTCTCCAAGTACATCACCGCCGACCTGCCGCTGCACCCGGACGACCTGGCCGAACACGGAAACTCCGCCGACGCCACGGTGCAGGGCATGATCCAGAGCGTCGTCGAGCGCATGTACGCCGAGAGCGAGGAGAACCGCTTCCTCGAGGTGACGTACGCCAACGGCGACAAGGAGGTCCTGTACTTCAAGGACTTCAACTCCGGCGCCATGATCCAGAACATCGTGGACCGGGGCAAGAAGATGGCGATCAAGGAGTTCCTTGAGACCGGGCAGAAGGGTCTGCGGGTGACGCACCTGCTGGCCGCCTGCGTGGACGAGTTCAGCGAGAACGAGGACCTTCCGAACACCACCAACCCCGACGATTGGGCCCGCATCTCCGGCAAGAAGGGCGAGCGGATCGTCTACATCCGCACCCTCGTGTCGGGCAAGCAGGGCGCCGAGGCCGGGCGCTCCATCGACACGGTGGCGAACACCGGACAGTACCTGTAACACCGGCAACCGACCCAGACGGACCTGGCACAACCGAATCTCCGGGCAGCCGCGGCTCCCGTGCTCTCAAGGCTCTGAAGGCTCTACAGGATCTCGGTGGTCCTGGAGGGGGTCCTGAGGGCGCGGGAGGGCGTGCCGCCTCCCACGTGACGGCGACCGCACGGGCGGCCGTGACTCCGACCGGAGCCAGGGCCGCCCGTTCGCCGTCCCGCCGCCCCCTTCGGCCGCCCGGCCCGTCTCCGGTCTGCCGTCGGCCGGAGACGGTCGCGCAACGGTGATGCAACTGTTGATACCGGTGGGAACCGGCATCAGTTGATCTCACGTCCAATCCCCGTGTCTCTGCGCTTTGATCGTCTCTTCGCCGGTCGGGGGGCGTTCCCGGGCGGCAAGAGGCCCGGGGGCGGAACGGCCCCCGCGCGGCCTGCCGCCAACGGCGGGCACGCCCGCCTGGGAGAGCTCGACCTGCTGAGGTTCGTCGCCGCCCTGTCGGTCGTCGCCTTCCACTACATGGCCGCGAGCAAGTCCCTGTGGGGGGTGCAGCCGACCCGGATCTTCCCCAGCGTCGCGCCGCTGACCACGCTCGGCATCCTCGGGGTCGAGCTGTTCTTCATCATCAGCGGCTTCGTGATCCTGATGAGCGTGATGGGGCGTACGGCGGGCGAGTTCGCGATCTCCCGGTTTACCCGCCTGTTCCCGGCGTACTGGTTCAGCGTGGTCGCGATCTTCCTGCTGTACACGTTCACCAACGTGCAGGGCTTCCGGCCCAACCTGTCCCCGACCGACTACGTGGTGAACCTGACCATGGCCCAGCAGGGCCTCGGCGTCGGGCACGCCAGCGGCGTCTACTGGTCGCTGTGGGTGGAGCTGCGCTTCTACGTGATCATGACGGTGTTCGCCCTCATCGGCATCACCGTGCGGCGCGTGCTGATCTTCATGGCCGCCTGGCTGGTGGTCGCCGCGTACGTCGGCAACCAGGACCCGGGGCTGATGGACATGATCGTGATCCCGCATCACGCGCCCTACTTCGTGGCCGGCATGGCGTTCTACCTGATCTACCGGTACGGCTCCTCGCTGATCACCTGGGCGCTCGTCGGCGCCTCGTACGCCTTCGCGCTGCGGGAGGCCACCGAGCGGGTCGCCGGGCGGGTGAAGCTGGTCGGCGTCAAGGACTTCCCGGCCCCGGAGTGGGCCGTCATGCTCGCCATCACGGTGATCTTCCTCGTGGTCGGCCTCGTGGCCGTGCACGCGCTGAGCTGGATGCGCTGGCGCGGCCTGGTGACCCTGGGCGCCCTGACGTACCCGCTCTATCTGCTGCACCAGACCGTTTCTGCCGTGTTCATCCCGGCGTACGAGGAGAGCCTGAACGGCTGGCTGCTCGTCGCGATCACCCTGGGCGTCTCGCTGGCGCTATCCCACCTTATCTGGAGGTTTGTCGAAAAACCCGCCCAACGCTTCCTTAAACCACGATTGACGGCCTCTTTGCGCGCCGCGCGTGACCTGTCCGCAAAAGTTTCCGAGCCACCACCTAAGCCGGGTCAGACGCCCCAAAGAGGGTACATACGCACAGTTTCTGTCCCAGAACTGTTAGGCCACGACGGGCGTGGGACAGTCTAGGCTCAGGGGAGACGCGAGGAGGTGGCGCCGGTGAGGCGGACAGGGGGGCCAAGGCGCGCCAAGCCGTGGCGTTACTGTCCGGGATGCCGGTTACCATCGGCCGAAGCGGCGGATCGAGTTCGGACCGGGCCGGTCCGGGCAAGAGCCCGAGCGGAAAAGTGCACGGCGCGACGGGGCGCAAAGTGATAGAGGACTGAGGACGCGCATGACCGTAAGGCGAGTGATGGGCATCGAAACCGAGTACGGCATTTCCGTGCCCGGTCAGCCTGGCGCGAACGCGATGGTGACTTCGTCCCAGGTCGTCAACGCCTACCTGGCGGCCTCGGCCGCGAGGGCCCGCCGGGCCCGATGGGACTTCGAGGAGGAGAATCCGCTGCGGGACGCCCGGGGCTTCGACCTCGCCCGCGAGGTGGCCGACTCCAGCCAGCTCACCGATGAGGATCTGGGCCTCGCCAACGTCATCCTCACCAACGGGGCCCGGCTGTACGTCGATCACGCCCACCCGGAGTACTCCACACCCGAGTGCACCAACCCACGGGCGGCGGTGATCTGGGACAAGGCGGGCGAGCGCGTCATGCACGACGCCGCCCTCCGGGCGTCGGCGATACCGGGGAACGCGCCGATCCAGCTGTACAAGAACAACACCGACAACAAGGGCGCCTCGTACGGCTGCCACGAGAACTACCTGATGCGGCGCGCCACGCCCTTCGCCGACATCGTCCGGCACCTGACCCCGTTCTTCGTCTCCCGCCAGGTGGTGTGCGGGGCGGGCCGGGTCGGCATCGGGCAGGACTCGCGCGGCGAGGGCTTCCAGATCAGCCAGCGCGCCGACTTCTTCGAGGTCGAGGTCGGCCTGGAGACGACGCTGAAGCGGCCGATCATCAACACCCGGGACGAGCCGCACGCCGACCCGGAGAAGTACCGTCGCCTGCACGTGATCATTGGCGACGCCAACATGTCGGAAATATCCACATATCTGAAGCTGGGTTCGACGTCGCTGGTCCTGGCGATGATCGAGGACGGCTTCCTCACCACCGACCTGTCGGTGGAGTCCCCGGTCGCCGCCCTGCGCGCGGTGTCCCACGACCCCACCTGCAAGCACGTGCTCACGCTGCGCGACGGCCGGAAGATGACCGCCGTCCAGCTGCAGATGGAGTACCTGGAGCAGGCCCGCAAGTACGTCGAGGACCGGTACGGCACCGGCGCCGACGACCTGACCAAGGACGTGCTGGCCCGCTGGGAGTCCGTGCTCACCCGCCTCGCCGAGGACCCGATGCAGCTCGCCCGGGAGCTGGACTGGGTGGCGAAGCTGGAACTGCTGGAGGGCTACCGGACGCGGGACAATCTGCCCTGGTCGCACCCGCGCCTGCAACTGGTCGACCTGCAGTACTCCGACATCCGCCCCGACCGCGGCCTGTACAACCGCCTGGTCGCCCGCGGGCGCATGCAGCGGCTGGTGAGCGAGGAGGAGGTGGACCGGGCCATCGAGATCCCGCCCGCCGACACCCGCGCCTACTTCCGCGGCCGGTGTCTGCGGCAGTACAGCGAGTCGGTCGCGGCCGCGTCCTGGGACTCGGTCATCTTCGACATCCCGGGCCGGGAGTCGCTCCAGCGGGTCCCCACCCTGGAACCGCTGCGCGGCACCAAGGCCCACGTCGGCGACCTGCTCGACCGCTGCCGCACGGCCGCCGAGCTCGTCGCCGCGCTCACCGGCGAGAACTGACGGCGGCCGGGCCGGGCACGCCGCCGGCGCCGTACCGAGGAGGTCCGCATGGCATCCGAGCCGCCCGCAGAGCCGCCCCCGTCCGCCGGGGCTCCCGCTCCGCGACGCCGTCGCGGCGGGGGCGTGGGCGGATGAGCGCGATCTGCCCGCACCTGCGGGCCGTGGCCAGCCAGGACATCGCCGGCGGCAACCGGTGGCGGGACGGCGAACGTGCCGACTACGTGGGGGAGATGGCGACGTTCTGGCTCTTCGGCCACCGCTTCCCCGCGCCGTCGGCCGCGCCGCCGGTGCAGTACGTCTACGACCCCGACGCCGACGGCGGCTGGATCGACTACTACGTCTGCCGCGCCCACCGCCAGACCCTGTTCCGCGGTCTGCTCAACCTCGCCACCGGCCGGACGGAGGACCTCGGCGAGCCGTGAGCGAGACGGCGGCCGTCCCGTGAAAGGGAAGACCCAGCATGATCACCGTGGTCGGGCTCGACGGGACGCCCCTGCCCCCGCACGCCCGCGCCCGTCTGGCCGACGCCGATCTGGTCATCGGCGCCCCCGGCCACCTCTCCGCCGTACCGGCGCCCGAAACCGCCCGGCGGGTGACCGTCCAGGAAGGCGTGGACGTCCTCGACCTGATCGAGGAGGCTCTGGCGGACCTCCTCCGCAGCGCGGACACCGGCGCGACGGCGACGTCGGCGGCAGGGCCCCTGGGAGGGCCCACAGGAGGGCCCACCGGGGGACTCCCCGCCCGGCTCGCCGAGACCTTCCCCTCCGACACGGTCCGGATCGAACTGGGACGAACGGCGCGGGGCGCGGAGAGCGGGCCCGCGAACGTCGTCGTGCTCGCCACCGGGGATCCCGGCTTTTTCGGGATCGTGCGCGCCCTGCGAGAGCGGGGGCACTCGCCCGAGGTGCTGCCCGCGGTCTCGGTCGTCGCCCGCGCCTTCGCCAAAGCGGGGATCAACTGGGAGGACGCGATCGTGGTGTCGGCGCGCGGCCGGGACTTCCGCCGCGCGGTGAACGTCTGCCGCGCGCACCGCAAGGTCGCCGTGCTCACCGGGCCGGGAGCCGGGCCGTCGGAGCTGGCCCGCGCGCTCGCGCCCTCCACCCCCCGGAGCCTGGTGGTGTGCGAGGACCTGGGCGGACCGGACGAACGGGTGTCCTGGCCGCGGCTCGGCGAGGCGACCACCCGCCCCTGGCGCAACCCCGACGTCGTGCTCGTGCTCGACCGCGGGCGTCAGGTCGGCGGCGGGCCCGGCTGGATCGCCGGCGCCGCCCCCGGCCCGGAGGAGTGGGCGCTGCCCGCGGACGCGTTCGCGACCGGCGGACGGAGGCGGGTGACCGCGGAGGCGCGCGCCCTGGTCCTGGCCCGGCTCGGGCCGCGCCTGGGCGACCTGGTGTGGGACGTGGGCGCGGGCGACGGCGAGGTCGCGGTGGAGTGCGCCCGGCTCGGCGCGGCCGTGGTGGCGGTCGAGCGGGACGCCGCCGCGTGCGAGCGCATCCGCCGCAACGTCGTGGCCCATCGGGTCAAGGTGATGCTCTCCTGCGGCGTGGCCCGGCGGCGCTGGAGCCGCTCCCCGACCCGGACGCGGTCTTCGTGGGCGGCGGCGGGCCCGAGGTGATCGCCGCGTGCGCGGCGCGGAGGCCACGGGTGCTGGCCGCGGCCGTCGCCGCCGAGGACCGGGTGCCGCCCGTGGTGCGGGCGCTGCGCGAGCACGGCTACGCGGCCGAGGGGATATGCCTGCGGACCTCTCCGCTGAGCTTCTCCGGCGACCTCGGCCTCTCCGACCGGCCGGTACGGCAGGCCGAGCCCGACGGCCACGCGTTCCTTGTGTGGGGGCGTCCGGCCGAGCGGGGCCGCTGACGAGGGGCACTCTGGCGGCCCGCCGTACCCGATCGTGACCCCGGCTGGCGTGATCATGGTGCTGGTCGGAGGGTCCTCCCCCCGGAGGGCAGGAGCGAATCTACTTTGTAAAGGGGGTCGCGATCAGAGCAGACCCAGGCCGAGCGTGAAGGTCCCAACCGCGAGGCAGACGCCGCCGAGGCCGGTCAGGTAGATCAGCTTGTTGGGCCTGGTGTCGCCGGGGCGCACCACGGACAGGAAGAAGCCCAGCGGCATCAGGATCGGGGCGGCCACCATGAGCGTGCGCACCAGTGCCTTCAGGCCGTCGGACAGGTCCGTCTGGTCCACGTACAGGAGGGCGACGAGGGCGAAGATCACCAACACTCCGGCGTGGGCGTGGCCGGCGCGCCAGAGGCCGCGTCGTACCGGGTTGTCCAGGTAGCCGGGGAGGCGGCGGCCGATGTGGGCGAGCAGGGAGAAGCCGCCGATCGCGATGGTGAAGACGGTGAGCAGGACCACGCCCGCGGTGGTCAGGGATGCGGAGGACATGGCTGCGCCTCTCTTGATTGGACAGCAACGCTATCCAATTGTTGGATAGGGAAGCTATCCAGTCAAGTCGCACTTGCTTTCGCGGCGGGACGTCGGGTTGTCTGGCGGTCACGACAACGTCCTTCCGGACCGGCGGGAAGCGCGCGGGACGATCCGCGGGGAATGTCGTCCGGTTCGGGGAAGATATACAGGACAGGGTCCCCCAAGCTGGAGGTGTCGTAGATGGCAACCAGGGACACGGGCGGTCAGAAGCAGGCCGGTCGGCGCGATCAAGAGGTCGACGAGACCGAGGTGCAGGACACTACCGACGTCCAGGAGCGGCAGGAGAAGCTCACCGACGACGTCGACGCGATCCTCGACGAGATCGACGAGGTTCTGGAGGAGAACGCGGAGGAGTTCGTCCGCTCCTACGTCCAGAAGGGCGGTCAGTAGGACGACGGCGGACGAGGAGTCCGGGGGAGAGGACCTACGTGCTTGAAGGGGATGAGCGGGAGCCAGGGCCGGAAGGCGGCGACGCCGTTCGCCGGGTTCGGTCCGATCCCCCGCGTCACGGGGTGGGGCGGTGCCTGAGGCGCAGCGCCCTGTCGCGCGACCGACCGCCGGCCCGCCCGGGGCCGCGGGGCGAGGCCGCGCCGATGGACGACCGGGAAAGGAACGCGCCTCGCGGCGTTCGCGGCGGGATCCATCTCGCCGGCTGAGCGTCGCGACGGGTACAAGGGCGTAGCGGCGACCGTGCCGTTGCGCCGACGATCTCGAACGGGAGAGGGGCCCGCCGAGCACGTTGGCCAGACGTGCGGAGGCGGGCCCGTCCGCGTCCGCGGGCGGTCCGGCGCGCCGGCCGGGCCGACTCCCCGCCGACGCCCTGACGACTCCATGCCGACTCCATGCCGACTCCCCGACGACTCACCGCGTAAAAGTTCGGTTCGGTGTGGAGAAGAAATCACGCCGGTCGGCGATGCGCGTTGCATCTGGGGCCAAACTTCGCGCTGAGCTGATCGGGGCGAGTGCGAGCGGCTCGACAACATGAGTAGTGTCAGGGCGTAACACTTGGATCGTTTGGAGGGAGTCGCGTGGCACCACAACAGGGCTGGATGAATCCGATGATGCTCGACACGGGCAGCCCATCGTTCACCGAGTTCCTCGGCTCATACGCCCCCCACCTCCTGCCCTGGAACCGGGAGGTTCCGGCGGTGCCGGTCGGTGACCAGATTCCGCACGCGACGACGATCGTCGCCGCGACGTTCGAGGGCGGCGTGGTGATGGCGGGGGACCGGCGGGCGACCTCCGGCAACATGATCTCCCAGCGCGACATCGAGAAGGTGTTCCGCACCGACGAGTACTCCTGCGTGGGCATCGCCGGCACCGCCAGCATGGGCATCGAGCTGGCCCGGCTGTACTGCGTGGAGCTGGAGCACTACGAGAAGCGTGAGCTGCGCGAGCTGTCGGCCGAGGGCAAGGCGAACCGGCTCGCCACGATGATCCGCGGCAACCTGCCGATGGCGATGCAGGGGCTGGCGGTCGTGCCGATCTTCGCCGCCTACGACCTCGACCAGGGGGCCGGGCGCATCTTCAGCTTCGACGTCGGCGGCGGGCCGTACGAGCAGCGGCAGTACGCGTCGATCGGCTCGGGTTCGATCTTCGCGAGGGGCGCGCTGAAGAAGCTGTACCGCGACGGCGCGTCGGCCGAGGACACCGTGCTGGTGTGCCTGCAGTCCCTGTACGACGCGGCCGACGACGACTCGGCGACCGGCGGCCCGGACGTGAGCCGGAAGATCTACCCGGTGGTCGCGGTGATCGACGACGAGGGCTTCCGCAGGCTGTCCGACGAGGAGGTGGAGGCGCACGTGCGGTCGCTGCTGGAGGGCCGCCTGCGGGCTCCCGACGGCCCGCACGCCCCGCTGCGCTAGCCCTGCCGCGCCAGATCACCCCGAGCACACCACTTCGAGAGGAACGCCACGGTGTCCATCCCGTTTGGATATGTCCCCGCCGAGCAGCAGATGCGGGACAAGGCGGACTACGCGCGCAAGGGGATCGCGCGGGGCCGCAGTTCGGTCGTGCTGCAGTACGAGAACGGGATCCTGCTCGTCGCGCACAACGCGTCCCGGGCACTACGCAAGATCAGTGAGATTTACGACCGCATCGCCTTCGCGGCCGTGGGCCGGTACAACGAGTTCGAGGCGCTGCGGCTCGCCGGCATCCGCTACGCCGACGTCAACGGCTACAACTACGACCGGGCCGACGTCACCGGCCGCGGCCTCGCCAACCTCTACGCGCAGCAGCTCGGCATGATCTTCACCGACTCGATCAAGCCGTTCGAGGTGGAGATCGTCGTCGCCGAGGTGGGCGACAGCGCCGAGGAGGACCAGATCTACCGGCTCACCTTCGACGGATCGGTTCAGGACGAGCACGGCGGCATCGCCATGGGCGGCCAGGCCGACGCGGTGGCGACGCGGCTCAAGGAGCACTACCGCGAGGGCATGACGCTGGAGGAGGCGCTGCGAGCGGCCCTGCTGGCGCTCACCGAGCCCGGCGGCGACCCGCTCCCGACCAGCCAGCTCGAAGTGGCGATCCTCGACCGCAACCGGCCGCAGCGCAAGTTCGTGCGCCTGGTCGGCCCCCGCCTGGAGCGGCTGCTCGCGGCCGGGAAACCGGCCGGGCCGCCCGCGCAGGAGGCTTCGGCCGAGTCCGCCGGGGGCGGCCAGGCGCCGCCGACCGCGCCGCCCACCGCGCCCGAGGGGGAGATCGATACCGGTTCCGGGGAGTAGACGCCCCACATCGCGGGCACGCCGTACGGCAGGTTCTTCCCGACAACAAAGATCTTCCGCGCTGTGAGCGTGGGGAGAATAGTGTGAGGTAATGGATCGTCGCATCTTCGGCCTGGAGAACGAGTACGGCGTTACGTGCGTCTTCCGGGGGCAGCGCCGCCTGTCCCCGGACGAGGTGGCCCGGTACCTGTTCCGGCGGGTCGTGTCCTGGGGCCGGTCGAGCAACGTGTTCCTGCGCAACGGCGCCCGGCTCTATCTGGACGTCGGCAGTCATCCCGAGTACGCCACGCCCGAGTGTGACAACGTCGTGGAGCTGGTCACCCACGACAAGGCGGGGGAGCGCATCCTGGAGGGCCTGCTCGTGGACGCCGAGAAGCGTCTGCGCGAGGAGGGCATCGCCGGGGACATCTACCTGTTCAAGAACAACACCGACTCGGCCGGAAACTCCTACGGCTGCCACGAGAACTACCTGGTGGGGCGGCACGGAGAGTTCGGGCGGCTGGCCGATGTGCTCATCCCGTTCCTGGTGACCCGCCAGATCATCTGCGGGGCCGGCAAGGTGCTGCAGACGCCGCGTGGAGCGGTCTACTGCGTCTCCCAGCGGGCCGAGCACATCTGGGAGGGCGTGTCGTCGGCGACGACCCGGTCCCGCCCGATCATCAACACCCGCGACGAGCCGCACGCCGACGCCGAGCGCTTCCGGCGCCTGCACGTCATCGTCGGCGACTCCAACATGAGCGAGACCACCATGCTGCTCAAGGTCGGCGCCACCGACCTGGTGCTGCGCATGGTCGAGGCCGGCGTGGTGATGCGCGACCTCAGCCTGGAGAACCCGATCCGGGCGATCCGCGAGGTCTCGCATGACATGACCGGCAGGCGGCGGGTACGGCTCGCCAACGGCCGGGAGGCGTCCTCGCTGGAGATCCAGCAGGAGTACCTGGGCAAGGCCAAGGACTTCGTGGACCGGCGCGGCGGCGACGTGATCGCCCGGCGGGTGCTCGACCTGTGGGAGCGCACCCTGCGCGCGGTGGAGACGGGCGACCTCGACCTGGTCTCCCGCGAGATCGACTGGGTCACCAAGTACCAGATGATCGAGCGCTACCGCCGCAAGTACGACCTGCCGCTGTCCTCGCCGCGGGTGGCCCAGCTCGACCTGGCGTACCACGACGTGCATCGCAAGCGCGGGCTGTTCTACCTGCTGCAGAAGCGCGGCGCGGTGGAGCGGGTGGCCTCCGACATCAAGATCTTCGAGGCGAAGTCGGTGCCGCCGCAGACGACCCGGGCGCGGCTGCGCGGCGAGTTCATCCGCAAGGCCCAGGAGAAGCGGCGGGACTTCACCGTCGACTGGGTGCACCTGAAGCTGAACGACCAGGCGCAGCGCACGGTGCTGTGCAAGGACCCGTTCCGCAGCGTGGACGAGCGCGTGGACAAGCTCATCGCGGGCATGTGACGCGCGGGGTCGCTTTTCGGGGTCGCACCTCGGGGTCGCACCTCGGAGTGGCATCTCGGGGTCGCATCTCGGAGTGGCATTTCGGCGGCCCCGGCCACGGCGCCGCGACGATCGCTCGGCGATCGCACGGCGCACCGGCCGGGGCCGTCTGACGCCGACGTATCCGGCACCGGGTTGACGTCGCCTGTCAGCGATTTTCAGCAACGTCGGGTAGTGTGGCGCCGACCTGAACGTCTGACTCCCATGTTCCCGAGGAAATATTCATGCGCCGACTGGCCGTACTCGCCGCCTCCGTCTCGCTGCTGTTCGCCGCCGCCTGTGGCGGCTCGGGGGGTGGTGATGCGACCAAGGGCGCCGAATCCTCGGCGTCGTCGGCGGCGTCGGCCTCCGCCGCCCCCGTCGGCCCGCCGGCCGCCGTGGACGACCTCAAGGTCACCGGCGACGCGGGCAAGAAACCACAGGTGAGCTTCCCGCCGGGCACGCCGCCCGCCACCTCCTCCGCCAAGACGATCAAGGAGGGTGACGGCGACGCCATCAAGTCCGGCGACAACGTGGTGGTGAACCTCACCGCCTTCAACTGGGACGGCAAGACCAACGCGATGGTCGGGTCCACCTACGACGAGGGCTCCCCGCAGATGCTCAAGGTGGGCGACACCCTGCCGAAGATCATCCACACCGCGTTCCAGAACGCCAAGGTCGGCGAGCGGTTCTTCGCCGTCGTCGCGATCGACAGCCTCAGCCCCGAGCAGCTCCAGCAGGCCAAGGCCCAGGGCACCGACAAGACCGCCAGCCTGTACGTCGTGGACGTCCTGGGCACCTCCAAGACCAAGGCCGCCAAGGGCGAGGCCGTCAAGCTCGACATCAAGGGCATCACCTTGGAGAACCCGGGCGGCGAGGCCGCGCCCAAGCTGACCACCAAGACCGACGTGCCCGCGCCCACCGATCTCGTCGCGAAGACCGTCATCAAGGGCGACGGTCCCAAGGTGAAGTCCGGGCAGGCGGTGATCGTGCAGTACACCGGCAAGATCTGGGGCACCGACAAGGAGTTCGACAGCAGCTGGACCCGCGGCGACCCGGTGATGTTCCAGATCGGCACCGGCAAGGTCATCAAGGGCTGGGACCAGGGCCTGGTCGGCGTCCCGGTGGGGAGCCGCGTGGTGCTGGCGATCCCGCCGAAGCTCGGCTACGGCGAGCAGGGCCAGGGCGAGATCAAGGGCACCGACACCCTGGTCTTCGTCGTGGACGTCCTCGAGGCCTACTGACCGACCCGCGCCCGGCCCGCCCCTGCGCGCGCCGGGCCCCCTGCGCGCGCCCGGCCCGCGCCCGGCCCGCAGGGACGCGTACGGCTTTCCACCGAACGCCCGGAGGGCTCCCCGGACCCCTCCGGGCGTTCGGCTGCCCGGAGACCGCCACGGCGGCCTTCCGGCCCATCGACGGGGGCCTGTGGAGGCCGTGGCGACCGTGGCCGGGCCGGGCGGACACGCGGCGGTCCTAGACTCGTGGCGTGAGCGCAGAGGATCTGGGAGCGCTGGGGGCACTGCAGGACCCGGTGCGCCGGGCGCTTTACGAGTACGTCTCCGCCCAGGGGCGCGAGGTGAGCCGGGGCGAGGCCGCCGAGGCCGCCGGCATCCAGCGGACGCTTGCCGCGTTCCACCTCGATCGGCTGGTGGAGGCGGGCCTGCTGGAGGTCGGCTCGCGGCGGCTGACGGGCCGGAGCGGGCCGGGCAGCGGGCGTCCCGCCAAGGTCTACCGCAGGGCCTCGGCCGAGCACCAGGTGAGCGTTCCGCCTCGCGACTATCGCATGCTGGCCCTGCTGCTCGCCGAGGCCGTGGAGCTCCTGGGCGCCGAGGAGCCGGCCGAGACCGCCGCCCGCCGGGCGGGGGAGAGGCTCGGCGCGGCGGAACCTCCGGGCGCGGACCTGACGGCGGTCCTGACGGATCGCGGCTACGAGCCCTACCCGGGCGAGGACGGCGAGATCCGGCTGCGCAACTGTCCCTTCCACGTCGCGGCGGAGCGGCATCCGGTATTGGTGTGCTCGGTGAACCTGGCGCTGTGCCAGGGGCTGCTCAAGGGGCTGGGGCGGGACGGCTCGGTCGCCGCCACGATGGACCCCCGTCCGGGCGAGTGCTGCGTCGCCTTCGCCGAAGCACCGCCGGGCGGCGGGGCCGCCTCTTCTAAATACAATGAGGATTGACATAGAAGGCGCGGCTGTGGTGCGCTGTGCGGTATGCACCTCGCAGAGCTGAATGTGGCACAGATGATCGCGCCCTTGGACTCCCCGGTGATGGCCGACTTCGTGGCCGACCTGGAGAGGATCAACCTGCTCGCCGAAAGCGCCCCCGGATTCGTATGGCGGCTCAAGGGCGGGGACGGACCCACCGACGTCGTCGAGGACTACCTGGACGACTCCCTGCTCGTGAACATCTCGGTGTGGGAGTCCCGGGAGTCCCTGTGGAACTTCACCTACCGCAGCGCCCACCTGCCGATCATGAAACGACGACGGGAATGGTTCCGGCACCTGAGGGATCCGTACATGGTCATGTGGTGGATCCCGGAGGGCACCATCCCCACCCTGGCGGAGGCCATGGACCGCTTGCGTCGGCTCCGTGAGGAGGGCCCCGGACCCGAGGCGTTCACGTTCCGGGACTTCTACGAGCCATCGGGCGAGCGCCGCCTCGACGCGGCCGACAGACGTCCCGCGCCCGGCGCGGTCGCCACGGCTGAGCAGGAGGCCCTGGCGGAGCAGGCGGCGGGCTGAGCCCCGCCCACGACGGCCGGAGACCCCGTGGGCCGGGCATACGGGAGTACCGCCTGGGGACATCGGCCCGGAGATGTCGGCCCGGGAATATCGGCTCGGTCGCCACGGCTGAGCAGGAGGCCCTGGCGGAGCAGGCGGCGGGCTGAGCCCCGCCCATGGCGGCCCGAGACCCCGTGGGCCGGCACGCGGGAGTACCGGCCGGGAATATCGGCCCGGGGATATCGCCGGTGAGGCCGGGTCAGCCGACGTCGGCCAGCAGGGTGGCGGCGTGGCGGCCCGCGGCGGCCGATGCCAGGAAGCAGGCGCGGTCCTCGTCGATGCCGCGGCCCATGGAGGACAGGCGGACCGGGGAGCGCCGCAGCGGCTCCTCCAGGCCGTCCACGGAAACGTGGACCAGCTCGTGGCGGTCGGACAGCTCCTCGGCCTGCTTGGTCACGCGTTCGCCGAACTCGCCCGGCAGCTCGGGCACGACCACCTGGGCGCGGGCCAGCGCCACCCGGCCGTAGGCGGTGAGCGAGTGGTGGGAGACGCCGATGTGCCGCTCGCGGGCGTCCCCCTCGCTCACCCGCAGGGCGGCCACGGGGCGGCCGTCCAGCACGGCGGCGGCGTTGACGGCCTCGCCGGCCGCCACCCCGGAGAAGCCCCACCGGGTGCCGGAGCCCAGGTTGCCGGGCCCCTGGGCGACGATCGCGACCTCGGCGTCAAGCACGTGGCGGGCGGCGAGCAGGCCGGTGTGCGTCGTCACCGTCTCCACGTCGCCGCCGAACGCCTGGCCGACCGTGATCACCCCGCACAGCCAGCCGGCCTCGCGCAGCCTCGCGCACGACATCGAGAACCACGCGGGCAGCGCGCCGCCGTCGAGCATGACGTACGCGACCCGCGGCCGGGGCCGGGAGGGCGGCAGGGAGGCGTACAGGCCGGCCAGGATCGCCGGGAGCGCCGAGTGCAGATCGGCGACGATCACCGGCATGCCGTCCAGGCCGTCCGCGTCGCGCATGATCTCGTGGAACGGCGACTCCTGCTCGTCGGCGCCGAGCACCGTGGCCTGCAGCGGCGTGTACCGGGCCTTCACCAAGTGCCCCGGACCGGAAGGATCTTGCGGTAAACGGTCCGGAACGGCCACGACCATGGCGTAACCTCCCGTACCGAGACCCATGGCGAGCGCGGTGGTGTTCAGCAGCACCGTGTCGCCTGGCTCGGGGCGTCCCACCAGCGCCGGGTAGGCCAGCGCGCGGCAGTTCTCGCGCTGCTCCCCGTCGCCGACGGCGACGTCCAGCTCCACCGCCCCCGACCACTCACGCCGGATCGCCGCCACCACGCCCTTGCGCCATCGGATCACGCGGACAAGGGTAGCGTCGACTCGCGTGGGCGTGTCGCGTTCCACGCGAGCACGCCGCACGCGCCGGCGTCGCCAGCGACCACGAAGGGAGGGCCCGATGTCGCGGCGGAAGACCGAGCGGCTGCTGAACCTCGTCATCTGCCTGCTCGCCACCAGACGCCCGCTCAGCGCCGAGCAGATCCGGCAGGCGGTCCCCGGGTACGACCGGGACGGCGACGAGGCCTTCCAGCGCATGTTCGAGCGGGACAAGAACGAGCTGCGCGAGATCGGCATCCCCATCCAGGTGCAGCGCGACCCGTGGGAGGAGGAGCCGGGCTACCGCATCGTGCGGCAGGCCTACGAGCTCCCCGAGATCACCCTGGAGCCCGACGAGGCCGCTGTGCTCGGCCTGGCCGCCCAGGTGTGGCAGCGGGCCAGCCTGGCGGGTGCGGCCAGCGGGGCGCTGCTGAAACTGCGCGCCGCCGGCGTGGAGACCGACGAGTCCCCCGCCGGGCCGCTGGAGCTGCGCGTGGACACCCGCGACCCCGCCTTCCCCGCGCTGTGGGAGGCGGTGCGGGACCGGCGCGCGGTGCGCTTCGACTACCGCGCGGCCGGCAGCGAGGCCGTGCTCACCCGCACCGTGGAGCCGTGGGGCGTGGTCAGCCGGCGCGGCCGCTGGTACGTGGTCGGCCACGACCGGGACCGGGACGCGCCCCGGGTGTTCCGGCTCAGCCGAATCGCGGGCGAGGTGAAGCCGGTGGGCAAGCCGGGGCAGGTGGTGGTGCCCGAGGGCGTGGACATCCGCGCCATGGTCGGCTACCGCGATCAGCTCGTCGCCGAGCGCACCGCCGTCGTCCGGGTGCGCCAGGACACCTGCCAGGGCCTGCGCCAGCTCGCCTGCGCCGTACGGCCGGGCGGCGACGGCTGGGACGAGCTCGAGGTCACCTTCGTCGACGCCGACCGGCTGGGCGCGTGGATCGCCAGCCTGGGCGCCGACGCCAAGGTGCTCGATCCGCCCGACGTACGCGACGCCGTGATCCGGCGATTGAAGGGAGCCGTGGCATGAGCTCGGCCGATCGCCTGCCCCGGCTGCTCGCGCTGGTGCCGTACCTGATGTCCCATCCGGGCGCGCAGGTGCCCGAGGTGGCCAAGCTGTTCGGCCTCACCGAGAAGCAGCTCATCGACGACCTGCAACTGGTGTGGATGTGCGGCCTGCCCGGCCACACCCCCGGCGACCTCATCGACGTCTCCTGGGACGGCGGCGAGATCGTCATCGACAACGCCGACACCATCGCCCGACCGCTGCGCCTGGCCGTGGACGAGGCCAGCGCGCTGCTCGTGGCCCTGCGGATGCTCGCCGAGCTGCCCGAGTTCGAGGACAAGGACGCCCTCGCCCGGGTGATCGCCAAGCTGGAGCAGGCGTCGGGCGAGGGCGCGGCATCGGTGAGCAGCCAGGTCGCCGTCGAGGTGGAGGCCGCGCCGGACGCGCTGGCCACGGTGAACGACGCGCTGCGGCGCGGGCGGCGGCTGTCGCTGCGCTACTACGTGCCGGGCCGGGACGAGATCACCCCGCGCGAGGTGGACCCCACCCGGGTGGTGATGGCCGACGGCCGCGCCTACCTGGAGGGCTGGTGCTACCGGGCCGAGGGCATGCGCCTGTTCCGCCTGGACCGCATCCTGAGCGCCGAGGCGCTCGACGTCGAGGCCAGCCCGCCGGAGGAGGCCGAGCCGATCGACGTCACCGAGGGCGTCTTCCGGCCCTCGCCCACCGACGAGCTGGTCGAGCTCGAGGTGACCCCCGCCGGGCGCTGGATCGCCGAGTACTACCCGTGCGAGGGCGTCACCGAGCTCGGGGAGGGCCGCCTGCGGGTCGCCCTGCGCGCCCGCGACCAGGGCTGGCTGGTACGGCTCGCGCTGCGCCTGGGCGACAGCGGCAGGGTCGTCTCGCCGCCGGCGCTGGCCGAACGCGTCGCCGAGGCGGCGGGCGCGGCCCTCGCCCTCTACGAGACGACCAGCTGACCGCCGGACCCGCCTCCCGGCGCGCCGCCCGCGGGGGCAAGAGGGGGGCGGGCGCCTTCCCCCGCTGCTCCCCGCGACGGGCGCCGTCGCGATCCGGCGGGCGACGCCGTCCGTCATCTCGCGCCGGGAAGCTGGCTAGAGTGGCGGGTCATGGGCTGGGTTTTCGCCGCGGTCGCGCTGGCCGCCGCCGGGCTGGTCGTGCTGGCGGTGCTGGCGGTCCGGGTGTGGGTCGCCGCGCTCGGTCTGGGGCGTGAAGTGGAGCGTACGAGGCGGTTGCTGGCGGACCAACGGGCCAGGGCCGCAGGTGATGGGGGGAGATCGTCGAGGCAGGACGGGTGAGAGTACGCTCAGGGCAGCGTACGATCGGATCCAGACAAGCACGTCGCTCGGCCAAAGGATGACACGATGCCCACTCTGGGACCCATGGAATGGATCCTCATTCTCTTGGTGCTGATCCTGCTGTTCGGTGCCAAGAAGCTGCCGGACACGGCCCGGGCACTGGGGCAGTCCCTGCGCATGTTCAAGAAGGAGACGTCCAAGATCGACGACGACGAGCAGGCCGCCCGCCCGCAGCCGGCTCCCGCCGTGCAGACGCCTCCGCTGCCCGCCGCGCCGCCGCCGATGACGGATGAGGAGCGGGCGCGGGCGCTTGAGGAGGAGGCGGCCCGGCTGCGTGCCAGGTCGGCCGCCCAGGACAAGTGACGTTTGACCCACACACGCGCGGCGACGCCGCGTGACGTCTCGCCGGACTTGTTGCCTTCTCAGATCGGGATTCTCCGATGGCGCTGTTGAAACGGTCCTCCACCCGCAAGCGTGACAACGAGGGGCGCATGCCGCTCATGGAACACCTCCGTGAGCTGCGCAACCGCCTGCTCAAGGCGATCCTCGCCATCGCCGGCGGCACGGTGCTGGGGTTCGTCATCTTCGACCCGATCTGGGCGTTTCTCAAGGAGCCGTACTGCCGGCTGCCCCAGTCGCACCAGCTCGACAAGGGAACGTGCACGCTCGTGGTCAACGGCGTGTTCGACGCGTTCATGGTCAACCTCAAGGTCGCGCTGATCTTCGGCATCATCGTCTCCGCCCCGCTGTGGCTGTACCAGATCTGGGCGTTCGTCACGCCGGGCCTGTACCAGAACGAGCGGCGCTACACCCTGTCGTTCCTGGGTCTCGCCGTGCCGCTGTTCCTCGGCGGCTCCGCGCTGGCGTACTTCATCATGGACAAGGGCCTGGCGCTGCTGCTGGGCTTCGCGCCGGTGGACGTCATCCCCCTGCTCAGCATGGGCGAGTACCTCAACTTCGCCCTCGCCATGCTGGTCATCTTCGGGGTCTCCTTCGAGCTTCCGCTGCTGCTGGTGTTCCTCAACGTCATCGGCGTGCTGCGGTTCCAGACGGTGGCCAAGCACCAGCGCATGGTCATCTTCGGCATGTTCGTGTTCTCCGCGGTGGCGACGCCGAGCCAGGACCCGATCAGCATGCTGTCGCTCGCGGTGCCCATGGTCGTGCTGTTCCTGCTGGCCGAGGTGTTCATGTACTTCCGCGACCGCAAGCGCGACGTCGAGGAGGCCGAACGGCAGCGGCGGCTGGAGGAGGAGCTGAACACTCCCGGCCCGTCCCCGCTCGATGAAGATGAGTTCGAGGACAGCGCTCGTGATTAGGCTCGCAATTCGGCGCGTGATCAGGCTCGTGATCAAGCGCTGACCGGGCGCGTGGCTGGCCGCGTGCGCAGGCTCTCGCGGCCAGTGGGAAGCGGACGGGGACGTGAGGTCTGCCTGGCCACGGGGGAGCGGGGATGGATATGTTCCGTTTGTGGCTGGTGACCTTGTTGTCCTGGTGAATCCTGCGGCGCGTGGCGGCCGGGGGCTGCGCGTGCTCGGCCCGGTGCTCCAGCGGCTGCGCCGGGGCGACCGGCCCGTGACGGTCATCGTGGGCGTCACCGCGCAGGACGCCCTCGAACGAGCCCGGGCCGCGGTCGGCGAAGGACCCGAGGCGCTGGTCGCCTTCGGCGGCGACGGCCTGGTGCATCTGGCCGTGCAGGCCGTCGCGGGCACGCCGGTGCCGCTCGGCATCATCCCGGCCGGAACCGGCAACGACATCGCCGACGCGCTCGGCGTCCCCCGGCGTGACCCCCTCGCCGCGGCCGAGGTCGTGCTGCGCGGCAGGACCGCGACCGTGGACGCGGGCAGGATCGGCCCGGACCGGTGGTTCGCCGGAGTCGTCGCCTGCGGGTTCGACTCGCGGGTCAACGAGCGCGCCAACGCCCTCACCTGGCCCGGCGGCGCCGCCCGCTACCTGCGGGCGATGGTGCAGGAACTGCGGGTGTTCCGCCCCATCCCCTTCACGATCACCCTCGACGGAAAGGCCGCCGAGCGCGAGGCCATGCTGGTCGCGGTCGCCAACACGCGCTCCTACGGCGCGGGGATGCGGGTGTGCCCCGACGCCAGCCCGTACGACGGCCTGTTCGACGTGCTGGTCGTCGGCGCCCTGGCCAAGTCCGAGTTCCTGCGCATCTTCCCCCGCGTCTACCGGGGCGGCCACGTCACCCACCCGGCCGCGACGATCACCCGCGCCCGCACCGTGCGGCTGGAGGCCCACGACGTGGTCGCGTACGCGGACGGGGAGCGCGTCGGCCCCGCGCCGGTCGACTGCGCGGTGGAGCCGGGCGCCCTGTCCATGATCGTCCCCTGACGCCGAGTCCATGATCGTCCCCCCGACGCCGATCGGCGACCCCCACCCCCGATCGCCGACCGGCCGTCGGCCGCCGTTGACCGGCGGACGGCCGCCATTGACCGGCGGACCTCACCGCACAACGCCGTCCCGTGTAGCGGGACGGACCGGAATCGCGATATCGGTAGGCTTGAAGCCATGACCACGCCTGCCGAACGCTACGCCGCCTTCCGGGAGCAGCAGGCCGAGAGCGGACCCGCGCTGACCGCCTTCCGCGGACTCTACGACTTCGAATTCGACGAGTTCCAGGTCGACGCGTGCCGTGCGCTCGAGGCCGGCGACGGGGTCCTCGTCGCCGCGCCCACCGGATCGGGCAAGACGGTGGTCGGCGAGTTCGCCGTCCACCTCGCCCTGGAGCGGGGGCAGAAGTGCTTCTACACCACGCCGATCAAGGCGCTGTCCAACCAGAAGTACAACGACCTGCTCAAGCGGTACGGCACGGCCAAGGTCGGCCTGCTCACCGGCGACAACAGCGTCAACGGCGAGGCCCCGATCGTGGTGATGACCACCGAGGTGCTGCGCAACATGCTCTACGCCGGGTCGCCCACGCTGCAGGGGCTCGGCTACGTGGTGATGGACGAGGTCCACTACCTCGCCGACCGGTTCCGCGGCGCGGTGTGGGAGGAGGTCATCATCCACCTGCCCGAGTCGGTGCACCTGGTCGCGCTGTCGGCGACGGTGAGCAACGCCGAGGAGTTCGGCGAGTGGCTCGGCGACGTGCGCGGCGACACCACCGTGATCGTGGACGAGCACCGGCCGGTGCCGCTGTGGCAGCACATGATGGTCGGCAACCGCCTCTACGACCTGTTCGTCAACGAGGACTCCGACCGCCCGACGGTCAACCCCGAACTGATCCGTTTCGCCCGCGAGGAGGTCCGCCTGGGGCCGGGCGGGCGCGGCAGGCGCGGCTACTCGCGCGGCCCGCGCGGCGGCCGGGGCAACACCCCGGCGCGCAGCGACGTGATCGAGCGGCTCGACGCCGAGGGCCTGCTGCCCGCGATCACCTTCATCTTCTCCCGCAACGGCTGCGAGGACGCGGTGCGCCAGTGCGTCTTCGCCGGGATCCGGCTCACCGACGAGCGCGAGCGCCACGAGATCCGCCAGCTCGTCGACGAGCGCACCGCCCATCTGCCCGACGAGGACCTGTCGGTGCTCGGCTACCTGGAGTGGCGCGACAGCCTGGAGCGCGGCCTGGCCGCCCACCACGCCGGCATGCTGCCCACGTTCAAGGAGGTGGTCGAGGAGCTGTTCACCAAGGGCCTGGTGAAGGCGGTGTTCGCGACCGAGACCCTCGCCCTGGGCATCAACATGCCGGCCCGCTCGGTGGTGATCGAGAAACTCGATAAGTGGAACGGCGAGACCCACGTCGACCTCACCCCCGGCGAGTACACCCAGCTCACCGGCCGCGCCGGGCGGCGCGGCATCGACGTGGAGGGCCACGCGGTGGTGCTGTGGCAGCCGGGCACCGACCCGCTGGCGGTGGCCGGGCTCGCCAGCACCCGCACCTACCCGCTGCGCTCCAGCTTCCGCCCCTCGTACAACATGGCGGTCAACCTCGTCGGCCAGGTCGGCCGGGAGCGCGCCCGCGCCCTGCTGGAGGCCTCGTTCGCCCAGTTCCAGGCCGACCGGGCGGTGGTGGGCCTCGCCCGCCAGGTACGGCGGGCCGACGAGGCGCTGGCCGGCTACGCGGAGGCGATGACCTGCCATCTGGGGGACTTCGCCGAGTACGCCGAGCTGCGGCGCAGGCTGTCGGACCGGGAGGCCGAGCTGTCCCGGCAGCGCGGCGCGGCCCGGCGGGCGCAGGCCGTGCGGTCGCTGGAGGTGCTGCGGCCCGGCGACGTGATCCGGGTGCCGGGCGGGCGTCGCGCGGGCCTCGCCGTCGTGCTCGACCCAGGGCTCAGCAGCCGGGGCGACGGGCCCACGCCGCTGGTGCTCACGGCGGGCAAGCAGGTCAAGCGGCTGTCCACGAGCGACTTCCCGGTGCCGGTGGAGCCGGTGGAGCGGCTGCGCATCCCGCGCAACTTCAACTCCCGCAACGCCAGGGACCGCGCCGACCTGGTCTCCACCATGCACGCCAAGATCGGTGACCGGGATCTCGGCGCGCCGGTCCGGGCGCGCGACCACGCGATCGAGGACGAGGAGATCAACCGGCTGCGGCGGGAGATCCGGCGGCACCCCTGCCACGGGTGCGACGAGCGGGAGGACCACGCCCGCTGGGCCGAGCGGTACCACCGGCTGCTGCGCGAGACCGAGGGGCTGCGGCGGCGGGTGGAGAGCCGCTCGCATGTGATCGCCCGGACGTTCGACCGGGTGTGCGGCGTGCTGTCGGCGCTCGGCTACCTGGAGGGGGAGCCCAACGCCGAACGGGTCACCGCGCACGGCCGCCGCCTCGCCAAGCTCTACACCGAGCTGGACCTGCTCACCTCCGAGTGCCTGCGGCAGGGCCTCTGGGAGGAGCTCGACCCGGCCGAGCTCGCCGCGTGCGTGTCCTGCCTGGTCTACGAGTCGCGGCAGGACGACGCCCGCACGCCCCGGCTTCCCCCCGGCGCGGCCACCCAGACCATGACGGCGATGGTGCGCCTGTGGGGCGACCTGGAGGCCGTGGAGAAGGAGCACGGCCTGTCGTTCCTGCGCGAGCCGGACTTCGGCTTCGCCTGGGTCGCCTGGCGCTGGGCCAAGGGCCACAGCCTCGACGCCGTGCTCTTCGACGGCGACCTGGCCGCCGGCGACTTCGTCCGCCAGGTCAAGCAACTGATCGACCTCCTCGACCAGATCCGCGAAGCGGCCCCGCAAAACTCCAACGTCAGACCCACCGCCGCCAAGGCCATCGACGCAATCCGCCGCGGCGTCGTCGCCTACTCGTCCCTGACCTGACGTCCCGCAGGCGGACCGCCCGCCGCTGCCCGCCGTGCGGCCGGGATGCCCCTCGCGACGCCGCTCGGCGGGTACGGTGCGCCGCTTGTCGGTTCAGGCGGACAACGCGGACAGCAGGCGGTTGAGCGGGCTGTCGAGGCCGTAGCGGTCGGCGAGGGCGACGAGGCGCTCCGGGTCGCGTGGTTTGCGGGGCAAGGTGACGTCCACGGCGGGGAGGGGTGCGTCGTGGGCGACGCGGACGACGGTGGGGGCGATGGCGAGGTAGTCGCGTGCGGCGGCGAGCCTGGCACGGCTGCCTGCGGGGAAGCCGTCGGTGCGGCCCTCGTCGAGGGCGTTGAGGATGCCCTGGAGCGAGCCGAAGCGCGTGACGAGGGCGGCGGCGGTCTTCTCTCCGACGCCGGGGACGCCGGGCAGGCCGTCGCTTGGGTCGCCGCGCAGGGTGGCGAAGTCGGCGTAGGCGCGACCCGGGATGCCGTACTTGGCGGTGATCTCCGCCTCGTCGATGGCCTGCAGGTTGCGAATTCCCCTTACTGTGTAAAGGACGCGGCGTTGGCGATCGTCGTCGACGAGCTGGAACAGGTCACGGTCTCCGGTGACGATGTCCACTGGGCCGGTGGCGCGGGCCGCGTAGCTGCCGATGACGTCGTCGGCCTCGTAGCCGGGGACGCCGACGCGGGCGATGCCGACGGCGTCGAGGACCTCCTCGATCACGGGGATCTGCGGCGAGAGGGACTCGGGCACCTGCTCCTCGTCCTCCGTGGCGAGGCGGTGCGCCTTGTACGAGGGGATGGCGGCCACCCGGAACGCGGGCCGCCAGTCGGCGTCCATGCAGGCCACCAGCTCGTCGGGGGAGTGCGCCCGCACCAGCGTGGCGGTCATGTCCAGCAGCCCGCGCACGGCGTTGACCGGCATGCCGTCCGGCGCCTTGATCGACTCCGGCACGCCGAAGAAGGCGCGGAAGTACAGCGAAGGAGTGTCGAGAAGCATCAGCCCGCCCATGCCGCCCATCCTCGCATCCCGCGCCGACACTCCGGTCCGGTCACCGTGCGGGCGCACCGCGCCGATCATCGCGACCGGCGTGGCGGACGGCGGGGCGGAGAGCCCGAGGCGTGGTCGCGCGGTCGAGGCCCGGAGGCAAGGGGGCCGTCCGCCCCGCGCCGCGTCGCGGGTTGGCGTACGCCGCGGCACGCGAAGGCGTGGCAGGTCGCCGGATGCCTGTCCGAAACCCGCCCGGAGGTGGTCTAGATTGGCCCTGTGACTACGGAGCCGATGGAGCTGTACCCCGTGACCAGGCTGGCCGCCGTCACCGAGGCCACCTCCCGCTCGGGGCTTGACGCGCTGCTGCTCACGCCCGGGCCCGACCTGCGGTACGTGACCGGATACGACGCGACGCCGCTTGAGCGGCTGACCTGCCTGGTCGTGCCCGCGAGCGGCGAGCCGTTCCTCGTCGTGCCCCGGCTGGAGCTGCCGGCGGCCGAGCACTCCCCGGCGTCCCGGCTGGGCGTCGAGTTCGTGCCGTGGGACGAGACCGACGACCCCTACGCCCTGGTCGCGGCGCGGCTCGGCTCCGTCGAGCGGGTGGGCGTGGCCGACCGGATGTGGGCGATGCAGTCGCTGCGGTTCCGCGACGCGCTGCCGGGTGTCCGGCAGGAGCTCGCCGGTCGGGTGTTGCGCGAGCTGCGGATGCGCAAGAGCCCCGCGGAGGTCGCGGCGCTGCGCGAGGCGGGCGCGGCCATCGACGCCGTGCACGCCCTCGTCCCGGGCTTCCTGAAGCCGGGCCGTACCGAGCGGGAGGTCGGCCGCGACATCGCGGCGGCGATCGTGGACGCCGGGCACGCCACGGTGGACTTCGTGATCGTCGGGTCGGGGCCGAACGGCGCGAGCCCGCACCACGAGCTGTCCGACCGGGTGATCCAGGCCGGGGAACCGGTCGTGGTCGACATCGGCGGCATGATGCCCAGCGGCTACTGCTCCGACTCCACCCGCACCTACTCCGTCGGTGAGCCGCCGGAGGAGTTCGTCGCCTACTACGAGGTGCTGCAGGCCGCCCAGGAGGCCGCCTGCGCCGCCGTACGGCCCGGCGTCACCTGCGAGGCGGTGGACGCCGCGGCGCGCGAGGTGATCGCCGACTCCGGCTACGGCGAATACTTCATCCACCGCACCGGGCACGGCATCGGCCTGGAGGTGCACGAGGAGCCCTACATCGTCGCGGGCAACACCGAGCCTCTGGCCCCCGGCTTCGCCTTCTCCGTCGAACCCGGCATCTACCTGCCCGGCAAGCACGGCGCCCGGATCGAGGACATCGTCGTCTGCACGGATGAGGGCGTGGAGCGGGTCAACAACCGGCCCCGCGACCTGATCGTCGTCTGAGCCTTCGGCCGCCGGAGCGGGAGGTTCAGCAGCGTTCAGGAGCACGGTGAGCAGGACCGGCGGCGTTACCGAGATGACGATCATCATCAGGCACCATCAGGCACCATCAGGCACCATCGGGCGGCCGGAGGCCCCGCCGAGCGGACGGACCCTGAAGGGCATCCGCAATCACCTCCGTCCGCCATGCGCGCCCCGGTGCGTCGTCCGGCCCGCTGCCCGTCCGTCCGCGGCCAACCGCCCGGGTCCTCAGGTCCAGTTGAGGCCGAGGCCCGGGTGGTCGCCCACCCGCAGGTCGGGGCCGTCGATTTCGACCGGGTACGGCTCCGCGAGCAGCCCGAGCGCGGCGAAGGACGCGTCCTCGACGTCCTCGACCATGCAGGGGAGCGGCAGGGTCAGCGCGAGCTGGCCGGAGATCTCCGGCAGCAGGTGGGGGTAGGTCGGAACGCCGAACGTGCGCGCCAGCTCCGCGATCCGCAGGAACGGGGTGATCCCGCCGACGCGGACCACGTTGGGCTGGATGACGTCGCAGGCGCCCGCGGTCAGCAGGTCGCGGAAGCCGTAGGCGGTGTAGACGTTCTCGCCGACCGCGATCGGCACCGCCACGCTGCGCCGCAGCTCCACGTGCGCCGCCACGTCATCGGCGGGCAGCGGCTCCTCCAGCCAGTGCAGGCCGTACGGCGCGAGCGCCTCGACGGCGCGGCGGGCCCGGTACAGGTCCCACAACTGGTTGGCGTCGATCATCAGCGGCGTGTCCGGGCCGATCACCTCGCGGACGGCGGCCACCCGCTCGACGTCCTCGCGCAGGTCGGGCAGGCCGACCTTCATCTTGACCGCCGGGTACCCGGCCGCCTTCCAGCGCTCCGCCTGGGCGACCAGCTCCTCGAGGGTGTAGTGGCGGTTGACGCCGCTGCCGTACACCGGGACGCTGGAGCGGCGCCTGCCGAGCACGTCCACCAGGCCGCGTCCGCCGCAGTGCAGGTCCCACAGCGCCATGTCGACGCCGGCGAGCGCGATCGTGGTGACCCCGCCGCCGCCCGCCTCGCGCAGGCGCCGCCACAGCCGGTCCCACACCACCTGCGGATGCGGGTCCGCCATGCCGATCAGTGCGGCGCGGACGTCGTCCTCCAGCAGGGCGCGTACGGCCTTCGCCCCGATCGTCGGCGTCCAGCAGAAGCCGGTGCCGGTGCGTCCGTCGTCGAGGACGACCTCGCAGATCAGCACGTGGTGCACGGGGACGTCGGGGCCCCAGGGCCGGGGCAGTTCGGGGGTACGCGGGGTGACCCGCAGCTCGGTGATCATGACTCGGCCAGGGCGCGGCCGTGCTTGATCAGGGCCTCCAGCTCCGCCACGTGCTCGGGGGCGGGGTCGACCAGCGGCGGACGCACCGAGCCCACGTCCAGGCCGGTGAGCCGTACGCCCGCCTTGACCAGGGCGACGGCGTAGCCGGGGACGCGGGCGCGCAGCCGTACCAGGGGCTCGTAGAACTCGGTGAGCAGGCGGGCGGGCAGGTCGCCGGCGCCGGTGAGGAAGGCGGTGGCGACCTCGGGGACGAACGCGAACGCCGCCGAGGAGTACAGGGTCACGCCGATGCCCCGGTAGGCGTCCATGGTGAGCTCGGCGGTGGGCAGGCCGTTGAAGAAGGTGAAGCCGTCGCCGATCTCGCGGCGCACCGCGAGCACGATGCGGCGCATGCGGTCGATGTCGCCCAGACCGTCCTTGAGGCCGGCCACGTTGGGGATCCGGGCCAGCTCGACGACCTGCTCGGGGGTGAGCGCGATCGAGCCGCGCTGGTAGACGATGACCGGCAGCCCCTCGGCGGCGATGCCGCGCACGTACGCCACCAGCCCCTCGTGCGGTCCCGCCGCCAGGTACGGCGGCATCAGCAGCAGGCCGTCCGCCCCCGCCTCGCGGGCCGCCCGCGCCTGCGCCCGCGCCGCCCCGTACGGGCCGCCCGCCCCGGCGAACACCGGCGCCCGGCCGCCGGCGGCCCGCACGGCCACCCGCACCACCGCCGCGTGCTCGGCCTCAGACAGCGCGGAGAACTCGCCGGTGCCGCAGGCCGCGAAGACGGCCCCCGGCCGGTGCTCCATGCCGCGGGTGACGTGCTCGGCCAGCACGTCACCCGCCAGTTCGCCGTCGTCGTCGAACGGGGTGACGGGGAAGAAGAGGACTCCGCTGAGGTTCATCGGCACTCCTTGGGCGTGGGGATCCGGGCTCGGTGGTCGGGCGGGTCGCCGGGGCCGTGCTCCCGGTGCGTCGCGACGGCGCGGCGTCGCCGGTTCCGAGTTGCGGACGGTGCGGACCGTCGTGTGCGGACCGTCGTGTGCGGACCGTCGTGTGCGGACCGTCGTGTGCGGGACGTCGTCGGCTCGGCGTCGTGGGCCGCGTGGGCCGCGTGGGCCGCGTGGGCGGCGCGGGCGGCGCGGCCTGTGCGATCGCGGGCGTCGCGCACGGTCGCGCCGATCAGATCGTCAGCTCGGTACGCCAGCTCCGCTTGGCCGTCCAGCCGAGCAGGCGCTCGGCCTTGGCGGAGGAGAACGCCGGGCTGGTGCCGGTCAGGCCGTCGGCGAGGCCGGCGGTGGACGGCAGGACGCGGGGGAGCAGTTCGGCCAGCGGCTCGCGGGCCAGCGCGTCGGCCGCGCCGGCGAAGAACACCTCGCCGTTGGGCAACTCGGGCAGCCTGTCGAGCAGGGCGGCGATCATCTCGGCCGCGTCCCGGGCGTCGATGTAGTTGAACAGCGAGACCCCGGCGATCTCGGGCCGGTCCAGCCGCTCGGCGATGGTGTGGCCGGACTGGGTGGGGGCCCCGGCCCACTCCTCGGGCGACACCACGAAGCAGGGCCGCACCGCGGCGAACCGCGTCGCCGAGGAGCGCGCGCAGGAGGCCATCACCTGCTCGGCGACGAGCTTGGAGACGCCGTAGGCGTTCCACGGCTCGGTGGGGTGCTCCTCGTCGATGGGCAGGTACCGGGGGGCCCAGCCGGACGGCGCGCCGTACCCGATCACGGTGGGGCTGCTGGCGACCACGACGCGGGGCACGCCGACGGCGGCGGCGGCCTGGCAGGCGTTGAAGGCGAGCTGGGTGTTGGTGCGAAAGGTCAGCCCGTCGGAGCGGGCGAAGGGGGTGGCGATCGCCGCCAGGTGGACGACGGAGTCGGGGCGGAAGCGGGTCATCACCTCGTACGCCTCGCCGAGGTCGGTCAGGTCGGCGGGCAGGGTGGCGGCGGCCTCCGCCGGGGTGCCCGGCGCCAGGTCGACGCCGATCACCTCGTGGCCGGACTGCGCCAGCGAGGCGACGACGCTGCGGCCGAGCCGTCCGGCGCTACCGGTCACCACAATCCGTGCCATCGGGTATTCACGTCTCCCTGGGTATTGGACAGCAACCGGTTGCAAAAAGTATCAAGGCCTTCCGGCGGGACGTCAAGCGGCCCGGTCGCCGTCGGCCGGGCATGTCGGCCATGATTGACCAGATGGGGCTACAACCTCCGGCGTTCCGGCGGGCCGGGGTGAGGGCAACCGCCTCACGCAAACGGTTGCACTAATATTTCGGGATCGGGGGAGATAAGGAGGGGCGAACGTGGCGGTGACGATACGTGACGTGGCCCGGGCCTCCGGGGTGCACGTCTCCACGGTGTCGCGTGCCTTCTCCGCGCCGCACCTGGTCAACGCCGACACCCGCACGCGGGTCCTGGCGGTCGCCGAGGGCCTAGGGTACCGGCCCAACCGGGCCGCGCGGGCGCTGACCACCGGGCGTACCCACAACATCGGCCTGATCGTGGCCGACATCTCCAATCCGTTCTTCCCGCCGCTGATCAAGGCGGCGCAGGCGCAGGCCAGGGCTCGCGACTACCACGTGTTCGTCGCCGACACCGACGAGGATCCGCAGGTGGAGGAGGAGCTCATCCAGACCCTGTCCAAGCAGGTCGACGGCGTGCTGCTGTGCAGCCCCCGGCTGTCGAACCGGGCGATCGAGCGCCTGCGCGAGGACGTCCCCTTCGTCGTGGTCAACCGCCGCATCCGGGGCATGCCCACCGTGCTGATGGACGTCGGCCACGGCGCCCGCCGCGCCATCGAGCACCTGGCCGGGCTCGGCCACCGTAGGATCGCGCTGGTCTCCGGGCCCAGCGGCTCGTGGACCGGCGGGCGGATGCGCCAGGCGGCCACCGCGGTCCGCGGCGTCGAGGTGATCGTCCTCGGCCCCAACGCCCCCACCGAGCAGGGCGGCCAGGCCGCGGCCGACGAGGTGATCGCCTCGGGGGCCACGGGCGTGCTCGCCTACAACGACCTGGTCGCCATCGGCCTGATCGAGGGCCTGTACGAGCGTGGGGTGCGCGTTCCCGCCGACCTCAGCGTGATCGGCGTGGACGACATCGGCGCCGGGCGGCTCAACCGGCCCAAGCTCACCACGATCGCCATGCCCACGGCCGCCGCCGGGCGCCTGGCCGTCGACATGCTGCTGCAGTCGGTCGGCGACCAGGCCGCCCCCACCGTCGCCAGCCTGGAGACCGCCCTGGTGGTCCGCGAATCAACGGGAGAGGTACGCAGTGATCTTCGGCACCACGCCGTCGGGTGAAACCGTTTTCCGTCACGTCCTGGCGAACGGTCGGCTGCGCGCCGCCGTCCTCACCTACGGCGCGATCCTGCAGTCGCTGGAGGTGGACGGGGTGAACGTGGTGCTCGGCTGCGCCTCCCTGGCGGACTACCTGACCCGGAGCCGCTATTTCGGCGCGGTCGTCGGCCGGTACGGCAACCGCATCGCGGGCGGGCGCTTCACGCTCGACGGGCGCGAGTACCGGCTGCCGATCAACGACGGGCCCAACAGCCTGCACGGCGGCGCCGAGGGCTTCGACAAGCGGGTGTGGCGGGCCGAGTCCGTCACCGGCTCGTCGATCACCCTCACGCTGGTCAGCCCGGACGGGGACCAGGGCTACCCGGGGACGCTGACCGCCCAGGTCGCCTACACCCTCACGGCCGACGCCCTGCGCATCGAGTACCGCGCCACCACCGACGCCCCCACGGTGCTCAACCTCACCAACCACTCCTACTTCAACCTCGCCGGGGTCGATGGGAACGCCGACCCCGGCGAGGGGCGACCCGACGGCCGGTCCAGCATCGGCGGCTCACCCGGTGGCCCGGGGATCCTCGGCCACATCCTGCGCATGGACGCGCCCCGCTATCTCCCCGTCGACGCCACCAAGATCCCCACAGGCGAGCTCGCCCCCGTCAAGGGCACCGACTTCGACTTCACCACCCCCCACGCCATCGGCGACCGCAGGAACGGCGCCTACGACCACTGCTTCGTGCTCGAAGGCCCCGTCACCGTGACCGACCCGCTCAGCGGGCGCGTCATGGAGGTCACCACCACCGAGCCCGGCGTCCAGTTCTACGCCGGCGGCATGCTCGACCCGGCCGCCACCCCGTACGGCCCGCACGCCGGTCTCTGCCTGGAGACCCAGCACTTCCCGGATTCCCCGAACAGACCCGGCTTCCCCTCCACCGTGCTGCTGCCCGGCGAGGAGTTCCGCTCCACCACGGAGTATCGCTTCCCGGCCTGACCCGCCGCCGCGCGCGAAAGGCCGCGAAAGGCCGCAAAAAGAAGGCCGGGCGGAGGGGCTCAGAGGGCCACGCGCAGGTAGAGGGGGCGGTGGTCGGACTGGTAGGTGGAGTCGGGAAGGTGGCAGGCGCGGATGGTGCCCTTGGCGGCGAAGAGGTAGTCGAGCTTCTTGCGCGCGCCGTTGCCGCTGTAGGTCCACCGGCCGGTGCGGGCCGTACCGGCCTGGTCGCACTCGGCGTAAACGCGGTACGCGGGGGCGGCGGCGAGAAGGCCGCCGGGCGCCCCGGCGCCGCCGTCCGGCGGCGCGACGTTCAGATCGCCGCCCACCACGACCCGGTAACCCGGCTTGGCGGCATAGCGCAAGAGCTGCTCGATCTGCCGGGTCCGGTACGGCGCGCCCGGCTGACGATCGTCATAGGCGGTGCCCGCCGACAGGTGCGCGCCGCAGGCGTGGATCCGCCTGGCCGGGATCGTGACGCACTGCGCGGCCCGCTTGACGTACCAGGGCGGGGCGTCGAGCGGCAGCGTGTCGAAGGTGACCGCGTGCTCGGGCTCGGCGACCGCGACGGCGATGCTCTGGGCGCCCCGGGAACGCCCGGACTGGTCCGGGCGGCAGGCGTAGGGCCGGCCGTCGGCCGAGGTGAGCGCCCACGACCGCACGCTCCACTCCCGGCCGGTGGCCCGCTCCAGCCACAGCTCCAGGGGCCGCGCCGCCTCGGTGCAGAACTCCTGCAAAAACACGATGTCGGCCCGGATCGGCCCGCCGATCACGCGCCGCCCGACGTGCTCGGCGAGCCGCTGCCCGTCGGCCCGGTACAGGCCGCACACCGGGTTGGTGGCCGTGCAGACGTTCCACGTCATGACCGACAGCTCCGCCCGCGCGGGCGCGGCGGGGGTCCAGATCGCCAGCGCGGCGACCACCGCGAGCAGCGTTCCCGCGATCAGCAACCGCCACGGCAGGAGCCGGAGGGCGGGCGGCCGCATCATCGGCCCCCGGCGGCGCCGTTCACCGGCCCGCGTGCGCGACGACGGCGCGGAACGGCCCGCGGAGAACGGGAACCCGCGGCCCGCCGGGCGCGACGGCACGTCCGGCCGGGCGGGTGGCGACCGTCCCGCGCCGGTGGCCGGGCTCGCCGGGCCGACCGGCCGCCGGACGAGAGCCGCGCGGAATAGATTTCCACTGTGCGAGAAGTTAGCAGACGCCGCCGAGGGCGGTGAATACCGGCGATCTTCTCTAAAGGGAACCGTCGCACATTCATCCGCCCGTACGGCATCGAGGGAGCATCCACGCGTGGCATTTGGCACCGGCACGGCGCCGGCATCGAGGCGAACCGTCTTCGCGGCCGCCTTCGTCGGCACGTCGATCGAGTCTTACGACTACTACATCTTCGGCACCGCCTCGGCGCTGGTCTTCGAAACGATCTTCTTCCCCCGGTTCGACGCGACCGCGGGCACCCTGGCCGCCTTCGCGACGTTCGCCGTGGGATTCCTCGCCCGCCCGATCGGCGCGGCGGTCGTCGGCCATTTCGGCGACCGCGTCGGGCGCACGCCGACGCTGATCGTCACCCTGTTGCTGATCGGCGGCTCGACCTTCCTCATCGGCGTGCTGCCCACGTACGCGGCCGTCGGCGTGGCGGCGCCCCTGCTCCTGGTCGTCCTTCGCGTCCTGCAGGGGTTCGGCGCCTCGGGCGAGTGGGGCGGCGCGATCCTCATCGCCACCGAGAGCGCCGGGCCCGGGCGCCGGGCGCTGTACGGCAGCTTCGCCCAGTTCGGCGTCCCGGTCGGGGTGCTCACCTCGAATCTGGCGTTCCTCGCCGTCTCCGGCATGAGCGACGACTCCTTCGAGGCGTACGGCTGGCGCATCCCCTTCCTGATCAGCATCGGGCTGGTGGTCTTCGGCCTCGTCATGCGCCGGCGGCTGTCGGAGTCGCCGGAGTTCGAGCGGATGAGGCGGGAGAACAGGATCGTCAAACTGCCCGTCAACGAACTGGTCGGCCGCGACCGGCGCAACCTCGTGTTGGGCGCGCTGGCGGCGATGGCGCCGCCCGCCCTCGGCTACACGGTGATCGTCTACATGCTCACGTACGGCACGCAGCAGGTCGGCTTCGAGCGGAGCACCCTGCTGACGCTGATCCTCTCCTCGACCGTGATCTGGATCGGCGCGATCTACGCGTCGGCGCGCGTCAGTGACCGCGTCGGCGCCAAGAAGGTGTACCTCGCCGGCGCGCTGTCCGCGGTGATCTGGCCGATCCCGATGTTCGCGCTGGTCAACACCGGCCGAGTGGCGATGGCGCTGCCGGCGTTCGTCGTCGCGGCGATCGTCCAGGGCGTCATGGCGGGGGCCCAGGGCGGCCTGTTCACCGAGATGTTCGACGTGCGGGTCCGCTACAGCGGCATCTCCATCGCCTACTCCGCGGGCGGCGTGATCGGCGGGGCGGTGACCCCGCTCGTCGCGGCCGCGCTGTTCAAGATCTACGAGACCTCCACCGCCGTGGCCCTCTACATCTCGGCCCTGTCCCTGATCAGCCTGGTTGCCGTGTCCGGCGTCCAGAAGGCGGGCGAGGCCGCGAGGTGGCCCTGGGACCCGGTGGTGCACCGGCTGCGCCTGACATTGCTGCCGTCGGGGCGCAAGCCCTGACCGACCCCTCCTGGCTTCCGACCACCCCTGACCGCCCCTGACCGCCCCTGACCGCCCCTGACCACCCCTGACCACCCCTGACCACCCCTGACCACCCCTGACCACGCGGTACGCGGCGCGGCGTCCGATCCGCCGAGACTTCCGTGTGGCGGGACGTCACATTCGTCCCCGCCACGGGCTGTAGTAGTCTGAGCCGCAGTCGGCCCAGGGCGGCCGACCTCGTTGATCAGGCAAGAGGTGGCAGGGCGAGTGGTTTCCACTGTCGGCGCCGCCCGTTCGCCGGGCAGCGTGGACGAGGCCGCGCTGAAGGCCTTGCTGGAGGTTTCCGGCGGAGGTCTGGCGGTGCTCGATGACAGGGGCCGTTTCCGCATGCTGAACCCCGCCGCCGTGCGCATCCTGGGCCGTCCGGCCGAGGAACTGCTCGGGCGGGCGAGCCCCTTCGACCTCGCCGCGCCCCTGGAGGGCGGTCACGCCTCCTGGCCGGTGCCGGACGGGCGCAAACGCGACCTCGAGTACCGCGTGGCCCCCATCGGGGGCACCGGTTACGCGGTGTGGTTCGGCGACGTGACCGACACCCTGCGCCAGCAGGAGCGCCTCACCGCGATCGTGCGGGCGGCCTCCAGCGTCGCCGACCTGTACTCGCTGCGCGCGACCCTGGACGCGGTGGCGCACGAGGTCGTGATGACGGCGCACATCTCCGCCGTGCAGATCCTGGCGCTCGACGACCCCGAGGACGAGCTGCGCGTGCTCGGCATGGCGGGCTTCGGCGACGCGCGCGACTTCACCGACAAGCTCAGCGCGTGCCGCCGCCGCGGCGCCCGGGTCCGCTTCATGGACGCCTACCGCACCCGGCGGCCGATCGTGGTCCCGCACCGCAAGCCGGCGATCATGGCCGATCCCCGGTGGAAGCCGCTGCACGAGATCATGGGCTATCCCGACTGGGACTGCTTCGTGGCGATGCCCCTGATGGTCCGCGGCCGCTGCGTCGGCGTGATCAACGCCTACTACGCGCCAGGGGAGGATCCGGGGCCGGGCTCGCTGGCCTTCCTGGAGGCGATGGCGGGGCACGCGGCGGTCGCCATCGACACCGCCGCGTTGCTGGCCGACACCCGTTCGCACGAGCGCCGCCGCCTCGCCAGGGACCTGCACGACTCGGTGGTGCAGCAGCTGTTCTCGATGCGGATGCAGGCCAAGGCGCTGCGCGCCCAGCTCGACCGCCCCGACCCCGACCTGGCCCTGGTGGGCCGGGGCGCGGAGGAACTGGCCGAGCTCACCCAGAGCGCCCTCGCCGACCTGCGCGGGCTCGTCTACGAGCTGCGCCCCCTCGATCTGGCCGAGCACGGCCTGGTGGACGCGGTGCGGGCGCACGCCGAAAGCCTGCAGGCGCGTACCGGCCTGTCCATCGAGGTGCGGGTGGCCGAGGGACTGCGGTTCGACGCCGCGCTCGACCAGCAGGAGGACCTCTATCGCATCGTCCAGGAGGCGCTGCACAACGTGGTCAAGCACGCCAACGCCAGCGAGGTCGTGATCCGCTTCGACCGGCTGCGGAACGCCGACGGCGACAGACGGCCCGTCGAGGACGGGATCGGCGAGCGGTGGCGTGACGATTGGGACAACGGCCTGTTGATCGAGGTCACCGACAACGGCGTGGGACTGGGCGGCGGTTCGCGCCGCCGAGCGGACGAGCTCGGCAGGCACACCCTCGGCCTGGTGTCGATGCGGGAGCGGGCGCAGCGGTGGGGCGGCCGGGTCGCCGCCGGTCCGCGCCCCGACCGCGGCTGGACGGTGGCCGTACGGCTCCCGGCCTCGCGCGCCCGGCGGTGGGACGGGACCGAGGACGGGCCGCGCGACGGATCGGAGAGCGTGCGTTGAGCGGGAACGAGACCCTGTCCGAGGTCATCCGCGTGATGATCGTGGACGACCACGCCATCATACGGCGCGGCCTGCAGGCCTACGTCGACACCGTGCCCTCGTTGCGGGTGGTCGGGGAGGCCGGCGACGGCCAGCAGGCCATCGCCCGGCTGCGGCAGTGGCAGACCATGGGCGAGCCGCTGCCCGACGTGGTGCTGATGGACCTGCAGATGCCGCGCATGGGCGGGGTGGAGGCGACCGCCGCGATCGTCCGGGCCCACCCGGAGGTGAAGGTCGTGGTGCTCACCAGCTTCGGCGAGGCCGAGCGGGTGCACGCGGCGCTGGCCGCCGGGGCCGCCGGCTACCTGCTCAAGGACGCCGACCCCGACGAGGTCGTCACCGCGATCCGCGCCGCGGCCGAGGGCGAGGTGCACCTGGACTCCGCCGTCGCCCGCCAGCTCACCCGGCGGATGGTCGCGCCCAACGTGGGCCTGTCCGCGCTCACCACGCGGGAACGGGAGATCCTCACGCTCGTCGCCCAGGGCTACTCCAACCGCGAGATCGCCGACCGCCTGGCCATCAGCGAGCGCACGGCCCGCACCCACGTCAGCAACGTCCTCAGCAAGCTGCAGCTCTCCTCCCGCACGCAGGCCGCCCTGCTCGCCATCAAGGAGGGCTTGATCCCTCCGCCGGGCTGATCGCGGCCACGGGCCGGAGGATCCGCCGACGCCGTGCGGGGGTGTGCTCGCCGGGCGCACCCGCCCCGGACGACCGCCGGGTGCGCGTCGAGGGGTCGCGTTTCGAGTTCGCCGAGCAGTACACCATCAAACTCGAAGGGGCCCGCGTCGCGGGCTACGAAACCCCCGACCGGGGCGAAGATGGGGCGGTCGACGTAGCGGCCGGCGTTGTCGGCGATCAGGCGGCGCAGGGACGGTGCCCAGGCGGCGTACTCGGCCAGGAGGAGGGCGCGGATGGCGGCGGTGTCGTCGATGGTGAGGCCGTTGCCGGCGTGCTCGGCGCGCCCCGATGCCCTCCCGCACGCGACGATGCACTCCGGCCGCCTGACCTGCCGCGACGATCGTGAGGACACGCCGGACGCGTACGACGGATGACGTAGCCGCCACCGGTCGCATCGCTCCCTTCACGGTTGACATCGGGACGATTCTCCGTACCGGACGGCTTCCTACGGTTGTTCGTGAGCGCGGCCACGGACCCACGTCCGGCCGCGTCACCCCGGCCCGGGGCGCGATGCCCGCGTCCGCGGAGCCGGGAATTATCGTGTTGGCGACGAGGAGACGTCCCGCTTCCGAGGCGACGGGCCGTGATCGAGGAGGACGTGGACGCCGGTGAGAGTGGCCGCGGAATGAGCGCTGAGTTGAGTACATTCGTCCTGGTTCACGGTGCCTGGCACGGCGGTTGGTGCTGGGATCGGGTGGCGCCGCATCTGCGCGCCGCCGGTCACGCCGTCCACACCCCAACCCTGACCGGATTGTCGGAGCGTGCCCACCTGCTGTCCCCGATGGTGGGGCTGGAGACGCACATCGAGGACGTCGTCCGGGTGCTGGACACGCTGGGCCTGACCGGCGTGACCCTGGTCGGGCACAGTTACGCCGGCCAGGTGATCACCGGCGTCGCCGACCGCCGCCCGAACGCGGTCGCCAAGCGCGTCTACCTGGACGCCTTCGTCGGCGAGGACGGCGAGGCGGCCCGGGAACTGCTCCCCGAGCGGGTCGAACACCACTGGGCCGACTCCGCGGCCGAGCGGGGCTTCGGCTGGCTGGTGCCGGTCCGGCCGCTGAAGGCGCTGGGCGTCACCGACCCCGCCGACCTGGAGTGGCTGACGCCCAAACTCACCCCGCATCCGTGGAAGACCTACACCGACCGGCTCCACCTGACCGGCGCGGTCGCGCAGGTCCCGGCCGCCTTCATCGAGTGCGTGAGCTGGATGCGGGTCTTCCAGGGGCAGGCCGACCGCGCCCGGGAGCGCGGCTGGCCGGTTTACGACCTGGACACCGGCCACGAGGCGATGGTGACCGCGCCCAAGGCGCTCGCCGAGCTGCTGCTGGAACTGGCCGCGGCCTGACGGCTAACCGGCGCCGCCGCCCTCACCCCGCGTACGGGCCCACCCGGGCACGCGATCGACCCGAGCCCCGACCAGGAGACCCCGACCAGGAGACGACGTGGAGTTTCTCGTCCGGACCGAGAACCGCATGCCCCCCGAGACCCCCGCCGAGCAGCGCGACCGCCTGCGCGCGGCCGAGCGCGCCCGCGCCCGGGAACTGCGGGAGTCCGGCATCCTCAAGCGGCTGTGGCGGGTGCCGGGCCGTACGGGGACGATCGGCCTGTACGAGGCGGCCGACGCCACCGAACTGCACGACGCCCTGATGTCGCTGCCGATGGCCCCCTGGATGGACATCACCGTCGAACCGCTCGCCACCCACCCCCAGGAGCGCGAAGCCTAGCCGATCACGGCGCGACCGGACCCGACGCGGGCCTCCCGGCCGCCTCTGCGCCGGATCGTCCGGCCGATCCGCCACGATCCCCTCGATCCTCCCGGTCCTCCCGGTCCTCTCGGTCCGGCGGAGACGTGACGCGGGCGCGTACGGCGTCGAGGTAGGCGCCGAGCTTGTCGCGGTTTCTGGCGAGGCAGCGGATGCGGCGGTCCATGAGCTCGCGTTGCTCCTCAAGGAGCGCGATGACCTCGGGATCGATGTCGGCCGGGTGGATCGTGCACGGGTCGTCAAGACACGGGAGGATCATCTTGACGGCCCTGATGGGCAGGCCGGACTCCAGCAGCCCGCGAATCTGCGTGACCCGGTCGATCACGCTCTCGTCGTAGTCGCGGTAGCCGTTGGCGGCGCGGCCGGGCGTGAGCAGTCCCTGCTCCTCGTAGTAGCGCAGCAGGCGCGCGGGAACGTTCGTACGCCGCGCCAGTTCGCCGATCCGCACCGCGATGTCCTTTCCCTATCGCCCTTGCCCTGCCGGCTTGACCTTCACAGTAGTGTGAGGGTTCGACCCTGTCGGCATGACCTGTGACAGTGGGATCGCCCCCACCGGGGCGGCATCCTCGCTAAGCGGTACGGAGGCGGGCCGCCCGGCGGCTGGCGTTTCGCGGGGTGCGCTCGCCGTGCCGTCGGTGGCGCAGTTCCTCCTCGCCCTCGACTACTCGATCATCTACGTCGCCCTGCCGAGCATCGCGCGGGACCTCGCGCTCGATCCCGCGCTCGCGCAGTGGGTGATCAGCGCGTACGCGGTGCCGTTCGCCGGGTTCCTGATGGCCGGTGGGAGACTGGCGGACCGGCTGGGGGTGCGGCGGCTGTTCATCGCGGCCATCACCCTGTTCGGGGCCGCCGGCGCCGTCGGCGGGCTCGCCGGGGGCGGCGGGGTGCTGCTCGCGGCGCGCGGCGCGCAGGGGTTCGCCGCCGCGCTGCTGCAACCGGCGGTGCTCGGGCTCATCGGCACCATGTTTCCGGCGGGACCGTCCCGCAGCAGGGCCCTGGCCGTGTGGGGGGCGGTCGGGGCGTCGGGGCTGGCCGCGGGCGCGATCCTCGGCGGCCTGCTCACCACCTCGTCCTGGCGGCTCACGTTCCTGATCAACGTGCCGCTCGCCCTCTGGTGCGCCCTGGCCGCCCGCGCACGCGTCGGCGGGCGACCCGGGCCGGAAAACGGCGTCCGGACCCAAGGGGACGCATGTCGGCCCGCTTCGCCGAGTCCGCATCAGCGTCGGCGGCGTTCGTGGTCCGGCCGGGGGCTCGCCCGGAAGGACCTTTGGGGACGTGGCTGGCGGGACGTCCGGGGAACCGGCGAATCCGGCCAATCCGGCGCCGCGCCGATACCGCTGCTGGCCTCCGTGCTTGGCACGACCGCCGCGCTGGCGATCGTCGGGGGACTCACCCTCGGCGCGCAGGCGGGCTGGAGCGCGCCGCCGACGCTGGGCACGCTGGCCGTCGGCCTGGTGGCGCTGGGCGCCTTCGCCGTGAACGAGGTCCGCTCACGCCACGTCCTGATCGAACGCGTGCTGCGCGGGACCCGGTCGCTCGGCATCGGCTCGGCGGCCGCCGCGCTCTACATGGCCAGCGTGGGTTCGGAGTTCTATCTGGTCACGTTGCTGCTGCAGGCGGCGAAGGGGTACGGGCCGCTCGCGGCGGGCCTGGCGTTCCTCCCGCTGGCCGCGATGGTCACGGCGGGCAGCATGGCCGCGGGCCGCGCGGTCCGGCGGCTGCCCGCGCACGCGGTGCTCGCGGCCGGGTTCGCCGTCGCCGCCGTCGGCCTGGGCTGGCTGGCAACGGCCCTGCACGGCGACTCCTACGCGGCCCACCTGCTGCCGGGTCTGGTGCTGAGCGGCGCGGGACACGGGGTGATCTACACCTCGATGTTCATCATCGGCACCGGCGAGGTCCCCGCCGAGCACCAGGGCACCGCCGGAGCGCTGATCACCACCTCCCAGTACCTGGCGGCCGCCCTCACCGTCGCCGCGCTCACGCTCGTCCTCGGCTCGGAGCCCGGCGACGACGCCTTCCGCGCGGCCTTCCTCGGCACCGCCGTGGCCGCGGCGGCGGGGGTCGCCCTGGCCCTCCTGGCGCACGGGCGTCGGCGGTGGCGAGGTCACGGCGACCGGGCGGGAACGCGGTGAAATATGCGCTTATGAAGATGTCTGTCCGGCTTGATTGTGGTTGGTGGCGATGTGGGCACCGTCGGGGAGGGATCGGCGAGATCGGCGGGCGAGATCGGGTTCGATCGGGCAGATTACGGGAAAAGGGCGGGGCAATCGGTGGTCCATCCGGGGGATGGTGAGGCAGGATGGAGGGAGGAACGACCTCCCCTGCTTGCGCCGGCCGCCGCACCACCCGATGCGGACGCCGGTGACCGGGCCGATAACCTGCTGTCTCAGCCTTCTCGATTTACAGGACGACGCTAATGACTGTTCAGTTGTGCGACCAATGCGGCCGGGTTCCGGTTGTGCAGGACCGCTCCGCCTACAGCGTTGAGCGCGGAAACTTGATCGTCCGTCATGGTTTCTGCACCTGCCGTCCGGCCGCGAACGCCGCGCCGACGCCCGCGCCCGCCGCGCGCACCGAGAACGAGCCGGAGATGACCGGCGCGATCCCCCAGTCCGTCGTCATGGACGCCTTGGAGGGCGCGGGAGCCCGGCACGGCCGGTAGCCCGCCGCCGACGCCAATGATCTTCGCATGATCGGCGTGCCGGGGGCAACTCCCCATCGGCGCGCCGCGATCCACCGCCTCACCGGCCGCCCGGTGCGGTGGCTTCGCCGTCGCGACGGCGGAGTCCCACGAGAAGGAGTCGGCGAGTAGGTCCCACGAGAACGGCACATCCTGTGCTACGCCGACCGCTTCGCGATGGTTCATCGGTAACGGCCGCTATGTCATCTCGCGCTCCGTCAATCCGTCCGCCGACGGCCGGCACGAACGCTACGCGCGGCGTTCCCCCTCCCGCTCCTTGCGGAGCTGCCGCAGCGAACCGGCGTGGGCCCGCTCCTCGGGGTGCCGCCGCGCCCGCCAGGCGCTCGCGGCCACCGTGACGATCAGGATCAGGAAGATCACACCCAGCGAGACCGGGGTGGGGATGTGCGGGATGGCCGCCGACACGTCCTCGTGCAGGAACAGCAGGATCAGCTTGACGCCGATGAAGGCGAGGATCAGCGACAGGCCGATCGACAGGTAGACCAGCCGCTCCAGCAGGCCCTCGATGAGGAAGTACAGCGCCCGCAGGCCCAGCAGCGCGAACGCGTTGGCGGCGAAGACGAGCAGCGGCTCCCGGGTGATCCCGAAGATCGCCGGGATGGAGTCCAGGGCGAACAGCAGGTCGGTGCTGCCGATGGCGGCGAAGACGAGGAACAGCGGCGTGATCATCCGCCTGCCCCCCTCCTGGACCGTCAGCCGCCCCTCCCGGAACCCCTCGGTGACCGGCACCAGCCGGCGGAGCACCTTGAGCAGGGGGTTGTCCTCGATGTCGGGGTCCTGGTCGTGGTGCCGCAGGAGCTGGATCGCCGTCCAGATCAGCAGCAGGCCGAACAGCAGGAAGGTGAACGAGAACGCCGACACGGCCGCCGCGCCCACCGCGATCAGCACCGAGCGCATCGCCAGCGCGACGATGATGCCGAACAGCAGCGCCTTCTGCTGGTGCTCCGGCGGCACCGCGAACCGGCCCATGATGATGACGAACACGAACAGGTTGTCCACCGACAGGCTCTTCTCCACCAGCCACCCGGCGATGAACTCGGTGGCGACATCGCCTCCCTTGACCGGCCACAGCGCCAGCCCGAAGGCGATCGCCACCGCGAAGTAGAAGGCCGACCAGAACACGGCCTCCCGCAGGCCCACCGCGTGCGGACGCCGTACGGCGACGAAGAAGTCGAGCGCGAGCAGCGCCAGCACGACGCCGATGACGACGACCCACGACCAGATGTCAAACACGCTCGGCACCCTCCGTCGAGCCGCCCGGTCCCGGGCGCGCCACACCTTCGCTTCCGCGCGGCGTCCCGGCCCACACCTCGCCGATCCCGCGCTCGCAACCGCTCAACGAAGAAGAGCGAAGAAAAGTTCGCGTATTCCGGTACCGGGTTGACCGCATCGGTCGTCGTCCTGACACGAACGTCGTCCTTTCGCCGCCGCGGGCCATGATCGGACCTCACGTACCCGGGCGGGCCCGTGACATGCCCGCGGCGCATGGCCGGTGCGGCGGTGACCGAAGGCGGCCGGGGACATCCGGCCCGAAACACCCCGATCCCCCTCCCCGAGGGTGAACGATTGTGATGCGTTCGTGACCATGATGTAGGCCGGCCCACACAAAGACGATCTGCACTGGGAGTCAAAACGGCCGTCACCCGCCACCGCCGGAGGCACGCATGCCCGAGCCCGCGCTGTCCTGCCACGCCCTGAGCTGCCGGGCGGGCGGCAGGGAGCTCGTCTCCGGACTCACGCTGCGGGTCCGCGCCGGCGAGCGGCTCGCCCTGATGGGGCCGTCGGGCTCCGGCAAGACCACCCTGCTCACCACCCTGGCCGGGCTGCTCCCACCGGCCTCGGGGCAGGTGCTGGTGCGCGGCGTCCCGCTCGCCGAGAATCCCGGCCTGCGCATGGAACTGGCCCTGGTCCTCCAGTCGTACGGCCTGCTCACCCTGCTCACCGCGGCGGAGAACATCGAGGTGGTGCTGCGCGCGGCCGGGCGCGACCCCCGCCGGGCGATGGCCGAGGCGGCCGCGCCGCTGGAGCGCCTGCGCCTGGCCCGGCACGCCGACCACCTCATCGAGGAGCTGTCCGGCGGCCAGCAGCAGCGGGTCGCGATCGCCCGCGCGCTCGCGCTGCGCCCCCGCGTGCTGCTCGCCGACGAGCCCACCGCCGAGCAGGACGCCGCGCACCGCGCGCTCGTGCTGGACGAGCTGACGGCCGCGGCCGACCGCGGCGCCGCGCTGATCATCGCCACGCACGACCCGGAGGTGGCCGAGCGGTGCGACCGGGTGATCGAGCTGCGCGCGGCGGGCGCCCGGGCGCACGGCTCGCCGGCGGGCCGGTGAAGGGGGCGGGCCGGTGACGGCGGCGGTGCACTGCCACGGCGTCGTGCAGATCTACAAGACGCGTGAGCTGGAGGTCGTCGCGCTGCGCGACGTGGACCTGGTGATCGAGCAGGGCGAGACGGTGGCGCTGCTCGGGCCGTCCGGGGCGGGCAAGTCCACGCTGCTGTGGCTGATGGCCGGGCTGCTGCGGCCGAGCGCCGGGCGGCTGCTGCTGCACGGCGCCGACGTCTCCCGGCTGCCGCAGGCCGCGCTCGACCGCATGCGCGCCACCGACATCGGCGTGGTGCTGCAGAACCCGGCCCGCAACCTCATCCCGTACGCCACCCCGGCGCAGAACGTGGCCTTCGCCCGGCAGCCGCGGCGGGCCGACCGGCGGCGAACCCGCGAGCTGCTGGAACGGGTGGGGCTCGGCGGCGTCAACCGGCCCGCCGGGGGACTGTCCGGGGGCGAGCAGCAGCGGCTCGCCGTCGCCGTGGCGCTCGCCAACCGGCCCCGGCTGCTCCTCGCCGACGAGCCCACCAGCCAGCTCGACGCCGCCTCCGGGCGCGCCGTCATCGACCTGATCCGGCAGGCCGCCGCGGAGGACGGGACCACCGTCGTCGCGGTCACCCACGATGAGGCCGTCAGCCGGGCGCTGGGCCGTACCGTCACCATCCGGGACGGGCGGGTCGGCGCGGAGGGGCGGCAGGGCGAGGACCTCGTGGTCGTCGGCCGCGAGGGGACCGTGCAGCTTCCGCCGGAGTTCCACGCGCTGCTGCCTGCGGGCAGCAGGGTCCGGGTGGAGGCCCTTGAGGACGGGGTCGCGCTGCGCCGGGTGGACCCGTGATCGCGCAAGTGATCGCCCCCTTGATGGCCCGGCTGTGCGCCGCCGTGGCGGGGCTCGCCCTGGGCGGCGGGCTGACGCTGCGCGGGCTGTGGGAGCGGCGGTGGCTGTCGCTGCTCGTGCTCGTCGTGGCGACGGTGCCGGTCGCGAGCGCCGCCGCCGGGCCGATCTTCGCCGACGCGGCGTCCACGGCGCTGGGGCGCGGCGCCGTCCAGGACGGCGCCGCGGTCGAGCGGCGCGGCTGGCGGCTCACCTCCGAGGGCGGCCAGGTGGCGGGCTCGGCCGCGGAACTCGCCGCGAGCGCCCCGTTCCTGCTGCCGCCCATCGACGGCATGGAGATCGTCGGCCCGGAGAGCGAGAGCCTGCGCAGCCACCTGCTGATCTGGCAGGACGGCCAGTGCGACCACGTCGTGCTGATCCGCGGACGCTGCCCGGCCGCCGGCCGGGAGATCATGGTGAGCGAGGCGAGCGGATTCCGGCTCGGCTCGACCGTGCGGCTCAACGTCCTCACCGAGGTCCCGCGGACCGGCGGCGACCGGCCGCGGCTCGCCCGGCTGCGGGTCGTGGGCGTCTACCGGCCCGGACGCGCCGACGACCCGTTCTGGTTCGGCCGCGTCATGTTCCCGCAGACGGCGGGGTTCGGCCAGGACAGGGGCGACCCGCTGTTCACCGTCCCGGAGACCGCCCGCGAGACGCGGACGCCCGGGAACGTCCCGTGGACCGCGACCGCGATCGTCCTGATCGACCCGGCCCGGTTCACCGCCGGAGGCGTCGCCGCGCTGGAGGCCGCCCACGCGCTCACCCAGCGCCTCGGGCCGGAGAACCTGCTGGTGTTCTCCCAGATCCCCGACCTGCTCGCCGAGCTGCGGGCGCAGGGCGACGGCATGGGCGTGCCGACCCTGCTGGTGATCGCGCAACTGGTCGCGCTCGGCTGGCTGCTGCTCTACCTCACCGTCCGCGACCTGGTGACCGCCCGGGGGCCGGAGATCGCCCTGGCCCGGCTGCGCGGGCACGGACGGCTGGGGGTGTGGCGGTTCGGCCTCGCCGAGCCGCTGGTGCTGCTGGCCGCCGCGTTCGCCGCCGGGCTCGCGCTCGCCGTGCGGGCCGCCCAGTTCGTGGCCGACCGCATGCTGCCGCAGGCGCAGGCGGTCACGCTGACCGCCGACGCGGTCCTGGCGGGCGCGGCGGTGCCGCTCGGCGGGGTGGTGGCCGCCGCCGTCGCGGCCCGGGCCATGGCCGTGCGGCCGATCACCGAGGAGTGGCGGCGCACGCCGCGCGGCCGGGCCCGCGGCTGGGTGACCGACGCGATCGTCCTCGCCGTCACCGGGATCGGGCTGTTCGAACTGCTCGACGGGGGCGTCATCACGCAGGCATCCGGGCAGCGGGCGAGTTCGCTGGCCGTGCCCGGCCTGCTGGCGGTCGCGGTGGCGCTGCTCGCCTGCCGGGCCGTGCCGTTCCTCGCCCGCCGGCTGTTCGGCCTGACCCGGCGGGCCGGGGGCGTCGGCGCCTTCCTGGCGCTGCGGCAGATCGCGCGGGGCCCCGCCACCGCCGGGAGCCTGATCGTGCTCGCGACCGCGTTCGGCATGGCCTCGTTCGCGGCGGCGGCCTCGGCGACGGTGTCGGGCAACTTCGAACGCGTCGCCCGCGCGCACAACGGCGCCGACAGCGTACTGACGATCAACGCCGAGAGCGTCGGCGGCGCGGCCGGGCTCGCCGAGGCGGTGGCGCGGGCCGACCCGACGGGCCGGGGCGCGGCGCCGGTGCTCGTCGTGCCCGGCCCGCCGAAGATGATCGCGATGGATCCGGAGCGATTCGCCCACGTCGCGAACTGGGATCCGGCGTGGGCCGCCGCGCCGCTCGCCGAGCTGACGGCGAAGCTGCGCGTCGGCGCCGCCCCCAGGATCCGCTTCAGCGGCGACCGGATCCGGTTGCGGCTGCGGCCGGTCGAGGTGCCGGAGAACTGGCGGGCGCGGCTGTTCCTCGACCTGCGCGTGCCGGGCGCGCCGAAGGGGGCGTCCCTTCCGCTCGGCGCCCCCGACCGGCGGGTGGCGGAGTGGCCGCTGCCCCGGGGCTGCCACACCGCGCCGTGCGAGCTGCGGGCGATCCGCGGCGACGTCTCCATCTTCGCGCCCGGCGAGCCCGCGTCCGACAACGTACGGCTCGACATCCTCGCCACCCGCGTCGAGGTGCGCAACCAGGGGCGCTGGCGCGTCCTCGACGCCGGATTCACCGACCCCGGCCGGTGGCGGGGCACCGCCGAGGCCGGCGAGCGGGGGCTCACGCTGTCCATGGCCGCGTACGGCGGGCTCAGGGCGGAGCCGGCCACCTACCCCGACCCGCTGCCCGTGCTCGCCAACGGGCCGCTGGTGAAGAACTTCTCGCCCGGCCTCGATCAGGCGTACCTGGTGAAGGGCCGCCCGGTGGCGGTCACCGCCGCGCTGCCCGGCCACGACGAGGTCGGCACGGTGGTGGACCTGGAGAGCGCCGATCGGGTCGCGTTGTCGATCGACCCCCGGGTGTCGTTCCAGGTGTGGGTGGCTCCGGGGCACCTGGAGGCCGTGCGGAAGGGGCTGGCCGCGCAGGGCATTCGCACGCCGGAGCCGCGGCGGGTGGCCGACCTGGTCGCCGGCTACCGCACTCAGGCCCCGGGCCTGGCGCTGATGCTGCTGCTGCCCGCGACGCTCGCCGCCGCCGCGCTCGCGCTCGGCCGCGCGGTGCTCGCCCTGTACACCGCGGCCCGGCGGCGACGGTACGAGCTGTCCGCGCTGGGGGCGGCCGGGGCCCGCACGAGCGCCCTGCGGGTGGCGCTGCTGCTGGAGCAGCTCATCACGCTCGTGGCGGGGACGGTGGCCGGGATGCTGGCGGGGGTCGTGGCCGCGCGGCTGGCGCTGCCGTACATTCCCGAGTTCGTCCGGCAGCCGGTCACTCCGCCGCTGATCTACGAGCCGGCCCTGGCGCCGCTCGCCGCCGTCATCGGCGCCGCCCTGCTCGCGGCGCTGCTCGCGGCGACGGTCACCGCCGAGATCCTGCTGCGCGGCATCCGCGTGGAGCGGTTGCGCCAGGCTCCCGCCTGATCGCGGGGCGGGGAGAAGAGCGGGATCTCGGAGGCCCCGGGCACGCGTCAGGTACGCGTCGGGAAGACGGGGATGCGTCCCAGCGGCCGGGGTTCGGTGGGCGCGAAGGCGTACCGACCATGTGCTGCCCGAGGCCGGGCGGGCTGGTTGGCGCGCGGATGTCCATGCGAGCGGCGCCACGGGCCGGGGTTCGGTGGGCGTGAAGGCGTACCGACATGTGCTGCCCGAGGCCGGGCGGGTTGGTCGGCGCGCGGACGTCCATGCGAGCGGCGCCACGGGCCGGGCGTGCGGGCACGCAAACTACCGCGCGAGTGCGGGGCCGTGGTGTTCGTCCGGTGCGTGCGGAACGCGGTGGTCAGGCGCCGTCCCGGGCGTGGGAGGCGACGGTGGTCAGCCAGGCGCACCATTCGTCCAGGCCGTGGCCGGTTCTGGCGCTGACCTCGATGGTGGCGGCGGAGGGGTTCACCGCGCGGAGGTTGGCGTAAAAGGCGTCGAGGTCGAAGTCGAGGTGGGGGAGCAGGTCGATTTTGTTGACGACGACCAGGTCCGCCGTGCGGAACATCACCGGGTATTTGAGGGGTTTCTCCTCGCCTTCGGTGATGGAGTAGACCATGGCGCGGGCGTGCTCGCCGACCACGAATTCGGCGGGGCACACGAGGTTTCCGACGTTTTCGATGACGACGAGGTCGAGTTCCTGCAAAGGCAGCCGGGGGAGCGCGGAACGGACCATGGGGGCGTCGAGATGACACTCGCCGCCGAAGCCGTTTCCGGTGTTGACCAGGGCGATCGCGGCGCCGAACCCTTCGAGGCGGTCGGCGTCGAGGCTGGTTTCGATGTCGCCTTCGATGATGCCGATCCGGTGCTGGTCGTGCAGCCGGCGCAGGGTTTCGCGCAGCAGCGTGGTCTTTCCCGCGCCGGGCGAGGACATCAGGTTCACGACCGTGACCTCGGCGGCGTCGAAATCGGCGCGGTTGGCGTCGGCCGTCTGCTCGTTCTCGCCGAAAATGCGTTCCAGGACGCTGACCCGTTCGGCTCCGGTCTCGTATCCGGAATGGTCGCCGATTTCCGCGCCGATATCGGCTCCGAGCGCGATGACCGAGGAAGGCGTCACCTTTCGGTCGTGGGCGAATTCGTGCCCGTGTCCGTGGCCGTGCTCTTCTCCGTGCCCGTGATCGTGCCCGTGATCGTGCCCGTGATCGTGTACGTGATCGTGTACGTGATCGTGCGGGTGGTCATGCGTGTGGTCGTCGTGCCGGTGGAAACGTCCCATGCTCATGCCTCCGCGAGTTCCAGCGAGGTGATCAGGAATTCCTCCCCCGCGACGATCGTCACCCGCGTGCCTCCGCAGCCTCCGCAGCGGAGCACGGGCGCCGACAGCGTCTCGGTGTGGTCGCACTCGTCGCAGCGGATCCGCGCCGGGATGCTCTCCACCTGCAGCTCCGCCCCGTCCAGCGGGGTGTCCTGGACGACCAGGGACCAGCAGTAGACGAGGGTGTCGGGGACGATCTGGCGCAGATGACCGACGCGGACGTTCACCGTCCGCACCGGCCGGTCGCCGACGTGTTTGGCGACGATGCCGGCGATCGAGCGGCAGATCGACAGTTCGTGCACGGCCGGCCCCCTCACGTCCTTGCGGGTGCGCGCCGACGTTACCTTGTGGGCCGCCGGATGTTCCACCCCGCCCCCTCCGCAAGGCGTGGCCATACCGGGGGCCATACCGGGGCCATACCGGGGGCCGTACCGGGGGCCGTACCGGGGCGTCAGGGCGGCGAGCCGGAGCCGCGGCGCAGCGTGTCGGACGGCGACTCGCCCCACCGCTTGCGGTACAGGGTCGCGAAGTGGCTCAGGTGGGTGAAGCCCCAGTGCTCGGCGATCTGCGTGACGGTGACGCCGTCGGAGGGGATCGCGTCGAGGAGCTCCTCGCGGGCCCGCTCCAGCCGCCGGTCGCGCAGGTAGTTCATCGGCGTGGTGCCGAGCTCGGCCTGGAAGCCCTGCTGGATGGCGCGCACGCTCATGTTCGCGTGCCGCGCGATGTCCGCCATCGTGATCGACTCGGCGAGGTTGGCCTCGATGAAGTCGAGCGAGCGCCGCACGGCGGGCCGTACCGGCTTGACCTGGGGGCGGACGAGCTGCTCGTAGTAGTTGGACGGCTGCACGAACAGCAGGCTGCTCATGATCAGCTCTTCCAGCGGGCCGATGCCGAGGCCGCGCTGCACCAGCGAGCCGCTGTGGTAGATCTCGGTGTTGAGCAGCTGCAGCGCGCCGTTCCAGCGCACCGCCGTCTCGGTGATCAGGTCCATCTGGGGCTGGAAGACGATGGGCCGGGTCAGCGTACGGCCGAGCAGCCGGGTGAGGTAGCCGTTGAGCGCCTCCTCGCCGATCTGGATGATCAGTTGCGGCGAGTCGTGGTCGAAGCGCATCACGATGTGCTGCCCCGGGCAGGTGACGATCGCCCGCGTGGTGTTCGCCTCGATGGTGCGGCCGTCGTCGTCGCACAGCGCCCGGCCGTTCATCGGCATGTGCACCCCCACGTACCGCCCGGCCGCGAAGAATTCCAGCGTGGCGGCCACGTGCAGATCCAGGTACAGCATCGACACGTCCCGCAGCCGAACCCCGTGCATGCTCGCCGCGAACCCCTTGGCCCCGAACCCCACCAGGGTGAGCCGGCACGGCGACAGCGCCTGCCCGATCAGCTCCGACGCCTCGTCCACGTCCTCGGTGTAGAAGATCTCGTGACTCTCCAGGGCGCGGGGGATGCCGCGCGAGCGGGCGCGGGGCCGCACCGGGTTGACCGTACGCCGGGCGTCGATGAAACCGAACTTGGCCAGGCGTGACATGCGGCCGCCACCTTCCCGTGATCACATGATCTTCGCCCTGATGTCATCAACCGTTCGCAATCGTGACAGTATGTGCGTCCACGGGATAGCCAGTGCGCGTAACACGTTCCTAACATTGGCGGACCCAGAAAGTCTTTGAGATTTTGCTCACTTTCACTGATCACCAGTCGGGAGGCGTCCGTGACCCTGGACCCAACCCTCGTCGCGCCCTCCGCCGGAGACGCGGTCGTGGCCAAGCTCGAAGATCCACGGGTCGCGCAGGCGCTGTGCGACCTGCTGGAGCACGCCGACCTGCTGGCCATCCTGGTGACCGGCCTGGACGGCATGGTACGCAGAGGCGACACCATCACCGGCGGCCTTGCCAAGACCGTGGGCGACCTGCGCGGCGCGATGGCCGCCGCCTCCCAGGACCGCGAGCCGGTGGACCTGGGGAAGCTGGCCGCGAGCCTGCGCACCCTGTCCGCCGCGATCAGCGAGGCGACGCCCGGCCTGGAGTCGCTGTTCCGCTCCGACCTGACCGACCCCCGCGCCGTCGCGGTCGCCTCGACGATGGCGCGTTCCATCATCGACGGCGCCGAGCACGCGAAGAACGAGCCGGCCAAGCCGATGGGCGTGTTCGCCCTGATGCGCACGCTCAAGGACGAGGACGTCGCCCGCGGCCTCAACTTCATGATCCACGTGGCCAAGGCGTTCGGCCGCCAGCTCAAGGACGTCTGACCCCCGATGGGCGCGAGAACGCCGCGGCCACCTCACCCCATCCCACCCCACCCCGCGACCCGCGACGCTTAAGACCCCGATCAACGCATCGTCCGCACCACACCGGTACCACGACATCCGCCACGGCGGAGGCGGTACGGCGATCCGCCGGCAAGGAGTTCCCATGTCATCAGTGCTGTGGTTCCAAGGCGGGGCCTGCAGCGGCAACACGATGTCGTTCCTCAACGCCGAGGAGCCCAACGTCGTTGACCTGATCACCGATTTCGGCCTCGACCTGCTCTGGCACCCCTCGCTCGGCCTGGAACTGGGCGCGAACGCCCAGAAGCTGTTCCGCGACTGCGCCGAGGGCCGTCGGCCGCTGGACATCTTCGTCTTCGAGGGCACCGTCATCGAAGGCCCCGACGGCACCGGCCGCTACGACGTCTTCGCCGACCGCCCGATGAAGGACTGGGTCACCGACCTCGCCAACGCCGCCGAGATCGTGGTGGCGATCGGCGACTGCGCCTGCTGGGGCGGCATCCCCGCGATGGACCCCAACCCGTCCGGCTCCACCGGCCTGCAGTTCCACAAGCGCGAGCGCGGCGGCTTCCTCGGCCCCGACTTCCGCTCCAAGATGGGCCTGCCGGTGATCAACATTCCGGGCTGCCCGGCCCACCCGGACTGGATCACCCAGGTCATCGTGGCCCTCGCCACCGGCCGCGCCGGCGACATCGCCCTGGACGAGCTGCACCGCCCGCAGACGTTCTTCAAGACCTTCACCCAGACCGGCTGCACCCGCGTACAGTTCTTCGAGTACAAGCAGTCCACGCCCTCGTTCGGCGACGGCACGCGTACCGGCTGCCTGTTCTACGAGTTCGGCTGCCGCGGCCCGATGACGCACTCGCCGTGCAACCGCATCCTGTGGAACCGCCAGTCGTCCAAGACCCGCGCCGGCATGCCCTGCATCGGCTGCACCGAGCCGGAGTTCCCCTTCTTCGACCTCGCGCCCGGCACCGTGTTCAAGACGCAGAAGGTCAGCGGCACGATCCCGAAGGAGATTCCCGAGGGCAGCGACCACCTCACCTACATGGCCCACGCCGCCGCGGCGCAGATCGCCGCGCCGCAGTGGTCCAAGGAAGACATGTTCGTCGTCTGACACGCGGCCTCCAAGCACGCGGCTTCGGGCCACCCGCCTTGACCGGACACGCGCCGCATCCGACACGCGTCCACAAGACACCCGACCCCCAGCCCCACCGGCCCGAACCGCGGCTTTGAGAACACGCGGCCGAAGACGTGAGACGGCGCGCCAACGCGCCGGATGAGAAAGGAACGCGTCGATGACAGCGATCGACCTGTTCGTCAGCCCGCTGGGCCGGGTCGAGGGCGACCTCGACGTGCGGGTGACGATTGACGACGGCGTGGTCACCTCCGCCTGGACCGAGGCCGCGATGTTCCGCGGCTTCGAGATCATCCTGCGCGGCAAGGACCCGCAGGCCGGACTCATCGTCACCCCGCGCATCTGCGGCATCTGCGGCGGCAGCCACCTGTACAAGTCCGCGTACGCCCTCGACGTCGCCTGGCGTACCCACATGCCGCAGAACGCCACGCTGATCCGCAACATCTGCCAGGCGTGCGAGACCCTGCAGAGCATCCCGCGCTACTTCTACGCCCTGTTCGCCATCGACCTCACCAACAAGAACTACGCCAAGTCCCCCCTGTACGAGGAGGCGGTGCGCCGCTTCGCCCCGTACACGGGCGCCAGCTACGGCCCCGGCGTGGTGCTGTCGAACAAGCCCGTCGAGGTGTACGCGATCTTCGGCGGGCAGTGGCCGCACTCCAGCTTCATGGTCCCCGGCGGCGTCATGTGCGCCCCGACGCTCTCGGACGTCACCCGCTCGATCGCGATCCTGGAGCACTGGAAGGACGAGTGGCTGGAGAAGCAGTGGCTCGGCTGCTCCATCGACCGCTGGCTGGAGAACCGCACCTGGGAGGACGTGCTCGCCTGGGTGGACGAGAACGAGTCGCACCGCAACAGCGACTGCGGGTTCTTCATCCGGTACGCCCTCGACATCGGCCTCGACAAGTACGGCGGCGGCGTCGGCAACTACCTGGCCAGCGGCACCTACTTCGAGCCGTCCCAGTACGAGAACCCCACCATCGAGCGCCGCAACGCCGCCCTGATCGGCCGCTCCGGCGTCTACGCGGGCGGCCAGTGGTACGAGTTCGACCAGGAGCGGATCCGCGAGGACATCACGCACTCGTTCTACTCCGGCGACAAGCCGCTGCACCCGTTCGAGGGCGAGACGCGGCCCATCGACCCCGAGGCCGGACGCGCCCAGGGCAAGTACAGCTGGGCCAAGTCGCCGCGCTACGACGTGCCGGGCATGGGCTACATTCCGCTGGAGACCGGGCCGCTCGCCCGCCGCATCGCCGCCGGGGCCCCCGGGGCCGCGCCGTACCAGGACGAGGACCCGCTGTTCGTCGACATCCTCGGGAAGATCGGTCCGTCGGTGCTGGTACGCCAGCTCGCCCGCATGCACGAGGCGCCCAAGTACTACAAATGGGTGCGAAACTGGCTTGACCAGATCGACCTGCACGACAGCTTCTACACCAAGCCAATCGAGCACGCCTCCGGCCGCGGCTTCGGCTCGACGGAGGCGGCGCGCGGCTCGCTGTCGGACTGGATCGTCATCGAGGACGGCAAGATCGAGAACTATCAGGTGATCACTCCGACCGCGTGGAACATCGGCCCGCGCGACGGCGAGGGGGCGCTCGGCCCGATCGAGAGCGCGATGGTGGGCGCGCGAATCGTCGACCAGGAGGACCCGGTCGAGCTCGGCCACGTCGCCCGCAGCTTCGACTCCTGCCTGGTGTGCACGGTGCACGCCTACGACGGGAAGACGGGACGCGAGCTGAGCAACTTCGTCATCAACGGGATGGTCTGACGGCGGGCTTGAGGGAGGTGCCTTGAGGGAGGTGCATCGCATGCCGCGGCTCCAGCGGGGACGCGAACCGGGCGAGCACGCGCCGGCCGCGACGTCTTCGGACGAGCGGCGGCCGGACGCCGCCGCGCCCGCCGCGCACGCGGGCGGCGCGGCGAGCGGCGGGGGCGTCGGGGGCGTCGGGGGCGCGTCCGGCACCCGGGTTCTCGTGGTGGGCTGCGGCAACCTGCTGCGCGGCGACGACGGGGTGGGGCCGATCCTCATCCGGCACCTGTGGGATCGCGGGATCCCGGAGGGCGCGCAGATCGTCGACGGCGGCACCGCGGGCATGGACGTCGCCTTCCGCATGCGCGGCGCCGGCCGCGTCGTGCTGATCGACGCCGCCCGCACCGGCGCCGCGCCCGGGACCGTCTACCGCGTCCCGGGCCCCGCCGTCGCCGACCTTCCCCCGCTCTCCGGCCTGCACACCCACAGCTTCCGCTGGGACCACGCCCTCGCGTTCGCCGACTGGCTGCTCAAGGACGAATACCCGCAAGATGTCACGATCTTCCTCATCGAGATCGAGCGCGCCGACCCCGGGGCGGAGCTGTCCCCGGCGGTACGGCGCGGCATGGAGCAGGTGATCGCCCACATCGAGGCGGAGTTCCTGGCCCCCCTCGGCAACGCGGGGGCCGACCGCGGCGTCGAGTTCACCCCGGACGGCCGGCTGCGCTTGAGCGCCCGGCTCTCCACCCGCCACTTCCCCACGGGCACCGCCACCGCGATCCGCAGAGGCTCCGAACTGTGGCTGATCCCCCGAACCACGCCCCGGCCGGGCGATCTGCCCCTCATCCCACGCCTGCCGTCCGGTGACCACGAGGTGCTGGTCCGCGACGTCCTCGACGACCTCACCCCCGTCGGCACCCGCCTCGCCACCTGGGACGACGCCCACACCGCCCTGCGCATCCCCCTCGACCCGGAAAGCTCCGCGCGATGAAGGACCGCGCCGAAACCTGCGCCCGGCCCTCCGCCGGGGCGAAGCGCGTCGTGGCACGGAGAGGCGAACCTTCCCCGGGACCGGCGGGGCGCGCGGAGACCGCCTGCCCGTCCCTACGGGGTCGCGAAAGGGTGGTGGAACGGCGAGGCGTACCGTCTCCGGGGACCGGCGGGGTGCGTGGGAACCGCTTTCCGGCCCCGCGAGGTGGCGGAAGGGCGGTGGAATGGCCGGGCGAATCCTTTCCGGGACGAAAGGGACCGGGCCGCGACCGGCGTGGCCTCGCGCAAGCGCCGAACGCGATGGGAGAGGGCGAGCCAAGAGGCCGGGCCCGGCAGCGAAACGCCTCCGGCGGACCGGGATCACTTCTCGGCCCCCGCGAGGTGGCGGAAGGGCGGTGGAATGGCCGGGCGAATCCTTTCCGGGACGAAAGGGACCGGGCCGCGACCGGCATGGCCTCGCGCAAGCGCCGAACGCGATGGGAGAGGGCGAGCCAAGAGGCCGGGCCCGGCAGCGAAACGCCTCCGGCGGACCGGGACCGCTTCCCGGCCCCGCGAGGTGGCGGAAGGGCGGTGGAATGGCCGGGCGAATCCTTTCCGGGACGAAAGGGACCGGGCCGCGACCGGCATGGCCTCGCGCAAGCGC
>NZ_JBFATZ010000007.1:283869-399379 GCF_040678635.1 Thermopolyspora sp. NPDC052614
GCCGAACGCGATGGGAGAGGGCGGGACAACGGCCGGGCCCGGCAGCAGAACACCTCCGGCGGACCGGGACCGCGGCCCGGCGTCGGTGGATTGCGGAACGTGATGTGAAAGGGACCTGCGATGGCTGAGCGAACCACCCCCGCGACCAACGGGAGCGGGTCGCCGCCGCCCGCCCGGCCGCAGCCGCTCGGGGCCTTTCCCCTCCCGGCGGGCTACCTGCTCGTCCCGGGCGGTGAGGACACCGAAGAGGCCCGGCGCGACCTGGTGGCCGGACGGCTGCCCGGCCGCTGGCCCGAGGCGCTGCGCGCCCACGAACTCGCGCTCGCCGGGGACGTCGCCGGCGCGCTCGCCCACCTCACCGGGGACGACCCGGTGACCAGGTACAACCGCTTCGTCATGGACCCCGAGGCGGAGGATCCGGCCCTGCTGCGGCGCGACCTCGGCGAGCCGTACGGGGTTCTGGCGGACGTGGTGGCGTTCACGGTCGGACGCGCGGCCGAGCCGCCCGAGCCAGGGGCGGCCGACGGCGAGATCGCCGCGCTGGCGCTGGCGGCGCGGGCCGGCCACGCGATGGACCAGGGCGACCCGGCACGGGCGGTCCGGCTGCTGGAGGAGGCCGTCGGGAAGGCCCCCGAGGAGGCCGCCCCGCTCGCCGGGGTGCTGCTCGCCGCCGCGGCCGGCATCCGCAAGGACGCCGAGGGACCGGGGCCCGAGGTGATCGCCATGCTGGAACGGGCGCTGCGGCTGCTCGACGGCACCGATCTGCGCGTCGGCCGGGCGGAGGCGCACCTCACCCTGGCGCTCACCCTGCACGAGTCGGCGGGAGACCGTCCCGACCTGCTGAGCCGGGCCGTGCCGCACTATCAGGCGGCGCTGCGGCTGGTCACCTCCGACGAGGCACCCGAGGTGTGGGCGGCCGCGCACGTCAACCTCGCCACCGCGTACCTGACCATGCCGATGCGCGAGGCGTCCGACCGGCTGAGGGTCGCGATCGCGGTGCGGTCGCTGCGGTCGGCGCTGAAGATCTACACCCGTGAAACCCACCCCGTCGAGTGGGCCGGCGCGCAGCTCAACCTCGCCAACGCCCTGGTCTACGCCCCCTCCGGCCACCAGGCCGACAACCTCGTCGAGGCCGTCGAACTGTACGAGGCCGTGCTGGAGGCCCGACCCCGCGAGCAGGATCCCCTTGGCCGCGCACGCGTCCTGGCCAACCAGGGCAACGCCCTGGCCCACCTCGGCATGTTCGACCACGCCAGGGCCAAGCTCGCCGAGGCGCGCTATCTGTTCGAGGAGGGCGGCGACGTGGACGCGGTGCGCACCGTACGCGACGTGCTCGACGGCATCGCCCGGCAGACCGCCCTGATCAAGGCGAGAGGCTGACCGTGGACACCTATCAGCGCCAGCAGTTCGACGCGCTGCTGCTCACCGCCGCCGACCGCCTCGCCGAGCGCGCCGTCCAGCGCTGCGGCGGCCACGCCGAGGCCCTGCAGAGGCTGCGGGAGAATCCGCACGGCGAGGGGGTCTGGCTGGGCGACTACGTGGACGCGCTGTTCGCCGAGTTCTGCCTCGACGATGTGGACGGCGCCGCCTTCGTGCTTCGCGCCCTGCGCAAACGCCAAGTGACCGTCGAGGACACGGGCAGCGTCTCCGACGTCCTGGTACGGCTCGCCAAGACGGCCTTCGCCGACCTGCTGACCGCCAAGGTCACCGAGGCGCTTGACCGGGCCGAGCGATACGGATGAGGACAACCCCATGACCACTGCAGCCCACCGACCGCTTCCGACCGTTCCACTGACCGGCGGCTCCCCATCGGACGATGCCGATTCCGTGGCCGCGGTCCAGGACGCCTCCACGTCCTCCTCGGCCGCGCCGCCCCGGGGCAGCGGTACGGTGCCTTCTTCCGGCGAAACGGCGTCTTCGGGGGTGCAAGCCGGTCAGATGGGGGGTGGGGGTGCCGCGCGTGGTCTTCCCACGTCCTCCTCGGCCGTGCCCGCCGGGGGCAGTGGCACGGTGCCTTCTTCCGGCGAAACGGCGTCTTCGCGGGTGCAAGCCGGACAGACGGGGAGCGAGGGTGCCGCGCGTGGCCTTCCCACGTCGTCCTCGGCCCCGCCCGCCGGGGAGAGCGGCGAGCGGTCCGCGCCGGGCGAGACGGACGCGTTGCGGGAGCTTGCCGGGAAGGTCGACGAGGCGGTGCGGCGCGTCGCGGAGCTGGACGGTCCCGCCCGGGAGGCCGCCGAGGAGCTCAGGCGGGCGGTGGAGGCTGTGCACCGGGCCGGGCTCGTCACGATCGTACGCCGGATGCGCGCCGACGACCGGGCCCGTGAGCTGCTGTTCGAACTGGTGGACGAGCCCGAGGTTCGCATGCTGCTGATGCTGCACGGCATCATCCGCCCCGACCCGGTCACCGAGGCCACCCGGGTCCTCGCCGGGATTCGCCCCTGGATGCGGTCGCAGAACAGCGACGCCGAGCTTGTCCGTATCGAGGACGGCGTGGCGTACATCCGGGTCGAAGGCGCGTCCCGGGGGTGCTCCAGTGCCGCGCCGGATCTGGCGGAGCGGGTGGCGACGGTCCTGACCGAACGCGTCGGCGCGATCAGCCGTGTGGAGGTGCTGCCCGCCGAGCCGACGCCGACTTTCATCCCCCTGACCGCCATCGGGCGCGGCCCAGGTGCGGATACATCCGGTGTTTCCGACAATGGAACGGGCGGGGCCACCCGATGAGCGTCGTACGGGTCTCCGTCCAGACCCCCGGACGGCCCGTCCGCGACACGGACCCGGCCGCGGCACCGGCCGACCTCACGGGCGGCTGGCGGGCGAGCACCTGGCTCGGCGCGCCCGCGCCCGGCGGGCTCGCCCTTCCCGCCGCCCACCCGACCATGTCCTGGCTGTACTCCCCGCGGGGCGTCTTCCTCGACGACCGGCATCTGGTGGTGGCCGACTCGGGCAACCACCGCGTGCTGATCTGGCATGGCGTGCCCGACCGCGACGAGCAGGCGGCCGACGTGGTCCTCGGCCAGCCCGACGGCGAGAGCGAAGGGCCGGCGGCGGGCGGGCGCGGACCCGAGCACGGCGTGCACCTGCCGACCGGCGTCCTGATCCACGACGGGCGGCTGGTGGTCGCCGACGCCTGGCACCACCGGATCCTCGTGTGGGATCAGGTGCCGTCCCGCCCCGGGCAGCCGCCGGACCTCGTGCTCGGCCAGCGCGATCTCACCGAGACGAGGCCCAACAGGGGCGGGGAGTGCTCGGCCGCCACGATGTACTGGCCCTACGGGGTGGGCGTCGTGGACGGCCGCTTCTACGTGGCCGACACCGGCAACCGGCGGGTGCTCGGCTGGGCGGACGGCATCCCCGAATCTCCCGACCGCCCCGCCGACCTGGTGCTCGGACAGCCGGGGCCGGGGCAGCGGGAGGAGAACCGCGGCGACGGCGTCGGCCCGAGCAGCTTCCGCTGGCCGCACGACATCACCGGTACGGCGGACACGCTGCTCGTCGCCGACGCGGGCGACCACCGCCTGCTCGGCTGGCGCCCCCACCCCGGCGAGGACCGCCCCGCCGACCTGGTGCTCGGCCAACCGGACTTCCACAGCGCCACCGAATTCCCGTACGCGCCGCAGCGCGCCGACCGCCTGCGCTTCCCGTACGCGGCCTCGGTCGGCCAGGCCCCGGCGGCCGGTACGGGCGACGCCCCGACACCGACCGCCGCCCCCGACGCGCCTCCCAGTGCGGCCTCCGGTGCCGCCGCCCGGGACGCCGACGCCGGGCCGGGGGCGGAGGCCGCCGCCCGCGCCCACCGGGACGGTTCGCCCGCCCCCGTACGGCTGGCCGTCGCCGACACCGCCAACAACCGGGTCCTGCTGTGGGAGAATCCGTCCGTCAACGGAGGACCGGCCGACGCGGTACTCGGCCAGCCCTCCTTCACGGCCAACGGCGAGAACCGGTGGGCCATGGTCGAACGCGACAGCCTGTGCTGGCCGTACGGGCTGTGCCTGCACGGCGACACACTCGCGGTGGCCGACTCGGGCAACAACCGCGTGGTGCTTTGGCGGCGCGGATGAATCGGACACCTGAGCGCCCGAGGGTCGCGCGTCGATGCGCTGACCAGCCACTTCGCCGGGTTAGGGTCAACAGTGCCGCGATTAGGGCAATGGCCGGGGCCAGGACCGAGACCAGGACCGAGACCGAGACCGGGACCAGGGCCGGGATCAGGGCCGAGGCCGGGATCAGGACCGGGGCCGAGGTCAGGACCAGGGCCGGGGCCAGGACCGGGATCAGGGCCAGGGCCGAGGCGGGGATTACGGACGGGCGCGAGGCCACGGCGGCGGGGTCGGCGCACGGCACGGCGATGCCGGTGATTTCCGGACATCGTGGCGATCGCGAACTGGTCGGGGGACGGTGATGAACGGGACGCGCACGTCTTCGGCGTTCATGAACAGGTCCGCCGCGCTGTGTCGGCGGCGGGTCACGGTCGAGGGCATCGTGCAGGGGGTCGGATTCCGGCCTTTCGTCTACCGGCTGGCGACCGAGTTCGGCATCGCCGGATTCGTCGGCAACGACGCTCGGGCGGTGTTCATCGAGATCCAGGGCTCGGAACGGGACGTCGAGGCGTTCCTGTGGCGACTGCGGGCGGACGCGCCGCCCCTGGCCAGGATCACCGCCGTACACGCCGAAGAGATCCCGCCGCTCCCCGGTGACCAGGGCTTCCGCATCGCCGCCAGCCGCGACGCCGAGGGCGCGCGGACGCTCGTCCCGCCGGACGTCGCCCCCTGCGACGACTGCGTCCGCGAGCTGTTCGACCCGCGCGACCGGCGCTACCGGCACCCGTTCATCACCTGCACCAACTGCGGGCCGCGCTTCTCCATCATCCGCGAGCTGCCCTACGACCGGGCCGCCACGACCATGGCCGGCTTCCCGATGTGCGATGCGTGCGCGGTCGAATACCACGACCCCGCCGACCGGCGCTTCCACGCCCAGCCGGTGTGCTGTCCCGACTGCGGCCCCCGCCTGTCGTTCATCCGCCTGCCGTACCGGCGGGACGGGAAAGCCCTCACCGACATCGGCACCGAAGTCGACACCGACGCCGCGCTGGCCGCCGCGCATCGGGCGCTGGCGGACGGGCTGGTCGTGGCGGTCAAGGGGATCGGCGGCTATCACCTGGCGTGCCTGGCCGACGACGAGCGTGCGGTCGGGGTGCTGCGCGAGCGGAAGGCGCGGGCGGGCAAGGCGTTCGCGGTGATGGCGCGGGATCTGGACGCGGCGCGGCGGCTGGCCGAGATCGGCCCGGCCGAGGAGGCCGCGCTGACCGGGCCCGCCCGGCCCATCGTCCTGCTGCGCCGTCTTGCCGACGCGCCGGTCGCCGAGCAGGTCGCGCCGGGCAACCCCCTGATCGGCGTGATGCTGCCCAACTCGCCGCTGCACCACCTGCTGTTCGCCCTGGTGCCGGGCGCCCCCGGTCCGGTGCCGGACGCCCTGGTGCTCACCAGCGCGAACATCTCCGACGAGCCGATCTGCTTCGACGACGCCGACGCCCGCACCCGCCTGCCCCGGCTCGCCGACGCGCTGCTCACCCACGACCGTCCGATCCACGTGCCGTGCGACGACTCGGTGGTACGCGTGGTGGACGACCACGAGCTGCCGATCCGCCGCTCCCGCGGCTACGCCCCGACGCCGGTACGCCTCCCCGACGCGGCCGAGCCGATCCTCGCCGTCGGCGGCGAGCTGAAGAACACCTTCTGCGTCGTCGCCGGCGAGCACGCCTTCGCCTCCGCGCACGTCGGCGACATGGGCAGCCTGGAGACCCTGACCGCCTTCGAACGCGCCACCGCCCAGCTCACCACCCTGTACGGCGTGCGCCCGGCCCACCTGGCCGCCGACACCCACCCCGGCTACCTCACCCGCGACTGGGCCGAACGCAACGCCAGGGGCCGCCCGCTCCACCTGGTCCAGCACCATCACGCGCACGCGGTGTCCCTGCTCGCCGAGCACGGCCGCCTCGGCGAGCCGTTCATCGCCGTCACCTTCGACGGCACCGGCCACGGCCTCGACGGCGCGGTCTGGGGCGGCGAGGTGCTGCTGCTGGGCCGCGACGGCCACCGCTTCACCCGGGCCGCCCACCTGCGGGCCGTACCGCTGCCGGGAGGGGACGCCGGAGTCCGCAACCCCTGCCGCATGGCGCTGTCCCACCTGCGCGCTGCGGGCATCGAGTGGACGCCCGACCTGCCACCGGTCGCCGCCTGCGAACCGGTCGAGCTGCGCGTGCTCCACGCCCAGCTCACCGGCGGTTTCGGCTGCGCCGAATGCACCAGCATGGGCCGCCTGTTCGACGCGGTCTCCTCTTTGCTGGGCGTCCGCCACCGCATCACGTACGAGGGCCAGGCGGCGATCGAACTGGAGGCGCTGGCCGCCACCGCGGGCGGCGCGGCCGTCGGCGCGTCGCAGGACAGGGCGTCCGGTGCCGCCGGTGATCCGGTCGCCGCGACGCGGACCGGCCCTGGGACCGGAACGTCGCCGCACGCGGCTGTGGCGTACGGACCGGGGGAGGAAGAGGGGCAGACCGGAGCACCAGGCGCGGCGCATCGGCCGGGCATGGTGGCGAGCCGGACGCTGCGCATCGAGGTCGGGGCGGACGGCGTGCTCGATCCCGCCCCCTTGTTCACCGGGCTGGTCGCCGGGCTGCGCGCCGGTGTGCCCGTCGCGGACCTGGCGGCGGACTTCCACCACGCGGTCGCCGACGCGGTCGCGGAGGCGGTGACGGCGATCGGCGCGGCGCGGGGCATCCGGCTCGCCGGGCTGACCGGGGGAGTGTTCCAGAACGTGCTGCTGCTGCGGGCCTGCCGGGATCGGCTGGCGGCGGAGGGCTTCGAGGTGCTGACCCACCGGGTCGTGCCCCCGAACGACGGCGGCCTCGCCCTCGGCCAGGCGGCCGTGGCGGCGCTGCGGGTGAACGCGAAGGAGGAATGACGATGTGTCTGGGAATCCCAGGAAAAATCGTCGAAGTCTGGGACGAGAGCGGGACCGTCATGGCCCACGCCGACTTCGCCGGTGAGGTGAGGAAGGTGTGCCTGGCGTACCTGCCCGACCTGAAGGTCGGCGACTACACCCTCGTCCACGCGGGCTTCGCCCTCACCCGCCTGGACGAGAAAGAGGCCCTCACCACCCTTGAGGTCATGCGCGAGTACGCCATCCTGGCGACTCCCCCCGAGCGCCAGGCCGAACGGGCGGCCTCATGAGCGCCGCAGCCCGGCGGACGCCCGCCGCGCCCCCTCTTGAAGAATCGGGCACCCATGACGGTACGGACGGCACCCTGAACGCGGCGACGGGGAGAGCACGAGGCGGCACCGCCATGAGCGCGTCAACGAACGGCAGGGAAGGTGGCGAAACCGTGGACCTACAGGTGAACGGGCCACTGAACGTGACCGGCCACGCCTCCGCCGATCACAGGACGGGCGACCCGCTGAGTGAAGGCGGTCGGGGTGATGGTGCCCTGGTCGGCGATCGGGTGGGCGACCCGCCGCGTGAAGGCGGTTGGGCTAATCGTGCCTTGGTCGGCGATCAGGCGGGAGGCGTGCCGAGTGAAGGCGGCCGGGCCGACCGTGCCCCCGCCGACGATCGGGTGGGTGACCCGCCGAGTGGAGGCGGTCGGGGTGATGGTGCCCTGGTCGGCGATCGGGTGGGCGGCCCGCTGAGTGAAGGCGGCCGGGCCGGCCGTGCCCCCGCCGACGACCGGGCGGAGGTCCTGCTGGACGAAAGCCTCGCCAAGGATCTCGCCGCCGCCGCGCTGACGCTGGCCCGCCGGTTCGCGGCGGGGGCCACGCTCTGGTGCGTCGCGCCCGCGTGGGAGCCGCACGCCCACCACGTGGCCGTGGAGTTCGTGCATCCGGTCATCGTCGGCAAGCGGGCGCTGCCCGCCGTCGCGCTCACCGGACCCGGCCTGGTGGACACGGCCCGCCTCGCCGTACGGCCGGGCGACGTGATCCTCGCCGTCGCCGCCGAATCCGACCCGGACGTGGCCTCGATCACGCGCCGCGCGCCTGCCTGGGGCGCGACCACGCTGTGGATCGGCAACGGTCCCCGGCCCCCGGCGGGCGCCGCCGACCACGTGCTCTGGCTCGACGACCCGGACCCGTTGGTGCCCGCGACCGGCCGCTTCGTGCTCCTGTACCACCTGCTGTGGGAGCTCACCCACGTCTGCTTCGAACACCCCGGCCTGCTCAGCGGTCCCGACGTGGAGTGCACCGACGAGGTGTGCATCACGTGCGGCGACGAGGGACGCCTCGCCGAGGTGATCGCCCCGCTCGGCGCGGCCGACGGCGGCACGCTGGTGCGCACCGCGAACGGCGAGGAATCCGTGGACACCCTGCTCGTCGGCCCGGTCGAGCCCGGCGACCTGCTGCTCGTCCACGCGGGCGCGGCCATCACCCGGATCCACGAGGACGGTACGCGATGAGCCAGGAGAACACCGGATTCCTGTATCCCTTCCTGGAGGCCGAGGAGCGCGACGCCGCGTCGCTGCTCGCCGACCTCGCCGAATCGGCCCGCGCCAAGGCCGCCGAGAGCGCGGCGCTGCGCCGCCGCACCCTGGCCGAATGCGCGGACCGCATCGAGACCGCCGGGGCCGAGATGGCGCGCCGGTTCGCGGCCGGGGGCCGGATGTACACCTTCGGCAACGGCGGCAGCTCCACCGACGCCGCCACCCTCGCCGCGCTGTTCTCCCACCCCCCGTACGGCAGGCCGCTCCCGGCGTGGTCCCTCGCCGCCGACCAGGCCGTGGTCACCGCCCTCGGCAACGACGTCGGCTTCGACCTGGTGTTCTCCCGCCAGCTCATCGCCCGCGCCCGGCCCGGCGACATCGCGGTGGCCCTGTCCACCAGCGGCGATTCCGCCGACCTGACCACGGCACTGGCCGAGGCCAAGCGCCGCGGGCTGTTCACGATCGGCTTCGCGGGCTACGACGGCGGCTCCTTCGCCTCCGGCGGCGACGTGGACGTCTGCTTCGTCGTCCGCTCCCAGAGCGTGCACCGCATCCAGGAGTCCCAGGCCCTGCTGGGCTACCAACTCTGGGCCGCCGTACACGACCACCTGACGGCGGGAGGATCCCGGTGACACGCGAGGGGATGCCGCAGGCCCGCGCGAGCGGCGAGAGGCGGCGGCGAGCGGGCGACAGGGGCGGTGCCCGGCGTGAGCGGTGTCACGGTGGACGGCTGGACGGCCGGGTAGGCGTAACCGGGTGCTCCGACGGTGGCGAGCGGACGACAGGCGCGGTGCCCGGAGCGAGCGATGCGAGGGCGGATGGCCGCGCGGGCATGCGCCGTGCAACGGCCGGAGGCCCGTCGGCCCGTGGCGTGACGAGAAGACGGCGGCAGGTGGCGCGGGCTCTGGGCGGCTCGCAGGGACCTGGCAGTGAACCTCGCAGGGGACGGACGGGGTGCGATGTGAGTGGTGAGAGGGCCAACGGCCGGATGGTGAGGCGGGACGTGGATTACCGGGCGGGCCGCCAGGGTGCCGAGGGTGCCTTGGGAGGCTCGCAGGGGGCCTCGCAGGGGCTCACGGGGGACGGACGGGGTGCGATGTGAGTGGTGAGAGGGCCAACGGCCGGATGGTGAGGCGGAACGTGGATTACCGGGCGGATCACCAGGGCGTCGAGGGCGCGGAGGGTGCTGCGGCGATCGTCGGCGTGAATGGAGCGGGCGGCGAGCGGCGCGGGCCGTCGTTTCGGGAGGATCAGGTGCTGGAGCGCATTGACGCGTTCCGGAGGCGCAGGCCGCGGCTGCTCGACGAGGTGGTGACGCTCGCGCACGGCGCGGGCGGCAAGGCCTCGGCGGCGCTCGTGGACGCGGTGTTCGTCGAGGCGTTCCGCAACGACGAGCTGGAACGGCGCGGCGACGGCGCGGTGCTGCCGCTGCCGTCGGGGGAGACGCTCGCGTTCAGCACCGACTCGTTCGTGGTGCACCCGCTGCGGTTCCCCGGCGGCTCCATCGGCCACCTGGCGATCCACGGGACCGTGAACGACCTGACGATGATGGGCGCCCGGCCGTCGTGGATCTCGGCGGCGTTCGTGATCGAGGAGGGTTTCCCGATCGAGGACCTGCGCGGCATCGCCGCCGACATGGCCGAGGCGGCCCGCGCCGCCGGAGTGCAGGTCGTCACCGGGGACACCAAGGTGGTCGCGTCCGGCGCGGCCGACGGCCTGTTCATCACCACCGCCGGGGTGGGCCTCGTCCCGGCGGGGCGGCGCTTGTCGGCCGACCGCGTACGGCCCGGCGACCGCGTGCTGCTGTCCGGCACGATCGGCGACCACGGCATGGCCGTGCTGCTGGCCCGCGGCGACCTCGGCATCGAGAGCGACATCACCTCCGACACCGCGCCCGTGAACGCCCTGGCCGAGGCCCTGCTGGCGGCCGCGCCGGCCACCCGCTGGCTGCGCGACCCGACCCGGGGCGGCGTCGGCACGGTCTGCAACGAGCTGGCCCAGGACACCGGCCTCGGCGTCGTCCTGGAGGAGCCCGCGCTGCCGGTCGCGCCCGACGTGCTGGGGGCCTGCGAGATGCTCGGCATCGACCCGCTGTACGTGGCCTGCGAGGGCCGGCTCCTGGCGGTCGTCGCGGCCGAGGAGGCCGACGCCGCGCTGGCCGCGCTGCGCGGCCACCCGCTGGGCGCGGGAGCCGCCGTCGTCGGGGAGATCGTCGACTCGCCCGCCGCCACCGTGGCGCTGCGCACCGACTTCGGCGGGACCCGGATCGTGGACATGCTGGTCGGCGATCCGCTGCCGCGCATCTGCTAGCCGCGCCCATCGGGCAGGGCCGTACCAGGCAGGAAAGAGAGCCTCACATGTGTTTGGGAATTCCCGGCCAGGTCGTCGAGATCGTCGACGTCGAGCAGTCGCTGGCCAAGGTCGAGGTCAGCGGCGTACGCCGGACGATCAGCGTGCGGCTGCTCGCCGACGAGGAACTGCGCACCGGCGACTGGGTGCTGGTGCACGTGGGATTCGCCATGGCGAAGATCGACGAGGAGGAGGCGGCGCTGACCCTGGCCGCCATGAAGAGACTCGGCCAGGCCTACACCGATGAGCTGGAGGCGTTCGACTCCACGTCGATCGTGTGAGCGCCCCCACCTGATCAACCACAACGACGAGAACGACGACGAGAACGACGACGAGAACACCGTCCGGGCCCGGTCCGTCGGGGCCGGCCGGTAGGCACCACGGGAAGGACACGCCGATGCGCTTCGTGGACGAGTTCCGCGACCCCGCGGCAGCGCGCGCACTGGTCGCCGCCATCACCGAGCTGGCGGGCTCGGACCACTTCAAGTTCATGGAGGTGTGCGGCGGTCACACCCATACCATCTACCGCCACGGCATCGAGCACCTGCTGCCCGAGTCGGTCGAGCTGGTGCACGGCCCCGGCTGCCCGGTGTGCGTGATCCCGATGGGCCGGGTCGACGACGCCCTGTGGCTCGCCGAGCAGCCCGACGTGATCTTCACGACGTTCGGCGACATGATGCGCGTCCCCGGCAGCCGCGGCAGCCTCCTGGAGGCCAAGGCCCGCGGCGCCGACGTGCGCTTCGTGTACTCGCCGCTGGACGCCATGCGCATCGCCGCCGACAACCCCGGCAAACACGTGGTGTTCTTCGCCGTCGGCTTCGAGACCACCGCCCCGTCCACCGCCGTCACCCTGGTCCGCGCCCGCGAGCTCGGCCTGGACAACTTCAGCGTCTTCTGCAACCACGTCACGATCGTCCCGCCGATCAAGGCCATCCTGGAGTCGCCGGACCTGCGCCTGTCCGGCTTCCTCGGCCCCGGCCACGTCTCCACCGTCGTCGGCACCCGTCCGTACCGATTCGTCCCCCAGGTGTACGGCAAGCCGCTGGTCGTGGCCGGCTTCGAGCCCCTGGACATCCTGGCCGCCGTGGCCATGCTGCTGCGGCAGATCCGCGAGGGCCGCTGCGAGGTGGAGAACCAGTACGGCCGCGTGGTCAGGGACGAGGGCAACCCGCAGGCCCTGACCCTGATGAGCCAGGTGTTCGAGCTGCGCCCGCACTTCGAGTGGCGCGGCCTCGGCTTCATCTCGCAGAGCGCGCTCAAGCTCGCCCCCGACTACGCCCGCTTCGACGCCGAGCTCCGCTTCGACATGCCGGGCGTACGCGTCGCCGACCCCAAGGCGTGCCAGTGCGGCGAGGTGCTCAAGGGCGTCATCAAGCCCTGGGAGTGCAAGGTCTTCGGCACCGCCTGCACCCCGGAGACCCCCATCGGCACCTGCATGGTCTCCCCCGAGGGCGCCTGCGCCGCCTACTACAACTACGGCCGCATGCACCGCGAGGCCGCCCAGCTCGTCGGCCGGAGCGGCGGCCGATGACCGCCCCGGGCACGGCCGAGCGCTTCGCGGGGGAGCGGCTGTTCGCCCGGTACGCCCACGCGCCCAACGACCTGGGCTACTGCGGCCCGGCCCAGTCGCGGATCCTGCTGGAGTGCGGCGCGGGCGCGGGCGACCCGGCGAAGGTGCGGGAGGTCGCGCGCGGGTTCAGCGGTGCGTGGCCGTACCTGCGAATCCTGGCCCGGCTGGCGGGGATCGAGGATCCCCTCGATCCCCGGGTCGTGGACGCCTACTGGCTCGGCGGCGGCGTCGGCGACGCGGTCGACGCCCGCGTGTTCGGCGAGGCGCTGCTCGCCGACATCGGACGTCAGGCGGGCCACTACTGGCGGCACCTCACCCCGGAGATCATCGGCGAGGCCGCGCCCAACCACTGCTTCCACGTCTTCGGCGTCTATCCCTGGTCCCGGCTGCTGGGCGAGCGCCACTACGAGCAGCCGCTGCGCGTCCTGGACAAATGCCGCATCTCCTGGGGGACGGTGCTGGAGGTGCTCCCCGGCGACCGCGTCCTGGTCAGCACCCGCCGCCTCGCCTGGGACGGCCACCGCCTGTCGCTGTCCGAGCCGAGCGCCGAGGAGTCCGCACTCGCCGCCGACGGGCACGTCTTCGTCTCCGGCGTACGGCGGGGCGAACGCGTGGCCCTGCACTGGGACCGGGTGGCCGACCGGCTCACCGAGGACCAGGCCGAGCGGCTCCGCCGTACGACCCTGGCGCAGCTCGAAGCCACCAACCGCCGCCTCGATGCAGGAGCGCGCGACCACCGGTGACCGGCGAGCATCCGGGGCGAGCGCCGAAACCCAGGGTCCCGACGCGACCGCGTCAGCGTCATGACAGGCCGGGCTGGGCTGCCCGGCCAAGAAGGCTGAGAACGCGATGTCCTCACGCGGCGACCGTCACGGCTGCGCCGGCGGGGGCTGCCCGGCCAAGAGGGCTGAGAACGCGATGTCCTCACGCGGCGACCGTCTCGCCTGCGCCGGCGGGGGCTGCCCGGCCAAAAGGGCTGAGAACGCATCCCACATGGGCGAACGTGGGCGATGACCGCCGAATGGAGGTCATGCGCGCGGGTGGCCGTCGGGTGAATGCTGATGCCATCGAGCGGGACGGGAGACAGGACCCGTGGGAGGGGCAGATGCGGGTGGTGCGCGTCACGGCACCGGAACCCGCGCCGATGGGTCCGCCTCCTGTCCCGTTCGATACCAGCAACCATGCCAGCGGTTCTAGACTGGGCGCTTTGTGTAATCTCCCGCCCGCGAACCGTACGCCCCATGGTCCCTGGTCCCCCACCCTCCGGCCCTCCCCAGGACGCCGCAGGCCCCGATCCCGCCCGCGCCGCGCAGCAACGGATGATCGTGCTGTGCGGTGCCGTCATGCGCGGAGCGGAGGGGCTGGCCGCCGCGGCCGCGGCCCTGCTCGGCGCGGTGCCGCCGGTGTCCATGGCCTGGGTCGCCCCCGCCGTCGCCATCGACCTGCTGTGGACCGCGCTTTTCATCCTGGGGATGCTCAGGTACGGCCCGCTGACCCGGCTGGTGCTCGGTGAGGTCGCCGTCACGGCCGGCTTCGGCCTTGCCCAGGGACGGCTGGTCGTGCCCGAGGCGGCCGACGGCGGCGCGAGCTGGATCGCGGTGCTGACCACCATGACGATCGTCGTCGCCGCGCTGGGGTGGAGACCCCGCGTCGCCGTGCCCGCCGGCCTCGCCGTCACCGGAGCGCACCTCGCCGGGGCGCAGCTGGCCGGCCTGGCCTCCGGAACGGCCACGGCGGCAATCCACCTGGTCCAGGTCGCGGCGATGGCGGCGCTGATGTCGCTGCTGCGCCGGTCGGCCGCCGTGGCCGACGTCGCGCTCGGCCGCCTGCGCCGGGCCTCGACCGAGGCCGCCGTGCTGCGTGCGCGCCGCGCCGACGAGCGCGCCCAGTACAGCAGGGTGCACGACACCGTGCTCAACATGCTGACCATGGTCGGCGCCGGGGGAGTGGCGGCGAGCTCCGCGATGCTGCGCCGCCAGGCCGCCGCCGACCTGGCGGAACTGGAGCGGATCGCCGCGCGGGGCGTGCCGTACCAGGACCGGAACGGCGGGAAGAACGAGGCAGCTGGCGAGTCCCCGGTCCGGCTGGACGCCCGGCTGCGGGAGATAACCGACCGCGGCGGCGTACGCGTCACGGCCGAGCTCGCCGCCCTCGTCGTCCCCGGCCCGGTCGCCGAGGCGTTCGCCGGCGCCGCCGCCGAGGCCCTCACCAACGTCGCCCGCCACGCCGGGGTCGATGCCGCCCGCCTCAGCGCGGTCCGCACCGGGGACGAGATCCGCGTCGAGATCGCCGACCGGGGAAGCGGCTTCGACCCCGCCCGCCTGCCCTCGGACAGGTACGGCCTGCGCCGCTCGATCATTGAGCGCATGGATTCGATCGGCGGCGGCGCCCGCGTCGAATCGGGTGACGGCGGCACCCTCGTCACGCTGTGGTGGCGACCGTGAGCGACGATCCGACCCGTCCGGCCCCGGACCAATCGGGTCTGCGGCGTACGGCCGCTGAACGCGCCGAATCGGCCGATGGGAACCTCGGTCACGGCGGGATGGAGCCCGTGAGCGGCGACTCGATCCGTCCGGTGCCGGAGCGGTCTGGTTTGCGGCGTACGGCCGCTGAACGCGCCGAATCGGCCGATGGGAACCTCGGTCATGCCGGGACGGAATCCGTGAGCGACGACCCCGCGATCCTGGTCGCCCGCCGGTACGCCCGGGGCGCCACCGTCGGCGCCGTTGTGGTCGCCGCCGGCTGGCACCTCGGACACGACCTGCCCATCATCCTCACCGGCTGGTCCGGCTACCTTTATCCCTGGCTCGCCGTGGCGGCCTCGTCCGGATACCTGCTCATCGGCGTCGCCGCAGCGGTCGCGCTGCTGCGTTCGGACAAGCCGATCAGGGCCGTATGGGCCTGGGCCGTCGCCGCGCTCACCGTCGTCGTCGCCACGATCGTCGCCTGCCCGCCGGACCAGGTGACCGGGCCGCTGAACTGGAGCTGGGGGTCGATCGGCTGGCTCGGCGTCATCCTGTTCTGGCGCCGCCGCCACCACGTGCGGGAGCTGTGCCTGTTCCTCGCCGCCGACGCCGCCATCGTCCTGACCGGGATGATCGCCGCCGGGTTCACCGACCGGGTCGCGCTGGCCCGGTACCTGATGGTGCTCGTCGGCATCCTCACCCTGCAGATCGGCGGCGCCGTGGGCGGCCACGCCCTGGACGCCGCCGCCCGCTGGGCCGCCGACGCCTCCGCTCGCCGCGCCGAGACCGAGGCCGCGCGCAGGAGCGCCGAACTGGTCCACGCCGACCGGCTGCGCCGCTACGAGGCCGTACGGCTCGCCGCCGCCGACCTGCTCACCGAGATCGCCAATGGCGCGGACCCGGCCGACGAGCGGTTACGGCGCGACTGCGCGGTGGGCGCGGCCCGGCTGCGCCGCCTGATGGCCGAGACCGACGACGCGCCCGAACCGCTGCTGCGGACCCTGCGCGCCCATGTGGCCGACGCCGAGCGGCGGCGGGTCCTGGTCACCATGGAGCCTCCCGTCGGCACCATCCCCGACCTGCCTCCCGAGGTCGCCGACGCCCTCGCCGACGCCCCGGCGCGGGCCTTGCGCGCGGCCAGGACCGAGGCCCGGGTCACGGTCTACGCCACCCCCCGCGAGGTGATCGTCAGCGTCGTGGCCGACACGGACGACGAGTTCGCGGACGGCGGCGGCCCAACCACAGCCACGTACGACGGGGGCACGTACGACGGGGGCACGGACGGCGGGGGCACGGACGGCGGGGGCACGGACGGCGGGGGCACGGACGGCGGGGGCACGGACGGCGGGGGCACGGACGGCGGGGGCACGGACGGCGCCGAAGCGGGGGACGCGGTCGTGAGCGGTGCGGAACTGGGCTCGGAGATTGGCACGGAGCTGGGCTTGGAGACGGGCTCGGAGACGGGCTCGGAGACGGACGCCGACATGGGCGCCGCGGACGGCGGTGTGGGCACGGACGGTGCGCCGGTGGTGGTGCGGAACGGCGTACACGTCACCTGGCAGCGGGAAGGACGATCGCTGTGGATCCAAAGCAGATGGCCGGTCGGGTGACCCTCGCCGTGGTCGAGGACCACCCGGTGACCGTGGACGGCATCCGGCTGTGGCTCGACCGCGACCCCGAGCGACGCGTCGAACTGCTGGCCAGCGGGCCCACGATCGAAGCGGTCCTGGCCGGGCCGGGTGCCGACGCCGACGTGCTCCTGCTCGACCTGGAGCTCAACGGCGTCATGGTCGTCGACCGGATCGCCGGCCTGTGCGCCGACGGCCGCCGCGTCGTCGTCTTCTCCGGCCATCGGGACCCCGAGACGGTGCTGGCCGTGCTCGAGGCGGGAGCCGCCGCCTTCATCGCCAAGCACGAGAGCGCCGACCACTGCGTGGAGACCATCGTCGCGGTCGCCACCGACCGCCCCTACGTGACCCCCACCATGGCCCACGCCCTCCTCGCCGACGCCCGCCCACAGCGCCCCCAACTGTCCGAACGCGAGCACCTCGCCCTGCTGCTGTGGTTCCAGTCGATGTCGAAGGCGTCGGTGGCCCGCCGCATGGGCATCAGCGAGGCCACCGTCCGCCAGTACATCGACCGCGCCCGCGTCAAATACGCCAAGATCGGCCGCCCGGCCCCGAGCAAGGCCGCCCTTCTCGCGCGCGCCATCGAAGACGGCCTCATCCGCCCCGACGAGGTCCGCACCTATCGGTCCTTCGCGTCCGACGACGCCGCGCCGCCCCCGCACGACGCGGAGGAGTGAACCCGCGCCCGCCGGGCCGATCACCGCCGCGATTCGCCCCCGACACGCGGCCGAAGACGTGAGCCAAGACGTGAGCCAAGACGTGAGACGGCGGCATCGGACTGCCCGTCGTCGCGTCCGGGCCACCGGAGCCGACCCGGCGGAGCCGATCTTCCGGCTGGAGGGCGGATCGGGCCGGACGAACGTGTCCTTCCCCACCGCGAGCCGCCTGACCGGCCGCCACTACGTCGTCCTCGTGGGATACCGGGGCGTGGACGGAATTGTGCGGCTCGACTGCCCCGAGGTGGAGTCGGCGCCGTGGCGGTCGGCCGACTTCGCCGGCGAGGAGTCGGCACGCCGCTACGCCGGGGCGTTCGGACAATGCGCCAGGCGGCTGACGCGCGAGGGCATCGACCTGACGGGCTACTCGCTGCTGCGGCGGGCGACGACCTGGAGGCGGCGCGGCAGGCACTGGGATACGACCGGATCAACCTGATCAGCCCCCCGCCGGGTGAGCGTGGTCCGCGGCGAGGCGCCGGGGGTCAGCCCTTGGTGACCAGGATGCCGTCGTCGTCGCTGAACAGCTCCGCGCCGGGGTGGAAGGTGACGCCGCCGAAGGCGACCGGGACGTCACGGTCGCCCGCGCCGGTCTTCGTGCTGGTACGCGGGTTGGAGCCGAGGGCCTTGATGCCGAGGTCCAGCTCGCGCAGGGCGGCCGCGTCGCGTACCGCGCCGTTGATGATCACGCCGGACCAGCCGTTGGCGACCGCCATGCCGGCGATGACGTCGCCCATCAGCGCGGTGTGCACCGAGCCGCCGCCGTCCACCACCAGGACCCGGCCCTCGCCGGGTTCGGACAGCACCGACTTCAGCAGCGCGTTGTCCTGGTGGCAGCGCACGGTGACGATCCGGCCGCTAAAGGCGCGGCGTCCGCCGTACTGGCGCAGTTGCAGGTCACAGGAGTCGAGGTCGTCGCCGCGCTCGTCGTACACATCTGCGGTCGCGAAGCTCACATCCGGCTCCTTCGGTGGCCGTTCCCGCCGTTGGTCGAATCCTAGGACGGCGCGGATCCGGCTCCCGTCCGGGGGTGCGCATGGCCGAAACGGTCCATCGGTGACGGACGGCCGGATGCCTCCGGGTGATGGCGTTGACGGCCTATATTCGGCTAATATGTGACGGCCGTCAGGAAAGCGCATAAGTTACGGGAGGCTCGGGTGGGCGACCACGGGGACGCCGAAGCCACGGGGGCCGGTCCCGCGCCGTGGCGGCGTCCGCAGGCGCTCATGCTCACCTTCTGCGCCCACTACATGCTGGGCAGAGACGAGGCGATCTACTCCGGCAGCCTCATCGAGGTGCTGCGGCGGGTGGGGATCGGCGAGCACGCGGCCCGGTCCACCCTGTCCCGGATGACCGCCCGCGGGCTGCTGGAACGCCACCGCTCGGGCAAACGCGTCTACTTCGCGCTCACCGACCAGGCCGCCGCCGTCCTTGAGGAGGGAGGGCGGCGCCTGGGCCGCGCGGTCAACCGCGACTGGGACGGCACCTGGACCCTGCTCGGCTTCTCCCTGCCCGAGACCCGTCGCGCCGAACGGCACCTGCTGCGCAGCCGGCTGACCTGGGCGGGCTTCGGCCTGCTGCAGAACGGCCTGTGGATCGCCCCGCACGCCGTCGACGTGAATCGGCTCCTGGACGGGCTCGACGTCATCGGCCACGTCAAGGCGTTCCGGGCCTCCACCCTGCGGCCCTCCCAGATCGACGACATGATCGCCGACGCGTGGGACATCCGCGAGATCGCCCGCGGCTACCGCGACTTCCTCCGCCGATGGGACGGGCCCGAGCCGCCCCCGGAAGCCGCCGACCCGCTGTCGCACCAGCTGCTGATGGCCGCCGAGTGGCTGCTGCTCATCCGGCAGGACCCCCGCCTCCCGCTGCGGCACCTGCCCGCCGACTGGCCGGCCGTACGCGCCGAGCAGCTGTTCCTGCACCGCCGCGAGACGCTGCAGCGGCAGGCACGTCCCGTCGTCGACGCCCTCCTGCACCGCCTCCCGCTGCGGCCGGGGCCCGCCCTCACCCACTGACGAAGCGGCCTCTGGACGCGCGCGGGGAAGGGGCCGCAGAGAAAGGCCCCGAGCAGGCCGCCGGCCTCTGAGCCCGCCCCACGTCACCCGGCGCGAAGGGAGCCGCAGAGAAAGGCCCCGGCCATGCTCCGCCATCCGGGTGGCGATCATGACCGGGGCCGGCACCGTCGCTGGGACGAAGCGGTCGCGTGGCACGCCCGCCCAGCCGGACGAGGGAACGGCTCAGAGGTAGTGACGCACGATGATGGAGGCGACGCAGGCCGGCTTCTCCCTGCCCTCCACCTCGAAGGTGAGCGTGAGGGCCACCTGCACGCCTCCGGGCACGTCGGTGACCTCCTCCACCTTGGCCCCGCAGCGCAGCTTGCCGCCGACCGGCACCGGGGAGGGGAACCGTACCCGGTCACACCCGTAGTTGACCCCCATGGAGAAGCCCTCGATCTTCATGATCTGCGGGAGGAACATGGGGGTGAGCGACAGCGTGAGGTAGCCGTGCGCGATCGGCCCGCCGAACGGCCCCGACTTGGCGCGCTCGGGGTCCACGTGGATCCACTGGTGGTCCCCGGTGGCGTCGGCGAAGAGATTCACCTGCTCCTGAGTGATCTCCACCCACTCGCTGTAGCCGACGTGCCGACCGGCGAGTGCCTTCACGCCTTCGACGCCGACGGCGGTGGTGGCTGCCATGAACGATCCTTTCCTAGTACGGTTCCCACCCCGGCCGCCCCTCCGGCGCGGGCGCGCAGGGGACGAGGGGACGGCCGGGGCCGGGTGAAGCGTGGACGACCTACTCCTGGCCTACTCCTGGCCTTCCGCGGCGGCCTTGCGGGCCCAGGCCAGATCGGATTTGCCGGTGAGGGTGCGCTGGATGGCGGGCACGAACACCACCTGGCGGGGCCGCTTGTAGTCGGCAAGCTCGGCGCCGACGTGCTCACGGATCTGCTCGGCGGTGAGCTGGGCCCCCGGGCGGAGCGCCACGACGGCCACGATGCGCTGCCCCCACCGCTCGTCGGGCATGCCGACCACGTTGGCGTCCTCCACGTCCGGGTGAGCGCAGATGACCTGCTCCACCTCCTCGGCGAAGACCTTCTCGCCGCCGGTGTTGATCACCCGGCTGTCCCGGCCGAGCAGGATCAGCGACCCGTCGGCCTCCAGGATCGCCATGTCGCCCGGCACCGAGTACCGCTCGCCGCGGACCATGCGGAACGTCTGGGCGCTCTTGACCGGGTCGCCCAGGTAGCCGATGTCCTCCGGGGCGGGGGCGGCGAGGTAGCCGACCTGACCGGAGCCCGGCACGACGTCCTCGCCGTCCTCGGTGATGACCCGCGCCCCCGGGAACAGCTCGAACCGCGAGCTGATCGCCCGGTCGCCGCGCTTGGTGTAGGAGATCGCGAACGGACCGCCCTCGGACGCGGCGACGCTGTCCTGCAGCACCGCGTCGCAGTGCTCAAGCAGCCGGTGCTTGACCTCCGCACTCCACGCCACGCCCACGCTCAGGATCCGGCGCAGGCTGCTCAAATCGGCGGGCCGTCCCTGCGCCGCGGCCGCCTCGAGCGCGTCCGCGAGCGGGCGGGCGAACGCGTCGCCGACCAGGCACACGTCCGTCACCCGGTACCGCGCGACCACGTCCATCAGGTCCTCGGGCCGGTACGAGCGCCCGGGCAGCAGCACCACGGTCCCGCCGCACAGCAGCGTGCCGAGCGCGCAGTACATGCCGGTGCCGTGGATGAGCGGCGGGGCCACCAGGGAGATCGGCCGCCGCGGGTGCGCCATGTTTTCGCGGGCGAACTCGGCCATGTCGGCGACGTCGGCCGGCACGTCACGGCCCAGCAGCTTGGGGCCGTTGTTCTCCGCGACGCCGATCAGCCAGCGGTGCGACGCGCGCACGCCCTTGGGGCGCCCGGTCGTGCCGCCGGTGAACAGCACCCACTCGTCGTCGCCGCCGCGCGGGATGCGCGGCATCGGCTCGGCCGTCGCCAGCGCCGCCGCGTAGTCGCCCGGCTTCAGGTCCCCCCAGCCGTCGCCGACCGGAGGCGCCGGCTCGCCGTCGGGGCCCGGCGAGGCCAGCCGCAGCAGCGCGGTCAGGCCGGGCAGCTCCCTGGCGACCCCGGCCATCCGGTCGTCGAGCGCCGAGTCGAAGATCAGGCCGGTGGCGGAGGCGTCGCCGAGGATCTCCAGAAGCTCGCGCTCCCGGTACCGGTAGTTCACGTTCACCGGTACGGCCCGCAGCTTCATCAGCGCGAAGACCGCCTCCAGGTACTCGACGCCGTTGTACAGCGCGATACCCACCCGCGCCCCCCGGCCGATCCCGGCGTCGGCGAGGTGCCGCGCCAGCCGGGCGGCGCGGTTCTCGAACTCCGTCCAGCTGTAGGTCGTGTCGCGATGCACGACCGCGGGGCTGTCCGCCGCCACGTCCGCCACGATCTCCAGGAGTGTGGCGAGGTTGTCGTCGGGGGTCGCCATCGCCTCAGCCCTCTCCGCCCAGGCCGAACAGCCGCACCGCGTTCTCCTTGAGGATGAGCGGCCGTACGTCGGGCCGTATGTCGATCTTCTCGAAGTCGGCCAGCCAGCGGTCCGGAGTGATGACGGGGAAGTCCGAACCGAACAGCACCTTGCGCTTGAGCAGCGTGTTGGCGTACTGCACCAGAGCGGGCGAGAAGTACTTCGGCGACCAGCCCGACAGGTCGATGTACACCTGCGGCTTGTGCAGGCAGACCGACAGCGCCTCCTCCTGCCACGGGAACGAGGGGTGCGCCATGATGATCGGCATGTCGGGGAAGTCGACCGCGACGTCGTCGATGTACATCGGGTTGGAGTACTTCAGCCGGATCCCGCCGCCGCCGCGCGTCCCGGCCCCCACACCGGTGTGCCCGGTGTGGAACAACGCGATGCACCCGTGCTCGGCGATCACCTCGTACAGCGGGTAGGCGTCGCGGTCGTTGGGGTAGAACTCCTGCGAGTTCGGGTGGAACTTGAATCCGCGCACGCCGTGCTCGGTGATCAGCCGCCGGGCCCAGGCCACGCCCTCGGCCCCGCGCGCGGGGTCGACGCTCGCGAAGGGGATCAGCACGTCGGGGTGCTCGGCGGCCAGCTCGGCGATCTCCTCGTTGCTCGGCTGGCGATCGTTGTCCGGGTTGCGCGCGTTGTCCACCCCGAACACCACCGCGGCCATGGTGCGGGAGCGGTAGTAGTCGGCGACGTCGTGCACGGTCGCCGGCTTGCTGTCGGACTTGAAATAGGCGGCCATGTCCTTCAGACCGTCGCTCACCGGTTTGCCGCGCGTCGAGGCGTGCACGTGCACGTGCACGTCGATCGCGGTGAGCGCCGTGACGTCCATGATCGCGGCGGGACTCGTGGCGGGGGAGGCGGACGTCCCGGAGGCGTCCAGTTCGGAGGTGCTCATAGGGGATGTTCCCGTCAGCTCTTGGGGAGGTTCATCGGCGTGGGGCGGAATTCCTGCAGGCGCGGGGTGAACACCGAGGGGAAGATCTCCGCTATCGACTCGGCGCTCCAGCCGCCTTCGCGTACGGCGCTGACCACCTCGGCGGGGTGCGACCACAGCGCGATGCGGTCGCCGCCGACGCCGATGGCCTGGCCGGTGACCCCGGCGGCCGCGTCCGAGGCGAGGTAGACGACCAGCCCGGCGGCGTCGTCCGGAGTCCCCAGGCCGGCCAGCCGCACCTCGCGCGGCACCGGGCGGCCCGCCTCGACCTCCTCGACCAGCGACCCGAGGCCGGGGATCGTGGCGACCATCCGGGTCAGCGCGGTGGGGATGATCCCGTTCACGGTGACGCCGGCCTTCTCGCACTCGACCGCCCAGGTGCGGACCAAGCCGATGATCGCCGCCTTGGCCGCGGAGTACGCGGTCTGCCCGAAGCTGGCCCGCTGGCCGGCCGGCGATCCGACGAGGATCAGCCGCCCGCCCTCGCCCTGCTCGCGGAACCGCAGGAAGGCCGCGCGCCCGCAGGTGAACGTGCCGCGCAGGTGGGTGCGCAGGACCAGGTCGAAGTCCTCGTCGGTGGCGTTGCGCAGCGTCCGGTCGCGCAGCACGCCGGCGTTGGTGACCATCACGTCGAGCCGGCCGAACTCGCCGACCGCCCGATCGACCAGCGCCTGCGCGGTCTCGGACTCGCCGACCGGGCCCACCTGGGCGACGGCCGTGCCGCCGTCCTTGACGATGTCGGCCACGGTCTCCTCGGCGACGTCCTTGTCGATGTCGTTGACGACCACCGACGCCCCGGCCGCGGCCAGCGCCTTGGCATACGCCCGCCCCAGGCCCCGTCCCGCCCCCGTGACGACGGCCACCTTGCTATCGAGCATGCGCCCCTCCACCCTTCTCTTGGCTGCCCCGGCAAAGTTAGCCACAATCATGACGGCCGTCAAGAATGTGCTGCATTACTTCCGCTTGGCGGGAAAGCCCTTACCCCGCAGGCGGAACGATGCGGCGCGCCGAGACGGGTCAAGACATGGTGGTGAGCCGCCGACGCCGGATCAGGCGCGGCGCGGGGCCGCCGGGTGAGTCGGTGCGGGGGAGGGGCATGCAGGCGGGCGCGACGGCGAGGCCCGACCCGCGCCGGGCGTCGGCCGGGCGCCCCGGCCAGGGCGCCGCTCCCGGCGGCGGGGGTCACACGGCGGCCGCGTGCCATCAGCGGCACCAGCTGTCGACGGCGGGGGCCGCGGCGAGTGGGGGTGAAGAGGTCATCCGGGGTGGAGTGCCGCGGTTGGGCTGGGCTTTCGGCCAGGCTGAGAACGGGTCGCCGGCCTATGGGCGGCGGATGAGATGCGCGCCGGTGCGGCCCAGCGCGTGCGGCCCGGCGCGTGGGGGCCGCGTGTGGGGACGGCGTGTGGGGACGGCGTGTGGGGACGGTGCGTAGGGACGGCGTGTGGGGACGGCGTGTGGGGACGGTGCGTAGGGACGGTGCGTAGGGACGGTGCGTGGAGACGGCGTGTGGGGACGGCGTGTAGCGACGGCGTGTGGGGACGGTGCGTGGGGGCCGCGGGTGCGGACGGCGTGTGGGGACGGTGTGTAGGGGCCGCGGGTGCGGACGGCGTGTGGGGACGGCGCGTGGTGGGGGGAGGGCGGCGGAACGGTCACCGTATGTTCACCGAACGGACATCTTTCCGCGTCCCTAGCCTCACCTAAAGCGGACAAAGATGGCTATAGCACCATCTTCTACCTGTGAGGTTCACCGTGCCCGCATTCCTCGGCTCGTTGCTCGCCAAGGCGGCCGTCATGCTGCTTGAAGCCCTCATCGCCGAGCTCGTCCAAGCGTTGATCAGCGGAATGTTCCGCAAGGCCGGCGCGCGCCTGGCCATGCAGATGGCCTGACGGCGCGCCGGCCGGAACTCGCGGGTGGTGGGACGGCTGGCCGACGGCGGCGAATCGGGATGGATCAGGTGGATCGCGCCGGAGCCCGGCTCACGGCCGGCCCTTGGGCTCTCCCTTCGCCTCAGTCTTCGTCCCAGCGCCGGCCCGTGCCCTGGGCTCGCTCTTGCCTTCGGCCGCGTACGGAGCCCTCGCCCCGGCGGCGGGGCCTCCCGGCGGCTCGGCGACCGTCTCGGTAGTAGGCCCGGTAGTAGTGCCGGTAGCCGGCCCAGTAGTCGGCCCGGCAGTCGGCGCAGTCGCCGGTTCGGTGGTCGGTTCGCCGGTACGCCGGGCACGCTGCCCTTCCCGGCGGACCCGCTGTCCTATCGCGGTGCCCACGCCGATGGCGACCGCGACGGGCCACTCGATGGCGCCGAGGGCGGCCATGGCGCCGAGTCCGCCGTAGTAGGCCAGACGCGTGGGCGAAGGCAGGGCGGATCGGGCCGCCCGGGCGGCGCGCTCGGCCGGTTCGGTGGGCATGTGCGGCATGCGCAAGTGAGGGCGGTGGATGTGGACGCTCATCACCGGTGTGTCGAGCGCCAGCAGGTCGCGCTCGGGCGTGGTGCGCTCGCCCTGCCGCTCCCTTTCGGCCTGGGGCCCTTCCGAGACCTTCCCGGCGGTCGCTCGCGTGGTTTCGGTCATGGTCATGGATCATTCCCCCTGCGACGATGCGGACAATTCATACAGCCTTGCCGCATGTGCAGATAAAAACCGGGATCTAACCCGATATGACGACACGTTTCCGCGCTTTTTAGCCGCACCTCGCTCCGCAGCCGCACTATCTGATCTACATTGTAAAGCTCTGTGCAGCACGTTGAGAATCGGCACGTGCGCCTGGCGCAGCACCAGCCGCCCCCGGTAGCGCACCTCGCGCAGCTCCACGCCCGAGCCCTCGCCGTGCTTGAATCCCGAGCGGCCCGGTTCCACCCTCGTGATCCTGGCAAGGGACGCCTGGATGGCCGCTTCCGCCTCGCCTTGGCCGAGATCGGGAGCAGCCCGAGGGCGTAGCGCTTGGTCCAGGGGGTTTCCACGGGGACTCCGGTCGGCTCGCCGTCAGCCGCTCCCCGGCAACGGCCATCGCGGTGCCTCCACCGGAGCGACCCAGGCGAAAACCGCCCTCCGCGCCGCCGTCGTCGGGTGGGCGTCCAGGCGTACGAACGACAGCGACATCGACGAGGCCGCCGCGCGGCCGGTTCGGGCCGCGGGACTGCCGCCGGAGGACCCGGCCGAAACCCTTGTCGGGCCGGTACGGCGGGCGGGCCATCGTGCCGACGACGTGGCGCTGCCGGTGCCGGAGGCGCGCGGCGAGGTCGCGACCATGCCGTAATCGGCGTCGGGCCGAAACACCATCGCGGCGACGATACCGTGTGACGAGTGGAGGAGATCGATCGCCGTATCGTCACGCTGCTGGCCAAGGACGGCCGCATGAGCTTTACCGACCTGGCCAGGGAGACCGGACTTTCGGTGTCGGCGGTGCACCAGCGAGTGCGGCGGCTGGAGAAGCGCGGGGTGATCCGCGGCTACGCGGCCCTGGTCGACTACGACGCGATCGGCCTGCCGCTCACCGCGTTCATCTCGATCAAGCCGATCGACCCCGCCGCGCCCGACGACGCCCCGCAGCGGCTGCAGCACCTGGCGGCGATCGAGTCGTGCCACAGCGTGGCCGGGGATGAAAGCTACATCCTCAAGGTCCGGGTCGCTTCGCCGCAGGGGCTGGAGGACCTGCTGCAGCGCATCCGCGCCGCCGCCAACGTCTCCACCCGCACGACGGTCGTGCTGAGCACTCCGTACGACTACCGCGCCCCCGACATCTCCGGCGGCGTCGGGCGGGGAAACGGCGGCGGACGCGAGGACGACGAGAAGGGGTAATCTCGACGGAAATGCTATTGTGGCTACTTATCGTTCGCCCGCGTCGCACCCATCACACCGGTGAATGACGCAACACGGCGCACAAGAACACCAAAAGGCCCGGAGAACCCCATTTTCACCAATGCTAGTGGCAGGCCAACCGCCCGTCAAACCGAGCTGGCCAAGGAGCAGCGATACGTCACCACCCTGTACGACCGGCTCGACCTGCTGCGGGAGCGAACCAAACGACAACTCGACGAGGTCCTGGCCCAGGGCGGCGGCGGCACCCACCAGAACCGCTCCGAACGCGACACCTTCGCCAACATGTACACCGACCGGCTGGCCAGGCTGTGGGCCGTGGAGAACGGGCTGTGCTTCGGCCGGCTGGACCTGGCCGCCGGAACCACGGACGCCGCGGACATCGGGGACACCACGAACACCACGAACACCGGGGACATCCGGGAGGCCGGGGACAGCGGGGACGCCGGGCGTACCGGCGGGGGCTCCGCGGACCCCAGCGAGACGAACGCGACCGTCTCGCACTACATCGGGCGGATCGGACTGACCGACGACGGCCAGCGACGGCTGCTGATCGACTGGCGGGCGCCGGTGGCCCAGCCCTTCTACCGGGCCACCCCGGCGGCCCCCATGGGCGTGCGACGCCGCCGCCACCTGCGCACCAAGGGCCGCGAGGTGATCGCGGTGGACGACGACCTGCTGGACCTGGACAACCTCACCGACGCCGACCGGGCCACCCTGAACGGCGAGGCCGCCCTGCTCGCCGCGCTGAGCGAGAAGCGCACCGGCCGCATGCGCGACATCGTCGCCACCATCCAGGCCGAGCAGGACCGCATCATCCGCGCCGACCTCAACGGCGTCCTGGTCGTCCAGGGCGGCCCCGGCACCGGCAAGACGGTCGTCGCCCTGCACCGGGCCGCCTACCTGCTCTACACCCACCGGGAGCGGCTGGAACGCCGGGGCGTGCTCATCGTCGGCCCCAACCCGACCTTCCTGCGCTACATCGAACAGGTCCTGCCGTCGCTGGGCGAGACCGACGTCCTGCTCGCCACCGTCGCCGAGCTCTACCCCGGGGTGAGCGCCACGGCGACCGAGGACGAGCGGACGGCGGCCCTCAAGGGCGAGCTCCGGATGGCCGACGTGCTGGCGGCGGCCGTACGCGAGCGGCAGCGCATGCCCCGCCACCCCATGGAGATCAAACTCGACCGCTACACCCTCCGGCTCGACCACCGCACGCTGGAGGCGGCCGGGCAGCGCGCCGCCCGCTCCCGCCGCCCGCACAACCAGGCGCGCGCGGTGGTGGTACGGCACCTGCTGAACGCGCTGGCCCGGCAGGCGGCCCGCCGGCTCGGCAAGGGCCTGATCGACGACGCCGAGCTGGAGGACCTGCGCGAGGACCTGCGCACCGAGCCCGCCGTCCGCGCCGCGCTCAACCGCGTGTGGCCCTACCTCACGCCGCAGCAACTGCTCATCGGCCTCTACACCTCCCCCGAGCGGATGGAACGGGCCGGGCTGGACGCCGGGGAGCGGGAGCTGCTGGCACGCGATCGGCCCCAGCCCGGCGAGCCGTACTGGACCGAGGCCGACGTGCCCCTGCTGGACGAGGCGGCCGAGCTGCTCGGCGACATCGACGAGGGGGTGCTGCGCGCCGCCGCCACGCAGGCCGAGGAGGAGGCCGCCGCGCTGCGCGCGGCGCGGCGCGACGCCGAGCGGCAGGAGCTCGCCTACGCCCAGGAGGTGCTCGAACTGACCGGCATGGCGGACATCCTCGACGCCGAGCGCTTCGCGGCCCGGCACCGCGGCGACGACACGTACCTCACCACCGCCGAGCGGGCCGCCGCCGACCGGCGCTGGGCGTTCGGCCACGTCATCGTGGACGAGGCGCAGGAGCTGTCGGAGATGGCCTGGCGCATGCTGATGCGCCGCTGCCCCAGCCGCTCGATGACGATCGTGGGCGACCTCGCCCAGACCGGCTCGGCCGCCGGCGCCCGCTCCTGGGGCAGCGTCCTCGACCCGTACGTGGCGGGCCGCTGGCGCGAGCGCGCGCTCACCGTCAACTACCGCACCCCCCGGCAGATCATGGCCGTCGCGGCGGACGTGCTTGCGCTCGTCGATCCCGGTCTGCGGGCCCCCGAGTCGGTGCGCGAGACCGAATCCCCGCCCTGGGCCGTCGAACTCGACGACCTGTCCGGCCTCGGCCCGATCGTCGCCGCCGAACGGGCCCCGGACGGCAGGCTCGCGGTGATCGTCCCCCGTTCCCTGGCCGCCCGGGTCGGCGCGCTCGTCACCGCCGAGGTACGCGACGCCGTCGCCGGTCCCGGGGCGGGGGCGCTCGACGCCCCCGTGGCCGTGCTCACCGTCACCGAGGCCAAGGGCCTGGAGTTCGACACCGTCCTCGTCGTCGAGCCCGGCCTCATCCTCACCGAGTCGCCCCGGGGGGCCAGCGACCTGTACGTCGCGCTGACCCGCGCCACCGACCGCCTCGGCGTCGTCCACACCGGCGGCCTCCCGCCCGCGCTCGCCCGGCTGCCCGGCCCCCGGGACGGCGGGCCGAGCCGGACGTGATCGTGACGCACGGTGACCGGCGGTCGAGTACGCCCGGACGGGCCTCGGCCGCCGCGCGATCCCGGGGGCCGCGGCGCGCGCCCGCCGCGATGTGGCGATTTCGACGGCGGTGACCCGTACGCACCGGAAAGACTTCCTTCCAGAACGTCTTTCTGTTCCCGGCCAGGCCCCCTGGAATTGTGCCCTAGCTGCGAAAACTTGTATTTCCGCTGATCGGGACACGGTTGACATCTGAGCTGAGGTCGGTAGTTTGCTGCCAGTCCAGCACGGGACTGACCGGTTGGCCGTCTTCTGACATCGTCGGACTCTGCGTCCGTGACGGAGCGTGACTCCGTCTGCACAGCCAGGCGCAGCGCTGGCGTTCCGTCGAGTCGGGGCACCCCAGCCGGATCGGGGGGTTGGACCCGGGAGGGGCCCGGATACCCAGTAGACAACGGATTCCGAGCTCGCCGCCGACGAGACGGGTCCGGTCCGAAGGGATGATCCGGGCCCTCTTCCGTCCCGCCGATCCAACCCGCACGCGGGGCTCGCCCTCGCCGAATCGGGGCATCCGGGGTGGCCGTATCACGCGAGTTCCACGCGGTAGGCGGCGTTGTGCCGGGGGATGCGCGGGATCCGGGACGCTGTGACCGCCGCTGCGGAACCTTCCGATCCCGGCGTAGGGTGCGACCAGGCGCGACATCCTTCGAGCGGACCGGGTCCGAGAGCCCGGACGCGGGGCGGGGCCTTGAGCGGATGGGCGTGGAACCGGCGGGCGCCGGAAGGCGGTAGCGTTCAGGGCTACCGGGATAACCGCTGGCGACCACAAGGAGAAAAGCCCCGCTCGTGGCAAACGACACCCTCCAGCAGACGTCCGGCCAGGTGGACGCGCCGGCCGCCGCGCCGACGCGCGCCTGGAAACGCCTGGTCACAGGCATCGCGGGCGGGCTGCTGCTCTACCTCGCCTTCCCACCGAGCGGGCTGTGGTTCCTGGCGCCGCCGGGCATCATGCTGCTGACCCTGTCCCTGTACGGCACGCGCCCCCGCCGCGCCGCCTGGCTGGGCTATGTGGGCGCGGTGGCCTTCCTGCTGCCCACGCTGGCCTGGGTCCGGCCGATCGGGGACGACGCGTGGCTGGCGCTGGTGGGGCTGGAGGCGCTGTTCTGGGCGCTCCTCGGAGCCGGGGCCGCCGTCGTGATGCGGCTGCCCGGCTGGTCGCTGTGGGTGGCCTGTCTGTGGGTGGCGCAGGAGTGGCTGCGCGGCACCGTCCCCGCCGGCGGGTTCCCGTGGGCGCGGGTGGCCTTCAGCCAGGCGGACTCGCCGTTCGTGGGATTCGCCGCGCTCGGCGGCGTGCCGCTGGTCTCGTTCCTGGTCGTGCTCTGCGGCACGCTGCTTGCGGCCGCGATCGTCCGGATCGCCCGCCCGCGCGACCCCAACCCCTTCCGGATCAACCCGTTCGGGCCTGGCGGCCCGCTCCGGCTCGGCACCCGGCCGTGGGCGCGGAACCGGTCCGCGGCCCCCGGCGCGGGCAACGCGGACGGCGGGGACACCGGTGGTGCCGTGGGCGCTCCGGACGCCACGGCGGCCCGCTCCGGCGAACCCGGCGACGACCCCACGCCGGATCCGGCCGGAGGCACGGGACTCGGCCCGGCGGCCGACTCCCCGGCCCCGGCGCCCGAAGCCGCCCTGAACGCGGTGAGCGTGCGCGAACCGGGCACCGTGCCCGCCGGTGAGGCCCCCTCGCCGCCGACGGCGGCACGCCGGCCGCGAGCCGTGACCCGTCCGATCGCGGGCACCCTCGCGGGCACCATCGCGGGAGTCGTGGCGATCCCCCTGCTGGGCCTGGCCGTGCCGCGTCCCGCCGAGGAGGGCGCGCGGACCGTGCGCGTCGGCATCGTGCAGGGCAACGTGCCGGGCCGGGGCATCAACTTCCTCGGCGACGAGCCCGCGGTCGTGCTGCGCAACCACGCGAACGTCACCCACGAGATGGCGCGGGCCGTGCGCGAGGGCAGGCTGCCGAAACCCGACCTGGTGGCCTGGCCGGAGAACTCCACCGACATCGACCCCTACCGCAGCGCGTTCGCCCGCGACACCATCCAGGCCGCGGCGCGGGACATCGGGGTGCCGGTCCTCGTCGGCGCGGTGGTGCGGACCCCCGACGGGAAGAACCGCTACACCCGCAGCCTGGTGTGGGATCCGGTCACGGGCGCGGGCGACTACTACGACAAGCAGAAACTGGTGCTGTTCGGCGAGTACATCCCGTTCCGGGACGTCCTGCAGCGGTTCATCGGCCGTCTCCGCCTGGCGGGCGTGTCGGCGCTCCCCGGCACGAAGGACGGCGACCTCGTCATGGGCCCGGTGACGATCGGCGCGATCAACTGCTACGAGGTCGCGTACGACTCGGTGGTGCGCGGCACGGTCCGCGCCGGGGGCACGCCGCTGATCGTGCAGACCAACAACGCCACGTACGCGCTGACCGGCCTGCCCGCCCAGCAGCTCGCCATGTCGCGGCTGCGGGCGGTGGAGCACGACCGCGCCGTGATCGCCGCGGCCACGACCGGGATCTCGGCCTACATCGACCCCGACGGGCGGGTGCGCTGGCAGACCCGGGAACTGGTCGCCGACAGCACCGTCGTCGAGGTTCCGGTGCGTACGGGGGAGACGATCGCGACGCGCGTTGGCGCGCTACCGGAGTGGATGCTGATATTGGTGGGTACGGGCGTTTTGGGAGCTGCGCTCCTCGGAGGGCGGCGGGCGAGCCGGGCACGGAGGGAAGACGCTATGACCGGCGACAGGCGAGACGAGGCGGGGACCACCCGGCCCGTCCGGTCGACGCGGATCGGCGCCGAGGACCGATGATGGAGCCGACCCTGGGACGTGTGCTGATCGTCGTCCCCACCTACAACGAGCGCGGGAATCTGCCGATGATCACCGGCAGGCTGCGGGCCGCGCTGCCCGAGGCCGACATCCTGATCGCCGACGACAACAGCCCGGACGGCACCGGCGAGGCCGCCGACGCGATCGCCGCCGAGGATCCGCAGGTCCACGTGCTGCACCGGCCCGGCAAGCAGGGGCTCGGCGCGGCGTACATCGCCGGCTTCCGCTGGGGCCTGTCGCACGGCTACGACGTCCTGGTCCAGATCGACGCCGACGGCTCCCACCAGCCCGAGGAGCTGCCCCGCCTGCTGGAGGCCCTGTCGCAGGGCGCGGACCTGGCCATCGGCTCCCGCTACGTCGTCGGCGGCGAGGTGGTCAACTGGCCGTGGTCACGCGAGTTCCTGTCCCGCGGCGGCAACATCTACACCCGGATCATGCTCGGCCTGCCCATCCGCGACGCCACCGCGGGCTTCCGCGCCTACCGCGCCGCCACCCTGGAGAAGATCGGCCTCGACGACGTCCAGTCCCAGGGCTACTGCTTCCAGGTCGACCTCACCCTGCGCACGATCCGCAACGGCCTGCGCGTCCGCGAGGTCCCGATCACCTTCGTCGAACGCACCGTCGGCGCCAGCAAGATGAACCGCGCCATCATGGCCGAGGCCCTGTGGCGCATCGCCGCCTGGGGCGTCACCGGTCTTCCCGCCCGTTTCCGGCGAAACCGCCACTGACGCGTACGAAAACCCCGGTGGGTGGAACTCCGGCGGCCGGTCCGGCGTTGCACGGGTGTGGGGGAAACAGACGCGGGGCGGTTCCACCGCGCTCGACGGGCTCGACGGGCTCGACGGGTTCGGCGGGGAACACGGGGCCGCGGCCACCGGTTCCCTGTACTGACGGTTTACTCGGGGTGATGATGGAGCCATGCTGCGTCCGCTGCTGTTCATAGCCTTTCTGGTCGTACCGGTCGCGGAGATCTGGCTGCTGATCCAGATCGGCGAGGTCATCGGCGGGTGGCAGACCGTCGGCCTGCTGATCATCGACAGCCTGCTCGGTGCGTGGCTGGTGCGCCGCGAGGGACGCCGCGCCTGGCGCGCCCTGCAGGACGCGGTGGCCGGGGGCCGCATGCCCGAACGCGAGCTGTTCGACGGCGCCCTGGTGGTCGCGGGCGGCACCCTGCTGCTCACCCCGGGCTTCCTCTCCGACGCGCTGGGTTTCTTCCTCATCCTGCCGTTCACCCGGCCGATCGCCCGCCGCCTGGTGTCCTGGTTCTTCGCCCGCCGCGTCCGGGCGCTGGCCGCCCGGTCCCCGTACGCGCCGCTGTTCACCATGGACCCCGGCACCGCGCCGGGCCAGAGCGCCGGGCAGCCGCGGGGCCGCGTGGTGTACGGCGAGGTGATCCGCGACGACGCCGGCGGCGAGCCCGGCGGCTCGGCGTACCCGGCCAAGCCCAATCAGGTGGGCTGAGGGCGGCGACCGCCGGGGATCGCGCGAGCACGATCACGGGGCACGATCACGGGCCACGATCATAGGCCGGGCCCCGCCGCGTCCGTGCGCGCCGCGCCACGGCATGAGAAGGCACGAAGAAGGCGAAGAAGGCACGGCATGAGAAAACCCCCGACCCGGTGGCGGGCCGAGGGTTCGGGCCGTGCGTCGCGGTGTCAGGTCCCCCCGAAGGCCTATCGTGCGAGTCCGGCCGCCTTGCGCCGGGCCGTCGGACAACGGCCCGGCCGGCCGGTCGGGAACTCAGGCGCTCTTGCGCCGCTGCGCCCGGAGGATCGCGAGGCGCTCGTTGAGCACCTCCTCCAGATCCTCGATGCTCCGCCGCTCCAGCAGCATGTCCCAGTGGGTGCGCGGCGGCTTCACCTTCTTCTGCTGCGGCTGCTCGGCGTCCACCCGAAGAGCCACCGCGCCGCAGTTGCGGCACTCCCAGGTCGCCGGGATCTCCGCCTCGGCGGCCAGAGGCACGCTGAACTTGTGGCCCTTCGGGCAGGTGTAGGACACCTCCTGGCGCGGAGCCAGATCGGTGTTGCGGTCGTTCTCGTAGCTGGTCGCCCCGAGCCGGGTACCGCGAAGTGCACGCTCGCCCATGTTTCAATGCCTCCTGAGGGCCCCAGATGTGAGGGGTTTATCTCCCACGGCTTACAACGCTTGGTACCGTGGATGGATTCCCACCCAAGAGGTGATCCAATCGCGCTTTTTGGCGCGGTACGACACGAGCTTCAGATGTGCTGCGGGACCTCGTTGCCGGCCTTCTCGATCGCCCGGGGCAGATTCGTCAGCACGAGCAGCACGAACCCCAGCACGAAGAAGACGATCAGCGACAGGATCGCGGTCCGGTAGCTGTCGGTGAGCTGCAGCGCCAGCGTCAGCGCGAGCGATCCGAGGAACGCCGATCCCTTGTCGCTGATCTCGAACAGGCTGAAGTACTCGGCCTCCTTGCCCGCCGGGATCACCAGCGAGAACAGCGACCGCGACAACGCCTGGGTGCCGCCGAGCACGATCGCGATCACGAAGGCCATGGCGTAGAACTGCCACGCGGACCCGGCCTGGAGGAAGTACCCGACGGCCACGACCGCCACCCATATGACCAGGCTGCCGAGCACGGTGCGCTTGGTGCCGAAGACGAACGCCAGCCGTCCCAGCAGCAGCGCCCCGCCGAAGGCCACGAACTGCACCATGAGGATCGCGCTGATCTGCACGGTGGTGCCGAGCAGCAGCTCGTGCGCGGCGTAGGTGGCCGAGAACGCGATGACGGTCTCCACTCCGTCGTTGTAGACGAGGAAGGCGACCAGGAACATCAGGCTGCGCGGATAGCGTCGCAGCTCCAGCGCGGTGCGGCCGAGCTGCCGCAGGCTGCCGCCGATCGCGCGCGCCAACGTCGGCTCCGGCGGGGCCGCCGCCTCTCCGCCCTGCCCGCCCGGCTCCGACGCGCCCCGGACGACCGGCCGGTTGCGCAGCCGCAGCATCGGGATGATGGTGAACCCGGCCCACCACAGCCCCGCCGAGGCCAGGCAGATCCGCACGGCCAGCCCCTCGTCCAGCCCCAGCGCGTCCCGCCCCAGATACAGCCCCAGGTTGATCGCGAGCAGCAGGCCGCCGCCGAGGTAGCCGAACGCCCAGCCGCGCGAGGACACCTCGTCCCGCGTCTCGGCCGAGGAGATCTGCGGCAGGAAGGAGTTGTAGACGACGACGGCCGCGCCGTAGGAGACGTTCGCCACCAGGAACAGCACCCCGCCCAGCAGGTACGCGTCGCCGGAGACGAAGTAGAACCCCAGCGTGGCGAACGCGCCCAGGTACGCGAACAGCGCCAGCAGCTCCCGTTTGCGCCCGGTATGGTCGGCGATCGCCGCCGCCACCGGCATGATCACGATCTGGAAGAACACCGAGATCGTCACGATGCCGCTGAAGTACGCCTTGGGCAGCAGGTCCAGGCCGAGGAACGTGACGACCCCGTCCGGCCCGGCCGCGTTCTCGGCGACCGTGGTCAGGTAGGGGCCGAGGAAGACCGTGATGACCGTGGCGTAGAAGGCGGAGTTCGCCCAGTCGTACCAGTACCAGCCGCGCTGCTCGCGCATGAGGGCCGGGTCGACCCCGGACTTGGCCACCTTCATGCCGCAGCCCGCCCGGGGTGCCACTGGCCGCGCGCCTCCAGCACGTCGCGCAGGCCGGTGATGTTGTCGGTCATGATGCCGTCCACCCCCATGTCGAGCAGTTCGTCCATCCGCGCCGGATCGTCGACGGTCCACACGTGCACCTGCATGCCGACCGCGTGCGCCGTGCGGACCAGGGACCGGGTGGTCACCTTCAGCCCGCGGAACCCCATCGGCACCTGCGCGCAGGCCGCGCCGGAGCGGGCCAGCCCGGTGAGCAGCCGCCCGTAGCCGGCGCTCAGCGACGCCGTGCGCAGCGCCGCGACCCCGCGCGGGCCCAGGGAGAAGGCCACCTCGCGCCCGACGGCCCGCCGCGCCGCCGTCAGCCGCGCCTCGGAGAACGAGGTCAGGCACACCCGGTCGTAGGCGTTGGTCCGCTCGATCGCCTCGGCCAGCGGCCAGATCGCCGGGGCCTCCTTGACGTCGATGTTGAACCGGATGTCGGGCCAGGCGCCCAGCAGGTCCTCCAGGAGCGGGATCTCCGCCACGCCGCCGATGCGGGCCCGCCGTACCTCCCGGTAGGGCAGCTCGGCGATGCGCCCCCGCCGGTCGGTCACGCGGTCGAGGGTGTGGTCGTGGAAGGCGATCAGCACGCCGTCGGCGGTGGCGTGCGCGTCGGTCTCCAGGTAGCGGTAGCCCAGTTCCACGGCGCGGGCGAAGGCGGCATGGGTGTTCTCGTGGTTCTCGGCGGCGCCTCCGCGGTGCGCGAAGGCGAGCGGGCCGGGGTGATCCAGGAACGCGAATCGACGATGCACGCCCGAGAGTATGCCGTTTGCGGTGCGCGAAGGGCAGTTTGCCGGGGTGAACGTTGCGTCACGGTTGCGGTGCCCGTCCCTTCTGCCCGTCCCTTCCGCCCGTCCGTTCCGTCCGTCCGTTGTGCCCGTGGTCTGTCACCGCCGTACGGGCGTCCCGGCACGGCCGGGGGGTCAGGCGCGGGACTCGACCCGCAGGACCCGGTAGCCCGAGCGGGAGGCCAGGCGCGTGGCGGGATGGCCCTGTTCGTTCAGCCAGCGCTGCAGCGAGTCCGAGCCGAGGTGTCTTTGCACCACCAGGTGGGCGACGCCGCCGGGGGCGAGGCGACCCAGCCAGGTGGTCAGCATCTCGTGCAGCGCGGCCTTGCCGATGCGGATCGCGGGGTTGGACCAGATCGCCGCGAACCGCACGTCCGGCGGCATCTCGTCCACATGCACCGACCTTACTTTGTCAAGGCGGGCGGTCGCGGCGTTCCGCGCGCACAGCTCCACCGCGCGCCGGTTGACGTCGACGGCCCACACCGTCGCCTCCGGGGCGCGTGTGGCCATGGTGAGGGCGATGGGGCCGTACCCGCAGCCGAGATCGAGCAGATCCCCCCGCTGCGGCGGCTCGGGGACGGTCTCCAGCAGCACGCGCGTGCCCGGATCGAGCCGGCCGGGGGAGAACACGCCGCTGTCGGTCTCCAGCCGCAGGTGCACATCGGGCAGGACCAGCTCGACGGTGCCCGGCCGCTTCCGCGTCCGGGGCCGTTCCTCGAAGTAATGCGCCACCCGCAGAGGTATATCTCATCCCCGCGCGCTCCGATGCCGTGCGTACGGGGCGGGCGCACGGGCGGGCGCACGGGCGGGCGGTCAGGGGAAGCGGGAGCCCAGGGCCATGGCGGTGCCCGCGAGCAGGACTCCGGCGATCACCGCGGCGATGACGAAGCGCTGGGTGACCTCCTGGTGGACGACGCGGTAGCCGAGCGAGGTGCCGATCTGGCTGTACACGTCGCGCAGCTCCGAGCCGGACTCGGCGGTGTAGGCGCGTCCGCCGGTGCCGTCCGACAGCGACTGCAGGGTGGCCTTGTTCACCGGCACGTTGACCGGCCGGCCGTCGATGTCCACGGTGCCGTCGGGCGTGCCGTACGCGATCGTGGAGACCGGGATGCGCACCGCCAGGGCCGCCTCGATCGCGTCGTTGACCGAGCGGCCGGAGGTGTTGTCGCCGTCGGACAGCAGCACGATCGCCGACGGCGGCGGGTCGGTGACGGCCCGCTGGTCGAACGAGCGGATCGCCTCGATCGAGTTGAACACCGCCTCGCCGATCGCGGTGCCCGGCCGGGTGGTGAGGTTCTGGATCGCCGTGGTCACCGCCAGGTGGTCGGTGGTGGGGGAGACCACCACGGCCGCCGACCGGGCGAACGACACCAGGCCGACGTTGAACCGCTCGGGCAGGTCCTTGACGAACTGCTCGGCGGCCTGGCGGGCGGCGACCAGCCGGGTGGGGGCGACGTCCTGGGCCTCCATCGACAGCGAGATGTCCACCGCGATCATGATGGTGGCCCGGTCGCGCGGCACCCGCACCGCGTCGGCCGGGCGCGCCGCCGCGAAGATCAGCAACCCCATCATGATCAGGAACAGCGCGGGCGCCAGGTGCCGGCGCCAGCCCGGCCGCGACGGGGCCACGATCGACAGCAGCGCCAGGTTGGTGAAGCGCACCGCGTAGCGCTTGCGGGCGAACTGGAGCGCGACGTACGCGGCGGCCAGCACCCCCAGCACGACGTACAGCCACAGCCATCCCGCGGATAGGAAGATCACGTGCTTGGCCTCCCTGCCTGTCCGGCCGTCGGCGTCCGGCGCATCAGATGCGCGGTCCGCCGCTGCCGGAGCACAAACTGGGCGATGTCGTAAATCCAGTCTCGATCGGTACGCAGCACCAGGTGGGCCACTCCGCACCGGCGCAACGCCACCCGGGTCGACTCCCGCTGGGTCAGCGCGGCCTCCCGGAACGCCTCGCGAACCTTGCGGGTCAGGTAGACCTCGGCCGTCCGCCCCGTCTCCGGATCGGTGAAGGTCACCAGCCCCACGTCGGGCAGCTCAAGCTCGCGCGGATCGACCACCTCGATCGCCAGCACCTGGTGACGGGCCGCCAGCCGCCGCATCGGCCGCTCCCAGGGCCGCTCGGCGCCCGGATCGCGGGGATCGACCGGGTCGAGGAAGTCGGAGACCACCACCCGCATGCCCCGCTTGCGCCGCGCCCGCGACAGCAGCTCGATGCCCTCGGCCAGGCCCATGCCCTCATCCGCCCCCGGCTCGCCGCGGGGGGCCGCCACCAGCGTCTGCAGCAGCGCGTACAGACCGGGACGACCCGGCCGGGCCGGGAAGCGGTGCACCTTCCCGCCGTGCATCACATACGCCCCGAACCGGTCGCCGATGCGGCTGGACAGGAACCCGATCGCGCCCACCCCGGCGATCACCAGGTCGCGCTTGTCCATGTCGGCGGTGCCGAAGTCCATGCTCGCCGACAGATCGGCCAGCGCCCACGTCTCCAGCTCCCGGTCGGCGATCAGGTCGCGCACGTGCGGCACGGTGGTGCGGGCGGTGACCGCCCAGTCCATGCGCCGCACGTCGTCCTCTCCCGGCACGTACACGCGCGAGTCGCCGTTCTCGCTGCCCGGGCCGGGCAGCAGCCCCTCGTGGGTGCCCTGCAGCAGCCCGTCCAGGCGGCGTACCACGGTCAGCTCCAGCCGCCGCAGCGCGTGCTCGGGTGAGGTCATCGGCGGCTCACCTCGGGCCCTGGTTCCACACCACCAGCGGCGGCGGCACGGCCACCAGGATCTGGCGCACCACCTCCTCGGCGTCGACGCCGTCGGCGAGGGCGTCGAAGGTGAGCATGAGCCGGTGCGCCATCACGTCGACCGCGACGTCGCGGACGTCGTCGGGCAGCAGATAGTCGCGCCCGCGCAGCAGCGCCAGCGCGCGCCCGGCCGCGACCAGGCCGAGGGTGGCGCGCGGGCTGGTGCCGATCTCGATGACCTCCTCCAGGTCGCGCAGGCCGTACTCGGCGGGGGAGCGGGTCGCCATCACCAGGCGGACCACGTAGTCGGCGACGAGCTGGTGCACCGAGACCTGCTCGGCGGCCTGCTGCAGCGCCAGCAGCCGGGGCGGGTCGAGCACGGGGGAGGGCGTCGGCGGGGTGACGCTCATCCGGTGCAGGATCTCCAGCTCCTCCTGCGCGGAGGGGTGGTGCACCTTCACCCGGAACAGGAACCGGTCGCGCTGCACCTCCGGCAGCGGGTAGACGCCCTCGGACTCGATCGGGTTCTGCGTCGCGAGCACCACGAACGGCTTGGGCAGCGGGTGGGTACGGCCCGCCAGCGTCACCTGCCGCTCGGCCATCACCTCCAGCAGCGCCGACTGCACCTTCGCCGGGGCGCGGTTGATCTCGTCGGCGAGCAGGAAGTTGACGAACACCGGGCCGAGCTCGATGTCGAAGCTCTCGGAGGAGGGGTGGTAGACGCGGGTGCCGACGATGTCGCTCGGCACCAGGTCGGGGGTGAACTGGACGCGGGCGAAGCTGCCCCCGACGACGGTCGCCAGGGTGGAGGCGGCCAGCGTCTTGGCCACCCCGGGCACGCCCTCAAGCAGGCAGTGGCCGCGGGCCAGCAGCGCCACCAGCAGCCGCTCGACCATGTGGTCCTGGCCGACGATGACCCGGCGTACCTCGGCGAGGGCACGCCTGAGCAGGCCCGCGTCGGCGGCGACCGCGACCTGGTCCCCGGGCCTGGACGGCTCGGCCCGCATCGCGGCGGGACCCGGGACGGGCTTGTCGGAAGTGTCGGATCCGGAGGTGTCGGGGCCGTCGGGTCTCGGCTGGGCCCCCGTGACGCCGTCGTCGGCGCCTCCCGGGACCGGTTCATCGGCAACGGTCATGAGTGACATTCCATCAAAGTCGCGGCGAACTCGCACGGCCCGGCGGCGCCCTCCCCCGGGCAGAGGACCCTTACCCGGCCCGTGTGCTTTCATGGCTAAGTGCCCAGTCCGCTGCAGTACGGTGATCCCCCGCAGTTGGGGCCCTTCGTCATCCAGGCCCGGCTGCAGACGATGCCGGCCGGATTCGTGTACCTGGGGCAGGCCCAGGACGGCAGGGCGGTGTCGATCGCCGTGCTGACCCGGGGGGCCGCGCTCGACGCCGCCGCCCGCGACCGGTTCGTCGGCGCGATCAAGGAGGCGTCGGCGGGCGGCGTACGCGGCTGGGTGGCGCGGGCCAGGGGCCGCTCCGCGCTCGCCGCCCCGGACGCGCCGCCGATCCTCGACTCCGACGTGGGCCGCGCGCCGTGGGTGGCCGTGCCGTACCGGCCGGGCGGGCCGGGGGCCGAGCGCTACCTGGAGCCGGTGTACGTGACCGGCACGTTCATCGGCGAGGCGCACGGGCCGGACTTCGTGCCGTACTGGATGGGCGACCGCGCCCCCGCCGTGCCCGCCCCGGCCGGGCCGGGCCTGCCGGCGACCGAGCCGCGCCGCTCGGTGGTGCTGGCGAGCGTGGTCCTGGCCCTGCTGGTGCTCATCCTCATCCTGCTCGCCTGGCTGCTGCTGGTCAGGAACGAGGAGGCCGCCTCGCCGACGCGCCCCCTGCCGGCCACGGTCTTCATCCCGACGCCGCCGCCGGTGCCCACCACCGAGCCGCCGGTACGGCCGTCACCGTCCCCGTCGCCGGGGGACACCGGCCGTGGCACGCCGGGCCCGGAGGACGGCCAGGATCCCAGCGGCGCGATCTAGCGCGGATGTCGGGGGGTTTCCCGGCGTGCCTGCGCCGGTGATCGCCGAGCGGGTCGGCTGGGAGCGGTCGATGACGGTGCTTGACCAGCGGATCCGCGAGCTGCGCAGCTGGGCACGCTCAGGATCCCAGCGGTGCGATCTAGCGCGGTGCCGTGGGGGTATCCCGGCGTGCGCGCGCCGGTGATTGCCGAGCGGGTCGGCTGGGAGCGGTCGATGACGGTGCTTGACCAGCGGATCCGCGAGCTGCGCAGCTGGGCACGCTGGACTTCATCGCCACGCGGGAGAACGTGGTGTTCTTGGGCCCGCCGGGGGCGGGCAGGACATACCTGTCGATTGGGTTGGGCATCCGCGCCTGCCCCGCGGGCGTTCACCGGGCCGGGCATCCGGCCGGGGCCGCGTGGCGCCGGTAACGGGAGACGCCGACGACGGCGTCACAGGCCCAGCCCGGGCCCGGCCGGCCGCACCCGGGACGCCGCCGCTGCGGCGTACTGAAAGACCGTTCCCGGTGGAGTGAGGCGGCCCGGCGTCAGGTGCTCGGCGGCGTAGGCGTTCACGACCGTAAGCCCGTCGTCGATCGAGGAGCCCGGCGTGATGCCGGACCAGCGGCCGGGCAGCGCCTGACTGATCCGCTCACCGCGCCGGGTGGCGGCGACCTGCCCGGGCACGCCGTCCGCTCCGGGTCTCTCCGGACGAGGCCGTGTGGACGGACCGGTGGAACAGGCGCGGGCCGTGCCCATTCTCTGTTTGATCTACATCGTAAAGGGGGTCGGTTGCCGTCAATCCACGTCCTGCCGCAGAACCAAGCCACGGAACCGACCAGAGAAACAGCCCGCCAATCGCGACACCGGACATCGAAGATCGGTCGCGCATGATCGTTGATTTCCGGGGGAGCAGGTCGATGTGACTCCTTGTCCCCCGCAGTGTCCCGGATGCGCCTCCCCGGGCGGCGTGTGCCCGATTCGGGCCGGGGAGCCCGGGTGACGACACCGACCATGATGACCGGCGCGGACGCGACGTCGGCGCTCATCGTCCTCCACGCGATCGCGGCTGCGGCGGCCCCGGCGCTGGTACGCCGGTGGGGCAGGCGGGCCCTGTACGCGCTGGCGGCGGCCCCCGCCGCGTCGGGCGCATGGGCGGTGGCGATCACCGCCGGGGTCCGAGAGGGCGGCGTGGTGAGCGGGACGTACCCGTGGGCGGCGCCGCTCGGCCTGGAGATCGCCGTCCGGGTCGATGCGCTCGGATGGCTGATGGCGCTGCTCGTGGGATGGGTCGGCGCGCTGGTTCTGATCTACAGCGCCCGCTACTTCACCTCCGGCGAGGAAGGGCTCGGCCGGTTCGCCGGCGTGTTCGTCGCCTTCGCGGGGGCCATGTTCGGCCTGGTCGTCTCCGACAACCTGCTCGTGCTGTACGTGTTCTGGGAGCTGACGACCGTCTGCTCGTACCTGCTGATCGGTCACGACCCCGAACGGCGGGCGAGCCGGCGCGCGGCGATGCGGGCCCTGCTGGTCACCACGGCGGGCGGGCTGGCGATGCTCGGCGGGTTCGTCATGCTCGGCGCGCACGCCGGCTCCTACCGCTGGTCGGCGATCGCCGAGGCGCCGCCGCCGGGCGGACCCTATCTGACGGTCGCGCTGGCCCTGGTCCTGCTCGGGGCGCTGAGCAAGTCGGCGATCTTCCCTTTCGGGTTCTGGCTGCCGGGGGCCATGGCCGCGCCCACCCCGGTCAGCGCCTACCTGCACGCGGCGGCGATGGTGAAGGCCGGGGTGTTTTTGGCGGCGCTGATGACGCCCGCGTTCGCGGCTGTGCCGGTGTGGCGGGGGACGCTGCTCGCGGCCGGCGCGGTCACCGTGCTGCTCGGCGGATGGGCGGCGCTGCGTCAGCACGATCTGAAGCTGCTGCTGGCGTACGGCACCGTCAGCCAGCTCGGCCTGCTCATGGCGGTGTTCGGCGGCGGCACGCGGGACGCGGCGCTGGCGGGAGCGGCGATGCTGCTGGCCCACGCGTTGTTCAAGGCCCCGCTCTTCCTGGTCGTCGGCGTCGTCGACCGGGTCGCGGGCACCCGCGACGCGCGGGAGCTCAGCGGGCTGGGGCGGCGCGCGCCGTGGCTCGCCGCGATCGCGGGGGTGGCGGCGGCGTCGATGGCAGGGGTGCCGCCGACGGCCGGTTTCGTCGGCAAGGAGGCGGTGTTCGAGGCGCTGCTGCGCGGTTCGGCCGCCGACCGTGTCGTGCTGGGCTGCCTGGTGCTCGGGACCGTGCTCACCGTGGCGTACACGCTGCGCCTGCTGTGGGGGGCGTTCGCCGTCAAGAACGGCGTGGCGGACGCCGAGCCGCGCCGGGCCGGGTGGGCGTTCCTGGCGGCCCCTGCGGTCCTGGCCGTGGCCGGGCTCGCGGCGGGGGTCGCCGCCCCGGCGGTCGGCGGGATGCTGGCCGGGTACGCCGACACCGTGCCGCCCCGGGCCGCGGAGGCCGTAGAGACCGGCGAGACAGGGGAGGCCGCCTACCACCTGGCGGTGTGGCACGGGTTCATCCCCGCGCTGGGGCTGTCCGCGCTGGCGCTGGCGGGCGGGGCCGGGCTGTTCGTCCTCGGACGCCGCGCCGTCCGTGTCGCCCGCCTGGGCCGCCTGCGTCTGCCGTTCGACGGGACCGCCGTGTACGACGCGCTGGTGCGCGGGGTGGGCCGCGTCGCGGTGGAGCTCACCGGGGCCACCCAGCGCGGCTCGCTGCCGTTCTACCTCGGGACCATCCTCGTCGTGCTGGTGGCGCTGCCCGGCGGCGTGATGCTGGCGGGCGAGCCGTGGCGGACGGCGGCGCGGCCCTGGGACGGCCCGCTGCAGCCGCTCGCCGCCGTGATGGTGATCGCGGCGGCGATCTTCGCGGCCCGGGCGACGGTCCGGTTCACCGCGATGATCCTGGTCGGGGTGTCCGGGTACGGCATCGCGGTGCTGTTCGTGCTGCACGGGGCGCCCGATCTGGCGTTGACGCAGTTCCTGGTGGAGACGGTCACCATGGTGATGTTCGCGCTGGTGCTGCGCCGCCTGCCGGTGCGGTTCTCCGAACGGCCCTGGCCCTGGGCGCGGCGCGTGCGGCCGGCGATCGGCGTCGCCGTGGGCGTCGCCGCCGCCGGGATGGCCTACGCCGCGGCGTCGGCGCGGCAGGCGGCGCCGGTCTCGGTGGCCTACCCGGGCCCGGCGGTGTCGTTCGGCGGGGGCGACAACATCGTCAATGTCACCCTCGTGGACATCCGGGCCTGGGACACGATGGGGGAGATCTCGGTGCTGGTGGGGGCGGCCACCGGCGTGGCGAGCCTGATCTTCCGCCGGGCCGCGGCGTTGCGGCGCCGTACGGCCGGGCCGGCGCGGCCGTACGGGCCCGAGCCGGGGCAGTGGCTGATGGCGGGCGCGAGCCCCGAGGCACGGCGGCAGTCGATCGTCCTGCAGGTGATCACCCGGCTGCTGTTTCACACCATCGTGCTGTTCTCGGCGTACCTGCTCTTCTCCGGACACGACGCGCCGGGCGGCGGGTTCGCGGCCGGGCTGGTCGCCGGGCTCGCGCTGGCCGTGCGCTATCTGGCCGGCGGGCGGGCCGAGCTGAACGTCGCCGTGCCGGTCGGGTCGGGCGTCGTCCTCGGCGCGGGGCTGCTCGTCGCGGTGGGCACCGCGGTGGCGGCGATGCCGCTCGGCGGGCAGGTGCTGCAAAGCGCCATGCTCGATGTCCACCTGCCCGTGCTCGGGCACGTCCACCTGGTCACCTCGACGTTCTTCGACATCGGGGTGTACCTCGTCGTCGTCGGGCTGGTGCTGGACATCCTGCGCAGTCTGGGGGCCGAGGTGGACCGCCAGGCCGACGACGATCCGGATCCCGGGAACCCCGTGGACGCCGACGACAAGGAGCCCGTGTGACGCCCAATCTCGTGTACGTCGTCACGGTCGGCGTGCTGTTCGCCACCGGGGTGACGCTGCTGCTGGAACGCAGCCTGACGCGCGTGCTGATGGGGGTGATCCTGCTCGGCAACGGCGCGAACCTGCTGATTCTGTCCGGCGGGCGGCTCGGCGGGCCGCCGATCGTCGGGGTGACGCCGCAGGGCGGGATGAGCGATCCGCTGCCGCAGGCGATGATCCTCACCGCGATCGTGATCACGCTGGGCATGAGCGCGTTCCTGCTGGCGATGGCCTATCGGAGCTGGCAGTTGGTCGGTCACGACGAGGTGCGGGACGACGTCGAGGACCGCCGGATCGTGGCGCTCGCGGAGCGGGACCGGGGGCTCGACGGCGATGAGGGCGGCGACACCGATGACACCGGCGCTGTCGCGGGTGGTGACGCCGGGGACATCCGTGCGGGGCATGGGGGCCGCGGAGGCGATGACGGGAATGGCGGCGCCGGAGGTACCGGGCGTGCCGAGACCGGTGGCGGCGCAGACTCGGGCAGCGCCGCACGCGGTGACCAAGGCGCCAGCGGCGAGACCGGCACCGATACCGGTGACGAAGCGGGTGATGACAGCGCCGGCGGGGATGGCGGGCGGCGGGGCCGTGGCGACGGGCCGGGGGCGGGATGACGAACCTGGTTCCGCTGCCGGTGGTGATGCCGCTGTTGGGGGCGGCGATGACGCTGCTGCTGGGACGCCGCCCCCGGCTGCAGCGGGCGGTCAGCGTCGTGGTGCTCGGTGGTGTCCTGCTGGCCGCCGTCGCGCTGCTGGTGCTGACCGCGCGGGGCGGGCCGCTGGTCGTCGAGGTGGGCGGGTGGGCGGCGCCGCTGGGGATCGTGCTGGTCGCCGACCGGCTCGCCGCGCTCATGCTGGTGGTCTCCGCCGCCGTCACCCTGGCCGTGCTGGCGTACTCCATCGGGCAGGGCATGGCCGACGGGCAGGAGGAGGCGCCGCTGTCGGTCTACCATCCGACGTACCTGGTGCTTTCCGCCGGTGTGGCCAACGCGTTTCTGGCGGGCGACCTGTTCAACCTCTACGTGGGGTTCGAGATCCTGCTCGTGGCCAGCTACGTGCTGCTCACCATGGGCGGCACCGAGACGCGCGTCCTGCTGGGCACGACGTACGTCGTGGTCAGCCTGCTGTCCTCGCTGATCTTCCTGACCGGCCTCGGCCTGGTCTACGCGGCGGCCGGGACGCTCAATCTGGCCCAGCTCGCCGGGCGGCTCGACGCCCTGCCGGACGATGTGCGGCTGATGCTGCAGGGGATGCTGCTGCTCGCCTTCGGCATCAAGGCGGCCGTCTTCCCGCTGTCGGCCTGGCTGCCCGACAGCTACCCCACCGCCCCGGCCCCGGTGACCGCGGTCTTCGCGGGGCTGCTCACCAAGGTCGGCGTGTACGCGATCATCCGCTCCGAGACCCTGCTGTTCCCCGGCGGCCCCGCCGCGGGCCTGCTGCTGGTGCTGGCGCTGCTGACCATGCTGGTCGGGATCCTCGGCGCGGTCGCGCAGTCCGACATCAAGCGGTTGTTGTCGTTCACCCTGGTCAGCCACATCGGGTACATGCTGTTCGGGGTGGGGCTGACCACTCGGCTCGGGCTGTCCGCGGCGATCTTCTACGTGGTGCACCACATCATGATCCAGACGACGCTCTTCCTCGCCGCCGGGCTTGTGGAACGGCGCGGCGGAACGACCGCGATGGACCGGCTGGGCGGGCTGGCCCGGATCTCGCCGCTGCTCGGGGTGCTGTTCCTGGTCCCCGCGCTCAATCTCGCCGGCATCCCGCCGTTCTCCGGTTTCCTGGGCAAGGTGGGGCTGATTCGGGCCGGGATCGCCGAGGGCGGTCCGCTGGCCTGGGCGCTGGTCGGCGGGGGGCTGCTGACCAGCCTGCTCACCCTGTACGCGGTCGCGCGCGTGTGGGACCGGGCTTTCTGGCGGGCGCCGCATGTCGAGATGCCCGGCCCGGACGACACGATGCACACCGTGCGGGCACGGGAAGAGCACACCGTGCGGGCACGGGAAGAGCACGCCGTGCGGGCACGGGAAGAGCACGCCGTGCGGGCACGGGAAGAGCACGCCGTGCGGGCACGGGAGGAGCCCACCGCGCGGTCGGGGGAGGAGCTCACCGCGCGGTCGCGGGAGGGGCGCGAGCCGTACCCGGTGGCGGACGTCGCCGAGCACTCCGGCGCGATGCTGCCCCGGCTCATGGTCGGGTCCACCGTCGCGCTGCTGGTCCTCGGCGTGGGGCTCACCGTGGTGGCGGGCCCGCTGTTCGAGCTGAGCGGCTCGGCCGCCGCCGACCTGATCGATCGCGTCCCGTACGTGCGGGCCGTCTACCCGGAGGGTGTCCCGTGAGTCGTTACCGCCCCTCGCCGGGGCCGGAGGAGCCGTGTCCCGGGTTGACCCGGCGTGACGTGCGGCGGAATCAGGTGATCGCGATCACGGTGCTGATCGTCGTCTGGTGCCTGCTGTGGGGGTCGTTCTCCTGGGCGAACGTCATCGGGGGCCTGGTTCTGGCCGTGGTCGTCATCGTCGTGTTCCCGCTGCCGCCGGTGACGTTCGCCGGGCGCGTTCATCCGCTGGGGCTGGCGCGGTTCGTCGCGCGGTTCCTGCTCGATCTCGTGGTCTCCAGCGTGCAGGTCGCCTGGCTGGCGTTCCGGTTCGGGCACACGCCGCGCGGCGCGGTCATCGCCGTGCCGCTGCGCGTGCGCTCCGACCTCAATCTCACCCTCACCGGCGTGGCCCTGTCGCTGGTGCCCGGCAGTCTCATCGTCGAGGCGGACCGCGCCGCCGGGGTTCTCTACGTTCACGTTCTGGGCGTACGCGACCACGACGAGGCCGAGCGGTTCCGCCGGGACGTGCTTGAGCTGGAGGCGCGCGTCGTGGGCGCGATCGGCTCGGCCGCCGAGCTGGCGGCCGTCGCGGGGCAGGGGGCGGCCGGTCCCGTTCCGCCCGCCGACAGGGAGGGCCCGCCCTCATGACACTCCCTGTGTCAGCCTCAAGCGGCGAGTGGCTCGTTGAGGGCTGTTGCGGCGCCGTGTTTGGCGCGGTCGTAGGGGACGCCGTCGAGCGGCGACCGGACCAGCGACCGGACCAGACCGTCACCCCGGCTCCCGCCGAGTCCCTTCACCAAGCACCGTGGTGGTGCCTGCGAGAAAGAGGGTGCCCCTAGTGACCGTCGTCGCCGTGGTCGTCGCCGCGATGTTCGCCGTCGCCGGCGTGCTGGCCCTGATCCGGATCATCCGCGGCCCGTCCGTCCTCGACCGGGTCGTGGCGACCGACGTCGTGTTGGCCGTCGTCGTCGCGGCCGTCGCCGCCGAGGCCGCCTACACCCGCGACGCCACCGCGCTGCCCGTGCTCGTCGTGCTGTCCATCCTCGGTTTCACCGGCTCGGTGAGCGTCTCCCGGTTCGCCACCCGGGGCCGTCGGCAGGAGGCGCCGCGAACACCCCCGGAAGGACGCCGTGATGGGCCTTGACGTGATCCTCGACGTCGCCGCCGCGGTCTGTCTGGCCGGTGGCGCGCTGCTCAGCGTGTCGGCCGGGGTCGCGCTGCTTCGCTTCCCCGACCTGTTGTCGCGCATGCACGCGGCGACCAAGCCCCAGGTGCTCGGTTTGCTGCTGGTCCTGCTCGGCTGCGCGTTGCGGCTGCGTACGGCGGTGGACATCACCACGCTGGTGCTGATCGCGGTGTTCCAGCTGGCCACCTCCCCGGTGGCGGCGCACATGATCGGCCGTGCCGGGTACCGGGACCGGCGCATGCGCGCCGATTTGCTGGTCGTCGACGAGTTGGCGGCGAACGCCGATCGCGTCGGCCGCCAGGACGAGGAACCGTACGCGGGGTCCGGGCCAGGGGAACAGCGGTCGCGGCGACCGCGCGGGCAATGATCGTGGCCGCCGGTGCCGGCGATGAGCCGCTACCGGAGGGGCGGCCGTGGCAGCCGCGGTCAGGCCCTCGCCGATCGCCGGGATGAGGCCGAAGGCTTGACCTCGTGGACGGCTCCGCATGGCGACCTTCGACGGAATCTACATTGTAAAGGCGGACGGTTGAGACAACACACCCGCCTGTACACCCGACAAACAAACCGACAACCACCGACCCGATGTCCTCACGCGGCGACCGTCACGCCCGCGTTGGCGAGGATCTCCGTGGTGGGCAGGATGGTGCTCTCGGCGGCCGTGAGTCCGGTGGCGGCGAGGTGGGCATCGACGATGCGCAGGCCGACGGCGTAGCCGGCCATGTCGGGGATGCCGACCGGTGTCTGGCCCATCCGCTCGGCGGTGGCGTCGCCCAGAACGTACGGGGTGAGGTTGTGCATGCCCTGGAGGCCCACCGCGGCGGTGATCTTGGCGTAGGCGTCGTCGAGGGCCTGGCCGGAGACCGCGCGGGTGTAGACGCCCAGGGCTCCGGGGCCGCCCAATTCGCGTACGAACGCCTCGGCGAGCCCCTCGGAGATCACATGCTCGCCGACGGTGACCGTGGCGGGGTTCCACTCGACGTTGGCGTGGCGGATGTAGTGGTGCATCTCGTGCACGGCGCAGTGGGCGATCTGCTGCAGGTTCTCCGGGGTGGGCCAGGCGACCACGAACAGCACCGGTGAGCCGCCGGACATGCCGTAGTAGCCGCCGATGCGCTTCATCAGGTGCTCGTCGTCGGGGTTGCCAAGGACGAGCACGGCGCGTACCGGCACGTCATGGTGCCGGATGCCGGGCACGGCCGCCTTCTGGAGCCGCCACGCCGCCTCCAGCGCCTCGCGCATGCGCCCCCACACGCCGGCGTCGGTCATCATGCGCAGTGCGGGCAGGTAGCGGGGGTCCTCGCGGTCCACCCGGAAGCCTCCGGCCTGGTGATGCATCTGCACCAGATCCATGTTCAGCCTGGCGGCGGTGGAGTCGAAGGCGTTCAGCAGCCTGGTCAGCGCTTCGGGGCGCTCGGGCAGGGGGAGCGTCAGCAGTTCGGCCATGGCCGTGGCGGTGTCGTCAACGATGATGTCCATGGCTGCGACGCTAAGGTCTCACGTTACGTGAGGCTCAAGCGCTTTTAACGCGGTTTTACGCGGCGCGCCGGGACCAACCGTGCCCGCGGGCGCGGATCAGGTGGAGGGTGGGCCGGGCGTGCGCAGGGCGGTGGCGGCCAGGGCGACGAACAGGGCCAGAACGGCCGGGATCGCCAGGGCCCGGGGCAGGCCGAGCAGTTCGGCGGCGCCGCCGATGAGCACCGGCCCGCTGAGGAAGCCCACGTAACCGAGGCTGGCGACGCGGGCGAGCCCTTCCCCGGAGCGGCGCGGGTCGCGGTTGGCGGCGGCGGAGAACACCTGCGGCACGATGCACGACAGGCCCGCGCCGAAGCAGCCGAACCCGGCGATCGCCGCAAGCGGGTGCCCGATCAGCAGCGCGACGAGGAGTCCGGCCCCGGCGAGCAGACCGCACCCGCGCACCAGCGGCACCGAGCCGAAGCGGCCCGCGAGCCGGTCGCCGACCAGGCGTCCGGCGGTCATCATCACCGAGAAGGCCGCGTACGGCGCCGCCGCCAGGCCCGGCGACCCGCCCAGGTCCTCGCGCAGGTACACCGACCCCCAGTCGGCGGCGGCCCCCTCGCCGACCAGGCAGCAGAAGGCGAGCACACCGAGGAACAGCACGCCGGGGATCGGCACCCGCCGCAAGCGCCGCCCCGTCGCCGTGGACCCTGCGCCGGACCTTATGTCGGAACCCGTGCCGGAGGCTGCGGCAGAGGCCGCGGCGGGGGCGGCAGAGGTGGCAGGGGTGGCGGGCAGGGCCCAGCGGGCCGACAGCGCGGCCATGACGGTCAACACGGCCCCGACGGCGATGAAGGTGACGACAGGGGTCACGCCGACCTGGGCGAACAGCCCGCCGAGGGCGGCCCCGGCGAAGCCGCCGATGCTGAACACGGCGTGGAAGGCAGACAGGATGGGCCTGCCGTACTCGCGTTCCACCTCGACGGCGTTGGCGTTCATGGACACGTCGAGCGCGCCGTGCACGAATCCAAAGCAGAACAGGGCGGCGGTGAGCAGGGGCAGGTTGGGTGCGAGGGCGGGCAGGACAAGCACGGTGCCCTGCGCGAGCGCGGCCGGGATCATGACCCGATGGCTGCCGTGCCGGTCGATGAGCCGTCCCACAAGTTGCATTCCGGCGATGGCACCGGCGGCGATGCCCAGCAGGCCGAAGCTCAACTCGCCGTCGCCGAGCGCGAGCCGCTCCTTGATCGCCGGGATGCGTGCCGTCCAGGCGCCGATGGCGATCCCCGACAGCAGGAACAGGCCGTGCACGGCGAGCCGGGCGCGCTGGAGACGGGCCCGATCGGGGGCCGTTGTGGTCATGGTGTCCTCTTCGCGTTGGGGGCGGGTGGGAAGCCGGTTTGAAAGTGCTTGTGGGGCGGACGGGGAAGACGCCGGGACCTTGGGGCGCGTCGGGGCCGTCTGAGGGGCCGTCTGAGGGGCTGTCTGAGGGGCCGCATCCCCATTCGGCCGGAATGGCCGTGCCATGTGCCTGCCGAGCTGTGTGCCTTAGCTGTTCTTTACCGTTCGCCTCTTTACCGTTCGCCGTTGTGTCCGCGATCGTCGCGTGCCCGCCCTCGCCTTCGCGCAGGAGAGCCGATGGCGCGATATCCCTTGGCCGAGATTCCGATGGGGACGTCGGTGATCGAGGGAGCGGGTGGACGATGCCGCAGCTGCTGGGCGCCTGGATTTCAGGTTCGGTGGGTCGGTGGCGCGCAGGGCGCCGGTGGATGGGGTCGGGTGGACGACGGGCTGGCACCGCCGCGCGTTTGAATCGCCGGTGCGGGTGGGTCGGTGGCGCGGAAGGGTGGGTGGGGGTGGACGAAGGCTGCGGCGGATGCTGCACCGCCTGAAGTGCTGACACCGGGGGCCGGAGCCGGAAGGAGGTCCTCCGCTGGACCGCTCTCGCGGTTTTCGCCGTGTTCTGCCGTCGACAGTGCGTATGTCGGCCCACGCCGCCGCCGGCCGGGATGCGGCTGTGGCTTCCTGCGGTTCAGACGATGCGGACGCTGACGCCCGCGGCGGTGAGGGCGTCATGTTCCTCTCGGGGGATGCCCTGGTCGGTGACGACGATGTCGAGGCGGTCCAGGGGGCAGACCGCGCCGAACGCGGTGCGGGTGAACTTGCCGGAGTCGGCCGCGGCCACCACCCGCCGGGCGGAGGCCATGGCGGCCTGTTTGACGGCGACGTCCTCCAGGTCGTGCGCGGTCAGGCCGTGCGCCGCCGACAGGCCGCAGCAGCCGATCACCGCGGTGTCGAAGCGCAGCGACCTGATGGACTTCTCGGTGAGCGGCCCGGCGAAGTTGAGCTCGCCGGGCCGTACCTCGCCTCCGGGCAGCACCAGCCGGATCCGGGTCGCGGTGCTGAGTTCCTGTGCGGCGTGCAGGGACAGCGGAAGCACGGTCAGCCGCCGGTCGCGGATGGCCCGGGCGGTCTCCAGCGCCGTGGTGCCGCCGTCGAGCAGCACCGCCTCGCCGTCGGCGATCAGCCCCGCGACCTCGGCGGCGATGCGGCGTTTCTCCTCGACGGCCTCGTGCTCGCGTACGCCGAAGGGGGGTTCCTCGCCGCGCAGCAGCAGGCTGAGCGCGCCGCCCCGGATGCGGCGCACGACGCCCTGGCGGGCCAGGTCGTCCAGGTCGCGCCGGATCGTCATCTCCGACACGCCGTGTTCGGCGGCGAGTTCGGCCACCGACACCGTGTCGGAGACGCGCAGGGCGTCCATGATGGCACGCAATCGATCCATGTGTTCATATGAACATATCAAGTGTGCGAAAGCAAGTCGCCGGGGTGCATGACCAAGGGAGAATGAAGGCATGCGCGCGAGCAGGTTGCTCTCCCTCCTGCTGCTGCTCCAGACCAGGGGGCGGATGACGGCCGGAGAGCTGGCGGAGGAGCTGGAGGTGTCGGTCCGCACCGTGTACCGCGATGTCGAGGCGCTGTCATCGGCCGGGGTGCCGGTGTACGCCGACCGCGGCCCGGCGGGCGGATACCGGCTGCTCGACGGCTTCCGCACCCGCCTCAACGGGCTGACCGCCGACGAGGCCGCCTCGCTGTTCCTGGCCGGCCTGCCCGGACCGGCCGCCGAACTCGGCCTCGGCGAGATCGCCGCCGCGGCCGAGCTGAAACTGCTGGCGGCGCTCCCGCCCGAGCCCCGCTCCCAGGCCCGCCGCATGCGCGAGCGCTTCCACCTCGACGTCCCCGGCTGGTATCACGACGCCGCCGAGTCCCGTTTCCTCGCCGAGGTCGCCGACGCGGTCTGGGACCAGCGCCCGCTGCGCATGACCTACCAGCGCTGGGGCCAGACCGTCGTCGAACGGCTCGTCCACCCCCATGGATTGGTCCTCAAGGCGGGCACGTGGTACCTGGTCGCCCGCGCCTGCCCCGTCCCACCTGCGCCGGCCTCCCACGCCCACGCTGACGCCCACGCCCACGCTGACGCCCATGCCGAGGCCCATGCCGAGGCCGTACGGCCGGGCGCGACGGCAGCCCGGCTCGACCGGGCGCGGCGGGACCAGATCCCGTCGGCGTCGTCCGATCCGCCCGCCGCTGACGGTCCTACGGCCGACGGTCGCCCGGCCGGACGGCGGACATCCGGGCAACGGACGGTCCCGCACGCCAGACACCCGGAATCGTCGGGCGTCGACCCGGCGCACTCGGGCGGAGCGAATCCGGGCGGCGGGAAGTCGTCGCCCCGGCCGCCGCATCCGGACACGACCGGCGGCGGCACGCTGGAGGACTCCGGACAGCCGGGCGACATGCGCACCTACCGGGTGGGACGAATCCGCTCGGTTGAGGTCCTCGACGGCACGTTCGAGCGCGTCGAGGGCTTCGACCTGGCGGCGTACTGGCAGAACTGGTCCGCCGACTTCCTGGACCGCATGTACCGGGAGGAGGCGGTGATACGCATCGCCCAGGACGGCGTCCCGCTGCTCAGAGTGACCATGGGCGTCGCGATCACCGACGCGGCGCTGGCCGAGGCGGGGCCGCCGGACGCCGACGGCTGGATCCGCGTCCGCCTCTCGGTGGAGTCCCTGCGCCACGCCTGCTGGCAGCTCATGCGCCTGGGCGCCTCGGTCGAGGTCCTGGAGCCGCCCGAACTCCGCGCCATGATGATCCAGGCGGTCGCCGACCTGTCCACGCTGTACTTACGCCGGTAACCGCGCACCCCCGGCGCGGCCCAGGCGTGAACAGCGCGCCGGGAGGCGGGCCGCCACGGCTGGTGACGTACGACCATCACGCCGCGACCGCCTGGTCCTCGACGACGGCGGCACGGACTCCTCATGAGCAGGCGCGGCGGTGCCCTGAGCGCCCCGGGGGACGCCGCCGCGCCGCAGGGGCCGTACGGGAGCGAGGCGGGGCGCGTAGGCTCCTGGGTGGAGGGGGTGGCAAGAGCCGCTAGGACTGCTGGATCCCAGGCCCGGTGCCTGCCCGCGGTGAGCCGTATCACCAGCACGCGTGAGGTCTCCGGCTCGGCCCCCAGCAGGACGGCACGGTCGTACACCGTCTCGGGAACGTCATAGTGATCGCGGTGGAACGCCCGCTCCGGCGCTCCGAGCCGCGCCGCGAACCCGCGTGCAGTTCCTCCAGCGAGACGTCACTCACCAGATGCGACCACACCAACCCCCGAGGCCCGGGCCAGTCGGGCGGGTCGATCAGCACGGCCATGCCCGCGCTCCCTTCGCGTCGGAGCCGCGCCGCGCGGTGTCCGGCCCGGCGACCCCAGACCGGGTCGGGCCTTCACCTCCGATTACCAATGGTCGCCACTCAAGTACATGTTGTTACCATGGGGTGGTGTTCGCGGGACCATCCCGCCCCCTTCCCCCGATCGTATGGCAGCGCATGGAGCGAACGGTTCTGGCCGCCGTCACCGAACGTCCCGACGCCGACTCGGCGCTGGCCGAGCAACTGCGGCGCGTGTGCGCGGAGATGGGCGATCTCGGGCTTCAGGTGCGCTGGACCCACCGGGCCGAGGACGCCCTGGCGGTCGTGGGGTCGGACGCCTCGCTGACGGCGCTGCTGGCCGCCTGGGACGCGCCCGGGGCCGAGGAACTGCTGCGGGCGGTGCGGGGGAGGTTCCGCGGCCTGCCGGTCTTCCTGATGACACGCGAGCAGGAGCTCCCGCTGTGGGTGTACGAGGTCATCCAGGGCTACCAGGCGATGATCCGGGCCCGCACCGAGCGGGTCCCGCTGGCCGAGCTGCCGGGCCGGGTCGCCGCGGCCACGGTGGTCGTCACCCCACCGGGAATCCCCATGCTGATGCCCGGCGAAGCGGCCGGCCCGGCCGACGGTCCCCTGGTGACGTATCTGCGGGCCCTAGAGGACTTCGATCGGGTTTTTCCCGATCTGGCCACCGACATTCACGGCGCTCACCGTGACGGCGAGGGCCGCTACTGGGTGGAGGTCCTCAGGAGCTGAAGCGCGGGGGCGCCGTGGTCGATAACGGATTGCCGTGGCGGGCGGTGGCGGGGGACGATTCGCGGATGCATCTACTCTTCTTTGCGGGATCGTGCGTGCTGCTGGCGATGGTCCCGGGTGTCAGCACTGCGGTGATCCTGCGGGAGACGCTGCGGGCGGGTAAGGCGCACGGTGTGGCGGCGACGCTGGGCAACGAGACGGGGCTGCTGCTGTGGGCGCTCGCCGCGGTGTTCGGGCTGTCGGCTCTGCTCCTGGCGTCGCAGGTGGCCTACGACGTGATGCGTGTCGTCGGCGCGGTCGTGCTGGTGGTGATCGGGGTGCAGTCGCTGTGGCAGGCCCGGCGGGGCCGCGCCGAGGCGCCTTCGGAGCAGCCGGAGGCGGGCGGGACCCCGGACGGGAGGCGGGGCGGGAGGCGGCGCTCGTATCTGGTGGGGGCCGCCACGGTCCTGGCCAATCCCAAGGCGGCGGTGTTCGCGATCTCCTTCCTGCCGCAGTTCGTGCCCGCCGGGGCGAATGCGCCGCTGACGCTGGCGATGCTCGCGATGATCTGGGTGGTGATGGACACCCTGTGGTACCTGGTCCTGGTCTGGTTCATCGGCCGGGTGCGGCCGGTGTTCCACCGCCCCGCCGTACGGCGCCGCATGGAGCAGATCTCCGGCGGCGTGCTGATCGCGTTCGGCGTGAAGCTGGCGACGGAGACGCGGTGACCTTCCTGCGATATGACGACGCCGGCGCGGGCGAGGCGGTGCTGCTGTTGCACTCCAGCGCCGCCGACGCGCGGATGTGGGATCCGCTGTGGCCTGCCCTCACCGCTCGCTTCCGGGTGATCCGCCCGGATTTCCGGGGGTACGGGGGCACGCCGTACGCCGCCGACAGGCCCTACTCCGACTGCGGGGACGTGGCCGAGCTGCTGGAGGAGCTGGGGCTGGAGCGGGTCGCGGTCGTCGGCGCCTCCTACGGCGGCCGGGTGGCGCTGGAGCTGGCCTCCGCCCGCCCGGACGCGGTGTCGCGGCTGGTGCTGCTGGCCGCGCCCTGCGACCTGCCCGCCACGCCCGAGATGGAGGCGTTCGGCGCGGAGGAGGAGCGTCTGGTCATGGCGGGGGACCTGGCCGGCGCGGCGGAGCTCAACGCCCGGACCTGGCTCGGCCCCGACGCGACCCCCGAGGTCCGGGCGTTCCTGGCCGAGATGCAGCGCCAGGCGTACACGCTGCAGCTGGCCGCCGACCCCGAGCCGGAGCTGCGCGAGCACGACGTCGACCTGGACCGGCTGACCATGCCGGTTCTGGTCGCCTTCGGCGCTCATGACATGGGCTACTTCGGCGACACCGCGCGTCATCTGGCCGCCCGTCTGCCACGGGCCACGCTGGCCGAGCTGGAGTGGGCCGGTCACCTGCCCAGCCTGGAACGTCCCGAGGAGATCACCCGGCTGATCATCGGGTTCCTGACCGGCTGAGGTGCGGGGGCGCGTCCTCGCGCAGGCATGGCGGGGGCGCCCGGCCCGGGGTCGGCCGCCGGGTCATGGTGCCGGGTCATGGCGGCGGGTTATGGCGGCGGGCACGGCCCCGGAGGGGGATGGCGCGGGTCGGTCCCGGCCGGGGGCGGCCGCGAAAACCCGGTGGGCGGGTACGCACCTTCGCCGACCGAAGTCGATGACGATCCGGGCCGCGCGGGCTCAGTGCACGGAGAAGCCGCCGTCCACGAAGATCATCTGGCCGGTCATGAACAGGCAGGCGTCGCCGGCGAGCAGCACGGCGGCCCCGGCGAAGTCGGCGGGCAGGCCGTTGCGGCCGATCATGGTCCGGGCGGCGAACTGCTCCACCCGCCCCGGAACCGCCAGGTGCGGCGCGGTGAGCGGGGTCACCACGAAACCGGGCATGATCGTGTTCACCATGACGCCGTGCCGGGACCAGGCCTCGGCCTGCGAGCGCGTCAGCCCGGTGATCGCGGCCTTGGACACGCCGTAGGCGCCGCTCTCGCCGAACGCGCTGATCGCCTGCTGGGAGCCGACGTTGATGATCCGCCCCCAGCCGCGCTCGGCCATGCGCGGCCCGAAGTGCTGGCCCAGCAGGTACGGCGCGGTGATGTTGACGGCCATGGTCAGGTCGTAGTCGGCGGCCGTGAGCTCGGCCATCGGCGGGCGGATGTTGACCCCGGCCGCGTTGACCAGGATGTCGATCTCCCCGTACGGCCGGGCCGCCTCGTCGCACACCCGCGCGACGGCCGCGCGGTCGGCCAGATCGGCGCTGATCGCCGCCGCCTCGACGCCGTGCCCGGCCAGGCGCGCGACGGCCTTGTCCAGCCGCTCGGCGTCCCGCGCGACCAGGACCAGCCGCGCGCCGGCGCGACCGATCGCCTCGGCCATGCCGTACCCGATGCCGGAGCTGCCGCCGGTGACCAGGGCGACCTTGCCGGACAGGCCGAACAGCCCGTTGAGATAGCCGGCGGGGCCGCCGCCGGCGCCGTCGGGACGCGGGCCGCCGCTCGCCGCGGGGTCCAAGGGACCGGGATGCTGCATCGAAGCCACGCCGCGACGTTAGCAGCACGGCCGGTCGGCGACCATGAACTCGCCCATCGGCGGGGGACGCCGACCCCGGCCGCGTTGACCACGCGGCGGCTCGGGCCCGACGCAACGTGGTCAGCGCAGCCCGGTTAGCGCAACGTGGTCAGCGCACCGGGTCGGGCGCGGGGTCGCTGTGTCGTGCGGTCTGATCGGATCGGGCGGGGGCGGGCGGTGGCGTCTGGCCGGCGTCGCGGACGCGGTCGGCCAGGTACTGGGCGGCGGCCTGCTGGATCTTGCGCATGACGGTCTCGAGGGCCCGCAGTGTGTCGAGGTCCAGGTAGTCCAGCAGGGCGCGGTGGTGGCCGAGTCCCGTGTCCAGGAGGTCGTCGGCGAGGCGGCGGCCGGTGTCGGTGAGGCTGACGCGGCGTACCCGCCGGTCGGCGGGGTCCTCGTGGCGTTCGACCAGGTGCTGGGCGACGAGCCGGTCGATGATCCCGGTGACGGTGGCGAGGCCGACGCCGAGGCGGCGGGAGAGGTCCTGGCCGGACTGGGCGTCGTGGAAGGCCAGGATCATGATGACCTTGAGCTGGCGCATGGTGAGGTTGGAGTCGAACATCGGCAGGGAGCGGGGGTCGGCGAACAGCCGTGCGAGGTCGCGCTGGACCTCGCCGATCCGGCCGACCAGCCTGCTGCGTTCGTCGCCGTCGTTCACGTCCGCCTTCCTGTCGGTGGGGCCAGGTTACCAGGTATTCACAGGAAGGCTAAATATTCGTGTTTGGCGAAGTGTTAGGCTGGGACGGAGATTTTGCCCGTTCCCTTATGTCACCGCAGAAGGAGACCCCGTGACCGAGCAGCGCGAGGTGCCGGAGACCGGCGTCGCCGCCCACCTGGCGGGGGCCCGCTCATGATCGCCCTGGCCCGGCTGAGCCTGGCCAACCGGACGCTCATCATCATGATCGCGTTCCTGGTCGGCGGCTTCGGCCTGTACGCGATCCCCTCGCTCAAGCAGCAGTTGCTGCCCTCGCTGTCGTTCCCGGCCGCGTTCGTGGTCGCCCAGTACCGGGGGGCCTCCCCGGAGATCGTCGAGGAGCAGGTCACTGAGCCCCTGGAGGACGGCGTCAAGGGCATCGCCGGCATCACCGAGGTCACCTCCACCTCCCGCGAGGGCTCCGCCCAGGTCCAGGTCTCCTTCGAGTACGGCACCGACATCGACGACGCGGTCGCCAAGCTCCAGCAGGCCGTCGGCCGCGTCGAGCCCCGCCTGCCCGACGGCGTCGACCCGCAGGTGCTCGCGGGCAGCACCGACGACCTGCCGGTGATGGTCCTGGCCGTCGGCGAGGCCGGCGACCCGCGCCGCATGCTCGACAAGATCGAACGCGTCATGGTGCCCGAGCTGCGCGGCATCGAGGGCGTGCGCGACGTCACCGTGACCGGCGCCCAAGAGGAGACCGTCGTCATCACCCCCGACCAGGGCGAGCTGTTCAAGCTCGGCATCCCGGTCACCGCCATCCCCGAACTGCTGCGCGCCAACGGCACCCCGGTGCCCGCCGGCAGCCTCTCCGACGACGGCCGCACCCTCACCGTCGAGGTCGGCACCCGCGTCGACACCATCGAGCAGCTCAAGAACCTCTACCTCAGCCGGCCCGCGCAGGCGGCCGCCGCCCAGCCCCAGGCCGGCCGGCAGGGCGCAGCCGGTCAAGCGGGACAGGCGGGGCAGGGCCGTACCCCCGCGGCGGCGGCCCCGGCCCGGCCCAAGCCGGTCAAGCTCGGCGACGTCGCCCTGATCGAGCGCAAGCCGGCCGAGGCCACCACGCTCACCCGCACCGACGGCGAAAGCACCCTCGGCGTGTCCATCACCATGGCCCCCGACGGCAACGCCGTCACCATCTCCCACGAGGTCAACGCCAAGCTCGGGGACCTGGTCAAGGCCCTGGGCGACGCCGCGCCCATCACCGTCGTGTTCGACCAGGCCCCCTACATCGAGCGGTCCATCGAGAGCCTGACCACCGAGGGCCTGCTCGGCCTCGCCTTCGCCGTCGTGGTCATCCTCGTCTTCCTGCTGTCGCTGCGCTCCACCCTGGTCACCGCGGTGTCGATCCCGCTGTCGGTGGTCGTCGCCCTGCTCGCCCTGTGGATCGGCGACTACTCGCTGAACCTGCTCACCCTGGGCGCTCTCACCATCGCCATCGGCCGCGTCGTCGACGACTCGATCGTGGTGCTGGAGAACATCAAACGCCACCTGTCGTACGGCGAGGCGAAACGCCATGCCGTGCTCACCGGTGTGCGCGAGGTCAGCGGCGCGGTCACCGCCTCCACGCTGACGACCGTGGCGGTGTTCGCCCCGATCGCGTTCGTCGGCGGCATGGTCGGCGAGCTGTTCGCCCCGTTCGCGATCACGGTGACGGTGGCGCTGCTGGCCTCCCTGGTGGTGGCGCTCACCGTCATCCCCGTGCTCGCCTACTGGTTCCTGTCGGCGCCCAAGGCCGAGAGCCCCGAGCGGGCCCGCGAGGTGCGCGAGGAGGCCGAGCGCAAGGAGCTGCGCAGCCCGCTGCAGCGCGCCTACCTGCCGGTGCTGCGCTTCGCCACCCGCCGCAGGCTGCCCACGCTGGCGATCGGGCTGGCGGTGTTCATCGGCACGATGGCGCTGCTGCCCGGCATCAAGACGAACTTCATCGACTCCGCCGGGCAGGACACCATCCAGCTCAGCCAGCGCATGCCCGCCGGCACCGACCTGGAGACCACCGACGCCGCCGCCAAGAAGATCGAGGCGATCCTCGCCGACACCGACGGCGTCGACTCCTACCAGGTGAGCGTCGGCTCCGGCGGCACGTTCTCCTTCGGCTCGGGCGGGAGCCCCGACCGGGCCACGTTCTCGGTCCGGGTGAAACAGGACGCCGACACCTCCGCCCTGGAGCAGACCCTGCGCGACCGCATCGCCGGACTGTCCGGCGTCGGCACCGTCACCGTCGGCGGCCAGGGCGGCGGGGGTTTCAACGCCAACCAGCTGCAGGTCATCGTGCAGGGGCCCGACCTGAAGTCGCTGCGCGCCGGCGCGGAGGCCGTGACCAAGGCGATGAGCGGCATCGACGGCGTGCGCGACGTGTCGTCCAACCTGGAGGACAGCGCCCCGCGCGTGCAGGTGCGGGTGGACCGCCGCGAGGCCGCCGAACGCGGCCTCACCGAGGTGCAGATCGGCGAGGCGATCGCCCAGCGCTTCCGCGGCGCCACCATCGGGCAGATCGACCTGGACGGCCGTCCCGGCGACATCATCATGCGTACCGGCGACGCCCCCGAGACCCTCGAGGCGATCCGCGACCTGGAGCTGCCCACCCCGACCGGCGGGGTGAAGGTGTCGGCCGTCGCCGACGTCGAACGCGTCGACGGCCCGCAGCAGATCTCCCGCACCGACGGCGAGCGCACCGCGAGCATCACCGGCGCCGCCGAGGCCGCCGACCTGGGCCGGGTCACCGCCGCGCTCAACGAGAGGCTGCAGGACCTCACCCTGCCGGCCGGCGTCCGGTACGAGATCGGCGGCGTCAGCGCCGATCAGGACGAGGCCTTCGCGCAGCTCGGCGTCGCCATGCTCGCCGCGATCGCGATCGTCTTCATGATCATGGTGGCGACGTTCCGCAGCTTCGTGCAGCCGCTCATCCTGCTGGTGTCGATCCCGTTCGCCGCCACCGGCGCGATCGGCCTGCTGCGGATCACCGACACCGCGCTCGGCGTCCCCGCCCTCATCGGCATGCTCATGCTGATCGGCATCGTGGTCACCAACGCCATCGTGCTCATCGACCTGATCAACCAGTACCGGGAGCAGGGCCTGGGCGTGGTCGAGGCGGTCATGGAGGGCGGACGGCGCCGCCTGCGGCCCATTCTGATGACGGCGGTGGCGACCATCTGCGCGCTGGTGCCGATGGCGCTCGGCCTGACGGGGGAGGGCGGCTTCATCTCCCAGCCGCTGGCGATCGTGGTCATCGGCGGGCTCGTGTCCTCCACCCTGCTCACCCTGGTGCTGGTTCCGACGTTGTATTCGCTGGTCGAGCGGGCCAAGGAGCGGATGCGCCGCCGCGGCGACGCGCCGCCCGCGCCGGACACGACGGTCAAGCAGGAGCAGGCGCTGGCCTCCGCCCCCTGACGGCGCGGCCACATATCGGGACATCGGGATATCGGGCACCCGGCGGGCACGCGCCGGGCCGCATGGGGGATCGCGCTCATGCGGGCGTGTCCCGCGCGGGCCGGGTCAGGGGGAGCGGTCCCCTGGCCCGGCCCGCCGTCACGTCCACAGCGTTTCCCTTGCGTTCCCCGTCGGCCGGTCGTCGCGTGCCGTACCGGACAGCCTGCTGCCATGCGGTGGCGCGGGGCGGGGTCGGCGGCGAGTCGCTCGACCGTCCGGGCGATGGCTTCGGCGTCGTGGCGGGCGGCGGCGCGACGTGAGCGCCCCAGGCCGCGTGCAGTCCTGACGCGTGCCGCCGCCGAGGCGTCCGAGGGATGTCGCGGGGATTTCGTTCGTCCCTGACCTGCAGCACCCGGCCCTTAACGGTCGGAGATGTCCGAAATAATCTACTTTGTAAAGACGGGTGGCTGGATGCCGACCAACCACCCAGATCACAACACCCAAAGCCTCACCCACCATCAACGATCCGCCGCCGCTCGGAGCCGCCCGTCCGGCGCGCCAGCGGGAACGAACGCCCCGATGCCCCCGCACGGTCGCGACCGCCATAGACTGACGCGACGTGAGCACCGCCAAGCCGCGCATTCCCAATGTCCTGGCCACCCGCTACGCCTCGCCGCCGCTGGCCCGCCTGTGGTCGGCCGAGCACAAGGTGGTGCTGGAGCGCCGCCTGTGGCTGGCCGTGCTCAAGGCCCAGGCCGACCTCGGCGTCCCCGTCTCCGAGGGCGCCTACGCCGACTACGACAGGGTGGCCGAGCAGGTGGACCTGGCCTCGATCGCCGAACGGGAACGCGTCACCCGCCACGACGTCAAGGCCCGCATCGAGGAGTTCAACGCCCTGGCCGGCCACCAGGACGTGCACAAGGGCATGACGTCCCGCGACCTGACCGAGAACGTCGAGCAGCTCCAGGTCAGGGACAGCCTGCTGCTGGTACGCGACCGCTGCGTGGCCATGCTCGCCCGCCTGGGCCGCCTGGCCGCCGAGCACGCCGGCCTGGTCATGGCGGGCCGCTCCCACAACGTCGCCGCCCAGGCCACCACGCTCGGCAAGCGCTTCGCCACCGCCGCCGAGGAGCTCCTGCTCGCCTACGCCCGGCTGGAGGAGCTCATCGAGCGCATGCCGCTGCGCGGCATCAAGGGCCCGGTCGGCACCGCGCAGGACATGCTCGACCTGCTCGGCGGCGACCGCGCCCGCCTGGCCGAGCTGGAGGACCGCGTCGCCGCCCACCTGGGCTTCGCCCGCCGCCTGACCAGCGTCGGCCAGGTGTATCCGCGGTCGCTCGACTACGAGGTGCTCACCACGCTGGTGCAGCTGGCCGCCGCGCCGTCCAGCCTGGCCAAGACGATTCGGCTGATGGCCGGGCACGAGCTGGTCACCGAGGGCTTCACCCCCGGCCAGGTCGGCTCCTCGGCCATGCCGCACAAGATGAACACCCGCTCGTGCGAGCGCGTCAACGGCCTGACGGTCGTGCTGCGCGGCTACGCGTCCATGGCCGCCGAGCTCGCCGGGGACCAGTGGAACGAGGGCGACGTCTCCTGCTCGGTGGTGCGCCGCGTGGCCCTGCCCGACGCGTTCTTCGCCTTCGACGGCCTGGCCGAGACCATGCTCACCGTCCTGGACGAGTTCGGCGTCTTCCCCGCCGTCGTCGCCGCCGAACTGGAGCGCTACCTGCCGTTCCTGGCCACCACCAAGATGCTCATGGCCGCGGTACGGCACGGCGCCGGCCGTGAGACCGCCCACGAGATCATCAAGGAGCACGCGGTCGCCGCCGCGCTGCACATGCGCGACTCCGGCGGCGCCAACCCCCTGCTGGACCGCCTGGCCGCCGACGACCGCTTCCCCCTGGACCGGCCCGCGCTCGACGCCCTGCTGAAGGACCGCGAGATCTTCACCGGCGCCGCCGCCGAGCAGATCGCCGCCGTAACCGGCCGGATCGCCGAGATCACCGCCCGCCATCCCGACGCCGCCGCGTACACGCCCCAGCCGATCCTCTGATCGCCGGGGGCGTCCTGCTCGCCCCGCCATCCCGCGCCGAGCAGGAGGCCGCCGGAAAATAGGCTGCGCAAAGCGGGCTTTGAGAGCACAGTGGACGAAATGATGCCAATGTTCGTCCCTGGTCTGGAGCTGTCGCGCGCCTACTACACCGAGGTCGTGCGCCCGCTCGCCGGCCGCGTCCCGCACAGCGCCGCCCTCATCGGGCCCGGCTCGGACGTCCTGGACTTCGACACCGTGCGGTCCACCGACCACGACTGGGGGCCGCGTGTGCTGTTGTTCGCCCGGCCCGCCGACGTCCCCGCGCTCCGCGATCGCGTCACCGCCGCCCTGCCCGACACCTTCGCCGGCTATCGCACCGTCTTCGGCTCCGACCGCGCCCCCGCACGGCCCGGCGTCGTCGTCACCGACGCCGCCAGCTGGTTCACCGGCCACCTCGGGTTCGACCCCGGCGGCCCCATCACCATCCTGGACTGGCTCGCCACCCCCTGGCAGCGCCTGGCCGAGGTCACCGGCGGGGCCGTCCACCACGACGGCCTGGGTGTGCTCGGGCCGGCCCGCGAACGGCTCCGCTGGTACCCGCCCGACCTGTGGCGCTACGTCCTGTCCTGCCAATGGCACCGCATCGCCCAGGCCGAGGGCTTCCCCGGCCGCTGCGGCGAGGTCGGCGACGAGACCGGCTCGGCCGTTGAGACCGCCAGACTCGCCCGCGACCTGATGCGCCTGTGCCTGCTCATGCGCAGACGCTACCCGCCGTACGCCAAATGGCTCGGCAGCGCCTTCGCCCGCCTGACCGGCACCGCCGAGCTCGGCGACGACCTCGCCCGCGCCATCGCCGCCCGCACCTGGCGCGACGGCGAGGAACACCTGTGCCGCGCCTACCGCCGGGCCGCCGCCTTGCACAACCGCCTCGCCCTCACCGCCCCCCTCGACGAGGCCGTCCGCACCTACTTCGACCGCCCCTTCCGCGTCATCGGGGCCGACCGCTTCGCCCGGGCACTGAGGGATCGCGTCACCGATCCCGCCGTCCGCGCGCTGCCCCCCTACGGCGCCGTCGACCAGTTCGCCGACGGCGCCGACCTGCTCACCCGGCCCGCCGCCTGCCGCGCCGCCGCGGCCGCCGTACTCGGGCTGTGACGACCGGACTCCGCGCGGCTGCTCCCCGCGCCGGCCGTCCTGCTTCGGGGGCGCCACCCGGCCGGCCGGACGCCACCGGGTTGGGCGGATCCCGCCGGTCGGCGACGCCGCGCACATCCATCCGCCCATCGGCGGTCAGGGCCTCGGCCTGGGCGTGCATGACGCCTTCGACCTCGGCTGGAAACCCGCCGCGCAGGTCCGCGGCCGGGCGCCATAGACGCCCGAGGCGCCGGAGACACCGGAGACACTGCGCCCTGCGCGGCTTGTGCTGTGACCGCATCGCCTTGCCGGGTCCGGCCCTTCCCCGCCGCCGCGACGGCGCGCCGATGTACGGCGCTGACCGGCGTCGGCGGACGATGCCCGACCGGTTCACGCTCGCGGATTTCGCATCAGGCAGGGCGTGAGCGGGCAGGACGGCCGTGGTCAGCGGGTCACGCGCCCGCGCGGGCGGCGTTGGCGTGGATCGCGTCGCGCACGTACGCGGTCAGGCCCTGCGCGACCCGCTCGAAGTTGACGGCGAAACGCTCGTCGGCCACGTACATGTCCGCCAGACCCTTGTGGATCTCGTAGGTGCACTCGTAGAACCACTTGCTGATGTGCTCGCGGTGCCGCTCGGCCAGCTCCATCGCCCGCCGGCCGTCCGCGGGCTCACCGTCCGCGAACGCCGCCGCGAAGCCGTTCAGCACCTCCTCGGACTCGGCTTTGATGCGCTGCCAGTCCTGCTTGCGGTAGGCGGCGGTACGCCTGCGGCTCTCGGCGAACGCCTCGCCGCCGCCCCAGCGCTGCTCGGCCTCCTCGGCGTACTCCTCGGGCTTGAAGTCGCCGAACACCTCGAAACGCTCCTCCGGCGTGAGCGAAACCCCCATTTTGTGTGCCTCCATGGCCTTGTCGACGGCGGCGACCATCGTCTGCAGGCGCCCCACCTTCCGGGACAGCAGTTCGCGCTGGCGGCGCAGGTGCGTGAGGGTGTCCACGCCCGGCTCGTCCAGGATGGCCGCGATCTCCTCCAGGGGGAATCCCAGCTCCCGGTAGAACAGCACCTGCTGCAACCGGTCCAGGTCCGCCTCGGTGTAGCGGCGGTAGCCGCCGCCGGTGCGCTCACCCGGGCTCAGCAGGCCGATCTCGTCGTAGTGGTGCAGCGTACGCACCGTCACCCCGGCCAGCCGGGCCACCTGGCCCACCGAATAACCACCGGTACCCATGGGATTCCCCCCTCCTTTCCTTACGCGACTCAGCCTGGGGCCTCACGTCACGTGAGGGTCAAATGCGATTTCCACCCGCCTTCCACCTGTTTCGCGCCGCTTTCCACCCATCCGCTTTCCGGCCATGCCGTCTCCGGCCGTACGCGAACCTGCTACCAGCGGTGATGCACCTGCGGCCGGATCAGCTCGTCGTAGACCGCCCGCACCCGCTCGTGAACTTCCTCCTGCAGCGGGTCCAGCCCCGCCGCGGCCGCGTTCCCCGACGCCTGCCCCGGGTTGCGCGCCCCCGGGATCACCACGCTGACGCCCGGCTGATCCAGGATCCAGCGCAGCGCGAACTGCGCCATCGTCGCCCCTTCGGGCACCAGCGGCGCCAGCCGCCGCACCGCCTCCAGGCCGGTCTCGTAGTCCACGCCCGAGAACGTCTCGCCCACGTCGAACGCCTCGCCCCGCCGGTTGAAGGTGCGGTGGTCGTCCGCGGCGAACACGGTGTCGCGGCCGTACCGGCCCGACAGCAGGCCGCTGGCGAGCGGCACCCGCGCGATGATCCCCACCCCGGCCTCCCGCGCGGCCGGCAGCACCTCCTCCAGCGGCTTGAGCCGGAAGGCGTTCAGGATGATCTGCACGGTCGCCACGCCCGGGCGCGCGATCGCCGTCAGCGCCTCCGCGCACGTCTCCACGCTCACGCCGTACGCGGCGATCCTGCCCTTGGCCACCAGCGTGTCGAGCGCGTCGAACACCGCGTCGGAGGAGTAGACCGGGGTGGGCGGGCAGTGCAGCTGCACCAGGTCGATGGTGTCCAGGCCCAGGTTGGCGCGCGACCGGTCGTTCCAGGCCAGGAAGTTCTCCAGCGTGTACGCCGAAGGCTCCTGCGGCACCCGCCGCCCCATCTTGGTGGCCACCGTCAGACCGGGATGGTCCTTCAGCAGCGCGCCGACCAGCCGCTCGCTGCGGCCGTCCCCGTACACGTCGGCGGTGTCGATGAAGTTCACCCCCGACTCGACGGCCGCCTCCAGCGTCCTGCGGGCCTCGCCCTCGTCCACCTCGCCCCAGTCGGCGCCGAGCTGCCACGCGCCCAGCCCGACGACGCCCACCTGCCTGCCGGTCCTGCCCAGCGTTCGCCGTTCCATGGTCGAATCGTAGGGGAGCGGCCGGAGGGCGTGCGCCACGCGCCGTGCCGTCCGTTCCGGGGCCGGCGGCCGTCGTTCAACGATTGGCACGGGTCCACGGCGCTGGGCTCACCGGCCGGGCGAGGGTCACAGGGCGGTCAGGATGCGCGGGCCGTCGTCGGTGATCGCGACGGTGTGCTCGACGTGGGCGGCGCGGCTGCCGTCGATGGTGTGCAGCGACCAGCCGTCCCGGGCCGTGCGGTAGCGGTCGCGGCCGCCGGCCATGAACATCGGCTCGATGGCCAGGACCAGGCCGTGCCGCAGCGGCATGCCCCGGCCGGGGCGCGCCTCGTTGGGCACGCTGGGGTCCTCGTGCATCCTGCGGCCGATGCCGTGGCCGCCGAAGTCGGTCACCAGCCCGTACCCGGCCCCTCGGCCGATGGTGGAGATCGCGTGCCCGATGTCGCCCAGCCTGCCGCCCACCACGGCCGCGGCGATGCCCGCCTCCAGGGCGCGCCGCGTCGTCTCGATCAGCTCGACGTCGGCCGGGCGGGGGGTGCCGACGGTGAAGCTGATCGCCGAGTCCCCGGTCCAGCCGTGCAGGACCGCGCCGCAGTCGATGCTCACCAGGTCGCCGTCACGCAGCCGGTACTTGCCCGGGATGCCGTGCACGATCACGTCGTTCACCGAGGCGCAGATCACCGCGGGGTACGGCGTCGGCGCGAACGCGGGCTTGTAGTGCAGGAAGGCGGGCTTGGCCCCGTGGTCGCGGATCACGTCGGCGGCGATCGCGTCGAGCTCGCGCAGCGACACCCCCACCTCGGCGTGCGCGCGCACCGCCTCCAGCGCCTTGGCCACCACCCGGCCGGCCTCGCGCATCGCCTCGATCTCCGCGTCGGTCTTCAGCTCCACCATCGTCGGCCCCCTCCGTTGCCCAATACTTATAACGGTATTACTATCACGGATATGGTGCGACCTCCGCTGACGAGCCTCGAACGCGAGCGCGGCGAACGCCTCGGCCTGCTGCTGCGCCAGGCCCGCGGCGAGCGCAGCATGGCCCAGGTCGCCGCCGCCGCAGGTTTGTCGGCCGAGACCCTGCGCAAGATCGAGGCCGGGCGCATCCCGACCCCCGCCCTGTTCACGGTCGCGGCGCTCGCCGACGCTCTCGGCATTTCCCTGGACGCCCTGGTCTCCGCCTGCTCCCGCCCGGCCGCCGAACCGCTGCCGCGCCTCAGCGCCGACCCGCCTCCGCCGCTGTCCAACGTCTCCTGATCGCCTGGGCCGCTCGTCTGCGGGAGGGTCTGCCGGGCGCGTGGTCGGCTCGCCCGAGGGGAGGCGAGGTCACGGTGCGCTGCAGTGGCGCACCGTGGGGATCCGGCTTCGTTGAGGGCCGATTCGTCGCGCTGGGCGTACGTGACGGGTCGGTGGGGGAGCGGCCGAGGTGGGGGAGCGGTGCGAGGGACGGCGCACCCGACAGTGAGTACCACCTGGGAAGGGTCAGCGCGGCCTGCGGCAGGCTCTCGGCAGAGGACCCGGTCCGTCACGGAGCCTGCGGGGCGACATTCGCCGGTGACAGGAACAAGGCGCTTAATGTCCGATTTGGTCTACTTTGTAAAGGTGTCGAGGTGGATGATCAAACCATTCCGACACCAAACAAATATCAACGACCCAAAAGCACACGCCTAGCGCATGAGAGCTCCTCGAATGGCCGCCCTCAACCCGCGCGATCCTGCGCGTCGGCCGAGCCGTCACCGCCCTTGAGCAGGGGATGGGAACGCATCGCCACCTCCAGCTCACCCGGCAGCTCATCCCGGTAGCGGCCCAGCGTCGACAGGTCGCTGTGGCCCAGCACCCGCCGTACCGCGTCCATGTCCACGGCGTCGGCGAGCAGATGCGTCGCCGTCGTGTGACGCAGCCCGTGCGGCGTCACCGAACGCCGCCGCGCGGCGTCCACCCCGCGCTGCACCCGGTCGATGACCGCCTGCACGTCCCCGCGCGCCAGCCGCCTGCCCCGCCACGACAGCAGCAACGCCTTCTCCTCGCTGGGCGGACGCGCCCCCTCGAGGTAGGCGTCCAGCACCCGCGCCACGTCGTGGGGGAGAGGGACATCCCGAGTACGGCCTCCCTTGCCGAAGATCCGCCAGTAGCGCACCCCGTCGTTGACGTAGAAGTCCTCCACGTTCGCCCGCACCAGCTCCGACACCCTCGGCCCAAGGGTCGTCAGCAACAGCACGATCAAGGCGTCGCGGACCTCCACGCGCTGGTCACGGCGCTTGCGCCGCCCCGGCGGGGAGCCGGTCGCGGAGGCCGGTGGGGGAGCGGCACGCCGATCGCCCACCCCCTCACTCGCGGCCCTCGGCCCGGGAACCTCGGACTCGCCCCCACCTGTGGGTCCGGCGTCAGGTCCCGCGTCGCCTGCGCGGACGGCGGGACGCGTATCCCGCCCGGCCCCGGATACGCCGGCATCGGCGGCGGCACCACGCGAACGATCACCCGCGCGATCGCCCAGGTGATCTTTTGCCAGCGCCTTGGCCGCCCCGATCAGCCCCCGCGCCTGCTCGCGGGTCAACGCGCGCCGCTCGGCCCGCAGGCCGCCGCGTTCCTTCGCGGTCACGGTGGCCGCCGTCATCGGGTTGATCTGCACCCATCCCGTCAGCACCGCGTGCTTGAACAACGCCGACACCGACCGGCGAAACCGCGCCTGCGACGAGGCACTCTGCACCCCGGGCACCGGCTCGGCCCGCCTGCCGTCCGGCTGACGGGCGAACGCCAGCAGCACCGCGTCCACGTCCTCACCCGTCAGATCGTCGAGAATGCGCTCGCCGCCCGCCAGCCGCGCGAACGTGTGCACGTCGCGCACGTACACCTGGGCGGTCGCGGGGGACAGGCCTCCCGTGACCGTCCTGGCCCTGACCAACTCCACGTAACGATCAACGGCCTCCTGCACGGTGAGGCGCTGCAACTCCGCGGGACGCATGATCCCCAACGCTACAGCGCCACTCCGACACTTTCGCCGCCCCGGCCCCCTCGCCTCACGGGACGGCTGTGGGACCAGCTCGCGGCCGGGGCACAACACCTGGATGTCGTCGGGATCGACGCCGCGCCGGCGTCCCGCACCCGCCCACGCCGCCGGGCGAGCGCCCCGGCGGACGGATGCGGGACGCCACCCGCACACGTGCGGTGCCGCCGTGGAGGGCCGCCCTGCGGGGCCGTGCACGACAACGGGGGAGCGGCGACGCTCCGGCCACACCCCGGCCTACATCCCGGCCTACATCTCGGCGAGGATCCGGTGAACGATCTCCTCGGTACGGTCGACCGGAGCGGCGGCCACCACCAGCCTGTCCATCACCTGCTGATAGCGCTCGACCTCGGCCGGTTTCGCCGGATAGGCGGCGCTGGTGAGGTGTTCGATGTAGACCACGTCGGGGAGCAGCCCGCCGGGCAGGCGCAGCAGGCACACGCTGCCGCCCTCCGCGACGTGAGCGCCACGCTCGAACGGCATCACCTGCACGGTGACGTTGGACAACTCGCTCATCGTCAGCAAATGGCGCAATTGCTCGCGCATGGTCCCCCGGCCGCCCATCGGACGCCGCAACGCCGCCTCGTCGATCACCACCCACAACCGCACCGGCTGCGGCGGCCTCAGCACGCTCTGCCGCCGCAGCCGCAGTTCCAGCCGCCGGTCGATCTCGGACGGCAGCGCGTGCGGATGCCCCAGCGCGATCACCGCCCTGGCGTACGCCGCCGTCTGCAGCAGCCCCGGCACCAGCTGCGCCTCGTAGGCCCGGATCACCTCCGCCGCCTGCTCCAAGCCCAGATACGGCGCGAACCATGAGGGAATCACATCCGCGTACGGCTGCCACCAGCCCGGGACGTTCGCCTGCCGAGCCAGCGCCATCAGCGTGGCCCGCTCGGCCTCGCTCGTCAGGCCGTACAAGGTGAGCAGATCGCGCAGGTCACGGAGCTTGAATCCCGAGCGGCCCAGCTCCATCCTCCTGATCTTGGCAAGGGATGCCTGGATGGCCGCGGCCGCCTCGCCCTGGCCGATGCCCCTGGCCTCACGCAGCCGCCGCAGCCTGGCGCCCACCAGCAACCGGGGCATGGTCGGCCCGGTCGCCCGTACGGCCTGGCCTGCGGCCGGTGTCGGCGTCGCACGGTCGGTGGCACAGCCGGTCGTGCCCCCGCCCGTGCCCGCGGCATCGGGCCCCTGCATATGGTCATCATCGTCCTGGTCCCGGGCCATGTCCCCTCATCCCCTCCTCATCGCTTCACCACGCGCATGTGTCCGGCGACGACCCCACGCCGACCACCGGTCGTTCACCGCTCACGGCCGCGCCCCCGAGGCCCCCGTAGCGGTCCCCGCGGAGGTCCGCGGTCCACACGGCGAGCACCCGGCCGCGAAGCCTCCACCGCATCGTCGCGGGCCCACCCGGTTCCGGGATCAGGCGGTGGTGCGGGCCGAGCCCCCGGGAAGCGTTCACAGAACCCGGTCATCTGCCGGCCCGCGCCGCCGATCGGCAGATGACCGAGGACGCCTGCGAGGCGCGACGCGGCGCATGCCGGAGCATGCCTCCTGCGCGGGGGTGAGCGGGTCCTGTCCCACGGCGTGTATCTCCCACCAGGAGTCGGCCTGCCGGATGACACGCGCCGCAGGCGGGGATGCCACCACATCTGGGAGGGGGAAGCCGGATCCGGTCGGATCCGGGTGCGGAGAACAGTTGCCTGCGGCCGCGCCAGAGATTGCTATCGCGATTACTCTGACACGATAGACGCTTGCGCGGAAATCAGCTTGGTAGGCCACAAAAGGATCCCCTCCTCGCATCCGTACGCGCCAAGCCGTGGCGCGGCCGTACATTGCGGGGGAGAGAGGTCGACTGACCAGCCCTGATGCGCTTTCCGCCGCATCGGCGGCGAAACATTGCGGGCGATTGGGGCGCATGAGAGGCGGGTATCCCGGCCGTCCGAAATATCTCCTGCGAGAGTGAGATCGCCGCAATGGGTGTAAGGAAATCCACTCTCCCCGGCGTTTACGCGTCTTCCCGTGGTAAACGCCGCTCGGGGGCGTTTACCCGCCCGCCGACGGGTCTGCCGGACCGGCCCCTTCAGCTCTGCGGCTTGGTCCAGACGATGCTGTAACGCATCAGAAGGTGGCGGCGGAACCGTGAGCCGGGCAGCGTCTCGGCGGCCGGCGCCCGCGTCTGCGCGTACGTCACCGGGGGAGGCCACACGATGGGAGAGGGATGCTCCCAGTGCCCTTTTACGGCGCGATGGAGCGCGTTGGCGATGACCCCCGCGACGTCGAGCGGCAGGTCGCGGATCGTGCTGCGGGCCAGGCCGACGATGGCCGGCATCCCGCCGGGGCGCAGCAGTTCGCGCATGCGTGTCAGCCCTGCGGCGGCGTCCATGTGATGCGGGGTGGCGACGGACGTGATGACGTCGAACGAGGCGGGCTCGAACGTGTGGGTGAGGAAGTCGCCGAGGATGTAGTCGACGTCGTCCGCGTACCCGCGTGCCAGGTCGATGCCGGCGGTGTCGAGGTCGATGCCGGTGACGTGCGGCACGGCGCGGCGGAGTGCACGGGCGAGCGTGCCCTCGCCGCAGCCGACGTCCAGGGCGCGGCGGGTGCCGTCGGGGATCGCGCCCAGGATGCGGGGGTGGTAGTGGATGTTGTGGTTCCACCGCCTGCCGTTCGTCGCGGTCATGTGATCATCCTGGCGGGTATGCCCCTGCCGGGGTGGAGCTTTCGCGCTTTTGCGACTTTTTGCGACATTGTCCGCAGTCTGTATGGCCCTGCAGGAGAGTGGGTCGGGGAAGGCGGTCCCGGCCGGCGGTGTCGCCTTCCTCCCAAGGGGTGACGGGCCGCCGGCGAATCGGCGAGGCCCGTTTCCCCGGTTCTCGCGGCGTTCGGGTTTGGCCCGGATTCGGTGGAGGGCTGCGCGTACGCCTTATTCGCATGAGCGTTACAGGACAGATGCCACCGCACAGCCTTATACCAGACAGAATTCAGCTTCTGTCTGGTATAAGACTCTTTGGCCCCATCAAAGGACAATACGCCACCGGAACGGTCGCGCATGCGCCGGCAGGCCGAGCCCGGGCGCTCCCGGACGGCCGGTGCGATCACCGGATGCGTGGGAGAGTGCACGTTCTGCGCCGTTGTCGCCGACCGCCTACACGTCACCTGGTGCTTCCGGATGAACACTGTGCGGCGTTTCTCGACGCCGCGCGGACGTCTCCGGTCACACGCCGGTCGTCCCGCGTGAGCATGCCCGGGACCTGCGGGCGATGTCCGGGGCCGCGCACGGGCACGTCGCCGGGATGGCGCGTCGGGTCGCCGTCTCGCCGAGGGCGACCCTTGCTCCTGAGGGCCTGAACGTCGTGCATTCCACCGGAGAGGCCGCCGGGCAGGAGGTCTTCCGCACCCACGCGATCCCGCGCCGGCGTGGCGACGGCCTGCGTCCGGCGCGGAGACAGCGACTGGCCCACTTGGAGGAGGCCGAACGGCTCTACGAGAAGGTGCGTGACGAGGTCGGCTGCACCACGTCCGCGGCGAGATCGCCCGCTGGGAGGGCGACCTGGACAAGGCCCGGCGTGAGTACGCCACCGCGGCCACGGCGATGCCCCACACCCGGCGCGTCGCGCCCCAGCAGGTGTCGCTGGTGCTGCTCGGCCATGCCTTCCTGGCCATGGAGGCCACGCCGACCGAACCGGCGGAAATCCCGGGGCCGACGACCGCCGGACCATGACGCGCCCCGCCGTCGGCGCGGGACGACGGGCATGTGTACGCCGGGGCATGCATACGGGGGCATGCACAACGGGGGGCGTGCGTACGTGCGGGAGGCCGCGCGACGCGCCGAGACCCCTTCCCTCCGGCCCCTCCCGCCATGTTTGATGCATAATCTTTATTATGCATCAAACATGGGTGGCCCCTCCTCCGCGCGGAGCGGCGCGATGACGGCTCCGGAGCCGCCGGCGCAGGCGCGGGTGCCGGAGGCGGCGGACGAGTTCCTGCTGTCGCTGCGGGCCAGGAAGATGTCGCCGCACACGATCGCCGGCTATGAGCGTGATCTTCGCGCGGTGGCGGCGCTGGCGGCCGGCGAGGCCGGTGTCGCCGTGGCGGACCTCGAGGTGCGTGCGCTCGGCGGCCGCCTGATGCGTGCGGCGTTCGCGCGGTTCTCCGGCCCGCGGTCGGCGGCGAGCGTGAACCGGGCGTGGAGCGCCTGGAACCGCTTCCTGACGTTCTGCGTGGCCGAGGGCCTGCTGGAGGGCAACCCGATGGCGGCGGTCCCCCGGCCCCGCCAGCCCGCGAAGGCGCCCAAGCCGCTGCTCGGCGACGGCACGGCGTCGGCGACGCTGCTGGAGCGGATCGCGGCGGGCGCCCGCGAGGCCAGGGATCCGTGGGTGGAGCGGGACCTGGTGGTGCTGGCGCTGGCGCTGGTGACCGGGATGCGCTCGGCCGAGCTGCTGGGCCTGACCCTGGGGTCGATCGGCGGCTCCCCCGGCGACCAGCGCGTGCAGGTGGTGGGCAAGGGCGGCAAGACCCGCTCGCTGCCGATCGAGCCGGGACTGGAGCGCCTGATCGACGCCTACCTGGACAGCAGGATGCGGCGCTTCGGCCTGGCCGCGCTCCCCCGCACCGCGGCGCTGCTCGTCGACACCCGTAACCGTCCGTTGCGGCGCGGTGGCCTTCAGTATCTGGTGCGGCAGTGTTACCGGTACGCGGGGATCAACGACCGTGTGCAGAAGGGCACGCTGGTGCACGCGCTGCGGCACGAGTTCGCCACCCGGCTGGCCGAGCGCGGCGCGAGCGCACACGAGCTGATGGAGCTGCTGGGCCACTCCTCCATCGTCACGGGCCAGAACTACGTGGCGTCCACGGCTCGCGAGGTACGGCGGGCGGCGCGGGCGAATCCGGTGTACGGCGTGCTCGACCGCCTGCCGTAGGGGCGGCCCGGCCTGGCGGCTCGTGCCGCCCGCGCCTCTCCCCCGCTGCCGATGCGGGGCCGGCGGGATTTCGATCTGCCGGGCGTGGCGCATACGGCGCTGTTCTTTTTCCCGGGGACCTTCTCCCCCGTGCGGCCGGTGGTGGAGGTGACGGTCGCGGTGACGCCGCTGTATCACGCGGTGGAGCCGGTCCGGGGGCCGGGGACCGGGCGGCCGGAGTGGGGTTGCCGGTGTCGGCGGCCTCTCTGGTGGTGCTGGGGGCCGGGGTCGTCCTCACCGACCCGCCGCGGGCCGAGGGCTGGCGGTGGGGTCGATGGCTGACGGCGATCCGCACATCGCGCGGGCTGTGCGGGACGGGTGCCCGAGCACGGCGTGGCCGGGGTCGCTGGGACACCGGCGACGGTGCCGGCACGATCACACCCCGAACCGGACACGCCGGACGGCCAGAGCCGGCGCCTGTGGCGGGCGGGTCAGGCGGGGCGGCGGTAGGGGTCTGTGCGGATCACGGCGGTGATGGGGATCGGCCCGTAGATGTGCGGGAACGCCTCGGCGGCGCCGTCGGGGACCTCGAGGCGTACGGGGGCGGGCAGCAGGCCGGTGTCGATGGTGAGGACGAGCAGCGGCTCGGCGATGTCGGCGTAGTAGCGTGCGGCGACGCCGTGGAGTTGGGCGGTGTCGGCCGAGGCGTGGATGAAGCCTTCCTGGTCGAGGGTGCGGCCGATGGTGGAGACGCGGTATTCGCCGTGGGCGAGGGCTTTGTGCCAGTCGGTGGCGAGGGCCAGGTGGAGGATGGTGCGCGAGGTCCGGTCGCCGCCGGTTCGGCCCGGGGTCTCGGGGAGGGCTTGGGCGGCGGGTGTCCCGGACGGGGCCCCGGGGTCGGCGCCAGGGTCGGTGCCGGGGGGTGTCGCGGGGAAGGGCTGCGTACGGGGGCGGGCGGGTTCGGTCATGCGGTGAGGGCTTTCACGGCTCGGTCGACGTCGGCTTCGGTGGTGTAGAGGTGGAAGGACAGGCGGGTCTTCCCGCCTCGGGCGGCGGCGCGGATGCCGGCTTCGGTGAGCCGTCGTTCCGCTTGGGGTGTTTCGACGGCGACGATGGCGCTGCCCTGGGGCGGCAGGCCGAGCCCGGCGAGGAGGCGGTCGGCGAGGGCGACGTCGTGGCGGTGGATCTGTTCGACGCCGATGCGGCCGAGGAGTTCGAGTGCGGGGGCGGCGCCGACGTAGCTGAACCAGGCCGGGGACACGTCGAAGGCGCGGGCGTCGTCGGCCAGGTGCATGGGCAGGCCGTAGTAGGAGGCGTCGGGGTCGGCGCCGGCGTACCAGCCCGCGGCGTAGGGGCGCAGGCGGGGGCGGATGTGGGGGGCGAGGTAGGCGAAGGCGGTGCCTCGGGGGCACATCAGCCATTTGTAGGCGGCGCAGACGAGGATGTCGAAGCGGGTGGCGTCGACGGGGAGCCAGCCGCAGGCCTGGCTGGCGTCGGCGACGATGAGGGCGTCGTGGTCGCGTGCGGCGGTGATGATGTCGTCGACGGGGGCGATGTGGCCGGTGGCGGATTGGACGATGCTGAAGGCGACCACGTCGGTGTGGGGGCCGATGGCGTCGGCGAGGCGCTCGGGTGGGGCGGTGTCGACGCGGGCGGCGACCTGCCAGGGGTAGACGTTGGAGGTGAACTCGATGTCGGGGGTGAGGACGCGGCTGCCGGGCGGGAGGGAGGCGGCGGCGGTCGAGAGCATCTGGGAGACGGTGGAGCCGATGGCGATGTCGGCGGGGTCGGCGCCGACGAGGTGGGCGAAGGCGGTGCGGGCGCGGTGGGTGGCGGCGTCCCAGGTCTTCCAGCCGGTACGGCCGTGCCGCCACTGGTCGATGGCGTGGTGGAGGGCGTCGGCGGCGGGTGCGGGGGGTAGGCCGTAGCTGGCGGTGTTGAGCCAGCCGGGCTCCGGTTCCCACAGATGGAGGGCTTCGGCCAGATTCATGCGGTTAGCCTAGCTTTCACGCATCGTGGAGGTTTGTCCTGTTGGTGGGGGTGGCCGCCCTGAGGCTCAGTGGCGGTGGTGGCGGCCGGGTGACCGGCGGCCCTTGGCCGGGGCGAGGCGGAGCGCGCGGCGCCGGGGCGGATGCCCGGGTCGGCGGTCGGCGGCGTCGCCGGCTCGGGGTTGACCGGCCCGGGTGGGGTGACGTGGTGCCGTGTCAGCGGCCGCGGTTGTCTCGCGTTGCGGCGCCTTGCGGGGGCGTGTGCCGCCATTCGCGGTCGAGTATGGCGTAGACGTACTCGTCCGACCATTCGCCTTTGAAGAGTTCGTTTTCGATCAGGTGGGCCTCGCGGCGCATGCCGAGGCGTTCCATGAGGCGGTAGGAGGGGGTGTTGCGGGCGTCGCAGCGGGCGGTGACGCGGTGCAGGCCGAGTTCGTCGAAGGCGAGGCGCAGCAGTTCGCGGGCGGCTTCGGTGGCGAGGCCCTGGCCGTGGTAGGCGGGGTTGAAGACGTAGCCGATCTCGCCTTGGCGGTGCCGGGCGCTGTGCCAGAAGAGGCTGAGGTCGCCGATGAGGGCGCCGTTGTGGGTGAGTTCGGCGGCCAGGCAGAGGACCTGGCCCTCGTCGTAGAGGGCCGATCGGAGGATTTTGTCGCCGAGGGCCTCGCGTACCTGGTCGAGGTCGCGGGCGTCCCAGTAGAGGTAGCGGGCGACTTCGGGCAGGGAGTGGAAGGCGTGTAGTTCGTGCAGGTCGTCCGGGGTGAAGGGGCGCAGGGTCAGCCGTTCGGTGCGGAGTGGGTAGTCGGGTTTGAGCACTGGTTCAGCGTAGGTTCGTTTCGTTGCGGTGCCGTGGGTTTCCGCTGTTGGCGTGACGGCCGGGGGACGGCCGGGGGTGGTGGCCGTCCGATGCCGGTGTCCGATGCCGGGCGTGGGTGCGGGCCGGGTGCGCCGCTCCCCCGCCGGGTGGTGATCGTCGTACGATGCGATGGCCGGTCGGCCGTGCGCCGGGCCGCCCGGCGTCCGGATCGCGCAGGGGCGGGCACGGTGGGAACACTTGGCAGCCGCGTCGAATGCGTGTTCTACTGATCCGCATGCGGTGGGACACACCTTCGCTCGTCGACGTCTTCCCCTCCCGGCCGCGGATCGAACGCCATGCCGTACGGCGGTCCCGGGGCGCGACCACGTTCTACGAGGTTCAGGCCCGCTCGATCATCGAGGCGGTGCCGCAGGGCACCGGGCTGCCCTACCGCTGGGGGGTGAGCCCCTACCGGGGCTGTGCCTCGGCGTGCCTGTACTGCCCGGGGAGGCGGGGGCATCGCCGACTGGGGCTGGACGAGGGCCCGGGGTACGGCACGGCGATCGTGGCCAGGACGAACGCGGCGCGGCGGCTGCGCGCGGAGCTGGCCAGGCCGTCGTGGGCGGGCGAGCCGGTGGCGGTGGGGGTCGGCGGTGACTGTTACCAGGAGGCCGAGGAGGTCTACCGGCTGATGCCGTCGGTGGTGGCGGCGCTGCGGGACGCGGGCAACGCGTTCACGGTGCTGACCAAGAGTCCGCTGGTGCTGCGGGACGCGGAGCAGCTGCGGGAGGCGGGCCGGTACGCCGAGGCGCGGGTGATGGTGTCGGTGGGGTTCGTCGACGACCGGTTGCGGCGGATGGTGGAGCCGGGGGCGGTCTCGCCGCAGAAGCGGCTGGAGGTGTGCGCGGCGCTGAACGAGGCGGGGGTGCCGTGCGGGGTGCTGCTGGCGCCGGTGCTGCCGTGCCTGACCGATTCGACCGATCAGTTGCGCGCGGCGGTGCGGCGGGCGGCCGAGGCGGGGGCGGTGGAGGTGACGCCGGTGGTGCTGGCGCTGCCGCCGGGGGCGCGTGAGTGGTATCTGCGGTGGTTGTCGGCCGAGCATCCGGGTCTGCTCCCCCGCTATGCCGAGCTGTACGGGTCGGGCCCGCTGGCCGCCGCGGCGTATCGGGAGCGCATTGTGGCCGAGGTCGCCGCGCTTTGCGCCCTGTACGGGGTGGGTCGTTCGGCTCGCGGGTGGCGGCCGAGTCGCTCTCCCGCTCGTCAGCTGGCCCTGTTCGAGGGCGGGTGAGGCCCGGGCGTTCCGGTGCTCGCCGGCGTTTCGGGTGCGGTCCGGCGCGGGTGTTACTCGGCCGCCGATCGTTTCCCGTGATCGCCGTCGCCGGGATGCGCCGACTCGATGTAGTGGTGCAGGCGGGCGGCGGCTTCGAGCATGGTGGCGGCGCGGCGGTTGAGTTCGGTGTGGCGCTGGGCGATGGCCTGCTGGAGTGCCTGGCTGCTGCCGGTGCGGCGCAGGCCGTCCAGGATGGTCTGGATCTGGGGGAACAGGTAGCGTCCGCGGCGGAGCATGTTGATCATTTGTGCGTCGCGGATTTCGGCGGGGCCGTATCTGCGGTAGCCGGTGTGGGGTTCGCGGCGGGGGGTGAGGAGGCCGGCGGCCTCCCAGACGCGCAGGGCCGAGGTGCGTACGCCGAGGTGGGCGGCGAGTTCGCCGATGCGCATGCCGCCGCGCGGGGGCGTGGTGGTGCCGGTGGCGTCCGTGGTGGTTTCGGGGGTGGTTTCGAGGGTGGTTTCGAGGGTGGTTGTGGGGGCGGTTGTGGGGGCGGTTTCGGGGGTTTGGCGGGCGACGGCGTGCAGGGCTTGGCCGGTGGCGTTCAAGGAGAGGCGTTGCTCGTGGAGGGCGGCGTGACCGGCGTCGACGAGGGCGAGCGCGGCGGGCAGGTCGTCGTCGTGTACGGCCCGCATGATGGCGCGGGCGGCGTCCCATCCGTATCCGGCGGCGAGGGCCCGGTAGGTGAGCAGGGCCTGGGCGTGCCGTGTGTCGAAGCGGCGGTATCCGGCGGGGCTGCGGGGTGCGGGGGGCAGGATGCCGTCGTCGAGGTAGTTGCGGACCTGCTGGGTGGAGATGCCCGCCATGCGGGCCAGGTCGACGGGCCGCAGGTGGGTTGCGGCGCGGCTCAACGGGGTGCCCCGTGGCGGGTTCGCGGGGATGGGTGGTGGTTCACGGGGACAACAGCCTAGAGGGCGTGCGCGGTGTCTTGTGACAGCGGCGCAGGGTCGTAGGGGCCGGGGTGGCGCGGGTGGCGGCCGCCCGGTGAACGTGTGCGGGCATCGCGGCCGGTGTCCGCCGGTCTGTGACCGGCGGACGGATGCGTTTCCGGCCCGGCGGGGCGGAGGTGGTGGCGCTCCGGCCCGCCGCTCATGCCGTCGTGGTGGGGTGTGGGGCGTCGCCGCGCGGGGCTCGGGTGGGGCTCGGGTGGGGTTCGCCGCGGCGGTGCGCCTCCGGGGCGTCAGGTGGTCAGGGCGCTGCCTTTCTTCCACTGCTTGAAGGACAGCTGCCAGAAGCCCCAGCCGTTGTTCCATTCCAGTTCGCGGTCGGTGCCGGTGATGTTGACGACGTCGCCGCGGTGGAAGTTGTCGTAGAACCACTTGGCCTGGCTGGGGCTGGCGTTGATGCAGCCGTGGCTGACGTTGGCGCGGCCTTGGGAGCCGACCGACCAGGGTGCGCTGTGGACGTATTCGCCGCTGTTGGAGATGCGGACGGCGTGCTCGACGACCTCGCGGTAGTAGCCGGGGTCGCCCTTCTTGCGGCCGGGTGAGGTCATGACGACCGGGCTGCCGCGTTCCATGGTGAGGTGGGTGCCGTTGGTGGTGGTGTATTCGCGGGTGGTGGCCTTGCCGGCGCTGATGGGCATGCGCTGGACGATCTTGCCGTCCTTGCGGACGATCATGGTGTGGGTCTTGACGTTGACGGTGCTGATCCAGGCGGCGCCGATCTTGAGGGTGGTGGTGCGGTCCGTGGCGCCCCAGGTGCCGGGGCCGGAGTGGACGCCGGTGAGGCGGGCGGTGAAGGTGACCTTCTGGTGGGCGGGCCAGAACTTGGCGGTGCGGTAGATGACCTGGTTGTCGCTGATCCAGCGCCAGGCGCCGGGGACGGGCTTTTCCGCCTCGACCTTCAGGGCCCGCTCGACGGCGGCCTTGTCCTGGACGGGCTGGTTGAAGGTCACGATGATGGGGGCGCCGACGCCGAGGGTCTCGCCCTTGATCGCGGGGGTGACGTCGGCGATGGCGAGGGTGCTCTTGGGCTTGAGCGTGGTGAAGGTGCTGGTGACCTGGGCGGGGCCGCCCTGCCCGGTGGCCTTGGCCTGGACGGTGTAGGTGGTGCCGGGGCGCAGGGGCTCCTTGGAGCGCCAGCGGGATCGGGCGGTGTCGAAGTCGCCTTCGACGGTCTTGCCGCGGGCGCTGACGGTCACGCTTTCCAGTTCGCCGCCGGAGGCTGCCACGACGACGGTCTTGTCGGGGCGGACCTTGGTGGTGCCCTTGGCCGGGGCGATCTTGATGGTGGGCGGGGCGGCCTTGGGCTGTTCCTGGCCGCCCGCTTCCGTGGACCCTGCTCCGGTGGTGGACCCGCCGCCGGAGCAGGAGGCGGTCAGCAGCAGGGCCATGGCGGTGGCGATCGCCGCTATCGGCGTCCTTCGACGGAGGGAAACGGACGACACGACTCTTCTCCCGACCAAGATGTACAGCTCACGAAACACTAATACGCGTAACGATCCAACCGTACGTATTTAGTCCGGTTCAGGTCACGGTTTAGTACCTTTTGCCCGGTCAGGGCGTGTGTCAACGATCGGTGAGGCGGCGAGCAAGGCCCTGACCTGCTGAGATTTCACGGTCCCGCCGGTCGGCGTTATGACCGTTTTGTTCCTATCTAGACCTAAATCGACGGAGAGGGCGATTCCATTCGTCGGTCACTCTGGGTGACCATGGCCCGGGTGCTCCGGCCCCTCCCCCGTACCCGCCGTAAGCCGCACCCCGGCGGGCACGGCAGTGCACATAGGGGCACTGGGGGGCACTGGGGGGCACAGGGGGCACGGAGGGCCGTCAGTCCATGCGCAGGCGGTGGGTGAGGCCGGTGTGGCGGCGGCCCGCGCCCCGCGTGCGTACGGCGTGCGCCAGGGCGCGGCGGGAGCCGACGATCACCACCAGGCGCTTGGCGCGGGTGATGGCGGTGTAGAGCAGGTTGCGCTGCAGCATCATCCACGCGCTGGTGGCCAGCGGGATGACCACGGCCGGGTACTCGCTGCCCTGGGAGCGGTGGATGCTGACGGCGTAGGCGTGGGCGAGCTCGTCGAGCTCGTCGAAGGAGTAGTCGACGCTCTCGTCCTCGTCGGTCAGGACGGTGAGGCTGTGGTCGTCGGGGTTGATGGCGGTGACGACGCCGACGGTGCCGTTGAACACCCCGTTGGCGCCCTTGTCGTAGTTGTTGCGCAGCTGGGTGACCTTGTCGCCGACGCGGAAGACGCGCCCGCCGTAGCGGCGTTCGGGCATGCCCTCGCGGGCGGGGGTGAGGGCCTCCTGCAGCGCGATGTTGAGGGCGGCGGCCCCGGCGGCGCCGCGGTGCATGGGGGCCAGGACCTGCACGTCGCGGCGGGGGTCGAGGCCGAAGCGGCGCGGGATGCGGCGGGCGGCCACGTCCACGGCGAGTTCGGCGATCCTCTCGGGTTCCTCGCAGGGGAACAGGAAGAAGTCGGGGTAGCCGGTGGTGTGCGGGGCCAGGCCGGTGTTGACGCGGTGGGCGTTGACGACGACGCCGGACTGCTGGGCCTGGCGGAAGATCTGCGTCAGCCGTACGCGGGGGATGTCGGGGGCGGCGAGCAGGTCGCGCAGGACCTCGCCGGCGCCGACGGAGGGAAGCTGGTCGACGTCGCCGACGAACAGCAGGTGGGTGCCGGGGGCGATCGCCTTGACGAGCTTGTTGGCCAGCAGCAGGTCGAGCATGGAGGCCTCGTCGACGACGACCAGGTCGGCGTCGAGGGGGTTGTCGCGGTCGTAGGTGGCCTCGCCGCCGGGGCGCAGCTGCAGCAGGCGGTGCACGGTGGTGGCCTCGTGGCCGGTGAGCTCGGCCAGGCGCTTGGCGGCGCGGCCGGTGGGGGCGGCGAGGATGACCTTGGCCTTCTTGGCGCGGGCGAGGGTGACGATGGAGCGGACGGTGAAGCTCTTGCCGCAGCCGGGGCCGCCGGTGAGGACGGCGACCTTGCCGGTGAGCGCCAGCCGTACGGCCTGGGCCTGCTCGGGGGCGAGCTGCGCGCCGGTCTTGCCGGCGACCCAGGCCAGGGCGGCGTCCCAGTCGACGTCGGCGAAGGCGGCCAGGCGGTCGCGGCCGGTGGCGAGCAGGCCGCGCAGGGAGCCGGCCAGGGCGACCTCGGCGCGGTGGAAGGGGGTCAGGTAGACGGCGGGGATCCTGGCCTCGCCGTCGTCGGGGCCGGGCGTGGCGGCGGCGGGCGCGGGGATGTCCTCGCAGACGACCCCGGGGTCGCCGCCGGGGACGTTGCCCTGGTCGGCCATCTCGCGCAGGCAGGCGGCGACCAGGTCGGAGGGCACCTGCAGGATCTTGACGGCGTCGGCGACGAGGTTGGGGGCGGGCAGGAAGCAGTGGCCGTCGTCGGCGGCCTGGGAGAGGGTGTGGCGCAGGCCGGCCTTGACGCGCTCGGGGCTGTCGTGCGGGATGCCGACGGCCTGGGCGATGGTGTCGGCGGTCTTGAAGCCGATGCCCCACACGTCCTCGGCCAGGCGGTAGGGCTGGGTGCGGACGACCGAGATGGAGGCCTCGCCGTACTGCTTGAAGATGCGCACGGCGATGGAGGTGGAGACGCCGACTCCCTGGAGGAAGACCATCACCTCTTTGATGATCTTCTGTTCCTCCCAGGCGACGGCGATCATCTTGGTGCGTTTGGGGCCGAGTCCGGGGACCTCGACGAGGCGTTCGGGGGTGTTCTCGATGACCTCGAGGGTGTCGGTGCCGAAGTGGGCGACGATGCGCTCGGCCATCTTGGGGCCGATGCCCTTGATCAGGCCCGAGCCGAGGTAGCGCTGGATGCCCTGGATGGTGGCCGGCAGCACGGTGGCGTAGGACCAGACCTCGAACTGGCGGCCGTAGCGGGGGTGGGAGGTCCACCGGCCGGTCAGGCGCAGGCTCTCCCCCACCTGTGCGCCCAGCAGCGGGCCGACGACGGTGAGCAGCTCGGTGCCGCTGCGTTCGGTGGCCACGCGCGCGATCGTGTAGCCGGTCTCCTCATTCGCGTACGTGACCCGTTCAAGCACGGCCCGGAGCTCGACCCCGTGACCGCGCTCGGCCGCCGTCACCGCCGCCTCGTCACGTGCCCACCGGCCCGCCCGGAGCCGCCGCCCGGCCCTGGGCGCGGCGGCGCGGGACGCCCGGTGGCCGAGCGGTCGCGTCCACCGGTTCGCTCGCTGCGCTCACCCACGTCCCGCATTGTGCCGCATCGGACCGACGGTCCGGGCCTCACCGGTGTGCGGGACCCGCCCGGCACCAGGGGCGTGGCGGCGCCGTTCACGCTGGACGCGGTTCGGCCGCGCGTCCGTCTTCGGCGCGATCGGGCGCCGATCGGCGCGGCGGAGCAGGCGCAGCGGCCACCCGCGAGGTGTCCCGAGGTGATCATGAGGTGATCGTGGTGTCGCCCACACGCGCCGCGCATGGGGTTGCGCGCCGGTTACGCCGGCATGGGGCCGTTTCCTCCGTACGACGGCCCGGCGATGCCGGCCTGCCGCCTCGACGCCGCCGTGATGCTCGCCTTGGTCTTCCTCTCCGAGGCGCCCGATCCGCTGCTGGCCCGGCCGTCGCCGGCCACGCCCGCGATTTCGGCGAACGGTTGTCCGCTTCCCTCTCCCTGTGGGGAACCTCGTGGCGCAGGCGCCCCGTCGCATCGGTGCGGACCGCATGCCCGCCTCCGACGACGAGAGGTCGCCCGGTGGCTCGCGTAAATGCCCTCTTATCGGACGCCGTCGGTACGGCGGGTGCGGGCCGATGCGAACTGTGGGGTGGAGTTCGCGGGAACCGGCGGCCGCGCAGGCGTATTTCCGATAGAACCTGATCGTTCACGGGTGACGGGGGAACAGTGACCCGCCCCTCCGCCGACAAGCAGGAGGCCGGATGTCGCAGGACGTGGAAGTCATCATCGAGCCGGTGGAGTTGCCCGGCGCATCCGCCGAGCGGCTGCGGCAGGTCGCCGCGGCCAATCCGGCGGTCGCAGCCCACCTGACCGGGGACGGGGACCCCGGGGCGCTGGACGCCGGGCGTCTGGTGGTCGGAGCCGCCGAGGTGCTCGGCCATGAGCCCGCGGCCGACTCGCCGTTCCGGGCCACGGTGTTCGACCCGGCCGCCAACCTCGCCGTCGAGCTGCGCGGCCGGCTGGACGCGCCCGGCGACGCCGAGGTGGTGCCGAGCACGCTGCGGCCCCTCCCCTCGCCCGCCGAGCTGCGCGCCGCCGCCGAGATCCTGCGGGCCGACCCGGGTTTCCCGGCCGGCGACGACGTGGTGATCTACCGGCCGATGCCGCCGCTGGCCGACCGGGAGCTGCCCGACGGCACCCGGGTGCGCCGCCCGGTGCTGGGCGTGTACAACCCCTCCGGTCGCCCCACGCACCGGTTCGCCGCCGTCGACGTCGCCGCGCGGCAGGTGGACTGGGAGCCGCCGGGCGTGCATCCGGCCAGCGACAACGACTGCGAGAGCCGGCTGCCGATCGGCATCGACGCGCTGGAGGACCGGGGCGGGCCGGCCGCCGTGCGGGTCCGGGTGGTGCAGGCCGGGCTGGACGAGCTGTGGAACCTGGTGGTGGTGCGGCCCCGCGACTCCACGCCGCGGTCCAACGGCAAGGGCTCGGGCGTGGAGCTGCGCGAGGTGCGCTACCGGGGGCGGCTGGTACTGCGCCAGGCGCACGTGCCGATCCTCAACGTGCTGTACGAGGACGGGCTGTCGTTCCGGGACTGGCAGAACTCCGAGACCGTGTTCCGCGCGAACGGGCGGGACCCGGTCGGCGAGGGGTGGCGGCTGTGCGACGCGCCGCCGAAGACGATCCTGGAGGCCGGGGACGACAAGGGGAACTTCCAGGGGGTGGCGCTGTACCACGACGGGCAGGAGCTGCGCATCGTGTCGGAGCTGGAGGCGGGCTGGTACCGGTACGTCTCGGACTGGCGGCTGGCCGACGACGGTGTGATCAAGCCCCGGTTCGGTTTCGCGGGCACCCGCAATCCGCGTACCTGCATGCGGCACCGCCATCACGCGTACTGGCGGCTCGACTTCGACATCGCCGGGGCGTCCTCGGACGTGGTCGAGCAGCTGGGCGCCGGCGGCTGGACGAGGATCGTGCGCGAGACCTCCCGCAAGCGCGGGCCGGGGGTGCGCGAGTGGCGGGTGCGGGACAAGAACACCGGCGCCGGGTACCGGATCGTGCCCGGGCACCACGACGGCAGCGCGGACGCCTTCGGGGTGGCCGACGCGTGGTTCCTGCGCTACCACTCGCGGGAGCTGGCCGACGGCGTCGACATCGTCGAGGGGCCGGCGTCGGAGACGCGCATCCGCATCGACCCGTTCGTCAACGGCGAGAACATCGACGGCGTCAATCTGGTGGTCTGGTACGCGGGTCACTTCCTGCACGACGAGCAGAACCCGGCCGCCCACGCCGGGGCCGGGCACATCGTCGGCCCCGACCTCATCCCGCTGTAGGGGCGTCCCGCTGGAAGGCGCGGCCCCGACCGGCCCCGAGCCGGCCGGGGCCGCGCCGGTGACAGGCATCGGCGGCCCGCTCGTGCCCCCGCCACTCAGTCAGGCCGCGCCCGCGTCCCGGTGGTGGGCCGCGAGCCAGGGCTCCCACGCCGAGGCGTCGGCGAAGTGCATCAGCGCGGGAGCATCTCCAGGTAGTGCCGGTTGTACATGACGCCGAGCACGTTGCCGAACGGGTCGACCACCGAGGCGGTGACGAACCCCTCGCCGTATTCGGTGAGCGGCTGGTACGGCGTGGCGCCCATCGCCAGCAGCCGTTCCAGGGCGGCGTGGACGTCGTCGACGTGCCAGTGCAGGATGGCGCCGCCGGGGGTGCCGGCGGCGGTGGGCGGGGCGTGGCGGCGGTCGATGATGCCGAGTTCGGTCTGGTGGTCGCCGATGCGGAACTCGTAGTAGGCGGCGGGCAGTCCGCCGCCGGGTCGTTCGAAGTACGGCTCGGCGTCCAGCAGTTCGGCGTACCAGGCGCGGGCGGCCTCGATGTCGTCGGCCCAGATGTTGACGGTGGCCGGTCCTCGCAACATGTGCTGCTCCTTTCGTTTGCCGTCCACCGTAGGAGGCATTGCGGAACGTGCGGTTCCTCGATGCGGGTGGTTGTGCGGCAGGCTGGGGGTCATGCTGGAGACTTCGGCCCGGCTGCTGCGGTTGCTGGCGCTTTTGCAGTCGCGCCCCTTCTGGCCGGGGCGCGAACTGGCCGCGCGGCTGGAGGTGACGGCCAGGACGGTGCGCAACGACGTCGAGCGGTTGCGCGCCCTGGGGTATCAGGTCGACTCGGTCACCGGCCCGGCGGGCGGGTACCGGCTTGGGGCGGGTGCGGCGCTGCCGCCGCTGCTGCTGGACGACGAGGAGGCGGTGGCGGTCGCGGTGAGCCTGCACGCGGCGGCGGCGGGCACGGTGTCGGGCATCGAGGAGACGTCGCTGCGGGCCCTGGCCAAGCTGCAGCAGATGCTGCCGGGGAGGCTGCGGCGGCGGATCGAGGCGGTGCGGGCGGCGACGGTGTCGGTGGCGGGGCGGGGGCCGACGGTGGACGCGGGGACGTTGTCGGCGGTGGCCGCCGCGGTGCGCGATCACGAGGTGCTGCGGTTCGACTATCTGGACCACGAGGGGGCGGCCTCGGCGCGGGCGGCCGAGCCGTACCGGCTGGTGTACACCGGGCGCCGCTGGTATCTGCTGGCCTGGGACACCGGGCGCGGCGACTGGCGCACCTTCCGTGCCGACCGGATCCGGCCGCGCACGCCCAACGGGCCGCGGTTCAGGCCGCGTCCGCTTCCCGGGGACGCGGCCACGCACGTGCTGCGGGGGGTCGGGTCGGCGGCGTGGCGGCATCCGGCCCGGGTGCGGCTGCATGCGCCGCCGGAGCGCCTGGCCGAGATCCTGCCGCCGAGCACCGGGGTGCTGCACGCGGACGGCGTCCTGGAGACCGGCGGCGACTCCCTGCGCAATCTGGCGGCGTTCCTCGGCACGCTCGGCGTGCCGTTCACCGTCCTGGACCCGCCCGAGCTGCGCGCGTTGCTGCACGAGCTGGCCGCCCGGTTCGCGCAGGCCTGACGGCGCCGTATGGACGCCACGCCCGCCCGCGGTCCGGAATCGACCGGCGGATGGCCCTGGCGCCCGTTAGGGCTCTTTGACTGCCTGTGGGCCGAAGTACAACTGCCGATCTCGCTGTTGAGCGCGATCCCCCCGTAGACGGGGTCCGCCGGGTCCTCCTAGGGCCTCCCCTCCCGGCGGACGCGGCGGGAGCCGCCGAACCGGATGGGCCTGGACCGGTGGCCGCGCGTCGCCATGCGGCGCGATCTCGCCTGATGCGTCGCCCGCCGAAGATTGCGTACACCTCGACGGGCTTGTTCGACAGCGCCACGCCGGGGCCGTAGCGGCGCCCGTGTAGGGGGCGAAGCGGCGCACCGCCTCCTCGTACAGGGGGACTTAGGGGGAATTGGCGTAGTTGTTGTTGGTGGGGTCGATGGCGAACAGGGCGTAGAAGTAGCGCGGGATGCTCTGCAGGGTCTCGCACGCCTGGCAGATGTTGCGGATCAGCGTGGCGTTCCGCGGCATGTGGGTACGCCAGGCGACGTCGAGGGCGTACGCGGACTTGGGCTGGTTGTGACGTGCCGGCCGGAGGCACCGGCCCGAGGCGCTGAAGGGCGCTGAAGGGCGCTGAAGGGCACGGCGATCGGTGGACGCGGATCGCCGTACCCCCCGCGGCGGTGGCGTGAGAACGCCGGGGTTGTCAGTCGGTGCCGGACTCGAGGGCGGCGTGGTCGAGGAGTTCGTCGTCCTCCTCGGGGGCCTGGCCGCGGGCGGCGATCGCCTCGGCGCCGCCCTGGGGCATGGCGCCGATGAGGCCGGTGGAGGCGGCCTGGGCGGCGCCGATCAGGGGCGGGTGGCCGCTGCCGACCATGCCGAGCGCGGCGTACTGCTCCAGCTTGGCGCGGGAGTCGGCGATGTCGAGGTTGCGCATGGTGAGCTGGCCGATGCGGTCGACCGGGCCGAAGGCGGCGTCCTCGGTGCGCTCCATGGAGAGCTTGTCGGGGTGGTAGCTGAACGCCGGGCCGGAGGTGTCGAGGATGGAGTAGTCCTCGCCGCGGCGCAGCCGCAGGGTGACCTGGCCGGTGATCGCGGCGCCGACCCAGCGCTGCAGCGACTCGCGCAGCATGAGCGCCTGCGGGTCCAGCCAGCGGCCCTCGTACAGCAGGCGGCCCAGTTTGCGGCCCTCGTTGTGGTAGGCGGCGACGGTGTCCTCGTTGTGGATGGCGTTGACGAGCCGCTCGTAGGCGGCGTGCAGCAGGGCCATGCCGGGCGCCTCGTAGATGCCGCGGCTCTTGGCCTCGATGATGCGGTTCTCGATCTGGTCGGACATGCCCAGGCCGTGGCGGCCGCCGATGGCGTTGGCCTCCAGCACCAGGTCGACGGCGGTGGCGAACTCCTTGCCGTTGATCGTCACCGGGCGGCCCTGCTCGAAGCCGATGGTGACGTCCTCGGGGGCGATGTCGACCTCCGGGTCCCAGAACCGCACGCCCATGATCGGCTCGACGATCTCGACGCCGGTGTCGAGGTGCTCCAGGGCCTTGGCCTCGTGGGTGGCGCCCCAGATGTTGGCGTCGGTGGAGTAGGCCTTCTCCACGCTGTCGCGGTAGGGCAGGCCGCGCTCGGCCAGCCACTCCGACATCTCCTTGCGCCCGCCGAGCTCGCCCACGAAGTCGGCGTCCAGCCAGGGCTTGTAGATGCGCAGGGAGGGGTTGGCGAGCAGGCCGTAGCGGTAGAACCGCTCGATGTCGTTGCCCTTGAAGGTGGAGCCGTCGCCCCAGATCTGCACGTCGTCCTCGAGCATGGCGCGCACCAGCAGGGTGCCGGTGACGGCGCGGCCGAGCGGGGTGGTGTTGAAGTAGGCGCGTCCGCCTGAGCGGATGTGGAACGCCCCGCAGGCCAGGGCCGCGAGCCCTTCCTCCACGAGGGCGGCGCGGCAGTCGACCAGGCGGGCGACCTGCGCGCCGTAGGCGGTGGCGCGGCCGGGCACCGAGGCGATGTCGGGCTCGTCGTACTGGCCGACGTCGGCGGTGTAGGTGCAGGGCACCGCGCCCTTCTCGCGCATCCACGCGACCGCTACGGACGTGTCGAGGCCGCCGGAGAAGGCGATGCCGACACGTTCACCGACAGGCAGGGAGGTGAGGACCTTGGACACGAGCAAGATTATATGCACAACACTGCATGACCATGCAAGTCTGGCTGTGACCTGGGCGTGTGTGACGCAACCGGCGGCGACCGGGGATCACCCGGCGGCTTCGATCCCCACCTGGTGGCCATGGGCCGGGCGGTGATCGCGTCCGCCGTCGCCGGGGTGTGGCCGCGATACGGCGGGCACGTCCGCGCCGGGGCCGGGACATCGACGCAAGAGGAGCCGACGTAAACACTCCAGGCCGTACGCTTGCCTGATCGCGGCCCTGGCCCGCTCCCCCATGACCGGCGGCCCCGCGAGCGCACGGCGGGCACGTCCGCGCCGGGGGGCGGGACATCGACGCAAGAGGAGCAAGAGGAACCGACGCAAGAGAAAGGAGCCGGTATGCCGGTATTGGAGGGCACGGCCCGCGCCCTGCTGCGCAAGGTCGCCGTGGCGCAGGCCGAGGGGCGGATACCGTCGCTGGCGGCGGCGGTGGTGCGCGACGGCGAGACGGTCTGGTTCGGCGCGCGCGGAGCCGTGGACGGCCGCCCGCCGTCGCAGGACACCCAGTACCGGCTGGGCTCCATCACCAAGAGCCTGGTGGCGGTGATGGTGATGCGCCTGCGCGACGAGGGCCGGATCCGGCTGCTCGACCCGATCGGCGAGCACGTGCCCGGCACCCCGGTCGGCCAGGTGACGATCGCCCAGTTGCTGTCGCACACTGCGGGCCTGACCGCCGAGCCGCCCGGCGCGTGGTGGGAGCGCACCCCGGGGGCGCCGGCCGATGACCTGATCGCCGGGCTCGGGCCGGAGACGGCCCGGCATCGCCCGGGCCGGCTGTACCACTACTCCAACCTGGGCTTCGGCCTGCTCGGCGAGCTGGTCGCGGTACGGCGCGGCATGGACTGGGCCGACGCGGTGCGCAAGGAGATCCTGCAGCCGCTGGGCATGTCGGCCACCACGACCCGGCCGCGTCCGCCGCACGCCACCGGGTACGCGGTGCACCCGTGGGCGGACGTGCTGCTGCCCGAGCCGGAGCACGACGCCGGGGGGATGGCGGCGGCCGGGCAGATGTGGTCGACCCCGGCCGACCTGGCGCGCTGGGCGGCGTTCCTGTGCGGCGACACCGCCGGGGTGCTCGACCCGGACACCCTGGCCGAGATGCGCGAGCCGGCGGCCGTCGAGGACGGCGACTCCTGGGTCCGCGGCTACGGCCTGGGCCTGCAGCTGATGCGCCACGGCGGCAGGAGGCTGGCCGGGCACACCGGGTCGATGCCGGGTTTCCTGGCCGCGGTGTGGGCCGACCCCGCCGACCGGACCGCCGCGCTGTTTGTGGCCAACACCACCTCCGGGATGCGGCCCGGGCTGCTGACCGACCTGCTGGACGTGATGGCCGAGCACGAGCCGCGGCTGCCGCAGGAGTGGACGCCCGGCCCGGCCGATCCGCGGCTGCTCGAGCTGACCGGCCTGTGGTACTGGGGCCCGGCGCCGCACGTCCTGCGGCTGCTGCCCGGCGGGTGGCTGTCGCTGTCGCCGGCCGGCGGCACCGGTCGGGCCTCGCGGTTCCGGCCGTGCGACGACGGGACCTGGCAGGGGCTGGACGGCTACTACGCCGGGGAGACGCTGCGGGTGCACCGGCTGCCGGACGGCTCGCCGGGCCATCTGGACCTCAACACGTTCGTGTTCACCCGCCGGCCGTACGACCCGGACGCCCCGGTGCCGGGCGGCGTCGACCCGGCCGGGTGGCGCTGAGCGGCGGCCGGGCCGAGGGCTCAGGGGGTCTGGGGTCTGGGGTCAGGGGCCGGGGGTCCAGAGGGGCCGGGGGTCAGGGGGCCAGCTCCGCCAGGGCGGCCAGCAGCCGTTCGACGTCGGAGCGGTCGTTGTAGTGGACCAGTCCCGCCCGTACGGCCGAGCCGTGATCGCGGATGCCGAAGGCGCCGGTGACCTCCCAGGCGTAGCAGTGGCCGTCCCACACGTTGATCTTCCGGGCGGCGAGGTGCTCGGCGACGCGGCGCGGGGTGTGGCCGGCGACGGTGAAGTAGGCGGTGGCGGTGCGGCGGGCCGGTGAGCCGATGGTGCGCACGTGCGGCAGCGCGGACAGGCCCTTGAGCAGGTGGGCGAGTTCGGCCTGCTCGTGGGCCTCGACGGCGGCCATCGAGGCGAGCAGCCGGCGGCGGCGCGGGCCGGCGGCGTGCGGGTCGAGGCCGGCCAGGTGGTCGACGGCGGCGGTGACCCCGGCGAGGTCGGCGAAGGGCAGGGTCCCGGTCTCGAAGCGGTCGGGGACGTCGTCGGGCGCGGAGGCGAGCTTGTCGGGGCGCAGCCGTTCCAGCAGCGTCGGCGCGGCGACGACCGCGCCGACGTGGGGGCCGCACCACTTGTAGGCGCTGGTGGCGTAGAAGTCGGCGTGCAGGGCGCCGACGTCGATGGGGGTGTGCGGGGTGGCGTGGACGCCGTCGACGTACACCAGGGCGCCGGCGTCGTGGGCCATGCGGGCGATGCGCGGCACGTCGGGCATGGTGCCAAGGACGTTGCTGGCGGCGGTGACGGCGACCAGGCGGGTGCGCTCGGTGAGCAGGTCCGCGTACTGGGCGGCGGGCAGTTCGCCGGTGGGGACCTCGACCTGTGCCCAGCGCACCACGGCCCCGGCCGCCTGGGCGGCCTGCACCCAGGGGCGGACGTTGGCGTCGTGGTCGAGGCGGGAGACGACGATCTCGTCGCCGGGCCGCCAGGTGCGGGCCATGGTGGCGGCGAAGCGGTAGGTGAGGGTGGTCATGTTGGGGCCGAGGACGACGCCGGCGGCGTCGCCGCCGACCAGGTCGGCCACGGCGCGGCGGGCCTCGGCGACGATGGCGTCGGAGCGGGCGCTGGCGGCGAACGCGCCGTGGGCGTTGCCGATGCCGGCGGTGTAGGCGGCGGCGATCGCGTCGATGACCGGCCGCGGCGTCTGTGTTCCGGCCGCGGCGTCCAGCCACGCGGAGCCGTCGGACAGTGCGGGATAGAGGGCGCGGACCCGGGCGACGTCAAAGCTCATGCCCCATGATTCGCACCCCACGCCCGGCCCGGCAAGTACCGGTATGTCTGTTTCAGCGGTACGGGGACGCTCCGCGTTGACCGGCGGCCGTCAGTGGAAGCGGGGATCACCCGTGGGATCACCTGTCGGATCACCCGTCGGATCACCGCGGCGGCGGGACCGCGCGGGCGCGGGCGGAGGAGCCCCGGCCACGCCCGGTCCCGCCGCCGGATCAACGCCGAGTCGACGCCGGATCGAACGCCGGAACCTACGAGGGGTTCGCGGCCGGGGCGTCTTCGCCGCCGCACAGCGCTTTGCGCTTGAAGGCCGACAGCGCGTCGTCGATGGGGTGGTGCTGCGGCCGGCCCGAAGAGTCGATCTTGTTCCACCTCACGAGGTTCATCGCGACGGAGACCTGGCGCTTGCCGTCGGCGCGGATCCACGACTCGGTCTGGGCGCCCCAGACCGTCCCGTCGTTGCCCCAGAAGGTGCCGCAGCCCGGGATCGTGAGCTCGTGCAGGCCGAGACCGTAGGAGATCTTCTGCCCGGTCTGGCTGATGACCGGGCCGGTGCGCCGCATCTCGGCCAGCGACGACGGCTTGACGATCTTCCCGTCGAGCAGCCTGCCGTAGAAGCGGTTGAGATCCTCCATGGTCGATACCAGCGAGGCCCCTATCCCCGTCCAGGACATGTCGTAGACGCTGTAGTCGCGCGGCGGGTCGATCAGGCCGAAGAACGCCTCGTACATCCGTGGGTGCGGTCCCTTGATACGCGGCCCGTCCGGGAACGTGGTGTGCTTGAGCCCGGCGCGTTGGATGACGTTGCGGGTGATGTACTTCTCGGCGGTGGTGCCGGTCACCTTCTCCAGGAGTTCGCCGAGGATCAGGTAATTGGTGTTGGCGTACACGCCCGGCGAGCCTCCGGGCTCGCCGACGGCGGGCGCCTTGAGTCCCATCTCGATCAGCTCAGCCGGGGTGAACCGCCTGAACCGGTTGTCGTCCAGGCTCTTGGGCGACGTATCCGGTAGGGAAGGGAACTTCTGGAGGGACGGGAACGCGTAGCCGAGGTACTCGGAGATGCCGCTGGTGTGGTTGAGCAGCATCCGAACCGTGATCTTCTTGCCCCGTTCGCCCGGCACCACCAGCGGCAGGTAGCGGCCGATCGGCGCGTCGAGCTCGATGCGCCCCTTCTCGACCTGCTGCAGGACCGCGGCGGCGACGAAGGTCTTGGCGAGGCTGCCGACGCGTTGCACCATGCGGGGCGTGACGGGACGGCCCGTTGCGAGATCGGCCACCCCGGAGGCACCGCGCCAGACCCGCCCGTCGGACCGCACCTCGGCGAACACGCCAGGCATCCCCGCGCGGTGGACCTCGTCCATGGCCGACTGCAGCCCCGCGGGGTCGAGGCCGGTCAGCGAGTTCGTGGCGCCGGCCGGTACGACCGCCGTCTCCCCGGACGCGGGCGCCGCCGCCATGCCCGCGCTGACCCCGAGCACGGTCACGCCTGCACATGCCATCAGTCGCATTCTCACGCCATTTGTCCTCTCGTGATCGATCCACGCGACGGGGACCGTCCCCGTACCCTTCACGGGCCTCGCCGTTGACGCGGATCGTGTGTGTGCCTGCCGGACATCGTGGCCTTCGGTCAGGCCAGCGGTCGTCCTGCCCGGGGAGACACTGCCGCCTGGCACCGGGGAGGTAGGCCCCGGCCGGCTACGTCGCGGGAAGTAACGGCCCACTACGACAGGCTGCGACCGCTGGGGATCGTCGCCTCGTAGGCGCGGACGGCGTCGGCGACCGTGGCGGACCGGGCCAGGGCGAGGGCCAGCTCGCAGGCGTCCAGCAGGGCGAGGTTGACGCCGAGGCCGAGCGGGGGCATGAGGTGGGCGGCGTCGCCGAGCAGGGTGACGGTCGGGTTGTGCTCCCAGGTGTGCGGGACGGGCAGGGCGAAGATGGGGCGGTCGACGTAGCGGCCGTCGTTGTCGGCGATCAGGCGGCGCAGGGACGGTGACCAGGCGGCGTACTCGGCCAGGAGGAGGGCGCGGATGGCGGCGGTGTCGTCGATGGTGAGGCCGTTGCGCTCGATCCAGTCGGCGGGGGCGCGCCGGATGATGTAGACGCGGATGTGGCCGCCGCTGTTGCGCTGGGCGAACAGTCCCCGCTCGCCGTCGGCCGCGGCGGCGCTGCCCTGGCCGACCAGTTCGGCGATCTCGGGGTGGCGGTTGTCGACGTCGGAGAACCACGCCTCCAGGAAGCTCACCCCGCTGTATTGCGGGACGGCGGGCGAGACGGCCGGGCGGACCCGGGAGAAGGCGCCGTCGGCGCCGATGACCAGGTCGGTCTCGGCGGTGGTGCCGTCGGCGAAGTGCAGCAGGCGCGGCCCGTCGGCGGGCCCGCTGATCGAGGTGAGGGCGCGGCCCCATCGCCACGGCCCGCCGAGGCGACCGGCGTTCATCCAGGGGTGTGTTCATCCAGGGCATCGCCCACGCCGAAGCCTGAACCCATGCGGCGCGTCCAGCGGGATTGCGAACCATCACCGCGGTGGCCCGCACGCCGCGGCCTCGGCGATGACGACCAGGCTACCGGCCGCCGCGCTCCCGGCGGCCCTTCGGCGTGTGCGGGAGTACCCGCCGGGCCCGCGCGGTCACCGGCGCGGAACGGGGCGGCCTCCTGCCGTGGCCTGGCGGGTGAGGCAGGCGGCGAGGTCACGGGCCGTTCCGGGCGGCAGGTGGGCGTGGACGAGTTCGATCCGGTGCACCAGGCGTGGCCTGGTCAGCGGCACCGTGGCCAGACCGGCGGCCGGGCGGATCGAGGCCGGCAGCAGGGTCAGCCCGAGCCCGGCCGCGGCCAGCGTCATCAGGGTGTGCACGTCGCCGCCGTGGTAGGCGACGCCGGGGCGCAGGCCGTCGATTCTGGCGACGGCGCGGAGGTGGGCGAGCGCGGCGACGCCGGTGGCGTCGAGCCACAGCGCGTCGGCGAGGTCGTCCAGGCGCAGCCCGGTACGGCCGGCCAGTGGGTGCCCGGCGGGCAGCGCGACGACCAGGTCCTCCTCGGCGAGCCGTACGGTGGTGAGCGGGCCCACGTCGGGCAGGTCGAGGGGGTCGGAGGGGGCGGCCGGGCCGTCGACGAGCCCGAGGTCGGCGCGGCCGGTGGCGACCTCGGCGACCACGCCGTCCCGGTCTGCGGTGTTAATCGACCCGACGCCGTCGAGCAGCCCGGCCAGGCGCGGGGTGAGCGCCAGAGGGGTGGTCGCCAGTACGGCGGGGCGGTGCGGCGGGCGGGCCGCGCGCAGCACGTCGGCGCGGGCGGCGTCCAGGCGCAGCAGCAGTGGCTCGGCGTGCTCCAGCAGCCGGCGGCCCGCCTCGGTCGGGACGACCGGGCGGCGGCGCAGCAGGGACGTGCCGAGGTCGCCTTCGAGCGCGGCGATCTGCTGCGACACCGCCGACTGCGTGTAGCCCAGATCCGCCGCGGCGGCCGAGAACGATTGGGTGCGCACCACGCGCACGAAGGTGCGGAGCAGATGGGTGTCCACCTTGGCATCGGTATCACTGATGAGGCGAATAGTCACATCAGTGCTGCTAATGCGGGCTGCGTCCGCGCCCCCGCATCAACGGCCCTTATCGGAGCGTCAGACTTCGTCGTTGGCCCTCGGGCGCGTCCTGCGGGCAGGATGCGGGCATGGCCACGCCTCGCACCTCCCCCGCCCGGGCGCTGCCGTACGAGACGCCGGGTGCCCTCCCCGCAGGCGCCGGCCGGCGGCCCGGCGAGCGCGAACACGATGAGGGAAGCACGATGACCGGAAACACGGCGACCGGAAACACGGCGACCGGGGCCGGGGGACGCCGCGGGGCGCCGCCCCGGGTGGCGCTGGTGGGTGACCGCTCCCCCAGCGTCCGCGCTCACGTGCGCATCCCGAAGATCCTGGACGCGCTCCGCGACCGGCACGGCCTCACCGTGGACGCCTACTGGATCCCGACCCCCGAGGCCCGCGACCTGGAGGGTTTCGACGGCGTCTGGCTGCTGCCCGGAAGCCCGTACGAAAGCGAGGCCGGGGCGGTGAACGCGGCCCGCACCGCCCGCGAGCACCGCATTCCGCTGCTGGGCACCTGCGGCGGATTCCAGCACATCCTGCTGGAGTACGCCCGCGACGTGTGCGAACTGCCCGGCGTGGCGCACGGCGAGAACACCCCCGGCGCCGCCGAGCAGCTCATCGAGCAACTGGCCTGCTCCCTCGCCGGCCACCAGGGCACGGTACGGCTGTCGCCGCATTCGCTGGCCGAGCGCCTGATCGGCGCGGAGAAGACCGTCGAGGCCTACCACTGCTCCTTCGGCCTCAACCCGGCCTACGCCGACGCGCTGACGGCCGCCGGCCTGCGTTTCACCGGTCACGACGAGGACGGCGCCGTCCGGGTGGCCGAACTGCCCGGCCATCCCTTCTTCCTGGCCACCCTGTTCCAGCCCGAGCTGGCCGAACGCCCGCCCCACCCGATCATCCGCGGCTTCGCCGCCGCCGTGCTGGAGCACGCCCGCGCCAAGGACGCGACCGCGCCCTGAACCCCGCCCGCCGGCGATGGGCCCAGCGCCATCCCGACGCCGCCGCGGGCGGCGTCCGCCGGGCGCTCGCCGCCGGCGGGGCCGTGGTGACACAGGGGTGGGCGGGTTCCCGGCCCGGCCGCCCGCGCGGGCTCACAGCAGTTTGTCGAGGGTGATGGGCAGGTCGAGGACGCGTTTGCCGGTGGCGTGGCGTACGGCGTTGGCCACGGCCGCGGCGGCGCCGGTGATGCCGACCTCGCCGACGCCGAGCAGGCCGAGCGGTGTGGTGGGGTCGGGCTCGTTCAGGTAGTGCACGTCGATGCGGGGGATGTCGGCGTGTACGGGGACGTGGTAATCGGTCAGGCTCGGGTTGACGATCCGGCCGTCGCGGCCGTCGATGAGGGTCTGCTCCGACAGGGCCATGCCGATGCCCATCACGATGCCGCCGCGTAGCTGGCTGGTCGCCGTCTTGGCGTTGATCACGGTGCCGACGTCGAAGACGCCGAGCCAGCGCGAGACGCGTACCTCCATGGTGTCGGGGTCCACCCGGACCTCGCAGAACTGCGCGCCGGTGGCCGCGCGCACCGTTCGCCGGCGCTCCAGCACGGTGCGGGCGACGAAGCCGAGCATGCCCGCCTTGGACTCGGCCTCCAGGTGGCGCCTGCCGGCCGCGGTGAGGATCTCGGCGTAGGTCTGGCCGCCGCGGGCGTGGAACAGGCCGCCGTCGCGGGCCTGCAGGTCCTGCAGCCTGTGTCCGCGCAGGGGTGAGCCGGGGGCGCGGCGGGCCAGGGCGAGGACGGACTTCTTCAGCTTGGCGCAGGCGTCGATGACGCCGGCCGCGGCGCTGGCGGTCTGCACCGAGCCGATCGCGCCGGGGCCGGGGGGCAGGTCGGAGTCGCCGTACTCCACGCGGACCGACTCCAGCGGCAGGCCCATCTCGTCGGCGGCGATCTGGGCCTGGGCGGTCGCGGTGCCCATGCCCATCTCGTGCATGCCGCTGCGCACCACGAGCGTGCCGTCGGCGTCCAGCCGGACGGTGACGTGCGCGGGCATGCGCATCGAGGGGTGGAAGGCGGTGGCCACGCCCATGCCGACCAGCCAGCGGCCGTCGCGCATGGCGCCGGGCCTGGGGTCGCGTTCGCGCCAGCCGAACCGTTCGGCGCCCAGCGCGTAGGCCTCCTTGAGCATGCGGTGGGTGAACCGTTGGCCGCCGACCGGGCCGCGCCCGGGTTCGTTGCGCAGGCGCAGTTCGATCGGGTCCATGCCGATCCGCCAGGCCAGCTCGTCGATGGCCGATTCCAGCGCGAAGGTGCCGATGGACTCGCCGGGGGCGCGCATGAAGGTGTTGGCCAGCAGGTCGAGCCGGACGACCTTCTGGGCCAGGTGGATGTTCGGGGCGGCGTACAGATGGTGGGAGGCCGCGGTGATCGGCTCGGGCATGCCGCCCACGTGGGCGGTCCTGGAGACGCTGGTGTGGATGAGCGCGGTCAGCCGGCCGGCCGCGTCGGCGCCGAGCGCGACCCGCTGCGTGCTGGGCGTGCGGCCGCCGACGGTGTGGTACACGCCCGCGCGGGTGAGCGCCAGCCGCACCGGGCGGCCGGTCGCCCGGGCGGCCAGCGCGGCCAGCAGCGTGCCCGCCCAGGCGCGTGACTTGCCGCCGAAGGCGCCTCCGACGAACGGCGACAGGATCCGGATCGACGTCTCCGGCACCCCGAACCGCTGGGCCAGGTGTTTGCGCAGCCAGGGGATGTTCTGCGCGCCCTCGTGCAGGGTCAGCCGGTCGCCGTCCCACACGGCGGTGGTGGCGTGCGGCTCGATCGCGTTGTGGTGGTACGGCGGCGTGGTGAAGCGCAGGTCCACCGAGTACGGCGCGGCGGCCAGCGCGGCGGGCGCGTCTCCCTTGTCGGCGCCGCCCTCCATCATCGGGATGCCTTTTTCGGGGACGGCGTTCGGCTCTTGCGCCGCGAAGTCCACCGTGGCGGGCAGCCGTTGGTAGACGGGCCGCACGAGCGAGGCGGCGTACCGGGCGGTCTCGGGGGTCTCGGCGACCACGACGGCGATCGGCTGGCCGTTCCAGTGCACCTCGTCGGTGGCCAGGTAGTTGACCGAGGTGCCCGAGGCGATCGTGCTGAGGTCGAGGAGGCTCGCCTTGGGCGCCGGGTTCATGGCCGGGGCGTTGTGGTGGGTGAGGACGTCGATCACGCCGCGCACGGCCAGCGCCTCGGCCGTGTCGAGGGCGGTGATGCGGCCGCGCGGGATCGTGGCGTGCACGAGCGCGGCGTGGGCCAGGTCCGGGTAGGGGAACTCGGCGGCGAAGCGGGCCTGACCGGTCGTCTTGGCCGGGCCGTCGCGCCGGTCGATGCCCTGGCCCACATACTTGCCCACACACTTGCCCACACACTTGGTGGTTCTGGTGGCTTTCGTCGCGGTCTCGGTGTCGGCGTACTTGATGCTCATCGGGCCGCTCCCTCGTTCAGGTCGCGCAGCGTGGCGGTGATCGTCGCGACGGCGAGTCCGGTCTTGAACGCGTTGCCTTCCCGGACGGTCGCCGCCGCCAGTTCGGCCTCGGCCGCCCGGCGGAAGGCGGCCTCGTGGGCGGGGCCGCCGAGCAGGACGCGCTCGGCCTCGCGGGCCCGCCAGGGCTTGGGCGCGACGCCGCCCAGCGCCAGCCGTACGCCGGTCACCGTGCCGTCGCGCACCTCCAGCGCCGCCGCCACCGAGACCAGGGCGAAGGCATAGGACGCGCGGTCGCGGACCTTGCGGTAGCGGGAGTTGGCCGCGATCGGCGCGGGCGGCAGCTCGACCGCCGTGATCAGGTCGGCGGCGGCCAGCGTGGTCTCGACCTGCGGGGTGTCGCCGGGCAGCCGGTACAGGTCCGCCAGCGGGACGCGGCGGGTGCCGTCCGGGCCGCGTACCTCGACGACGGCGTCCAGGGCGGCCAGCGCCACGCACATGTCGGACGGATGTGCGGCGATGCAGCTTCCGCTCACGCCCAGGATCGCGCAACCGCGGTTGAACCCCTCCAGCGCGTCGCAGCCGCTGCCCGGCTCGCGCTTGTTACAGGCCGAGGCGTGGTCGTAGAAGTACGGGCAGCGGGTGCGCTGCAGCAGGTTGCCGCCCACGGTGGCCATGTTCCGCAGCTGGCCGGAGGCGCCCGACAGCAGCGCCTGCGACACCACCGGATAGCGGGCGCGCACCAGCCGGTCGGCCGCCAGGGCGCTGTTGCGCACCAGCGCGCCGATCCGCAGCCCGCCGCCGGGCGAGGTCTCCACGCCGTCGAGGGGCAGCCCGGTCACGTCCACGACGGTGTCCGGCCGCTCGATGCCCTCGCGCATCAGGTCGACCAGGTTGGTGCCGCCGCCGAGATACTTCGCGCCCGGCTCGCCGGCGGCGCGCACGGCGGCTTCGACGTCGGCGGGCTTGACGTACGCGAACGGCCTCATCGCGCGGCCCCCGCCACGTCCATGATCGCGTCCACGATGCCGTTGTAGGCGCCGCAGCGGCACAGGTTGCCGCTCATCCGCTCCCTGACCTCCGCCTCGGTGAGCACCGGGGAACCGGCCATCGAGGAACCGGCCCCAGAAGAATCGGTCATCGAAGAATCGGTCACCGCGCTGGGCATGCCGGCGGCGTGCTCGGCCAGCATCGCGATCGCCGAGCAGATCTGCCCCGGGGTGCAGTACCCGCACTGGAACCCGTCATGACGGACGAACGCCTCCTGCAACGGATGCCGCACCCCCTCGATCGTGGTGATCTCGCAGCCGTCGTACTGCACCGCCAGGGCCAGGCAGGAATTGATCCGCACGCCGTCGCACAGCACCGTGCACGCGCCACACCCTCCCTGGTCGCACCCCTTCTTCGGGCCCGTCACCCCGAGCCGCTCGCGGAGCGCGTCAAGCAGGCTGACCCACGGCTCGATATCGAGCGAGACGAGGGATCCGTTCACCTTCATCTGTATCTCGGCCACGCGTTTTCTCCTGACGGTCCTGCTGGATGCGACCGGCTCGGCCCTGTGGCGGCGGGTCCGGCTCTCAAACTCACCAAGATGTGAGACTTCATTTGATGTTATGATTACCCGCGTGTCAAGCCGGGGCGGTGAGAGATCAGGGGAGGCGCGGATGCGGGACGCCGACGGCCGCATTCCCGTCGAGGTGGTGGATGCCGCTCTGCGCGCCGCCGAACGGCTCGGCAAGGACGTCGCCGACGTGCCCGTGCTGGAGATCGCCCGGGAGGCGGGCGTCTCCCGCAGCACCCTGCTGCGCCGCATCGGCGGCTCCCGCCAGGCCCTGGACGCCGCCGTACGCGCGGCCGGCGTGGACCCCGGCGGGCAGCGCCCGGTGCGCGAACGCGCGATCGAGGCCGGCGCGCGCCTGATCGGCGAGCACGGCCTGGCCGCGCTCACCCTGGAGGCGGTCGCCATCGCCGCCCGGTGCTCGGTGCCCAGCCTCTACGTCACCTTCGGCGGCCGGGACGAACTGCTGCGCGCCATCTTCGAACGCCACCTGCCGCTGCTGAACGTGGAGGTGGCGATCACCGACCCGCACGCCGACCTGGGCGAGATCGTGAACGGGATCTACCGGCTGCTGGCCGAAGCCCTCACCCGCGAGCCCCGGGTGCTGCCGGCCATGCTCGCCGAGGCGCTGGCCCGCCCGGGCGAGCCCGACCTGCGGCGCCTGATGCAGCACTTCACCCCCCGCAAGCTCGCCGGCCTCGGCGGATGGCTGGCCGACGAGATGGCCGCCGGGCGCATCCGCACCCAGCCGATACCCCTGCTGATCCAGCAGCTCATCGCCCCGGCGCTGATGCACTTCGTGCTGCGCCCGGCCATCGAACAGGTCCCCGGCCTCGACCTGCCCGGCGTGGAGGAGACCTGCGCGATGTTCACCGAGACGTTCCTGCGCGGCGCCGCCATGCCCTAGCGCCCTGCCCGGGCATGCATCCCGCGGGGCCGAGCACGGTGACCGTCGGGGTCGGCGAAGAACTCCCACCGGGCCGGCTCGGAGAGGTACGTGGCGACGAGCTCCTTACCGGACCGGCCACGCACGTTCCGGTGATCCAGGCCGTGGGGGGCGGTCCCGCCCCGGCGAGGCGAGGAACCGGGGACGAGAACCGGGACGAGGAACCGGGGCACGGCCTCGGCGTCATCGGTTGCCTTCCCGGGTCGAATGAAACGCCGGTGTCAGGCGGCCGTGGTGCGGCGGTCGCCGGGGACGGGAGCGGCGGCGATGTCGGCCGCCTCGACGTCGATGGCGACGCTGAGCCGCTTCTGCAGGGCGACGAACTCGGGGACGGGCGGGTAAGGCGGCCAGGGCGCAGGTCAGCTCGAAGATGTCGCGTACGGCCTCGTCGCGCCGCCGCTGGTAGCCCGCCAGGGCGGCGTCCTCCTCCAGGTCGCCGCGCAGCGCCTGGTCGAGCGCGGCCGCGAGCAGTTCGGCGTCGCGGTAGGCGTCGCTCAGGCCGTGACCGGTGATCGGGTCGCGGTGATAGCCGGCGTCCCCGACCAGCGCCCAGCCGGGTCCGTGGGCGCGGCGCAGGTGCTTCGGGGCGCGCAGCATGCCGGTGACCGGTGCCGTACGCCGTCCGGCGGTCAGCCGTTCGGCCAGCTCCGGAGCCGTCCGGCGCAGGGTGGCGGTGAAGGCCTCCGTGCGGGAGGCGGCCCGGCGGCGGGCCTGCCGGGCGTCCGCGCCGGGGGTGCAGATCCACACGCAGGCCTGGCCGGCGTGGGTGGGGAAGACTCCGGTGAAGGCGCGCTCGGCGACGATCAGCTCGATGGCGTCCCAGGGCAGGCCGTCGTAGTAGGTGTACTGGGCCGCGCCGTCGCCGCCGCGGTCCTCGATCAGCTCGGCGCCGGCCTCGCGGGCCACGCGGGAGCGCAGGCCGTCGGCGCCGACGACGAACCGCGCGTGGATCTCCAGCGGCGAGCCGCCGGCGTCGTGGCCGTGCACGCCGGTGACGCGGCCGGCGCCGTCGCGGAGCAGCCCGGTGACGGTGGTTCCGAGCCGCAGGTCGGCGCCCGCCCCGGCGGCCGCCTCCGCGACGATGGTGTCGAGGATGTGGCGGCGCGGCGCGACCAGCAGGTCCACCCCCGCCTTGTCCTTGATCGTACGGGTCTGCGACTCGCCCGCGGCGGCGAGCGTGACCCGGCGGATGGCCGGGGCTCCGCTGGCGAGCACGGGATCGAGCAGTCCCCAGCGGCGCAGCAGCACCACGCCGGTGCGGGCGAGCTGGTGGGTCGAGAGGGTGTCGGACGGGAAGCCGGCCCGGTCGAGCAGCACCACGTCGTGCCCGAGGCGGGCCAGAAGCAGCGCGGTGGCCGCGCCGGCGGCGCGTGCGCCCACGACGACGACGTCGTGGCGATGGTGAATGGGCATGGTGACGCGACTCCAGACTCGCCTGAGAGGGATCAAGGGCGGAAGGTGTGCGGCCCGGCCGGCCCGCGCCGCGGGCGGTCAGGCTTCGGGAACACCGTCGGCGGGCGCGCTTCCCCGCCGCTTCCCTCGGGTCCCGCGCGCGTCCGGGCGGGGGAAGGCGGCGGGAAGGGCGGGGGAAGGGGCCGTTCCTAGCGTTCCTGGCGTCACTCCGCACCGGCCTTGCGCGGCGCCGCCGCGCCGGAGCGGGGCGACAGAAAGGACAAGCACGATGAGTACCGACCTCGCACCCGGCAAGGCGCTCCGCGGCCCGATGAACGGCGTGGACACTCCGGCCCTGTTCGCCACGATCGACGCGGTGCGCGGCAACCCCGAGATCGCCAAGTTCCGGTTCCGTGCCAAGAACCGCTGGGTGTCCGGCACGCACAACCGCAGCGTCATCCGCGGCTTCTACGGCGCGGGCCAGGAGGACGCCAGCCGTACCGAGGACTTCGTGTACGACGCCGACCACCCGGCGATCCTGGTGGGCTCGGGCAACGGCCCCACGCCGGTCGAATTCCTGCTGCACGCGCTGGCCGCCTGCCTCACCTCCGGTCTGGCGAACATCGCCGCGGCCCGCGGCGTGCGGCTCACCGAGGTCGAGTCCACCGTCGAGGGCGACATCGACCTGCTGGGCATCCTCGGCCTGTCCGACCAGGTGCGCAACGGCTACCAGGGCATCCGCGTGAGTTTCTCGATCTCCGGGGACGCGCCCGAGGAGGTGCTGCGCGGCCTGGTCGAGCAGTCCAGGGCCCGGTCGGCCGTCTACGACGTGCTCGTCAACGGCGTGCCCGTCGAGATCGACGTCGCCACACGCTGAGGCGGGAAAGCGGACGGAAAGCATGCCTGCCACGACGGCTGTCGACACGGTGGTCATCGGCGCCGGTCACGCGGGCCTGGCGATGAGCCGGTGCCTGACCGGGCGCGGTGTGGAGCATCTGGTGCTGGAGCGCGGGCGCACGGCCGAGCGCTGGCGCACCGCGCGCTGGGACTCCTTCCGTCTGCTCACGCCGAACTGGATGACCCGGTTGCCCGGGTGGGCCTACTCGGGGCCCGACCCCGACGGGTACATGGCGGCCGGTGAACTGGTGGCCTACCTGGAGGACTACGCCCGCTCGTTCGCCGCCCCGGTCCTGGAGAACACCACGGTGCTGCGGGTACGGCGGGCGGGCGGCGGCTACCTGGTGCGTACGGACCGGGGCGCCTGGACGGCGGCCAACGTCGTCGTCGCGACCGGCTACCACGCCCGGGCCGCCGTGCCGGCGTTCGCCGGCGGGCTTCCCCCGGGCCTGGTCCAGGTCACCCCCGATCGCTACCGGCGACCCGGCGACCTGCCGGACGGGCCCGTGCTCGTGGTCGGGGCGTCCTCCTCGGGCGTGCAGAGCGCATGGACCGGGCGATGCGCCAGGAACTGGGCGTGGGGCCGAGCGAGGAGGCCGTGCGGCTGCGCAACTCCCTGCTCGGCGCCCGGCAGGGGCGGCCGTCGCCGAGCCCGCTGGTGGGCAGGAGGTCCCAGGCCGCCACGCTGGAGAAGACGCTGGCCGAGGCGGCGCGCGGGCGCGGCCGCACGGTGTTCCTGTCCGGCTCGCCCGGCATGGGCAAGTCCCGTTTCCTGGAATGGGCGCGCGCCCTGGCCGCGGCCGGCGGCTGGCGCGGCGGGCACGGGGCGGCCTCGCGCATCGAGGGCGCCTGGCCGTACGCGCCGGTGCTGGAGGCCCTGGCCGACCTGTGCCGCAGGCACCCGACCCTGCTCGACGGCCTGGACGACCGATGCCGCAAGGACATCGACCAGGCGCTGGCGGGACGCGCGCTCGACCGGAGCGGCGGCGGCGGGCACCAGCGGCTGTTCGTGGCCGTCGCCGAACTGGTTCGGCTGGCCGCGGCCGGGCCCGGCCTGCTGCTCACCGTCGACGACGTGCACGAGGCCGACGAGGCGAGCCTGCGGCTGCTGCACTACCTGTCCCGCTGCTGCCTGAACGAGCGCTTCGTCATGGTGCTCGCGCACCGCCGCCAGCCCGTCTCCGACACCTTCGAGCAGGTGCGCACCAGCCTGCTGAGCCGGGCCGGCACGCTGGAGGTCGCGCTGAGCGCGCTGGAGCGGGCCGAGACCGAGGAGCTCGCGCGGGCCATCCGGCCCGGCCTCGCCCCGGACGAGGTCGAGCGGATCTGGGAGCTGTCGGGCGGCACGCCGTTCACGGCCGTCGAGCTGGCCCGCGCGGGCGCGACCTCGCAGGCGGACGGGCGCGGCGCGGGCGCGGCCGTGCTCGCGGTGCTGGCGCCGCCGGTACGCGCGGTGCTCGAACACGTCGCGACCGCCGGGGCCGCCTTCGACACCGACACCTTCCTGGCGCTGGCCGGCGTGGAGGAACAGGAGGCGTTCGACTGCCTGGACGCGGCGCTCGCCGCGCTGATCGTGGAACGCACCATGGACGGATACCGGTTCAGGCATCCGCTGATCCGCGACGCGCTGCTCGGCGACATCCCGCCGCACCGCGCAAGGGCCCTGCATCGGGCCTGCGCCGAGCGGCTGGTCTCGGTGAACGCCTCGCCCGCCAGGATCGGCCACCACCTGCTGGCCGCGGGGGACGTCGAGGCCGCCGTGCCGTATGTGCTGCGGGCCGCGGAGACGCAGGCCGCGGTGGGTGCCTACCGGGACGCGCTGGCGCTGGTCGAGTCGGTCCGGCCCGTCACCGCCCGTGCCGGGCGGGCCGCCGAGCAGGCCCGCGTCCTGGCGTTGCGCGCCGATCTGCTCGCCGCGGTCGGCGACCCGTTGGCGATCACCGCGTACCGGGAGGCGATCCGGGCCACCGGCGGGGACGTCCACCGCGGCCTGCGCGCGAAGCTGGCCCGCATCGCCGTCTACTACGGCGACCTCGACACGGCCACGGCCGCGCTGCACGGGCTCGAGACCGACGGCGGCCCGGCCGACGCCGCCATCCTCCTGGCCAGGGGGACGATCGCGTACTTCACCGGCGACCTGGACGGCGCCTGGGAGGCCGCCTCCGCCGCGGGGCTGTCGGAGACGGCGGTGTGGGAGCAGCCCGACCTCACGGCATTGAAAAGCCTCATCACCCATAACCGGGGCGAGTGGAGCCAGATGCTCCGTTCGGAGCTGCTGCGCACCCGCGAGGACCCGGCCCTGGCGACGATGGTCTTCGACTCGCACCTGTGCGTGGCCGAGTACCTGCTGTACGGGCCCTCCCCGTACCCCGAGGTGATCGAGCTGGCCCGCGGCCTGCGCGTCACCGCGCGACGTGCCGGCGCGCTGCGCGCCGTGGCGTTCGCCGGAGCGCTGATCGGGGAGGCGGCGTTGCTCTGCGGCGACCTGGATCTGGCCGAGCGGGAGCTCGGCGAGGCCGCCGACCTGCACCGGGAGATCGGCGCGACCACAGGGGAGGCCCACTGCCTGCAGCGGCTGGCCGAGGTGCACCTGGCGCGCGGCGACCGCCCGGCCGCGGACCGGCTGCTGCGGCGCGCGCTGCCGCTGGCGCGCTGGTCGCTGCTCGCCCACCACCTTCTGCAACGCCTGTACGGGACGATGATCCTGGCCGCCCCCGATCCGGACGCGGCACGCGCCGTCGTGGACACCGCCGAGGCCGCGTTCGGGCAGTCCGACTTCTGCCACTTCTGCACCGTCATGTTCGAGGTGCCCGCGGTGATCGCGTGCGCGGCGGCCGGCGACCTGGCCGAGGCCCGCCGCCACCTGGAGATCGCCGAACGCTCCGCGGCCCTGTGGGACGGCACCGCGTGGCAGGCCGCGATGCTGGAGGCCCGCGCCCACCTGGCCCGCGCCGAAGGCGAACCGGCGGAGGCGGCCCGGCTGTTCACCCGCGCCTCGGACCTGTTCGCGCAGTCCTCGCATCCCCTCGACGCCGCGCGTTGCCGGACCGCCGCCCTGAGCGGTGTCGGGGGCGGGGAGACGCCCCTGTCCGGGCGGTGAGCGACGCCCCACGCCGGGCCCGGCCCCCGCCCAGCCCCCGCCCAGCCCCCGCCGGGACCATGCCGGACCACGCCGGGCCCGGCATGGTCGGCCCGTACCGGTCGCGCGCGGCGGCGCCGGGCCTGCGCGGGGAGCGGAGGATGCACCCGCTCCCATTCCGGCTTCCTCCGCTCTTCCCCCACGCGGGCACAGGGGGGGCACGGGGGGAAGGCGCGGGGAAGCCCGCAGGAAGCGGTGGCTCGCAAACTCGACGTGACGCAAGGCGGAGTGCGGCATGAGCACCCCGCGTCACGCATACGAGGAGACCGACGTGAACTCACGATGGACGGGAAGGGTCCGGCTCGCCGCGGCGTTGGCGGCCGTGGCGTCCCTGAATCTGATCGCGCCTGCGGCGGCGCAGGCGAGTACGGCCCGGGCCGACGGCCGCTGCGAGCTGACGTGGGCCAACACCAGGGAATCGGACACCCTGGAGTTGACTCTCCTGTGCCTGCCCGCGAACGGCGGCGACAGCATCTCGTCCGTGGACATCTGGGCGAGCGACACCTTCAGCGACGATCTCCTGCTCCACTATCCCGTCCAATGCCCTTCGACCAGCCAGTACCCGGTCACGAAGCGGATCAGATGGACCGTCTACTCCGAGTACCTGGACGAGGACCTTCTGGACAGCGACGAGATCTACGCCCGCGTGGCCGTCAAGAAGGCCGACGGCAAGACGTACGTGCTGCAATCGAACGTCGCGAAGGGCCGATGGGGCAAGACCATCGATCTCGGCTTCGGACCGCCGAAGCGCAAGACGCTGACCTGCTGAACCCGATGCCGGCGGCGACCCGGCCCCTCCGGGGCGGTCTGTCACGGCGCCGCCCCCGTTGTCGATCAGGCGGAGGGAGCGCCGGCGGGGCCGCTGAGGGCGGCTGCGATGGGGGTCGGGTCCGGGCGGCGCACGGCGACGGGGATACAGGGCGCGGATCCGTGCGAAGTCAAACCTCATGCCTCGTGATCAATTCACGATGCACGGGAATTTATACACTCTGCCTCTTTTTTATTCGCCGTTTTCCTCTGCCGGATTGGGCGGCGCGGGCGTAACGCGACGGCGCTCCGGCGGGCGGCCGGTCCCCCGCCGCGACCCCGCTCACCCGCGATGATCTCGGACGGTTATGTGAGGAAAATCACTCGGCCGGGTTCCGCACGGATTCGGAGCCCGGGCGGCATATCGGGACTGGGAGGATTCATCCGGGAGCGCAGGATTATGTCGGCAAAGCGTGAGGAGAACCACTCAAATATTCTTTGACACGGCTGTATCCGTGGGGTGTGCTACCTAGCGTGACCGACTTTGATGATCTGTTCAGTGCCAATGAGTTATTCGCCGCGAACTTCGAGTTCTCCGGGCTGACCGGCACGGCCGCCCGCGGGCTCGCGGTCGTCACCTGCATGGACTCCCGGATCGACCCGTTGGCCCTGCTCGGCCTGCGACCGGGGGACGCCAAGATCCTGCGCAACGCCGGCGCACGCGTCACCGACGACGTGCTGCGCACGCTGGTGCTGGCCGTATACCTGATGAGCGTCAAGCGGGTGCTGGTCATGCCGCACACCGACTGCGGCATGACCAAGGTGAGCGACGCCGACGTGCACGAGCTCACCTCCCGCCGGGGCGTGGACACCCGCAGCATCGACTTTCACACCATCCCCGCCCAGGACGAGGCGCTGCGGCACGACCTGGTCAAGATCCGTACCAGCCCGTTTCTTCCGCCGGCGATGCCGGTCGGCGGCGCCCTGTACGACGTGCGCTCGGGCAAGCTGCTCGCCGTCGACGTGTGAGACGTGTGGGCCGCGCGGCCTGGCGTCCGCGTGAGCCGCAGGCAGGTGGCCGATCCCGTGGAGGAGGCCCGTGGAGGAAGGAGGAAGAAGGAGGGCTCGTCCACGGATGGACGGTTTTCATCGGGTCGCCTGATTCCGTGAGCAGGCCGCGGAATATCGTCGCGGTCCGCCCGAGGGCCGTGTGCCGCGCCGCCTGCCCGCCGCGCGGCCGGTGTCGGCGTGCCCGCCGTACGGGCCGTCTTCAGGGGGCCGCTCGCCTCGTTCCCCGCCCGGTGCGCGGCTGCGGGAGGGGCCGGGGCGCCTTGCGCGCAGGGTGAGGCGCGTGCCGGTCTCGACCGTACCGTGATCCGGGGGCCGAGGTGAGCGTTTCGGCGGATTCCGGCGCCGGGCCTGTCGCCGGGCCCGGCGTCGGAATCCGCCCGGGGGATCCGCCGTCCTCCGCCGCGTGGCGGCCCCTAGAGCCGTCCGAGCTGGTCCAGCAGCGTGAGCACGGAGAAGTAGCCGAAGAACAGGAACGTCACAAGGACGATGACCAGCCGGTATCCGCGGATCTTGATCGCCTGGGGCAGCGTCCGCCGGTTCAGCCAGGCCAGCAGCGCCGAGTAGAAGAACATCATGATGCCGCCGACGCTCGCCGAGATGATCAGCAGGGTGATCGGCTGGTCGAACCCGGCGATCAGCACCAGGCTTCCGAACAGCACCATGAACCACACCACGATCCCGTACACGCGGCTCTCGGTCCAGAACCGGCTCTCCGGCAGGTAGACGGTCTTGATGACGTCGGCGACCATGCGTCCCACGTAGTCGCAGATGCCCATGCTCGCCGCGAACAGCGACACCGCGCCGACGGCCCAGAAGAAGGTGCCGAACCAGCTCAGCCGCTCGTTGAGCACCTCCCCCTCGGTACGCAGGAAGGTGACGTTGTTGGCGGTGTCGGCGCCGAACACGGTGGAGTAGGCGAGCATCGAGGTCACCGCGATGGTGAGGATGGTGATCGCGACGAACGAGACGAGCTGCTCGACGTTCGCCACCCGCCACCAGGCCCGCCAGCGCGCCAGGTTCGCCTCGTCGGGCCGGAAGAGGTACCCGGTGGAGGGCTTGGCCTGGTCCTCGCCGGTGAGCGGGGAGACCAGGCGCGGGATGCGGCTGCCCATGCCCAGGCCCTTGTCGCGGATCCAGTTGCTCTGCACCAGGTTCTGCCCGCCGCCCGCCCCGGCGAAGGCCATGGCGCCGAGCACGAGCGCCGCGCCGAGCTGGGAAGGCACCTGCCCGATGTGGGTGACCGCCTCGCCGAGCCCGCGGTAGGCCTCGCCGGTGACGGCGAGCACCAGGGCGACGAGCAGGAAGACGATCACGGCGGCGACCTTGAAGAACTGCGTCGCCTCCAGGGTGCGGTAGATGACCGGCGACAGGGTGAGCGCGAAGCCGATGATCAGCAGCATGGCGACCGCGAGCACGGTGACGTTGCCGCCGCCGACGGCGTAGGTGAGGACCGTGGCCGAGCTGGTCGCCCAGCCCGGCCAGATGTTGGCCAGCAGCGACATCAGGGCGAACAGCAGGCCCCAGTGCCGCCACAGCCGGCTGAACCCGGTGAGCGCGGTCTCGCCGGTGGCGAGCGTGTAGCGCTCGATCTCCATGTTGAGGAAGTACTGCGCGACGACGCCGACCACGGCCGCCCACAGGAAGACCAGGCCGACGTTCGCCGAGATGTAGGGCCAGATCACGAACTCGCCCGAGGCGAGGCCGACCCCGGCGGCGACCACTCCGGGGCCGAGCACCCGCCTTAGCGGCTGCGGGTCGGGCAGTTCGGCGATCGTGACAGGGGGGATTTTGCCGCGGGCTGTGGGGAAGTCACGCACCACCTCGGTCATACGTGAGTAAATGCCCTTAAGAAATCATTACAAATCCCTCAACTGACAACTACTTTACCAGTGATCTGACTGTCCTGTCATGGTGCGGCGCCGCCGACCGTGCTCGCCGTTCCCGCGGCGCCTGCCAGCGGTGTCCCCACCGGTGTTGCCCGGCCGCCCGGTGGGGACACCGGCCCCCGATGTCGGCCGCCGGCGGCGCGTCGGTGCCCGACATGGATCACAAAGGCTCCTCCCCTACGTCGCGGGCCTGTGTCGCGGGCCCGCCGCCGGATGCGATCCCGGCCCCCGCCGCCGACGCGCCTCCGCGTTCACGGCCACGCGCTCGCCCGGCCGTACGCCGGAAACGAGGACGTTGGGCACGAAGACGCCGGGCACGAAGACGCGGCCGACGGCGGCAAAGGACCTGATCCGCGACAGGCAGCGGCCATGCGCGACCGTGGGGAGTTGCCAAGGCGAGCCGCAGTCGTCACTGCTGTCCGATACGCCGGTCGGCCAGTGCCGAGCCGAGCCTCTCCGCCGCCAGGTAGTTGCGCAGATGCGGGTGGCGGCTGCCGACGGCGACGTCGCGCCAGTACCGCTGCAGCGGGCTCGCGGTGTCGAACCCGCTCGCGCCGTACAGGTCGAGCATGAGCTCGACGGCCGCCCGGCAGTCGCCGCCCGCCCCCGCCAGGTCCCTCTGCAGGCCGACGCCGTCGCCGTCGGACAGGTCGGGCGAGTCCGCCGCGCGGGCGACCGCCAGCATCGTGCGTTCGGCGCGGTCCACCAGGTGGGTCGCCTCCGCCAGCCAGTGCCTGGCGCCCGGCGACTCCCCCATGCGCGAGTAGGTGGTCATGTACGGCTTGCGGTCCGAGGCGAAAAGCTCGTCGATCACATCGAGCGCCCCCCGGGCGGCTCCCACCACGGGGCCGAGCACCGTGAGGGCGTACGCCAGCCGCTTGGCGAGCGGGGGCACGGACCAGTCTGCGATGCGCTCGGCCGGTACCAGGACGCCGTCGGCGGCGAGGCTGTGGCTGGCGGTCCCGCGCATGCCGGCCATGTGCCAGGTCCGCCTGACGGTCAGGTCGGCGACCGGGATCGCGGCGAGGTGGGGCCGTGCGTCGATCATCAGGGCGAGCGTCGCCCACGTCGCGTCCTCGCATCCGGAGACGTTCGGCCAGGCTCCCGTCACCCGTATTCCCCCGGCGACGGGCTCGCCCCGGCCGCAGGAGGGAAGGCCGGAGCCGCAGGCGAGGCCGTCAGGGTCGGCGAAGAATTCCCGCTGGACCGATTCGGGGAGGTATGTGGCGACGAGATCCTTGCTGACCATGCATGTTCCGGTGATCCAGGCCGTGGAGGGACAGGCCCGCCCCAGCGAGGCGAGGAACCGGGACACGGTCTCCGCGTCGGCCCCGGCCCCTCCGAACGCCGCGGGCGTACCCAGCGCGAAGCCCCCGCTCGCGCTGACCGCCTCCAGGCTCTCGGGGGCCACGCGACCGTTCCGGTCCGCCTCCTCGGCGTGGTCGCGCAGCACCTCGGCGGCTTTGTCGTGACTGGTGGATTGGTCACTCATGGACGCAGACTCAACCATCCGCCGCGCGGCCGCGGCCATACGCGAGCGGCCCCGCTTCATACGCCTGTGTGCCGCCGGGCCGGGGCGGCGGGGCGGCGACATTGGCTAGCATCTGCCGCATGGATGTGATCAGCGAGGTGATCCGTACCGTCCGCGCCGGAAGCGCGGACGCTCGCGTGATCAAGCAGTCCGGCTCCTGGGGAACGCGGTTCCCCGCCTTCCCCGGCAGCGGATTCCACATCGCCTTGCGCGGCAGTTGCTGGCTGATCACGGCGACGGAAAGGCCGGTGATGCTGACGGCGGGCGACGTCGCCATCATCCCGTCCGGCGCCGATCACGGTTTCAACCACGTCCCATGCGCGCTGGAGGATCTTCCGATGGCGGAGCCCGGCCTGCAGCCCCCGGGCCCCGGCCCCTCGACTTCGACTTCCTGTGCGGCGCGCACCGGCTCGCCCACGGCCGGGCTCCGCAGTACCTTCAGGCGCTGCCCGACGTCATCACGGTCACGCCGGATTACGACCGCCATCCCGAGCTGCGCTCGCTGACCGAGCTGTTCGGCGCGGATGCCTCCCAGCGGCGGCTGGGGACCGGAGCGACCCGTGCCGCGCTGGTCGACCTGATCCTGGTCCACGCGCTGCGCCAGTGGCACGAACTGCAGGGCGCGGCCGAGAGGCCGGTCGTCGGCGATCCGGCGATCGCCGCCGCGATCCAGGAGATCCACCGCGATCCGGCGCGACCGTGGACGGTGGCGCGGCTCAGCCAGACCGCGGGCATGTCTCGCACGACGTTCAACCGGCGGTTCACCGCGCAGGTGGGCATGCCGCCGATGAAGTACGTGACCGACTGGCGCCTGGACTACGCGGCCCGGCTGCTGCGGGAGACGGACGCTCCGCTGGCGTCGATCGCCCGCCAGGTCGGATACGCGACCGAGTTCGCGTTCGCGGGCGCGTTCCGCCGTGAGTACGGCGTCTCGCCGGGCCGCTACCGCCACTCCGCCGCGCCGCCATGCGACCTCGCGCGCCCGTCCGCGGGCGAAGTCGCGTCGTCCACGGCGCCGCACTGACACCTCACGCGCCGCACAGACGAACCCAGCATGAGACGAGCCGGCGGCGTTGTCTGCGATCGGGTGCCCTTCAGCCGCACGGCCCGCCGACCACCGCCGTCTGGCCGTCACGGGCGGGGGCTACGGCCAGGCCGGGGGCGGCATGCGGAAGACGCCGTCCTGCTGAACGTCCTGCTGAACCCGATTGCTGACGGCGGCCCGGCCATTGCGGGGCGCTCTGTCACGGGGCCTCGGCCTCCGGCCGGGCCAGAGGCGGGCGGGGGCGTTGCGGAGTTCGGCGGACACGGCTCGTTCGCGCAGCTCGGCGGCCTTGAGCTGGGCACGCAGGTCGCCGGCACGGGCCTTGTGCACCGACAGCTCCTCGCGCAGCAGGTCGCGTTCGGCTGCCAGGACCGAGGCATACGCTCCGAACCCGGCGATGATCGCGGCGATCGACCCCGCGCTGTTTCCGGCCGGGTCGGTTTGCGGCGGCGGCGGGCAGGCGTTCCTCGGACTGCCGCCGGGCGCGGGCGAGCTGCCGCTCGGCGGCGGCGACGCGGGCGGCGGCCTGGTGTTCGGCGCGGGCCGCGCGCTCCTCGGCGAGCTTGGCGCGGGCCTCGGCGACGGCGGTCGCGGCCAGGGTTTCGGCGCGGGCGGCTTCGGCGGCCTCGGCGCGGGCCAGGGCGCGTTCGCGTTCGGCCTCGGCCGCCTCGG